>NZ_JBXAOD010000002.1:0-739236 GCF_058802405.1 Rhodoferax sp. GW822-FHT02D07
TTGTTCTGTATTTCATTGGCAACACTCCTTCCGCTCATGCAGAATTTAAGGTGTTGCAGCGACCGGTTGAATCCGCCGCCGTTTGCGGACGTTGAGATCCTGGAACAGCATTTCCGGGACAAGCCCGAAGTCTCGGGCACCGCCAGAAAGATTGCCGAAAGCCTGGACGTGGGCGGCGAAAAGATCACCTCCATGCGGCTGGGCGGGATCGTGGGGCACCATGAAGTGATCTTCGGCTTCCCGTACCAGACGGTGCGGCTCATCCACGACTCCATCCGCCGCGAGGCCTTCGGAACAGGAGCCGCGTTTGCTCTGCAGGAGTTGCGCGCCTGTCCCCCGGGCTTCTATACGTTTGAGGATCTGCTGATGAAACGTGTGCGCGCGCAGCTGCTGGCGGAGCCCGTGGACTAGCGCTGCCGCCGTATGATTTGGGCATTCCTCCCGCCAAGCTTCTTCATGAAATCCACCACGCAGCCCTCCAGCCCGACCGATAGCGCCACTGTCGCACTGCGGCAGTTCCGGGTGGTGTTCAACGCGGTTCGCACGCACTTCCGCCAGGTGGAGACAGAGACCGGACTGGGCGGTGCCCAAGTCTGGGCGCTGAGCCTGATACAGAAACAACCGGGCATGGGTGTTGGGGATATTGCGGCGGGCATGGACATTCACCAGTCCACAGCCAGCAACCTGGTCAAGGTGCTGCTCAGGAAAGAGCTGATCGTCATGACCAAGTCTGAAGGCGACAAGCGGGTGGTGGAGCTGCGAGTCACTCCGGAGGGCAAGAAAGCACTAAAGAAGATTCCCGGCCCGTTTGAGGGCGTGTTGCCCGATGCCTTGCGCCAACTGGACGAAGCCACACTCGCCAGTCTGAACCGGGATTTGGAAAAACTGGTCAAGTTGCTGGCCGCCGACGAGGACGCCAGCGGAATTCCACTGGCGAATTTGTAGCGTATTGCTCCTGACTGGAGGCACTACTACTGTCTTACCGTGCTGATGGATGGTCGGCATGGTGGTGAGAGGCCGCCGGGCCTAGGGCTCAGTCGTGGTGGTCGGCGACGCCGGCTTTCCAGTAGGCGGCCACCTTCACGGTTTCACGCGGCAGCTGCTTTTCGTCAAACAGCACATCGCGCAGGCGGGCCATGACGCTGGCCTCGCCAGCGCACCATGCATAGCCTTCATCGTCAGGGAGCTGCAGTGCCCGCACGGCGTCTACCAGCGCGTCCCCGCTGTCCACCCACTGCACGGTGTGCTGGGCTTGGCTGTGAAAGGGTCGTTGGTCTTCAGCGCTATTGGCGTGGGCAATGACGATGGCTCGCACGCCGGCGGGCAACTCTTCCAGGCGGCGATGGATGGCGGGCAGGGCAGACGCGTCGCCCACCAGCAAGTGCCAAGCGTAGTCGTCAGGTATGACCATGGAGCCGCGCGGACCGCCAATGATGGCCGCATCCCCCACGCGGGCTTGGCGCGCCCAGTCGCTCATCACGCCGGCTTCGTGCAGCGCAAATTCGAGCGTCAGTGCGCGGCGGGTGGTGTCAAAGTGACGCGGTGTGTAGTCGCGGCGCTGCATTTCGCCAGCAGCATCGGGAATCATGAACTTGACGTGATCGTCAAAAGACAGCGAATTGAACTGCGCCAGTAGCGGGCCGGTGAAGGTGATGGAGATAAAGCCCGGGCTGGGCTGGGTGATCTGGCTGACGGTGACGTCGCGGATCAGGAGTTCGTGGCGGACGCGCTGGACGCGGCGTTCAGTGGAAGTAGTAGTCATGGTCTTTAAAGTATTTGATAATGTCACTCATTATGAGCAAACCATTTGATAATGTCAAACACTTGCCTCGCACCGAGGAGGACGATGTGCTGGAGGCCATCCATTCGTTGATGCACATGGTGCGCTCGCGCCAGATGCGCAGCCTGAATGCGGGGCCGCTGGAGCTGGCGCCCATGGAGGGCAAGGTGCTCGGCTTTTTCTCGCGCCACCCTGGCGCGACGCAGAGCGATCTGGCTACCCACAGTGGCCGTGACCGTGGGCAACTGGGCCGGCTGATTGCCGGCATGAAGGAAAAAGAGCTGCTGCGCCTGGAGCCTGATACCGAGGACCGCCGCGTCATGCGCATCCATCTAACCGATGCTGCGCAGGCCTTGCACCGGGAGTTTCAGCGCCAGCGCAAGGCGCTGTCGGTGCAGGCGGTGGCAGGCATGGATGCGGCTGACAAACAGCAGTTGCTGGCCTTGCTGCAGCGCGTGCGCGCGAACTTGCAGCCGCCGGATTGAGTCCTTAGCAGCCCAGGCTTTGTGACCAATTAGAGCCCTGTGGGGGCCGATTCCTGGTTGGGCTCTGTTGGTGGTGATTCGTGCGGAGGTGTTGGTGTGGGCGCGCTTGCAACTGCCTCTGGCTGCGGGGCCAGCACGGTCGCCAGCCAGGTACGTACCGCTGCGGAAGCCAGCACACTGGAGAGCACTGTGGGGGCCCAGCGGCTCAGCAATTGGGGTTGGAAAACCCAGCGCCAGGGACGACTCCAGGCCAGCGCGACGCCGACCACCACGGCGCCCACCGCCAGTGCGATGGGGTTGCGCTGCGCGAGGGGCCGCAGCACGTTTTGCACCAGCCCCGTGGACAGCACGCCGCTGGTATGCAGAGGCTGGCGTTTCCACCACTCACCCACCAGGTCGATCAGCACACCGGCGCCTGGCAGGGCGGCCTTGAGGATGGCAAGCAGGTCGGAGTCAGGCCCTGCAGCGTTGTGCAAAGGCTGGGGTTTTGCATGGCGGGCAAGAGCCACGCGCAAACGCTCGCGCGAGAGTGCGAGTCGTTCGGCAGGTGTTGGCTGGGGAGTGCTCATGTGCCCATCCCCCGCAGCAAGGCGATGTCGGCTTGCACCTGGCGGCGCAGCTCGGCGAAGGCCGGGTCATGCTCACTGCGGGTTTGGGACCGCTGGTAGCACACCAGCGCCAGCACGGCGGGGACCGCAGGCACCAACACCAGCACCCAGGCCGCCTGGTTGGCGGCCATGGGCACGACAGTGGCCCAGAGCATGACTGCCACGCCTGCCAATACGAGGGCTACTGCCAGAAGGCACAAGGCCAGGACACCAAACAGGGTACGGCGCTTGAGGGCCGTGGCCTGCAGCCCCAATTCGGTACTGATCAGTTCGCCATAGGCGAGTGCATGGTCTGCCAACAATTGCGGTTGATTGGCGATCAGGTGAAAGAAGGGGTGCAGCATGGTGGCGAGGCATTGGTCTGTGGTCCGGCAAGTTTAGTGCTAACGCGAGCGGCTCATCCAGCTCACTACGGCCATCAATGCGGCGCCGGTGGCCGCGGCGATCAGCACGGACTTGAAGGGTTGGATTTGGATATAGCGCACGGTGGCATCGCCGACATCGGCGGTTTTCTCGCGCAGTTGCTGGGCAGTGCTCTGCGCAACTTGCAGGCCGCGCTGGGCCAGGGCGTTGGCCTCTTCGGCGGCGTGGTCCAGCATGGGGGTGACTTGGTTGAGGGCACGTGTGGCTTGGGAGGAGTTGGTTTTGTGTTCCATGGGGTTTCCTTGAAGTGGAGGGATGTAACGCAGCCCTTGTGAGGCCTGCATCCATTCTGCGCACGCGGGCTGGTGCGCGGAATCGGCCAAGTGGCTCTTGCCCTGTCAGCCCGCAGGCCGGTGCCATGTAGGAGGACGCCGACAGCGTCTACCTCGCCAGCCGCCATCAGCCAGATCACGGAAGCTTGCTAACAATGCTACTTATTTTGTAGCTGCTTGTGCAATATCGGCGAGGGCTAGAGCTACTTTTCTTGGCTAACGCGCCAGATACCCAAACTGACCAGCAATAGCGCAGCGAGGTATTTCCACTCCAGCAGCGACTCACCAAGGAACACGGCCGAGAGGCAAGCGCCAAACACCGGGACCAGGAAGCTGTACACCGCTACCAGGCTGACCCGGTTGTACTTGAGCAGCACGCCCCAGAGCGCAAAGGCCACCGCAGACAGGAAGGCCATGTAGGTCAGCAGCAGCACGGGCGCCACGCCCAGGTTGCCCAGGCGTGCACCAAAACCCAGGCCGATGGCGGCGAGCACCACGCCACCGATGGCGAGCTGGTAACCGGTCATGACGACCGAATCCATGGTCTGCGAAATACGCTTGCCGTACAGCGAGGCGGCAGAGAGCACCAGCGCAGCCAGCACGATGAAGCCTTCCCCCAGCAGGGTGAAGCCACCGTCACCCGCGCCGCCCAGCAGGCCACCGATATTGACCACCAGCACGCCGACAAAACCCAGCGCACAGCCCAGGATCTTGCGGCCTGTAAGCAGGTCGTTGTGGTACACGAAGTGCGCCAGCAACACACTGAAGAACACGCCCGACGCGTTGAGGATGGAGGCCTTCACGCCCGTGGTGTGGGCCAGGCCGATGTAGAAGAAGATGTATTGCAGCGTGGTCTGTACGACGCCCAGCAGGCCCAGTTGGCCCAGCTCGCGGGTCTGCAGCTTGAACAAGGGCTTGCCGCTGAGGCCCGCAAAGACGAGCAACAGCAGGCCCGCGCCGATGAAGCGGTAGCCCGCAAACAGCATTTGCGCGGCCAGATCGCCGCGGCTAATCTCAAGCAGGGCATAGCCCTGCTTGATGGCGGGGTAGGCGCTGCCCCAAAGCAGGCAACACAGGCTGGCGAGCCAGAAGACGGTACGGGGACGGGTGAAGAAGGAAGTCGCAGACATGGAACGGAACAACAGGGCCGGACGGCCCGATCAAGAGTGGGTGCTGTGGCTGGCGTGCAGGGCTGCGAGCTGGGCGTCTTTCTCGCGCCAGAGCTCAGCCACCCAGGCCGAGAAGGCGGCGCGGAAGACGGGGTCTTGCCCATAGTCACCGCCCAGCAGATGTTGGGGCAGGGAAATCGTACGCACTCGGACGACTACGCGCTTGACTTTGCCGCAAAGAAATTCCCAGAACGTGGGTATTCCATCGGGGTAGTAGATGGTCACGTCCAAGATGGACTGGAACTTGCTGCCCATGGCCTGCAGCGCCAACGCCAGGCCACCGGCCTTCGGTTTGAGCAGGTATTGGTAGGGCGACTGCTGCTTGGCGTGCTTGGCGGGTGTGAAGCGCGTGCCTTCGAGGAAGTTCATCACGCTGGTGGGAACGAGAGAAAATTTCTCGCAGGCACGGCGCGTGGTTTCCTGGTCCTTGCCGCGCATCTCGGGGTGTTTGCGCAGGTATTCCTCGCTGTGCCGGCGCATGAAGGGGAATTCCAACGCCCACCAGGCCAGCCCCATGATGGGCACCCAGATCAGCTCCTGCTTGAGGAAGAACTTGAGCAGCGGAATGCGACGGTTGAGCAAATGTTGCAGCGCAAAGATGTCGACCCAGGACTGGTGGTTGCTGTTGACCATGTACCAGTTGCCATGGTCCAGACCCTCAAGGCCCTCCACATCCCACTCGGTGCGTTGGGTGAGACGCATCCAGCCGCTATTGCAGGCGATCCAGCGCTCCGCCAGCGGCAGGATGATGGTGTCAAGTTGCTTGCGCACCGTCCGCAACGGCAACACGAGCTTGACCAGGGCCAGTACCCAGAGAATGGGCACCCAGAACAAGATGTTGAGCAGCAGCAGCGCAGACGCAATGACACCCAGCAGCAGCGGGGGGAGGAAATTCAGCATGGGCTTTTACGGTTCGTAGAAACACAGCGTGTTCCTGCCACGGGCCTTGGCCTCGTACATGGCGGTGTCCGCTTGTTTCAGGAGGGCATTGGGAGCAATGCCTTCGCCTTTGAACAGTGTAATGCCGATGCTCGGCGTCGTGGTGTGCTGCAGCGTATGGAGCTGATATGGATCATTAAGGCTGGCAAGAATCTTGTGGCCCACGGTGGTGGCGTGCATGCGCGCGTCTTCTTCGTCATGGCTCAGGTCCTGGATGAGCACGACAAACTCATCGCCCCCGAGCCGGGCCACGGTGTCCACGGCGCGCACGCTTTGCTGCAGGCGGCGTGCCACCTCCTGCAAAAGCAGGTCCCCCACATCATGGCCGTGGGTGTCGTTGAGTTGTTTGAACTGGTCCAGATCCAGGAACATGAGCGCGCCGTGCTCGCCCTTGCGTTGGCTCGACCCCATGGCCTGCTGTAGCCGATCGGTCAGCAGGCGGCGGTTGGGCAAGCCGGTGAGCGTGTCGTGGAAGGCGAGGTGGCGTATGGCCTCCTCGGCGGTTTTTCGCTCGGTGATGTCGCGTGCAATCGCCACGAACCGGTCTTCTTCCCCGGGAACCGTGGGTTTGCGGACGACCGACAGCTCAAACCACAGCTTGCCGGCTGGCAGTTCCATCCCGTACTGCTGGCCATGGGAGCGTCCGGTGGCCGCCGCCTCCTGCAGCGCGGCCATGCAGGTGTCCGCTGCTTCCTTGGGCAGGATCTCGGTAATCAGCCGGCCCAGCAGCATGTCGGCAGGCCGGTCAAGCAGGCCAATGTCCTGGTTGTGGATGGCCCGGTAATGGCCATGCTCGCTGAACTCGAACACCAGGTCGGGCAAGGCCTTGAGGGTGGCTTCCAGCTCGGCTTGGGTGGCGTGCAGCAATTCTTCAGCCTGTTTGCGCCCCGATATGTCCATCAGCGTGCCCACCATGCGCTGGGGAGATCCTTCCTTGCTGAACTGCACCACCTTGCCCCGGCTGCTCAGCCAGATCCAGCGGCCATCGGTGTGGCGTGCGCGGTATTCGGTCTGGTAGGCCGGCGTGGCTCCGGTCAGGTGCCCGCGCATGGCCTGCATGGCGGTGGCCAAGTCGTCGGGGTGCACCAGATGGCCCCAGGCGCGCGCCAATGTGCTCTCGCTGCCGTCGCGCCCCAGCATCAGGCAGGCGCGCTCGTCCAGGAAGTAGCCGCGCTCATTGGTGAGGTCGTGGCTCCAGCGGCCCAGGTCGGCACCCATGATGGCGAGTTCGAGCTGCTCGGTGGTGTCGCGCAGCATGGCTTCGGCGAGCTTGCGTTCCTGGATGTTGCGCGCAATGCCCAGCACGCCAATGGTGTGGCCTTCGGCGTTGCGCATGGGGGCCTTGGTGACTTCAAACAGGTCACCGTGCGGGTTGATTAGCGTGGGCGTGTTGTCCTCGAAGGTGACGGCCTTGCCGGCCTGGATGGCCCAGCGGTCCGAGGCGGTGAAGATCTGCACCACACTGTCGTCGAGCCAATTGGCGTCACGCGTGCCGATGATGTCGGCCGGAGGCACACCCAGCGTGGCGGCAAAGGCATCGTTGCAGGTGAGGTAAACGCCGTCGATGTCTTTGAGCCAGACCTGGAAAGGGATGGTCAGCAGCAGGTTGCGCAACAGGGCTTCGTTCTTGCGCAGTGCTGCGCGGGAGGCCCGCTCGCGCGTGATGTCTTCCTGCGTGCCTTCGTAGAACAGTACCTCGCCAGCCGCATCGCGCACCGCATGCGCATGCTCGCGCACCCACATCGGTTCACCGGTTTTGAGGCGCACCATCTCCGAGACAAAGTCAGTCACCTGGCCTTGAACGCTGAGCTGTTCTGCAAACTGGGCGCGCCGTTGGGGTTTCAGATAAGGGTCGCGGTGGGCCAGGGGATCGGCCAGCATCTCTTCCTGCGTGGTGTAGCCGTGCATTTGCAGAAAGGCTGCATTGACTTGCAGCAGGCGTCCATCCACGCTGGAGCGGTAGGCTCCTATGGGCAGCAGCGCAAACAGGCTGGACGTGTCTGGCTCGAACATGGCTGCATGCCCGAGGACTTACTTCAGGCTGCCCGACAGGAACTGGGCCAAGCGCTCGCTCTTGGGTTTGGCCAGCACTTCGGCCGGGTGGCCTTGTTCTTCCACCAGACCCTTGTGCAGGAACACCAGGTGGTTGGCCACCTCGCGGGCAAAGCCCATTTCGTGGGTCACCACGACCATGGTGCGACCTTCCTGGGCCAGGTTTTTCATGACCTTGAGCACTTCGGTGACCAGTTCGGGGTCCAGCGCACTGGTGGGCTCGTCGAAAAGCATCACTTCCGGCTCCACGGCCAGCGCGCGCGCAATGGCCACACGTTGCTGCTGGCCACCACTCATGTGCGCGGGGTAGCGGTCCTCCACGCCAGAGAGGCCCACCTTGGTGAGGTATTTGCGCGCAGTGTCTACGGCCTGGTCCTTGGGGATGCCCAGTACATGGACGGGCACCTCAATGATGTTCTGCAACACCGTCATGTGGGCCCAGAGGTTGAAGTGCTGGAACACCATGGCGAGCTTGGTGCGCAGGCGCTGCAGTTGTTTAGGGTCTTTGGCTTGCAGTTCGCCCTTGGCATCGGGGTGCAGCAGTAGCTCTTCGCCCGCCACCTGGATGCGGCCCTGGTGGGGCTTTTCCAGCATATTGATGCAGCGCAGGAAGGTGCTCTTGCCAGAGCCGGAGCTGCCGATGATGCTGATCACATCACCGGCATGGGCGGTGAGGGAGACACCCTTGAGCACTTCGTTGTCGCCAAAGCGCTTGTGGATGTTTTCAACCTGGAGTTTGAGGGGCTTGGTAGTCATGGTGCAAACAGTGGATGCGCGGGAGACTGGTGCCGTTCAGGCGCCCAGCAGTTCTCCGGTTCTGAAAGGGGTGGCGCCGGCAATCTTGCCGATTTCGGCGCCGGACAGGGCATAACGGTCGCGGACGCGGGCGTAGAACACGCCGTCCACGCCGGCCAGCACGCGGTGTACGCGGCCGGCGATTGGATCGATCACCTCGGCCACCAGTTCGCCCTTGTGCAGGGTCTGGCCTACATCGGCGCAGTACACCACGACACCGGGAACCGGCGTGTGCAGGGTCTCGGAGCCTGCCAGAGGCGTAGCCGGGCACAGGGGGGCAGGTATGACCGGGGCTTGGGCGCTGGCAAGTGCCTGGCAGTGCTGCAAAAAGGCCCAGACGGCTTGTGCGTCCTGCTGTGCCCAGGCGTGGGTGACATCGGCTTCGCCGCGCAGTTCTACCGTGGTGCTGCAGCAGCCTTGGGGCAGCGGGGCATTCACGCCTTCTGCAGGCAAGGCCTCGGCCAGTTGCCACCAGGCCCCCGAGAGGCATTCGTCAAAGGGACCGCTGCCGGAGTTTTTGGCCAGCAGCACGGCACGCGCCTGCAGCAGGTGCGCCAGTGGTGCCAACTGGGGCCAGCAAGGCTCTTCCGTATAGAAATGCATGACGCCTTCGCAGTCGCAGTGCAGGTCGATCACGTAGTCCGCATCGTGCGCCAGCGTGAGCAATGTGCGGCGCAGACTCTGCAGTTCGGTCTCCGGTTGCCATTGGCGCAGGTAATTGGCCATGGCATGGCGCACCGTGGCCACATTGGCGGCGCCGTCTGCCCCCATCTGGTTTTTCACCACGGGCAGCACGGCTTTGGCCAAGTCAGGGTAGTGGCGGTTGAAGTTTTCGCTGCTGGCGAGTTCGAAGCGCCCCATGGGCTTGTGATCCACGCGCTGGGCCAGTCCGATGGGGTTGGCCACGGGCACCAGGATGATTTCGCCAAGGATCTGGCCAGCGGCATCGGCCGCATCCAACAGGGCGCGCAGGTGGTGGGCCACCAGCATGCCCGGCAGCTCTTCGGCATGCAGGCTGGCCTGGATGTAGACCTTGGGGCCCTGGCCGGGCGTGCCGTAGTGAAAGCTGCTGAGGCTGCGTGCGCTGCCCAGGCTGTTGGAAAGCAGGGGGTGGTCTGTGCGTTGCATGGCGTGTCAGTGCTTGCGCGGCGCGAGGTAGGCCAGGAACTGCTTCTCGGCCAGACGGAAGATACCGATCAGGCAGAAAGAAGCCACGAGATAGATGGCCGCGGCGGCGATGTAGGCCTCGAAGGGCAGGTAGTAGGTGGAGTAGACGCGGCTGGCGGCAGCCGTTACATCCAGCATGCTGGGCACGGCACTGGCCAGGCTGGTGCTTTGCAGCATCATGACCACTTCGTTGCTGTAGGCCGGCAGGGTACGGCGCAGCGCGCTGGGTAGCACGATGTGGCGCATCACCTGGAAGCGGCTCATGCCAAAGGCCTGTGCGGATTCAATTTCTCCAGCCGCCGTCTCGCGGATGGCGCCAGCCAGCATCTCGGCGGTGTAGCCCGCCGTGTTGAGGCTGAAGGCCAGCAGCGCGCAGAAGAAAGGCTCCTTGAAATAGGTCCAGGGCCAGACCTCATCCCAGCGCGCCTGGATCCATTCCAGTTGACCCAGTCCGTAGTAGATCAGGTAGACCTGAATCAGGAGCGGTGTGCCGCGGATGACATAGGTATAGGCCCCCACGATCCAGCGCGCTGTTTTCCAGGGGCCTGTCAGCAGCAGCGCGAATATCAGCGCCAGCACTGCACCAATGGCCAGTGAAGAGAACAACAGGCCAAGCGTGGTGAGGATGCCGGTGGCATAGAGCTCCAGGTTCTGGGGCTCAAAGATCACATGCCATTTCATAGCTCACCCCGCTTGGTGCCCAGGCTGTAGCGCGCATTGAGCTTGCGCAGCGCATACAGCGAGATGGTGGTGTAGACCAGAAAAAGGGCGGCAGTGAACAGGAAGAAAGCAAATGGCGCGCGGGTCGCTGCGCTGGCCTGCTTGCCGATATAGGTCATTTCCTTGAGGCCGATCAGACTCACCAGTGCGGTGGACTTGATCAGCACCAGCCAGTTGTTGGTGAAGCCGGGCAGGGCATAGCGCACCATCTGCGGCAGGGTGATGCGCACAAAGGCACGCAGCGGGTGCATGCCGTAGGCCACGGCGGCCTCCATCTGGCCCTTGGGGATGGAGAGGATGGCGCCGCGGAAAGTCTCCGTCATGTAGGCACCGTAGATGAAGCCCAGCGTCAGTACGCCGGCCAAGAATGGATTGATGTCAATGGTGGCCTTGCTGCCAGCGAGTTCGAGCAGATGGTTCAGGCCAATGGTGCCGCCGTAGAAAACCAGCAGCATGACAACCAGGTCGGGGACACCGCGAATGACGGTGGTGTAGGTGGCGGCAACCGCACCCAGCACGGGACGGCCCGAGAGTTTGGCGCTGGCGCCCAGCAGGCCCAGCAGGATGGAGAACAGCAGTGCACACAGGGAAACCCCGACGGTGAGCACCGAGCCTTGCAAGATGGCAACGTAATAAGCGTTCATGGAGGGCTTGAAAGGCAACTAACAACAACGGGGCGCATGGAGGCGCCCCGTTGTGCACGTTTACATGGCTTATTCGCCGTAGACGTCGATGTTGAACTTGGCGAAGTACTTGTCGTTCAAGGTCTTGTAGGTGCCGTTGCCACGGATGGCCTTGATGGCATCGTTCAGCTCGGCCTTGAGCTTGTCTTCACCCTTGCGCAGGGCGATGCCGGCGCCGTAGCCGTAGTACTTGGGTTCCTTCAGGTCGGGGCCAACCAATTGGTAGTTAGCGCCTTCAGGCTTGGACAGGAAACCACCGGTGACTTCCATGAAGTCAGCCACGGTGCCGTCCAGACGGCCGGACTTGATGTCCAGGTAGACCTGGTCCTGGGCTTCGTAGGAGTTCACCACGACGCCTGCGGGCTTGAGTTCGCCCAGGGCGTACTTCTCTTGGGTGGAACCCTTCAGCACGCCGATCTTCTTGCCCTTGATGGAAGCGGGGTCGGTGTACTTGACGGTCTTCTTCAGCACGATGCGGCTGGGGGTGTTGTAGTACTTGTCGGTGAAGTCCACTTCCTTCAGGCGCTCATCGGTGATGGACATGGAGGAAATGATCACGTCGTACTTCTTGGCGTTCAGGCCGGGGATCATGCTGTCCCAGACTTGTTCCACGAATTCGCACTTGCGCTTGATTTGCTCGCACAGGGCGGAGGCAATGTCCACGTCAAAGCCGGTGGGCTTGCCATCGGCCGACTTGAAGGTAAAGGGTTCGTAGGTGGGGTCAATGGCGACCTTCAGGACAGCCGCTTCGGGTGCGGGTGCTGCAGCGGCGGGTGCCGATGCGGGCGCAGCGGGAGCTGCAGGGGCGGCTTCTTCTTTTTTGCCACATGCGGCCAGAACCGAGGTCACTGCCAGTGCCAGCAGGAGTTTCTTCATGGATAGATCCTTTGAAATACCGGAGACGTGCTCCGGCGGTTGGGAAATGTAAGAAAAATCATTCTACGGGGTAAGCAGAGCAAATTTGATGCCGCCCCATCTCTGTGCATTGGGGTTTTTACGGTGGATTTGTGGGCATTTCGCGCTTTCCGCTGGCGAACGGCGCGCAAAGTTCCGATTGCGCTTTTGCCTTTCATGCCGTTTATCCCGTTGGGGGTGCGCTGAGAGGCGCAAAACCTTACACTCTAGGGTTACCCCGGATCCCTCATGAACGCCCCAGTCGACGTCTCCTTTTTCGCGCGCGCTGCCAAGCCGCTGTCCAGTTACCGCAAGTACTGGGCGGCCCGTTTTGGTACGGCCCCCTTCCTGCCCATGAGCCGGGCGGAAATGGACAAGCTCGGCTGGGACAGTTGCGACATCATCATCGTCACTGGTGACGCCTACGTGGACCACCCCAGCTTCGGCATGTCGGTCATCGGCCGCATGCTCGAAGCCCAGGGTTTCCGGGTCGGCATCATTGCCCAGCCCGACTGGAGCAGTGCCGAGGCCTTCAAGACCCTGGGCAAGCCCAACCTCTTTTGGGGCGTGACCAGCGGGAACATGGATTCCATGATCAACCGCTATACGGCAGACAGGAAGATCCGCAGCGATGACGCCTACACCCCGGGCGACGTGGGCGGCAAGCGCCCCGACCGCGCTGCCATCGTCTACAGCCAGCGCTGCCGCGAGGCTTTCAAGGACGTGCCCATCGTGCTGGGCGGCATCGAAGGCAGCCTGCGCCGCATTGCCCACTATGACTACTGGAGCGACAAGGTACGCCGCAGCATCGTGGTTGACGCCAAGTGCGACCTGCTGCTGTACGGCAACGCCGAGCGCGCGATTGTCGAAATCGCCCACCGCCTGGCTGCCAAGGAACCGGTGGAGCAGATTACCGATGTGCGGGGCACCGCCTTTGTGCGTCGCCCCGATGACCTCGCTGCCAAATGGGAAGGTGATGGCAGTGCCAAGGGCTGGTTCGAGATCACCTCCACCACGGTGGACGAACCGGGCCGCGTGGAAGCCCACATCAATCCCTACATGACCACGTCCGAGCAGGCGGCTGAAAACGGCGCAACATGCTCCAAGGACGACGAAGCCAAGGCGGTCGCCCAGGCTGCTGAAGCCGCAGGCGCTACGAATTCAGGAGCTACTCGCGCAGATTTCACGCGGGCTAGTGGCCAAAATGGCTCAAAACCTGAAGTCAATGCCGCGATTGCACCGCTGACGTTCTTTGCCAACCCGGCCCTGTCCAGCGGCAAAGGCAAGCTCAAGGTGCCGCCGCGTGAGCGTTCGGTCATCCGCCTGCCCAGTTACGAACAGGTCAAGAGCGACCCCATCCTCTACGCCCACGCCAACCGCGTGCTGCACCTGGAAACCAACCCTGGCAACGCGCGTGCTTTGGTGCAGGCGCACGGGGAGGGCACCACTGCGCGCGACGTCTGGATCAACCCGCCCCCCATTCCGCTGACGACGGCCGAGATGGACATGGTCTTTGATCTACCCTACGCGCGCAGCCCGCATCCCAGCTACGCGGACGAGAGCGGTAGCCACGACGGCGCCACCAAGATCCCGGCCTGGGAAATGATCCGCTTCAGCGTGAACATCATGCGCGGCTGCTTTGGCGGCTGCACCTTCTGCTCGATCACCGAGCACGAGGGCCGCATCATCCAGAGCCGCTCGGAAGAGTCCATCATCAAGGAAGTCGAAGACATCCGGGACAAGGTCAAGGGCTTCACCGGCACCATTTCCGACTTGGGCGGCCCCACGGCCAATATGTACCGCCTGGGCTGCAAGAGCCCCGAGATTGAAGCAGCCTGCCGCAAGCCCAGTTGCGTGTTCCCTGGCATCTGCCAGAACCTCACTACCAACCACGACCCGCTCATCAAGATCTACCGCCGCGCGCGCGCGCTCAAGGGGATCAAGAAGATTCTCATTGGCTCCGGCCTGCGCTACGACCTGGCGGTGAAGAGCCCCGAGTACGTGAAGGAACTGGTGCAGCACCATGTGGGTGGCTACCTGAAGATCGCCCCCGAGCACACTGAGCAGGGCCCGCTTTCCAAGATGATGAAGCCCGGCATCGGCAGCTACGACCGTTTCAAGCAGTTGTTTGAAAAGTTCAGCGCCGAGGCAGGCAAAAAGCAGTTCCTGATTCCGTACTTCATCGCGGCGCACCCTGGCACTACCGATGAAGACATGATGAACTTGGCCATCTGGCTGAAGAAGAACGGTTTCCGCGCCGATCAGGTGCAAACCTTCTACCCCAGCCCCATGGCCACTGCCACCGCGATGTACCACTCCGGCCGCAACACGCTCAAGCGCGTGCACCGCACGGCGCAGAGTGATGAGGAAACAGTGGACATCGTGCGCGGCGAAAAGCGCCGCCGTCTGCACAAGGCTTTCCTACGCTACCACGATGCCAACAACTGGCCTTTACTGCGCGAAGCTTTGAAGACCATGGGCCGGGCCGACCTCATCGGTAACGGCAAACACCATCTGATCCCGACTTTCCAGCCGCTCACGGATGGCGGTTATCAGAGCGCGCGCAAGAAGAATTCGACGGCGGCGCCGGCTGTGCCTGCGAAGCCCGTCAAGGGCCGCCTGCTGACCCAGCACACCGGCCTGCCGCCCCGCGTCACGGGTACGGCCAAGCCCGGCAGCAAGCTGCCACGCAAGCCGCGCTGATTAGTCCGAATGGACATCGTCTGAACAGAAATTCACGGCGGTGTCGGTAACTGTCCACAAATGCGGTTACAAATTGGCTTCAGGAGAGCCTGCGGGGGAATGGACTAAGTAAATTCCTTTGATAATGGGTGGAACGGTTCGTCAACAAGAGACAAACGCCCCCATCAATCTGATGACGGGCGTCGCAATACCATGACGCTGCAAGACAACGATCTGTCCGCTCTGATGCGGGCAGAGCATCCCGATCCTTTTGGCGTGTTGGGTATGCATACCCGGCCCGGGGGGCTGGCAGTACACGCGCTGCTGCCCGGCGCCGAACAGGTAGAGCTCATCGACCGGTCCAGTGGCGAGTCCCGCGGCGTGTTGCAGCGTTTGGCGGGTTCGGTGGTGTTCGGCTTGGTGCTGCCAGGTCAACAGCCGTTTGCCTACCAGCTCAAGGTGCAGTGGGCTGCCGGCACTGTGCAACTCATAGAAGATCCCTACCGTTTTCCCCTGGTGCTACAGGACATGGACCTGTGGCTGCTGGCTGAAGGTACGCACCTGCGCCCATTTGAATGCCTGGGGGCTCATCTGGTCTGCATCAACGGTGTGTCTGGTGCCAGCTTTGCGGTCTGGGCGCCGAATGCGCGCCGCGTCTCGGTGGTGGGCTCCTTCAACCAGTGGGATGGCCGGCGCCACCCCATGCGTTTGCGGCGCGAGTGCGGGGTCTGGGAAATCTTCATCCCTGACGTGGCGCAGGGCGACCTCTACAAATTCGAGATTCTGGGTGCTGGCGGTCAGATCGCCGTCAAGGCTGACCCCTTTGCCTTCCACGCCCAGCTGCGGCCCGACACGGCCAGCGTGGTCTACCCTTTGCCCCCGCGCCTGCCTATGCGGGAGGACCGTGTGGTCGCCAACGCCTTTGGCCAGCCCCTGAGCATTTACGAGGTGCACCTGGGCTCCTGGCGCAAGGCCGAAGGCTGGCGCTGGCTCAGCTACCGCGAGCTGGCCGATACCCTGGTGCCCTATGCCAGGGAGATGGGCTTTACCCACCTGGAGCTGCTGCCGGTCAGCGAGCACCCGTTTGACGGCTCCTGGGGCTACCAGCCACTGGGCCTGTTCGCGCCTACCTCGCGCTTCGGCTCGCCGGAAGACTTCAAGTTCTTTGTGGACGCCGCGCATGCCGCCGGTCTGGGCGTGATTCTGGATTGGGTACCTGCGCACTTCCCCAGCGACGCACATGGCCTGGCCGAGTTTGACGGCACCCACCTGTACGAATACGCCGATCCCAAGGAAGGCTTTCACCAGGACTGGAACACGCTGATCTACAACTTCGGCCGTACCGAAGTGCGCAATTTTTTGGTCGGCAATGCGCTGTACTGGCTGGAGCGCTATGGCGTGGACGGCCTGCGGGTGGATGCCGTGGCTTCCATGCTGTATCGCGACTACAGCCGCCAGGAGGGCCAGTGGATTCCCAACAGGCATGGCGGCCGGGAGAACCTCGAAGCCATCGAATTCCTGCGCCGCATGAACCACACCGTGGGCACCGAACGGCCCGGCGCCATCACCTTGGCGGAGGAGTCCACCGCCTTCCCTGGTGTGAGCCGCCCGCCCAGCCCGGATCTGCAAAGCGGTGGTCTGGGCTTCCACTACAAATGGAACATGGGCTGGATGCACGACACGCTGGAGTACGCGGCATTGGATCCGGTGCACCGGCGCCACCACCAGAACCAGCTCACCTTCGGCCTGATGTATGCATTCACCGAGAACTTTGTGCTCCCGCTCTCGCATGACGAAGTGGTACACGGCAAGGGCTCGCTTTTGGGCAAGATGGCGGGCGACGAATGGCAGCGCTTTGCCAATCTGCGTGCGCTCTACGGCTTCATGTGGGCTTATCCCGGCAAGAAGCTGCTCTTCATGGGGGGAGAACTGGCCCAGCCTACCGAGTGGGCCGATGGCGCCGAGCTGCCATGGCAATTGGAGCAACACCCGGCGCACCAGGGCGTGCAGCGCCTGGTACGCGACCTGAATCGTGTCTACCGCGATTTCCCGGCCCTGCACCAGCAAGACGTGCAAAGCGGCGGCTTTGGCTGGATTGCGCATGAGGATGCCTCCCAGTCCGTGGTGGCTTTTGCGCGCTATGGCTTTGGCGGGGGCACTGTGGTGGTGGTCTGCAACTTCACCCCGGTGCCGCGCCATGGCTACCGCATTGGTGTGCCACAGGCGGGTACCTGGCGCGAACTCATCAACACGGATTACGCCGTCTATGGTGGCAGCGGGGTCGCCAATGGGGAACTGCCGACCGAGTCCACACCCGCGCACCAGCATGCGCAATCGTTGGTGCTGAATCTGCCACCGCTGGCATGCCTTGTGCTCACCCGCTCCGCTTCCTGATACGGATATTTCCATGGCATTTACCCTGCACTCTGGCCACACCCAAACCCTGGGCGCGCAGTGCAGCCCGCAGGGGGTGAATTTTTGCCTTGCTGCACCCCAGGCCCAGGCCGTGGAGCTGTGTCTTTTCGACGATCAAGGGCAGCGCGAACTGCAGCGCCTGGCGATGTGGGGCCCGCAAGACGGGCTCTGGCATGGTTTTGTGCCCGGCGCCCAGGCTGGTCTGGTCTACGGCTGGCGCGTACACGGCCCGTGGGACCCGGCCCAGGGCCAACGCTTCAACCCTGCCAAACTGCTGCTGGACCCATGCGCGCGCGATGTGCTGGGCCGTTACGACGGCAACGACATCCACCTGGGCCATGTGCCCGGCGATCTGCAGCGTGCCGACTCGCGTGACAACGCGGCCACGGCGCTCAAGGCGCGTGTGGTGCAAGACCTGCCGCCTGTTGCCGCCCGCACGCCCATGGAGCCAGGCCAGCGCGTGTTTTACGAGGTGCACCTCAAAGGCTTTACCGCCCTGCACCCGGAGATCCCCGCCGAATTGCGCGGTACCTATGCCGGCATGGCCCACCCCGCCGCCATTGCCCACCTGCAGGCGCTGGGTATCACCACCGTCTGCCTCATGCCAGTGGCCCAGCGCGCCGACGAGGTACGGTTGCTGCGTATGGGGCTTTCCAACTACTGGGGTTACAGCCCGATTGCCTGGAGCGCGCCCGAGCAGCGCTACTGGAGCGGTACGCCGGGCACCAGCCCGCGCAGCGAACTGCGCGCCCTGGTGGATGCACTGCATGCGGCAGGGCTGGAGGTGATTCTGGACGTGGTCTACAACCACACGGGAGAAACCGATGAGCTGGGCCCCACGCTGAGCCTGCGCGGCATCGACAACCAGACCTACTACCACCTGGACCCGGCCAACCCCGCGCTTTATGCCAACTGGACGGGCTGTGGCAATTGCGTCAACCTCAATGAACCTTTGGTGCTGCGCACCGTGATGGACAGCTTGCGCGGCTGGGTGCGCGAGTTTGGTGTGGATGGTTTCCGCTTTGACCTGGCACCCGTGCTGGCGCGTGCTGGCGTGGAACAGCAGAACCGCTTTGAGGCGCAGGCGCCGTTCCTGCTGGCGGTGGCACAGGACCCGGTGCTGCGAGCTTGCACCATGGTGGCCGAGCCGTGGGACATCGGGCCCGGCGGATACCAGATGGGCAATTTTCCCCCTGGTTGGCTGGAGTGGAATGACGGCTTCCGTGACACCCAGCGCAGCGCGTGGCTGCAGCACCACGCCACGCGGGCCGACCTGGCACACCGCCTGGCCGGTTCGGCGGAATCCTTTGCACCGGCCCGCAGGGCTGCCCATAGCAGTGTCAACTTCATCACGGCACATGACGGCTTTACGCTGACCGATCTGGTCAGCTACGCCCAGCGCCATAACGAGGCGAATGGCGAGAATAATCGCGACGGTCACAGCCACAACCTCAGCGTCAACAACGGCGTGGAAGGCGCCAGCGGCGACCCCGAGGTGCTGGCGCGGCGCCTGCGCCAGAAGCGTGTGTTGCTGGCCAGCCTGCTCTGGTCGCTGGGTACGCCCATGCTCTTGGCCGGCGACGAGTTCGGCCAGAGCCAGGGTGGCAATAACAACGCCTATTGCCAAGACAACGCCACCACCTGGCTGCATTGGGAACAGGCCGATACTGCGCTGACGGCCTTTGTGGCCCATGCGATTGCGTTGCGGGCCGAGTTGCCGTTGTTGCAGAGCCGCGCCTGGTGGCGCGGCATGGACGCCATGGGCAGCGCGCGTGGCCCCATCTCGCAATGGTGGGGGCCGCAGGGCCAGGCGCTGGTGCATACCGACTGGCACCATCCCCAGGACAACGCGCTGGTGCTGCAGCTCAGCGCGGGAGCACTGTCTGCCCAGGCCTCGCCGGCCTGCCTGTTGCTGCTCAACCCCCGGCCGCACACGCTGGAGTTTGTGCTGCCCGCACCGCCCGCAGGCAGCCAATGGCTGCAGCGCCTGGAAACGGATTGCGGCAACACCACGCCCCAGCCACTGGGCGCGCGCCTGTGGTTGCCGGGCCAAAGCCTGGTGCTGGCCAGCGCAGCCCCCCTTTAGTTTTTTTACTGACTCCACCATGCCCATCATTACCTTGCCCACCACGCCGTTTGACGGCCAGCGCCCCGGTACCTCGGGTCTGCGCAAAAAAGTCACCGTATTCCAGCAGCCGCGCTATTTGGAGAACTTTGTCCAGGCACTGTTCGACGTGCTGCCCGATGCCGCGGGCCAGACGCTGGTGGTGGGGGGGGACGGGCGCTTCCACAACCGCGTGGCGGTGCAGACGATTCTGCGCATGGCCGCGGCCAAGGGCTATGCGCGCGTGCTGGTCGGGCAGGGCGGCATCCTGTCCACACCCGCCGTGAGTGCGGTGATCCGCAAGCGTGGCGCCAGCGGTGGCGTTGTGCTCTCGGCCAGCCACAACCCCGGCGGGCCCGATGGGGACTTTGGCATCAAATACAACGTGTCCAACGGTGGCCCTGCACCCGAAAAAGTAACCGACGCCATTTACGCCCGCACCCAGCAGGTGGCCCAGCTGCACACGACGGACACTCCCGATGTGGCTCTGGATGCGCTGGGCAGCAGCCGTATCGAGGGCACAGAGATTGTGGTCATAGACCCGGTGGCAGATTACGCCGAGGTCATGCGCGGCCTGTTTGACTTTGCCGCCATCCGCCAGCTGTTTGCCGGCGGTTTCCGCCTGCGCTACGACGCCATGTGCGCCGTGGGAGGCCCCTATGCCAAGGCGCTGCTCGAAGGCGAGCTGGGCGCCCCGGCAGGCACGGTGGTGAATGCCGAGCCGCTGGAAGACTTTGGCGGCCTGCACCCCGACCCCAACCCCGTGAATGCCGAAGACCTGATCGCCCACTTGTTTGCCGACAACGCCCCCGACATGGGCGCGGCCAGTGATGGCGATGCGGACCGCAACATGGTGGTGGGCCGCAAGTTTGTGGTGTCGCCCTCCGATAGCCTGGCTGTGCTGGCTGCCCATGCCACCAAGGTACCCGGCTACCGCAGCGGCGTCGCCGGCGTGGCGCGCTCCATGCCCACGTCCACCGCGGTAGACCGCGTGGCCAAGGCGCTGGGTATTCCGAGCTTTGAGACACCCACAGGCTGGAAGTTTTTCGGCAACCTTATGGATGCCGGCAAGGTCACGCTCTGCGGCGAGGAAAGCTATGGCACGGGCTCCAACCATGTGCGCGAGAAAGATGGCTTGTGGGCTGTGCTGTTCTGGCTCAACCTGGTGGCTGTGACTGGCCAGACGGTGGAGCAACTGGTGCGCGCGCTCTGGAAGGAGCATGGCCGTTGCGTCTATTCGCGTCACGATTACGAGGCCATCCCCACCGAAAAGGCCGATGCGCTGATGCGGGAGTTGCGTGCTGCATTGCCCACCCTGGGTGGCACCACCGTGGCCCGTCTGGCCGTTGCCTTTGCCGACGACTTTGCCTACACCGACCCGGTGGACGGCAGTGTGAGCCAGAAGCAGGGCGTGCGCGTGGTGCTGACCGACGGCTCGCGCGTGGTGTTCCGCCTCTCGGGAACGGGCACCGAAGGTGCCACTTTGCGTGTCTACCTGGAGCGCCACGAACCCGACGCCACCCGCCAGGACCTGCCCGCGCAGGAAGCCTTGCAGCCCCTGGTCGCTCTGGCTGAAGCAGTGGCCAAAGTACGCCACTACACCGGCATGGACCGGCCCAGCGTGATGACCTGATTTTTGCCCCTACAAAGACACCCAAAAAAAACACGAGGAGACAACCATGAGCACACCAACAGACAACTTCCGCGCCCAGGCCCTGCAGGAGCGCCATATGCAGCCGCACATGCTGGTTCGCCGCACCATTGCCCTGGTGCTGGCCGGAGGGCGCGGTTCGCGCCTCAAGCAGCTGACGGACCGCCGTGCCAAGCCGGCGGTGTACTTCGGTGGCAAGTTCCGCATCGTCGACTTCGCGCTCTCCAACTGCGTGAACTCCGGCATCCGCCGCATCGGCGTGATCACGCAGTACAAGTCGCACTCGCTGTTACGCCACCTGCAGCGCGGCTGGAGTTTTCTGCGTGCCGAGCTCAATGAAATGGTGGACCTGTTGCCCGCGCAGCAACGCGTGAACGAAGAACATTGGTACCGCGGCACGGCCGACGCCATCTACCAAAACCTGGACATCATTCAGAGCAGCCGGCCCGAGTACGTGGTGGTGCTGGCGGGCGACCATATCTACAAGATGGACTACTCGCTGATGCTCAAGGACCACGTGGACAGTGGCGCTGGCTGCACCGTGGGATGTATCGAGGTGCCGCGCGAAGAGGCCACGGCCTTTGGCGTGATGGCGGTAGACGGTGCACGCAAGATCACGGACTTTGTGGAAAAACCCGCCAACCCGCCTGCCATGCCCGGCAACGATGCGGTGTCGCTGGCCAGCATGGGCATCTATATCTTCGACTCCAAGTACCTTTACGACCTGCTTGAAGACGATTTGGCTAATCCGGACTCCAGCCACGACTTTGGCAAGGACGTGATTCCCCGCGTGGTGCGCGAGGGCCGTGCCGTGGCCCATCCCTTCTCCATGTCCTGCGTGTCGTCCACCCCCGAGGCCGAACCCTATTGGCGCGATGTGGGAACGATTGACGCGTTCTGGGAAGCCAATCTGGATCTGGCCTCGGTAACGCCTGCGCTGGACCTGTACGACACCAACTGGCCCATCTGGACCAGCCAGCGCCAGCTGCCGCCGGCAAAATTTGTGCAAGACGCCGATGGCAAGCATGGCCAGACCATCAACACCATGGTCTCGGGCGGTTGCATCGTCTCGGGTTCCATCGTCAGCAATTCGGTGCTGTTTTCCAATGTGCGTGTGCATTCCTTCTGCCTGATTGACCAGGCCGTGCTGCTGCCCGAGGTGACCGTGGGCCGCGGCTGCCGCCTCAGCCGTGTGGTGGTGGACCGCGGCTGCACGCTGCCCGAGGGCCTGGTGATTGGCGAAGACCCGGTGGCGGATGCCGAGCGCTTCGAGCGCACCGACAATGGCGTGGTGCTGGTGACCAAGGACATGCTCAAACGCCTGGATACCGCCGCTGCCTAACCCCATCTGAAGAAAGTGCCCATGCGCATCCTGCAAGTCAGTGCCGAGATTTTTCCGCTGCTCAAGACCGGAGGGTTGGCCGACATTGCCGGTGCGCTGCCGCCCGCCTTGCAGGAAGCAGGTTGTGATGTGCGCGTGATGCTTCCGGGTTTTCCAGCCATCTGCGAGGGGCTAGAGGGCGCGGTGCCCGTGGGCAGCTTTGCCATGCCCTGGGGCGAGCGCGTTGAGGTGGTCTACGGCACATTGCCCGCGCTGGCCCGTGCGGGGCGTACGCTGGGGGGCTATGTGCTCATGGCGCCCGGCTTGTATGACCGACCCGGCAATCCTTATGAGGATGCCAACAAGCGTGCCTATGCCGACAATCATCGCCGCTTTGCCGCGCTGGGGCTGGCTGCCGCCCATGTGGCGCATGGCCTCGATGTGCACTGGCGCCCCCAGTTGGTGCACAGCCACGACTGGCATGCTGCACTCGCGCCGGCTTGCTTGGCGCTTTGGAACGAGGGGCAGGGGCCGCGTGTGCCATCGGTCTACACGGTGCACAACCTGGCCTACCAGGGTGTGTTTGGTGCCGAGCTGTTTGGCGATCTGGGCTTGCCCGGCCGCGCCTTCCATGTGCATGGCATGGAATTCCACGGCAACCTGTCTTTTATGAAAGCCGGGCTGTTTTACGCGGACCACATCACCACCGTCAGCCCCACCTATGCCCGCGAAATTCAGGGCCCGGAGCAGGGCTGCGGCCTGGACGGCCTGTTGCGGGCGCGCTCCCAGCAGCTCAGCGGCATCCTCAACGCGGTGGATGACACCGTCTGGAGCCCTGGCACCGACGCGCTGATCGAGCACCCGTATGACGCACGCCACATGACTGGCAAGGTGCAGAGCAAGGCGCTGCTGCAGGCCCAGATGGGACTGGCCGTGGAGCCGGATGCGCCACTGTTTGCCGTGGTGAGCCGTTTGACCGATCAGAAGGGCCTGCCGCTGGTGCTGGCGGCGGTGGACGAAATCGTCTCGCGCGGTGGCCAACTGCTGGTGCTGGGCAGCGGCGAGACTTGGCTGGAGCAGGCCTTTGTGGCGCAAGCGAACGCGAATGCGGGCCGTGTGGCGGTCAAACTGGGCTATGACGAGGCCTTTGCCCACCGCATCTTTGCGGGCAGCGATGTGACGCTGGTACCTTCGCGCTTCGAACCCTGCGGCCTGACCCAGATGTATGGCCTCAAGTACGGCAGCCTGCCGCTGGTGCGCCGCGTGGGCGGCCTGGCCGATACTGTGGTCGACAGCGACCTGGAAACCCTGGATGACAAAACCGCCACCGGCTTTGTCTTCGACGCCTTTGACGAAACCCACTACCGGCGCGCGGTGCGCCGGGCTTTTGCGCTGTACCACCGCAAGGCCGAATGGAACCGCGTGCGCCAGACCGGCATGAAGCTTGCCTTCGACTGGACTACCGCCGCCGGGCATTACACCGCGCTTTACCAAAAGCTGATCCACCCATGACAACGATCTCCACCCCGACCGTGCCCACCCCCGTGAATTTTGAATTTGACGCGCCCGGCCGCGACCTGGATTCCCTCAAGCGCTCCATTGCCAACAAACTGATGTTTGTGGTGGGCAAAGACCCCGCCGCCGCCCGCCCCGAAGACTGGCTGCACGCTGCCGCCTATGCCGTGCGCGACCAGCTGGTGGAACGCTGGATGACCACCACGCGTGCGCAGTACGCACAGGATGCCAAGCGCGTCTACTACCTCAGCATGGAATTCCTGATCGGCCGCACCTTCAGCAACGCCATGCTGGCCGTGGGCCTGCGCGAGCGCGTGAAGCAGGCCCTGGCGGATTTTGGGGTGGATATTGACGCCGTGACCGAGCTGGAGCCCGATGCCGCCCTAGGCAATGGCGGCCTGGGCCGTCTGGCGGCCTGTTTTCTGGATTCCATGGCCACGCTGAACATTCCCGGCTTTGGCTACGGCATTCGCTACGACTACGGCATGTTCCGTCAGACCATCGTCGACGGGCGCCAGGTCGAGGTGCCCGACTACTGGCTCACCCACGGCAACCCCTGGGAGTTCCCGCGGCCTGAGGTGACCTACCGCGTGCAGTTTGGCGGCCATGTGGTGAAGGAGGGCGACGCCTACAAATGGGTGGATAGCCACGATGTGCAGGCCATGGCGTACGACACCATCATCCCCGGCTACGCCACCAAGGCCACCAACACGCTGCGCCTGTGGTCCGCCAAGGCCACGCAGGAGATCGATCTGGGCGCCTTCAACCGCGGCAACTACATGGCCGCGGTGGAGACCAAGAACCACTCCGAGAACGTCTCTCGCGTGCTCTACCCGGACGACTCCACCCCATCGGGGCGCGAGCTGCGCCTGCACCAGGAGTATTTTTTCTGCAGTGCCAGTGTGCAGGACTTGCTGCGCCGCTACCTGCGCACGCATGACAATTTCGAAAACCTGCCCAACAAGGTCAGCATCCACCTGAATGACACGCACCCGGTGCTGGCCATCCCCGAGCTGATGCGCCTGCTGCTGGATGAGCACCATTTGTCCTGGGCCGATGCCTGGCGCCTGTGCCAGGGCGTGTTCAGCTACACCAACCACACGCTGATGCACGAGGCATTGGAAACCTGGCCGGTGGAGATGATGGGCCGCATCCTGCCGCGCCACCTGCAGATCATTTACGACATTAACGCCCAGTTCCTGGCCCAGATTGCCCAGCGCGGCGGCAGCCCGGAGCTGCTGCGCAAGGTGAGCCTGGTGGATGAGGCCGGTGAGCGCCGTGTGCGCATGGCCTACCTGGCCGTGGTGACCAGCCATTCGGTGAACGGCGTGTCGGCGCTGCACTCTGAGTTGATGAAGGAAAGCATCTTCCTGGACTTTGCCAAGCTCTGGCCCGAGCGCTTCAACAACAAGACCAACGGCATTACGCCACGCCGCTGGCTGGCGCAGGCCAATCCGGCCTTGTCGGCCGTGCTTGACAAACAGGTGGGTACCGGTTGGCGCCGTGACCTGAGCCAGCTCAGCGGCCTGAATGCGGTACTGACGCAGCCCAAGGTGATCGAAGCCTTCCAGGGCGCCAAGCTGGCCAACAAGCAGCGCCTGGCGGCCTGGGTGCAGGCGAACATGGGCCTGACCATCCCCACCGATGCGCTGTTTGATGTGCAGGTCAAGCGCATTCACGAGTACAAGCGCCAACTGCTCAATGTGCTGCATGTGGTGACGCGCTACCTGCGCATCATCAACAATCCCGGCAGCGTCACCGTGCCACGCGTGGTGGTGTTTGCCGGCAAGGCTGCGTCGGCGTACCACATGGCCAAGCAGATCATCCACCTGATCAACAACGTGGCCAGTGTGGTGAACAACGACCCGCGCGTGGGCAACCTGCTCAAGGTGGTGTTCATCCCCAACTACAGCGTGAGCCTGGCCGAGCGCATCATCCCTGCGGCTGATTTGTCGGAGCAAATCTCCACCGCCGGTACCGAGGCCTCGGGCACCGGCAACATGAAGTTCGCACTCAACGGCGCGCTCACCATAGGCACGCTGGACGGCGCCAACGTCGAGATTCTGGAGAACGTGGGTGCCGACAACATCTTCATCTTCGGCATGACCACGCCCGAGGTGGCGGCCACGCGCGCCGCCGGCTACCAGCCGCGTGCCATTGCCGAAGGCAATGCCGAGCTGACTGCCGTGCTAGAGGCGATTCGCGACGGTGTGTTCAGCCCCGGTGAGCCCGGCCGCTTCCAGAGCATTTACGACCTGCTGGTGAATTGGGGCGACCATTACCTGCTGCTGGCCGACTATGCCGCGTATATTGCGGCTCAGGAGCGGGTGGACGCGGCCTACCAGGACCGCAACGCCTGGGCCATCCAGGCCCTGCGCAATGTGGCGGCCATGGGGCCGTTTTCTGCAGATCGGACGATTGGGGAGTACGCCGACAAGATCTGGCGCAGCAAGCCGCTGGAACTGGCCGCCTGAGGCCGTTTCGCGGGCTGCCGACAGACAGGGCAAAGCCAAGGGCCCCTCGTTGGGGAACAGGACCATGGGAACAATCACTCAGGTCATGTGGGGCACCGCATTGCGGTGGGTTGTGGCGCCGCTGTGCCTGGCCGGGCTGCTGGCGCCCGCGGCCCGCGCGGCCGAGGAGTGCGAACGGCTGGTGGTGACCGGCAACCCGGAATACCCACCTTACCTCTGGCGCGACCCTGCGGACGATAACCGCCTTATCGGCGCGAATGCCGATTTCATGCAACTGCTGGGCAAGGAAATCGGCGTGCCCGTGGAGATGCGCTACGTGGGTAACTGGGCGCGGGTGCAGGAGGTGGTGCGCAACGGCCGCGCCGACATGATCGCCGGCGCCTTCTACACGCTGCCGCGGCTGGAGTACATGGATTACTTCTACCCAGCATTCCGCGAGACCCGGTCCGTCATCTGGGTGCAGGCCAGCAAGCCCATCAAATACCGCAAGTGGGCGGACCTGCAGGGGCTCAAGGGTGTGACCGTGATCAACAACAGCTTTGGTGAAGCTTTTGACCGCTATGCCAAGGAGAGCTTGGCCGTAAGTACCGTCTCCAGCCTGGAGAACGCGCTCAAGGTGCTGCAGGCCGGTCGCGTGGACTACCTGCTATACGAGGAGGCCCCGGGCATGGCCTATGCCGCCAAGCTGGAGATCAACGACCTGCGCATCGTGTCGCCAGCGCTGACCAACGAGAGTCTGCATCTCACCATGTCCTACAAATCTCTCTGCAACACGGGTGAATTCCGCGGCCGTGTCGCGCGCGCCTTGCACCAGCTGACCAGGCAGGGGGTGATGAACAAGCTCATCGACAGCAATATTCAGCTATGGCGCAAGCAGGCGGCGAAATAGCGGGGAATCAGGCCTCTAGCCCGCGTGGAATCTGCGCGAGCAGCTATTAAAAAAGAAGCGGGATGCGCCTTGCAGCGCATCCCGCTTCTTGCTTGTGGGGGCGGTGCTTAGCCTGCCAGCGCCACGTAGACGTTCTGCACGTCGTCGTTGCCATCGATGGCGGCCAGGAAGGCTTCCACTTCTTCCAGCGCTTCAGCACTCAGGCTGCTGGGGTCTACGGGGTTCTTGGCCTTGTAGCCCAGCTTGGCCGACACCACGGTAAAGCCGAAGTTGGGCAGGGCGCGGCTGACCAGGTCCAGGTCGGTCGGGTCGGTGTAGAAGAGGGTGTTGCCTTCCTCGTCACCGGGCTCAAAGTCCTGTGCGCCGGCTTCGATGGCGGCCACTTCGGCGTCCGAGTCTGCCGCGGCGGGGGTGGCTTCGATGAGCCCCAAGTGGTTGAAATCCCAGGCGACGGAGCCGCTGGTGCCGAGCTGGCCCTTGCGGAACAGCACACGCATTTCGGGGGCGGTGCGCTTCACGTTGTCGGTCAGGCATTCCACCATCACGGCCACCTGGTGGGGGGCAAAGCCCTCGTAGATGACGTGTTCGTAGTTGACGACTTCACCGGTCAGGCCGGCGCCTTTCTTGATGGCGCGGTCTAGCGTGTCCTTGGGCATGGAGACCTTGCGGGCCTGTTCCACCACCAGGCGCAGCTTGGCGTTGGCGGCCGGGTCGGCGCCGCCGCGTGCGGCCACGGTAATTTCTTTCACCAGCTTGGTAAACAGCTTGCCTTTGGCATCGGCCACCAGGGCCTTGCCCTTTGCTTTCCATTGCGCGCCCATAGGGAATCTTTCTGAGTTGCTTCGGGTTAGGAGGTGCGGTTATACACCTGCGCCGCGCAAAGCGGCACAGGGCCGCGGCTTTATTTGCTGGCGGGGGCGGCCAGCAGGCCGCGCACCGCGCGGCGCCAGTCGTCAATGCGTTGCTCGATCTGGGTGTGGAACAGGTGGCTGGCGGCGATGCTGAGCAGCCAGCTGGCGGCAATGGCGGCCAGCGCCAGCGTGGTGTTTTCCAGGCCCAGGGCCTCCCACAAGGCGTTGGCCAACAGCAGGACCGAGAAGTGGACCAGGAACAGCGCGTAGGAGCAGTTGCTCAGGCGTTGCACCCAGCGGTCGGCCCGGCGTGGTAAGGCCAGTTGCATGCTGCCAAAGCTCAGCAGCACGGTGGAGATGCCCATGGCCAGCGCAATGCGGGCGCGGAATTCGAGCGCCAGCGAGCCCAGTCCGGTCAGCAGTGTGGCCGCGTACAGGCCCAGCGCGTAGCTGCCATGCCGGCTGCGCAGGCCGGCCCACCAGGCCAGCGCGCCCAGGCCGTAGGCACCAAAGAAGTAGGGCGCCCAGACGTCCAGATCGGCATCCAAGTTGAACCAGGCCAGCGAGCTGACCGAGAGCCCGGCTACCAGCGCCACGGCAAACCATCGCCGCCCGCGCCCCAGCCACAGCAGCAGGGCCAGCACGGCATAGAGCTGGAAGTCGATGGCCACGTACCAGACGCCGGCCGAGAGCGAGTCGGCCTCCAGCACGCTGTGCAGCAGGCTGGCGTGGGCCAGCAGCTGCGCCAGCGTGGGCAGGGCGGGCACCACGTCGCCATCGAGGTAGGGGCGGGCCAGGGCGGAACACAGCACGGTAATGCCCAGCGCCGCCATGAAGGGGATGACCAGGCGCACATAGCGCTGCACCAGGGTGGACCACAGGCCGGTGTGCTGCGATTTGGCCAGGCTGCGCGCGGCCAGGTAGCCGGCCACGACGAGGAAAATCTGCACCGCCATGCGGGCGTAGTCGTACAGCCATTCCATGAGTTCGGGGGCGGCTTCGGCGGCGGCGTCAGACAGGGGGCCGTAGGCCGAAAAGTGGTGCAAGACTATGCACTGGGCTGCCACGATCTTGAGCAGATCGATCAGCCGGTAACTGGGGCGGTGCGTGGGCATCGGCTCTCAACGAAACAAAACAGGGCGCCGCGCGCCCTGTTGGGGGGCGTGGCGCTGGCTTACGCCAGGGTATGCAGGGGAATGTCTTTGGCCTGGGCCAGTGCGTCCAGCTCCGCGCGCGTCTTGCCGGCCAGGAAGGCGGCAACGGCGGCGTGGCTTTCGGGGGCAAACATCGCGAACAGCCCTGATTGTCGCAGACCCGCCGCCGCACCCAGCGCCGCTGCAAAGTGTGGCTCCAATGCGGCCAGGGCCACGCGGCCGTCCTTGCAGGGGTAAACGCGGTAGCCCGCATGGCCACCACCCACCGCCGCGCCCGGCGTGGTCAGGCCCCAGCTGCGCGGCAGGGCCAGGTAGCCGGCAGCGTCTGAAAGGGCGATTTCCTGCAGCACGCCCTTGCCCTTTTGCAACTGGTGCAGGCGGGCTTGCAGCACGGCTTCGGACGCCATGAGCGAGCCGCCCATGTCGGCATACAGCGTGGCAGGCAGGTCCAACCCGGTGACCAGACCGTTTTCGGCCAGGTAGGTGAGGTCGTGGCCGGGCTCCTCGGCGCGCGCACCGGGGGCGCCGACGATGGCGATGACGCTGAGCTGCGGGTATTGCTTGTGCAGCGTCTTCCACTCCAGGCCCAGCTTCTTGAGCGCGGAAGGGCGGAAGGAGGTGAGCAGGATGTCGGTCTTGGCCAGCTGCCGGTGCAGGGTCTTCTGGCCTTGGTCGGTCTTGAGGTCGGCGCTGAGGGTCTTCATGCCCGCGTGCAGCGCAGCATAGGCCTTGGGGTTGTACTGGCCCATGGGGTCGCCCGAGCTGCCCTGGGCGGCGGGGTGGGGCGGTGGCTCCAGCTTCACGCAGGTGGCGCCCATGGTCTGGCAGCGCATCAGTGCGGCAGGGCCCGGTAAATTCAGCGCCAGGCTGAGGATGCATACGCCCTTGAGCGGGCGCAGTGCGGTGGGCCGGGGGGCGGGGGCAGAAGTCATGGTGCTATCAAAAGAGAAGCTGCTTGCGCAGAGAGTACGGGGGCTAGCGCTTATTTTTGATGCGTATTTCTCAGGCAGCTGTCGCCAGTTGGACTGCCCAGCCCGGGAGCCAGGCCACGGCCGCTTCCTCGGGCTCGTTCACCTCCATGGCGTCGAGCACGCAGATCTCGCCCACGCGCTGGGCGCCCAGGTCGCGCAGGCGTTCGTCAAACTGTTTGCCGCCGCCCATGAAGCTGTCGCCATAGCTGCTGTCGCACAGCGCTACCAGGCCAAAGCGCACGTGGCCCAGGTACTTGGCCTGCGCGTCCAGTGAGTAGTACAGTGCCTGGGCGTTGTCGGGCACGTCGCCGCTGCCCGTGGTGCTGGTGCAGACGATGAAGGCGCCGGGGCGGTCGAAGACGGAGATGTCCAGCCCGTCCATGGGCAGGACGGCTATGGTGGCGCCAATGTCGTCGGCGCAGAGTTGCAGGGCCTGGGCCACGTTGCTGGCATTGCCGTGCACTGTGCCGACCAGAATGGTGATTTGCATGGGGTCTTCCGGAGTTGGCGCCGATGATAGGGGCAATAATGGCGGACCTCTTTTCCGCCAGGTGCGCCCTTGAATACAGACCAACTGGGTTTTGACTTTCTGCCCGACTTGCCCATCAGCGAACCTGCGCCCAAGAAGCGTGCGCCGCGTGCAGCCAAGGCCTCCGCTTCTGCGACCCCGACAGCGCCCGTAAAAACCGTGGCCGCCCCTGCACCCACTGATCCCGAAGCCATGGCCCAGACGCTGGAGGCCCACCCCGACTACCGTGTGCTGCGCCGCCTGCAGCCGCGCCTGCAATGGCCGGGGACGGCGCAGGGCAGCGTCACGCGCATTCTGGTGCTGGACACCGAGACCACGGGCCTGGACCAGGCCAAGGAAAAAATCATCGAACTCGCGCTTCTGCGCGTGGACGTGGACACAGCCACCGGCCTGCCTGTGGGCGAGGTGCAGGTGTACGACGGGCTGGAAGACCCGGGCAAAGCCATCCCGGCCGAAGTGGTCAAGATCACCGGCATCACCGATGCCGACGTGCGCGGCCAGGCGCTGGACGAAGCCCGCGTGGCCCAGTTGCTGGAGGGCGTGGACGTGGTCATTGCCCACAACGCAGGCTTTGACCGCCCCTTTGTAGAGAGCCGCCTGCCTGCGTTCGCCAAGCTGGCCTGGGCCTGCTCGTTTGTGGATATCGACTGGAAGGCCCAGGGCCGCGGCTCGGCCAAGCTGGAGAGCCTGGCGCAGGAGAACGGCTGGTTCTACGACGCGCACCGCGCCGAGATGGATTGCCACGCGCTGCTGGCCGTGCTGGCGCGCCCGCTGCCGCTGGCGCAGCACACCGGCCTGACCCAACTGCTGCAAGCCGCCCGCCACCCCAGCTACCGCCTGAGCGCCACCAACGCCTCGTTCGACGCCAAGGACCACCTCAAGGCGCGCGGCTACCGCTGGAACGCGGACCAGCGCGTCTGGGCCACGCGCCTGGACGACGATGCAGCCCTGCAGGCCGAATTCGCCTGGCTGCGCGAGCACGTCTACAACCAGCGCCACGCGGCGGTGCAGGTGGAAAAAGTGGACGCGCTCACCAAGTACTCCACCCGCCCGGGCCTGGTGAATCACCAGCAGATCTGAGGTCTGAGCCGCGCTGCCAGCCTGTACCTGCGGGCGGGGGGCGGCGGGGCTGCTTTCAACTTCCTTTCAATAGCTCCCCTCAGTTTCCCTATTGTGGGAGGGAGGGCCAGACTGCACCATGCAGGTCATGCAATTGCTATTGGTGGAAGACGATCTGGATCTGGTGGACGCGCTCAGTCGCGTGCTGGCCTCGCGTGGCTTGGCGCCCGTGTGTTGCGCGGACGGACAGGAGGCCCTGGCCCTGGTGCGCAAGCGCAGCTTCGATGTGATCGTGCTGGACCTGAGCCTGCCGGGCATGGATGGGCTGGACTTTCTGCAGCGCATCCGCGATGCCGGCATGCGGGTACCCGTGCTGGTCGTGACGGCACGCGGCACCCCCGGCGAGCGCGTGCAAGGCCTCACCGTGGGAGCGGACGACTACCTCACCAAGCCGTTTGACACTGAAGAGCTGGTGGCCCGTATCAAGGCGCTGGTGCGGCGTAGCCAGGGCGTGGAGGAATTCCGCTGCGGCCATCTGCAGTTGGACACGGCCACGGGCACGCTGATGCGCTCGGGCCGCCCGCTGGACATTGCACCGCGCGAGGCGGCCATGTTGCGAACCCTCATCAGCCGCCCCGGCCGCCCGGTCTCGCGTGACGACCTGTTTGCTGCCGTATTTGGCGATGACGCCAGCCAACAGGCCGACGCGGTGGACGTGTTGGCCCACCGCCTGCGCAAGCGCCTGGTAGGCAGCGGCACCACCTTGCTCACCATGCGCGGCGTGGGTTATCTGCTGGTGGACGAACTGACCAGCCCGGCGCAGGAGGCGACATGAACGAAGCCCCCACGCTGACCCGGCGCGCCGCTTCCATGCGCCTGCGCATTGCAGCGGGTGCCGTCGCCCTGGCGCTGGCCGCAGGTCTGGGCGGCGCCATGCTGGCGGGGGCTTTGTCGCATACCGATACCGCCTCGTGGTGCTTGGCGCTGCTGGCCGGGGTGGCCCTGATGCTGGCGCTGGCCTGGTGGCTGGCAGGGCGCGGTCTGGCCCCCTTGCACCGGCTGGCCGCCACGGTGGCCGCCCGCCGCCCGCAGGAAACCGCCTTGCTGCAACGCGCGCCCGCCCCAGAGCTGGAAGCCATGGTGCGTGGCCTCAATAGCCAGTGGCAGCAGCAGCAGGCCGCGCTGGACCAGCAGCAGCGTTTTATTGCCGAGGCTTCGCACCAGCTGCGCACACCGCTGGCCGTGCTCAAGACCCAGCTGCAGGGTGCCATTGCCGGCGAACTGCAGGCTGCAGAAACCCTGCCCAAGATGCTGCGCACGGTGGACCGCGCCTCGCATCTGGCCAACCAGCTGCTGTCCAAGGCCAAGGTGGACCAGAAGCTGCAGAACGCGCAGTGGACGGATGTGAACCTGCAGCAGATTGCCAGCGAGGTGCTCGTGGAATGCGCGCCCCTGGTGGCACGCAAGCGCCTGGACGTGTCGCTTGAAGCGCTGCCGGTGCGGCTGCATACCGACGGCTGGCTGGTGGGCGAATTGCTGCGCAATCTGGTGGCCAACGCCATCCACCAGAGCAGCCAGGGTGCCAGCCTGGGCGTGGTGATCCGCTACTTGCCGGCCGAGGTGGAGCTGCTGGTGTGGGACAACGCGGGCGGCATTGGGGAAGACGTGCGTGAGCGCCTGTTCATGCCGTTCGAATCCGCCAGCGGTGGCACCGGGGTGGGCCTGGGTCTGTCGATCTGCAAGCAGATTGCCGTCTCCATGCAGGCCAGCCTGGACCTGTACAACCGCATGCAGAGCGGTGTCGTGGTGGGGGTGGACGCGGTGGTGCGCTGGCCGCTGCCAGAGGGTCAGGCCACTGGCTCCGCGCAGTCCCCGGCGTCTGCCGTGGTGTCCGAACCTCTCTCGCACGCTACGTTGCGGGTACCCGCATGACCCAGGGGCTGCACTTGCACGGCATCGAAAAAACCTATGCCAATGGCTACCGGGCGCTGCGCGGTGTGCACTTGCGCGTGCCCGAGCGTCGGTTGACCACGCTGCTGGGTCCTTCGGGCTGCGGCAAGAGCACCTTGCTGCGCCTGATTGCCGGGTTGGAAAAGCCGGACGCAGGGCAGATCGTGTTTCGCGGGCAGGACCTGACCCATCTGCCCGCAGACCAGCGTGACATGAGCCTGGTATTCCAGAGCTACGCGCTGTTTCCCTACCTCTCGGTGCAGGACAACGTGTGCTACGGGCTCCAGGCACAAGGGCTGCCATGGGCCACGCAGATGGAACGCAGTGCACAGGTGATTGCCTTGCTGGGCTTGGGCGGACTGGAAGAGCGCATGCCGCATGAACTCTCCGGCGGTCAGCAGCAGCGCACGGCGCTGGCCCGGGTGCTGGCCTTGCAACCCGCGTTGGTGCTGCTGGACGAGCCGCTCTCCAATCTGGACGCGAATCTGCGCCGCCACATCCGCGAAGACATACGCCAGCTACAACAGCGCCTGGGGCTGACCGTGCTCTATGTCACCCACGACCATGCCGAGGCCATGTCGGTCAGCGACCAGGTGGTGGTGATGCAGGAGGGGCGCGTGGTGCAGATCGGCTCGCCGCGTGAGATTTATGAGCAGCCGCAAACCGAGTTCGTGGCTGGCTTCATGGGCGATTCCAGCGTTTTCGAGGCCCATTGCGACGGGGCAGGGCACATTCGCCTGGGCCCGCTCAGCCTAGATGTCGGACTGCCGCTGCGCCAGGGGCCGGTACGTGTGATCGTGCGCCCGCAGGCCTGGCGCCTTGCACCCGCGGGTACGCAAGGCCTGCCCGGCAAGGTGGAGCGCAGCGCTTACCTGGGCCGTGTGGCCGAGACCTGGGTGCAGACCACCCTGGGCAGTCTGCTTGTCATTTCGGATGTGCACGGTGCCTGTCACGAGGTAGGCGCGCCTGTCAGTCTTTTTCTTTCCCGCAAGGGGGTGAGCGTGCTCTTGCCCCAAACCCTTTCGACCCCCCAGACCATTCCGGTCTTTCAATCCAGGAGACATTCATGAAAAAAAATCAATTGCTCGTACTGGCCCTCATGGCCTCGGCCGGAATGCAGGCCCACGCCCAAGCGGGCGGTGAAGTGAACATCATTTGCTCGGGCCAGGCGCCCTGGTGCAGCATGGTGGCGGTGACCTTCGAGAAGAGCCAGGGCATCAAGGTCAACATGACGCCCAAGGGTTCGGGCGAGGCGGTGGCCCAGCTCATGGCCGAACGCGCTAACCCCAAGACGGACGTCTTCTTTGGTGGCACGGGTGACCCGCACCTGGTGGCTGCCGAGCAGAACCTGACGCAGGAATACAAATCGCCCATGCTGCCCAAGCTCTACGATTGGGCGCAAAAGCAGGCCGCGCAGTCGGGTTACAAGACCGTGGGCATCTACTCCGGCCCGCTGGGCTTTGGCTACAACACCGAGCTGCTGGCCAAGAAAAAGTTGCCCGTGCCCAAGACCTGGGCCGACCTGATCAAGCCCGAATACAAGGGCGAAATCCAGTCCGCCAACCCTTCCTCCAGCGGCACGGCCTACACCATGATCGCCACGCTGGTGCAACTGATGGGCGAGGACAAGGCCTTTGACTACCTGGGCAAGCTTCACAAAAACATTGCGGCTTACCAGCGTTCGGGCGTGGGCCCCATCAAAGCCGTGGCGCGCGGCGAGGCGGCCATTTCCATCAGCTTTGTGCACGACGGCCCGGGCGAGAAGGCCCAAGGCTTTCCGCTGGAAACCATCACCCCCAGCGACGGTACCGGCGCAGAGATTGGCTCCATGTCCATCGTGCGCGGCGCGCGCAATCTGGAAAACGCCAAGAAGTTCTACGACTGGGCGCTGACGCCCGGCGCCCAGGCCCTGGGTGCGGCCACGCTGCAGTTCCAACTGCCATCCAACCGCGAAACCAAGGTGGACCCGCGCGTGCCCGACTTCCGCAAGATCAAGATGATCGATTACGACTACGCCAAGTACGGCCAGGCGGCCGAACGCAAGCGCCTGATCTACCGCTGGGAGCGCGACGTCAACGGCCAGGGCCGCTAAGCCGCCACAGCGAAATTCGCCCCCGCCGCGCATAGCGGCGGGTTGTGCACCGCCTCTCTTTTCTGATTCTCATGACACACGAACACCCGTGGCGCCTGCGCCGCGTGATTGCCCTGTGGGCGGCCCTAGGCCTGGCGGCCTTTGCGCTGCTGCCCTGGTATTTCCTGCAAAGCGGCGGCCTGTGGGACGCCTTGCCCGGTATCTGGGGTGGCGCTACCACCGCCAGCGGCTGGGTACAGGCCTGGGGCCACCACCGCATCTGGCTGGCATCGGGCCTGGCTGGGCTGCTGCTGGCCGCTGTTGCGACCCTGACCCCGCAGCCGCGCCTGCAGGGTTTGCTGCTGTGCGCCGGCAGCCTGCTGGGCCTGATCGGCCTGCTGCTCAGCGGCTTTGCCATTGGCATGTTGGGCTGGTCCTGGGACTGGTTGCAAGCCCTGATGGGCCCCACGGACTGGACCCAACCCGGCATGGGTTGGGGCGGCTTTGTGGTGGTGTTCAGCCTGCTGGGGTTGCTGTCCATCGGTGTGGCGCGGCTGGGCGGCTTCAAGGGCGACGCCTTTGTGGCCGGCGCGGTGCTGGGTTGTGCGGCGCTGCTGGCGCTATTTGTGGTCTACCCGGTCATCAAGTCGCTGATGGGCAGTGTGCTCAATGAGGAAGGGCAGCTTGCGCTGGGCGCCTTGTGGGAGCGCATTGGCACCGCACGCATCTGGGGCCTGGGCTGCGTGGTGTCGCAAAGCCGCTGTGGCGTGGCGTGGAACACACTGGGCCTGGCCCTGATGACCGCGGCGGGCACGACGTTTCTGGGTACGCTGATTGCGCTGTGGGCCGAGCGCGAGGCCAAGCGTCTGGCGCGCCCGCTCAACATCCTGGCCATGCTGCCCATCATCACGCCGCCCTTTGTGGTGGGCCTGGGCCTCATCCTGCTGTTTGGCCGCGCCGGCCTGTACAACCAGTTCATGGAGTGGGCCTTCAACATTGAGCCCACGCGCTGGTTCTACGGCTTCTTTGGCGTCTGGCTGGCGCAGCTGTTTGCCTTCACGCCCATCGCCTTCATGATCATGCGCGGCGTGGTGCAGGGCGTGAGCCCGTCCATGGAAGAAGCCTCGCAGACCCTGCGCGCCAACCGCATGCAGACCTTCTGGAGCGTGACGCTGCCGCTGCTCAAGCCGGGCCTGGCCAATGCGTTTCTGGTCGGCTTCATCGAGAGCATGGCCGATTTCGGCAACCCCATCGTGGTGGGCGGGCAGTTTGCCGTGCTGTCCACCGAAATCTTCTTTGCCATCGTCGGTTCCTCGCTGGACCCCGGCATGGCGGCCGCCCTGTCGCTGATCCTCACGCTGTTTGCGTTGGCGGTGTTCTTCATCCAGCGCCGGGTGCTGGGCAAGGGCAGCTTCACCACCGTGGCCGGCAAGGGCGATGCAGGTCTGCCCATGCCGCTGCCGGCCGGCATCCGCAAGCTCTGCTTGGGCGTGGCAGGGCCGTGGCTGCTGTTCACGCTGGTGGTCTACCTGTTTGCCTTTGCTGGCGGCTTTGTGCAGACCTGGGGGCGCGATTACACGCTCACCTTCAACCACTTCCGCACCGCCTTTGATGTGCAGTGGGGCGACTACGGCTGGGTCTGGGCCGGCACGGCCTGGAACTCGCTGTTCACCACGCTGTCGCTGGCAGCCATGGCGGCCCCCATCTGTGCCGGCATGGGCCTGCTGATTGCCTGGCTGCTGGCCCGCACCGAGTTCCGTGGCAAGGCCACCTTCGAGTTTTCGGCGCTGTTGACCTTTGCGGTGCCCGGCACGGTGCTGGGCGTGAGCTACATCCTGGCCTTCAACGTGCCGCCAGTGGAGCTCACAGGCACCGGTCTCATCATCGTGCTGTGCTTTGTGTTCCGCAATCTGCCCGTGGGCGTGCGGGCCGGTACGGCCGCCTTCAAGCAGCTGGACCGTTCGCTGGACGAGGCCTCGCTGATGCTGCGCGCCAACACGCTGACCACCTTGCGCAAGGTCGTGTTGCCGCTCATCAAGTCGGCGCTGGTGGCCGCGCTCATCTATTCCTTTGTGCGCTCCATCACCACCGTGTCGGCCGTGATCTTTCTGGTAACCGCGCAGTACGAGCTGTCCACCACCTACATCATCGGCCGCGTGGGCAATGGCGACTACGGCGTGGCGCTGGCCTATTGCACGGTGCTCATCGTGCTGATGTCGCTCAGCACGCTGCTGGTGCAGGCCCTGGTGGGCGAACGCAAGCTGGGCCGCCGGGCAACGCCGGCCGCGCATTGAACCTCTTTGAATCGGATATTCATATGACAAACACAGGTATTTCCTTCCGCCAGGTCATCAAGCGCTATGGCGGCGCCAACAGTCCGCTGGTGGTGCGCGGCATCGACTTCGACGTGCCCAAGGGCACGCTCACCACCATCCTCGGCCCCTCGGGCTGTGGCAAGACCACCACACTGCGCATGATTGCGGGCCTGGAGACGCCTTCGGGCGGGCAGATCTTTATCGACGGGCGCGATGTGACCCAGTTGGGCCCGGCCGAGCGCAATGTGAGCATGGTGTTCCAGAGCTATGCGCTGTTCCCGCACATGACGGTGCTGGAGAACGTGGCCTATGGCCTCAACGTGAGCGGCGTGCCCAAGGCCGAGGTGAATGACCGCGCCCGCGCGGCCATGGCCATCGTGGGCCTGGGCGGCTATGAGGCACGCTACCCGGCCGAGTTGTCGGGCGGGCAGCAGCAACGCGTGGCGCTGGCGCGCGCGTTGGTGCTGGAGCCCTCGGTGCTGCTGTTTGACGAGCCACTGTCCAACCTGGATGCGCGACTGCGCCGCTCCATGCGCGAGGAAATCCGCAGCCTGCAGCAGCGCCTCAAGCTCACCGTGGCCTATGTCACCCACGACCAGAGCGAGGCCCTGGCGGTGAGCGACCAGATCATCGTGATGGACGGCGGCCTGATCGCCCAGGCCGGCAGTCCGCGCGAGCTGTACGAGAACCCGAAAACCGAGTTTGTGGCTGGCTTCATGGGCGAGGCGGTGCTGTTGGACGGCACCTGTGAGGCCGAGGGCGCGGTGCGCCTGGGGCCGCTGACCCTCAGCACCCCGCGGCGCATGGCACCCGGGCCGGTGAAGGTGGCGATTCGCCCCGAAGCCTGGGCGGTGCAGAGCGGGCACGGCCAGGGCCTGACGGGCACGGTGGCCAAGGCGGCCTACTTGGGCAGCTTTCAGGAACTGACGGTGGACACCAGCCTGGGCGCAATCTTTGTGGTGTCTTCCGACGCGCAGGGCAGCTGGAGCAGTGGCGATGCGGTCACCCTGCAGTTGGCCGAGCGTGGGGTGTCCGTGGTGGCGGTACAGGGATAAAAAGTGCCTCTAGCCCCTGTGGATATTGCGCGAGCAGCTACTAAAAGAATAGTGAATCAGGGGCCGCGGCACATGCGTTTGGCGGGAAACCTGTCCAATCAGTCAGTGCGGGCACGTAATTTGCATCGTGACAGTCCATAAATACGATATGGAACGTACATGGCCTCTTTCGTTGGAGCGCACTTGGAATATGCCCCAAAAATGGGCGTCTCGCCCTCTCTGCAGTCCAAGCTACGCGCCGACAACCCGCACCTGAGTGCCATGGAGGCCGCCGCTGGCTTTGGCCGCTGGTGGTATGACCGCAGCAGTCGGCAGGTGGTGGTCTCTGCCCATGCGGGGCAGCTGCTGGACGTCGCCAGGCGCCACCACCACAGCTTGGACGAAACCCTGACCTGTGTGGTGCCGGACGATGCGGTGCGTTTGCTGGCTCTGCTGTCGGGGCCGCAGCGCTTGTGCCGCGGGAGCCAGGAAATCCGGGTGCTGAGCCCGAACGATGGTATGCGCTGGCTGCGGGTTTCCATCCTCCCGGACGATGAGAACCACCCCACGCTGATCAATGGCATGGTGCAGGACATCAGCCAGATCAAGCATGCAGCGGTGCGCGAGCGCTTGGGCTTTGAGCTGACCGAGTACCTGGTGGGCACCCACGCCCTGGGGGAGGCGATTGACAACGTCATCCAGCTTATCTGCAAGAACCTGGGCTGGGAGTGGGGGGCTTATTGGTCCATGGAAGCCGCGCCGGGCGGCCCTGCGCTGAGCTGCAGGAATTCCTGGTACCAGCCGGACTTTGACTTGGCCGTTTTCAGCCAGGCCAGCGCCGAGCTCAACATGGCGGCGGGCGAAGGGCTGGTGGGCGAAGTCTGGGCGTCTGGCGAGGCCCAGTGGGTGGAAAACATGTCCACCGACCCGCGCTTTCTGCGCCGCGCCAGTGCGCGGGAGTGTGGCCTGTGGTCGGGCTACATCTTCCCGGTGATTTACGTCAGCGAGGACGGGACGCAGCACCGCCCCGGCGTGCTGGAGTTCTACAGCAGCCTCTCGCGCCAGCCCGAAGCCCAGTTGCCCAAGCTGGCCAAGACCATCGGCGCGCTGATTGCGCAAACGGCGCGGCGGCTGGAGAAAGAGGCCGAAATCCGCCACTTGGCCGAGGTGGACGAGCTCACGGACCTGGCCAACCGCGGCCATTTCTACGCCATGCTCGACGCCCGCTGCACCCAGGCCGCGCGTGCTGGCACCGCGTTCGGGCTCATGTACATCGACCTGGACCGCTTCAAGCCCATCAACGACGCCTTTGGCCACGACGCCGGCAATGTGGTGCTGCGCACCTTTGCCAGCCGCTTGCGCAGCGTGGCGCCGGCGCAGGCGGTGGTGGGGCGGCTGGGGGGCGATGAGTTTGCGCTGCTGGTGCCTTGCCAGCAGGATGCGGACCTGGCCCTGGTGGCCGAGCAGATTCTGGAGGCGGCGCGCGCACCTTTCCTCTACGAAGGCATAGAGCTCACGGTGTCGGCCAGCGTGGGCATCAGCCGCTTCCCCGACAACGGCCACACCAGTCCCGAGCTGCTGCGCAGCGCGGATGCGGCCATGTACCGCGTCAAGCAGAACGGCCGCAACAACTGCGATGTGTTCTCCACCAGCAGCCCCAATCTGTTGGCCCAACAGCAGGCCATGATTGCCCAGCGCCTGGCCATCGAGACCGAGTTGCACCACGCGCTGCAGGACAACGCGCTGTTTCTGGTTTACCAGCCGATTTTCGATACCGGTAGCGGACGCATGCACGCGGTGGAAGCGCTGATCCGCTGGCGCCGGCAAGACGGCACGCTGGTGCCACCAGACCTGTTCATCCCCATTGCCGAGCAAAGCCACCTGATTGTGGAGATTGACCAGTGGGTGATTGCGCAGGCCTGCCGCGACCTGGCCACCCTGCGCGCGGCGGGATTTGCGGGGCTGAAAGTGCACGTGAACATGGCGGCTACCGAATTCGCCAACAGCGCCTTGCCCGAGAACCTGCGTCGGCTCACCGCCGAGCTGGGGGTGGACCCCAGCAGTATCTCGCTGGAGCTGACCGAAGGCATGCTGATGAAGAACCCCGAGCAGGTGGTGCGCGTGATGCATGACCTGCGCAAGCTGGGCTTCGAGATCAGCCTGGACGACTTCGGCATGGGGCATTCCTCGCTGTCCATGCTGAAGAACCTGCCCATTTCATCCATGAAGGTGGACCGCTCGTTCGTGCGTGACCTGCCCACGCAGGAGCTGGACCGTGCCATCGTCAACACCATCGTCGATCTGGGCCAGCACATGCGGCTGGACGTGATTGCCGAAGGCGTGGAAACCCAGCCGCAGCTGGGCGTGCTGCGTGATGCGGGCTGCACGCTGATTCAGGGCTTTCTGCTCAGCAGGCCGCTGGATCTACAGGACCTGCTGGCGCAGTTTCCCGGTGGCAAGCGCCCCGCGTCGGCCGACCGGATGTCCGCCTGATACAAGTTTCACCCGTTTGGGGGATGGGCAAAGCCGTCACGCTTTTTTAGACTTCCTGCAAAGGGAGTGAGCGCGTGAACAAAAAAGAAGTGAAAGCCAAGGTGAATACCTTGCTGGGTAGCGGCGTGGGCAAAACGGCCGTGTTCCGGTTGTTGCAGGGCAAGGGCGTGCGGGACCGTGTGCTCGCGCACTACATCGCCTCGCATGTCGATGCCTCTGAGGTGGATGAACACGCCACCAAGATCGACCGCCTGCTGTGGCTGATGTACGCCACGGCGCTGCTGGGCTTGTGGGCGGGCTGGGGCATGGCAGCCAGCTTCGGGCCGGTGGGCAAGGGGGTGATCCTGTTGCTGTGTGCCGGGCTGCCGCTGTTGTTTGCCTGGGGTTTCTACAAGAACCTGGTGGGCTTTTACAACGCCTACATCGCGATGCAGGTTGCTACGTTGTCCAGTTTGTTCAAGGGCTTTGCGGCTGAGCCGGTGTCCACGCTGCTTGCCGTGGCCATCAACGTGGCGGTGCTGGCCTATGTCTGGTACGTGCGCTCCAAGTTGTTCCCGGATTTTGTGGTCCTCTCGCCCAAGAAGTCGTCGGGCAAGTATGTGTTTGTGACATGAGTCTGCCCCTGGCCCCCGTGGATATTGCGCGAGCAGCTACGAATTAAATAGCAATTCAGGCCACTTCCCGCGCCATGCCCTGCGTCAGCGACAGGGACTTGGCAGCTTCGCGCAGGTGTTCGCGCACGTCTTCCATCGTCGGGCCGATGTGGCGGTCGATGCGGCGGATGTAAGGGCAGGTGAGGGTGGCCAGCGCGCTGTTGTCCGGCCCGAGGATGGGGAAAGAAATATCCACCACGCCGAAGGACTGGGCCGAGTCGCGCTCCAGGTAGCCACGCTGGCGGATGGCAGCCAGCGTCTCCTGCAGTTTCTTTTCGGTGATGGGTACCTCGCCGTCCAGCGGCGTGTGCTCTGCCAGCATGCGCTGGTAGCTGCCGGGGTCCGAAAAGGCCAGCAACAAATGGCCGGAGGCCGTGTCCAGCAGACCCACGCGCGCGCCGCGCTGCACCGAGAAGCTCCAGCCGCGCGGGCTGTTGATCTGCGCGCTGATGAGCACATTGCCCCGGTCGTACACCCCCATGTGGCAGGACTGCTCAGCCTTGCGCGCGAAGTCATCCATGATGGGCAGGGCCTGGTTGATCAGGCGGCTCAGCGGTGGGTGCATGTTCGCCAGCGCGAACAGTTTCAGGCTCAGCGCGTAGCGGTCACCCGAGGGATTGCGCATCACGTACTGCCGCGCCACCAGGCGCTCCAGCATGCGGTAAATCTCGCTGGCGCTGCGGTCCATTTCCTTCACGATTTCGGCGCGCGTGAGGCCGTGTGGCTGCGTGGCCAACAGTTCCAGAATGTCCAGCCCCTTGTCCAGCGCCGGGGCACGGTAGCGGTCTTCCGGCGCCAAGATGGATTCGTCCAGCTCTTCGACTCTGGCGGCTGTCTTGGCCGGGCGGCCGCGGGGTTTGGGGGGCGTGGTCATGGTGGGCGCTTTCGAGGGAGGTTTTTATAGCAGAGCCATCGCGGCCTAGGGTAAGTACTAGGGCTCGCAGCGGCCAAGCTGCCTATGATTCTGCTTCATACATGAATTGTTTGTTCATATTTAAATATTAAATCGGAGTCTCAAGCATGGGTCAAGGTCGGCTGGCAGGTAAAACGGTACTCATCACGGCAGCGGCGCAAGGCATTGGCCGTGCCAGTGCCCTGGCCTGTGCGGCCGAGGGTGCGCGCGTGATCGCAACCGATATCAACCAGGCATTCCTGGACAGCCTGGCTGCCGAACACGGCGCCATCCAAACCGAGCTGCTGGATGTGCGCAGCGACGCCGCTGTGGCCGCCCTGGCCGCCCGCACCCCGGCGTTGGACGCACTGTTCAACTGCGCCGGCATGGTGGCCAACGGCAGCATGCTGGAGTGCACCGAGGCCGACTGGGACCTGAGCTTTGACCTGAACGTGAAAAGCATGTTCCGCATGACGCGCGCCTTCCTGCCGGCCATGCTGGCCAAGGCAGAGACCACGGGCGGCAGCGTCTCCATCATCAACATGGCCTCCATGGCCTCCAGCATCAAGGGCTTTGCCAACCGCTGCGCCTATGGTGCAACCAAGGCCGCGGTCATCGGCCTGACCAAATCGCTGGCCGCGGACTATGTGAAGGCCGGCCTGCGCGCCAATGCGCTGTGCCCCGGCACGGTGGACACCCCCTCGCTGCGCGGGCGCATTGCCAGCGCGGCCGACCCGGTGCAGGCCGAGAAGGATTTCATTGCGCGCCAGCCCATGGGCCGCCTGGCCACGGTGGATGACATCACGCCGTTGGTGGTGTTTCTGGCCAGCGATGAGTCGCAGTTTGTGACCGGGCAGGCGTTGCTGGTCGACGGTGGTGTCACCATCTGAGCCTTGACCACTTCCAAGGACTCTTTGTGACCCCTCTGGTTTCTGTCAACGAGCTGAGCAAGTCGTTCCCCGGCGTGAAGGCGCTGGACGGCGTGCGCTTTGACCTCCTGCCCGGCGAGGTCCATGCCCTGATGGGTGAGAACGGCGCGGGCAAGTCCACGCTGATGAAAATCCTGGCCGGCGTCTACCGCAAGGACAGCGGCCAGGTGTTGCTGGACGGCAAGCCCGTGGAGATCGAGAGTCCGGCCCACGCCCAGTCGCTGGCCATCGGCATCATCCACCAGGAGCTGCACCTGATGAGCCACCTCACGGCGGCACAAAACATCTTCCTGGGCCGCGAGCCGCGCAAGGCGGCCGGTCTGTTGCTGAATGAAGACAAGCTCAACGCCGATGCACAACAGCTGTTCGAGCGTTTGAACCTGGCCATGGCGCCGACCACGCCGATTGGCGAGCTCACCGTGGCGCGCCAGCAGATGGTGGAGATTGCCAAGGCGCTGTCGCACAAGTCGCGTGTGCTCATCATGGACGAGCCCACGGCCGCACTGAACAACGCCGAGATCGACGAGCTGTTCCGCATCATTCGCCAGCTCAAGAGCGAGGGCGTGGGCATTGTCTATATCTCGCACAAGATGGACGAGATTCAGCGCATTGCCGACCGCATCACCGTGATGCGTGATGGTGCCTACATTGCCACTGTGCCGGCGGCGACGCCCATGGCGGAAGTGATTGCCATGATGGTGGGGCGCAAGCTGGAGCAGACGGAGAAGACGATTCCCGATACCTCGGCCAACGAGGTGCTGTTGGATGTACGCGGCCTGAACCGTGGACGCGCGATCCGCGATGTGAGCTTCACCGTGCGGCGCGGCGAGATTCTAGGCTTTGCCGGCCTTATGGGCGCGGGCCGTACCGAGGTGGCGCGCGCCGTGTTTGGCGCAGACCCGATCGAGTCGGGCGAGGTGCGCGTGGCGGGGCGGCAGATTCGCCTGAAGTCACCCGAGGACGCGGTACAGGCGGGTATTGGCTACCTGTCGGAAGACCGCAAGCACTTCGGTCTGGCCACGGGCATGGATGTGGAGTCCAACATCACGCTGCCCAGCCTCAAGCGCTGGCTGAAGTGGGGCATCTTTCTGAACCGCCCGGCCATCACCGCCATTGGCCAGCAGATGGTGGAGAAGCTGCGCATCAAGACGCCTTCGCTCACGCAGACGGCCAAGCTGCTCTCGGGTGGCAACCAGCAGAAGGTGGTGATCGCCAAGTGGCTGGTGCAGGACTGCGAGGTACTGATTTTTGACGAGCCCACGCGCGGTATCGACGTGGGCGCCAAGAGCGAGATTTACAAGCTGCTCAACGATCTGGCCGCGCAGGGCCGCGCCATCATCGTGATCTCCAGCGAGCTGCCCGAGGTACTGCTGCTGAGCCACCGTGTGCTGGTGATGTGCGAGGGCCGCATTACCGGCGAGGTGCATGGCAGCGAAGCCACGCAGGAGAAGCTGATGGCGCTGGCCACGCAGCGCGAAACCGATGCCGCCGTGCACTGAGAAGCAGAAGAAAACAAGGCAATTGCAATGACACAACCCACCTCCGGTTCCTCTCCCTCCTGGCTGGCGCGCTTCTCGGGCGGCCAGGCCAAGCAAAAGCTGCTGGCCTTCGCCAGCCTGATTGCGTTGATCGTCGTGTTCACCGTGCTCAAGCCCGATGCCTTCATGACGCAGGACAACATCATCGGCATCCTGCAGTCAACCACCGTCATTGGCGTGCTGGCCATTGCCAGCACCTTCATCATCATCACCTCGGGCATTGACCTGTCGGTGGGCGTGCTCATGACGTTCTGCGCCGTGATGGCGGGCGTGTTCATGGTGAACCTGGGCGTGCCCATGCCGCTGGGCATTCTGTTGGCCATTGGCGTGGGAGCCTTGTGCGGCACGCTCTCGGGCCTGGCCATCACCAAGCTCAAGGTGCCGCCCTTTATCGCCACGCTGGGCATGATGATGTTGCTCAAGGGCGCCTCGCTCATCATCACCGGTACACGCCCCATCTATTTCAGCGATGTGGAAGGCTTTGACCAGATCGCACTGGGTTCGCTCATTGGCGACCTGATTCCTGCGCTGCCGATTCCCAACGGCGTACTTATTCTTTTTCTGGTGGCTGTGCTGTGCGCCGTCATCCTCAACAAGACGGCACTGGGCCGCTACACCTTTGCCTTGGGCAGCAACGAAGAAGCCGTGCGCCTCTCGGGTGTAAATGTGGATCGCTGGAAGGTCATCATCTACGCCTTTGCCGGCGGCATCTGTGGTATCTCGGGTCTGCTGATTGCCTCGCGCCTGAACTCTGCGCAACCGGCGCTGGGCCAGGGCTATGAGCTCGACGCCATTGCTGCCGTGGTGATTGGCGGCACCTCGCTCAGCGGTGGTGTGGGCACGATTCTGGGCACCATCATTGGCGCTTTCATCATGAGCGTGCTGATCAACGGCCTGCGCATCATGTCCGTCGCCCAGGAATGGCAGATGGTGCTGACCGGCCTCATCATCATTCTGGCCGTCTACACCGACAACCTGCGCCGCAGCAAGAAATAAGGAGACCGCGCCACGCTCCATGTCCTTCACTTTGCCCCTTGTTTTTCCTTTCCGTGATTCCGTGTGACATAACTTTTTTCAACAGGAGACAACCATGAACGCAAAAAGAAAACTGCTGGCCCTGACCGCCGGCTTGGCACTGGCTGGTTTTTCCAGCTTCGCATCCGCGCAAGAGATCTACATTCCCCTGATCTCCAAGGGTTTCCAGCACCAGTTTTGGCAAGCCGTGAAGCAGGGCGCTGACCAGGCCGCCAAGGACTACAAGGTGAAGGTCACCTTTGAAGGTCCCGAGACCGAACAACAGGTGGACAAGCAGATCGACATGCTGTCGGCCGCACTGGCCAAGAAGCCGGCCGCCATTGGCTTTGCCGCGCTGGACAGCAAGGCTGCCATTCCGCTGCTGAAGAAGGCCCAGGCTGCCAAGATCCCCGTGATCGCGTTTGACTCCGGTGTGGACAGCGACATCGTGCTGACCACCGCACAGACTGACAGCAAGGCCGCCGCAGCCCTGGCCGCCGACAAGATGGCCGAGAAGATTGGTGGCGAAGGCGATGTGGCCGTGATCGGCCACGACCAGACCAGCACCACCGGAACCGGCCGCCGCGACGGCTTTGTGGAGCAGATCAAGGCCAAGTACCCCAAGATCCGCGTGGTGGACATCCAGTACGGCGGTGGCGACCACCTCAAATCGGCTGAAATTGCCAAGACCCTGATGCAGGCCCACCCCAAGCTCAAGGGCATCTTCGGTACCAACGAAGGCTCTGCCATCGGCGCCGGCAAAGGCCTGAAGGAAGCCAAGAAGACGGGCGTGGTCATCATCGGTTTTGACTCCGGCAAGGCGCAGAAGGACATGATCAACGACGGCACCATCGCCGGCGCGATCACGCAAAACCCTGTGGGCATTGGCTACAAGACGGTGGAAGCAGCCGTGAAGGCACTCAAGGGCGAGAAGCTGCCCAAGATCATCGACACCGGCTTCTACTACTACGACAAGACCAACATGAAGGACGCCAAGATTGCGGCGGTTTTGTACGACTGAAGTCACCCCCTGAGCGGCTTTGCCGCTCCCCCCTCTCTCGCCTGCGGCGGGAGGGGGGTGCACCCTGCGGCCTGGCAAAGCCAGTTCCGCGGGTGCCCTGGATTGGAGAGATGCGGGCGTGTTTGCTGCCCTTTGTGTATTGATTGAAAAGGAAAGACTGTGAAACTTCTACGCTACGGATTGCCAGGTCAGGAAAAGCCCGGTGTACTGGACGCCCAAGGTCGCGTGCGTGACCTCTCTGGCGTGATTCCCGATGTGGCGGGCGCCGTGCTGCTGCCCGATAGCCTGGCGCGTCTGCGTGGCGTGAACCTTGACAGCCTGCCGCTGGTGGCCGGCACCCCGCAGCAGGACTTGCGCCTAGGTCCCTGCGTGGGCTCCGTGGGCAAGTTCATCTGCATCGGACTGAATTACTCTGATCACGCGGCCGAGAGTGGCATGCAGGTGCCACCCGAGCCTGTGGTCTTCAACAAATGGACCAGCGCCATCGTAGGTCCTGATGACAACGTGGAAATCCCCCGCGGCTCGGTCAAGACTGACTGGGAAGTGGAGCTGGGCGTGGTCATCGGCAAGGGCGGCCGCTATATCGAGGAAGCCGATGCGTTGTCCCACGTGGCCGGTTATTGCGTGGTGAACGATGTGTCCGAGCGCGAATACCAGCTTGACCGCAGCGGTACCTGGGACAAGGGCAAGGGCTGCGACACTTTTGGCCCGACAGGCCCCTGGCTGGTGACTGCCGATGAGGTGCCCGATCCGCAGGCCCTGGGCATGTGGCTGGAAGTGGATGGCAAGCGCTACCAGAACGGCCGCACCTCCACCATGGTGTACGGCGTGAAGTTTCTCATTGCGTACCTGAGCCGCTTCATGAGCTTGCAGCCTGGCGACGTGATTTCCACCGGCACCCCACCCGGCGTGGGCATGGGGCAGAAGCCGCCGGTGTACCTGCGTGCAGGGCAAACCATCCGCTTGGGCATTGACGGCCTGGGCACCCAAACACAGAAGACCACCCAGGCCTGAAAAAGCACGCTGATATGAGCAAGATCACCAATATGCGCGTCGTTGACGTGCGCTTCCCCACGTCCCAACACTTGGATGGTTCGGACGCCATGAACCCGGACCCGGACTATTCCGCGGCCTATGTGATCCTGGAATCTGACCAAGCCGGTCTCGAAGGCCATGGCCTGACCTTCACCATCGGCCGCGGAAACGAGATCTGCTGTGCCGCCATTGAAGCCATGCGCCACCTGGTGGTGGGTCTGGACATGGACTGGGTGGCGGCAGACATGGGGCGCTTCTGGCGCTACATCACCTCCGACAGCCAACTGCGCTGGATCGGCCCGGACAAGGGCGCCATCCACTTGGCCACGGGTGCCGTGGTTAACGCTGTGTGGGACTTGTGGGCGAAGATTGAAGGCGTGCCGGTCTGGGCGCTGGTCTCGCGCATGAGTCCTGAGGAAATCGTCAAGCTGATCGACTTCCGCTACATCACCGACTGCATCACACCGGATGAAGCCTTGGCCCTGCTGCGCGAGCGCGCTGTGGGCAAGGACGAGCGCTGGGCCACGTTGGAGCGCGAGGGTTACCCCTGCTACACCACGTCGGCCGGCTGGCTGGGCTACGACGACGAGAAGCTGCGCCGCCTCTGCAAGGAAGCCACCGATGCGGGCTTCAACCACATCAAGCTCAAGGTGGGGCGTGACAAGGCCGATGACATCCGCCGCTTGCGCATTGCGCGTGAGGTACTCGGACCAGACCGCCAACTGATGATCGACGCCAACCAGGTGTGGGAAGTGAACCAGGCCGTGGAGTGGGTGCGTGAGCTGGCATTTGCCAAGCCCTGGTTCATCGAAGAACCTACCAGCCCGGACGACATCGAAGGCCACCGCGTGATCCGCGAAGGCGTGCACCCGGTGAAAGTGGCCACGGGCGAGATGTGCCAGAACCGCATCATCTTCAAGCAGCTGATCATGCGCGGCGCCATTGACGTGGTGCAGATCGATTCCTGCCGCCTGGGCGGTGTGAACGAAATCCTGGCCGTGATGCTGATGGCCGCCAAGTACAACTTGCCGGTGTGCCCGCATGCCGGCGGTGTGGGCCTGTGCGAGTATGTGCAGCACCTGTCCATGATCGATTACCTCTGCATTGCCGGAACCCGTGAAGGCCGTGTGATCGAGTTTGTGGACCATCTGCACGAGCACTTCAAGGAGCCTTGCGTGATCGAGAACGCGGCCTATATGCCACCCAAGGCGGCTGGCTTCTCGATCGAAATGAAGCCGGAGTCGATTGCGCACTACACCTTCAAACCCGAGGCCCTGGCCGCATGAAGATAGATACCCACCAGCACTACTGGCGTTACCGCGCCGAGGAGTTCCCCTGGATCAGTGCCGCCATGCCGGCCTTGCAGCGTGACTGCATGCCAGTGGACTGCGATGCCGCCATGCGGGCGGCTGGCGTGGATGCGGTGGTGGCGGTACAGGCCCGCACGCTGGCAGCAGAGACCGATTTTCTGCTACGCGTGGCGGACCACAACCCGGAAGTGATTGGTGTGGTGGGGTGGGCCGATCTGGCCGCCCCTGATCTGGAGGAGCGTCTGGCGCAGTGGTGTGAGCATGCGGCTTTCAAGGGGCTGCGCCACATCCTGCAGGACGAACCGGACGTGGCTGCCTGGGTGGCCCACTTGGGGCACAACGTCGGATTGCGCGCACTGCAGCAGCGCGGCCTGGTCTATGAGGTGCTGGTGTTTGACCACCAACTGCCCAGCGTGGCGGAGTTCTGCGCCCGCCATGACCGGCACTGGCTGGTGCTGGATCACGTGGGCAAACCGGCTGTGCGCGACTGGAATCGAAACGCCGAAGTGTCACGGCGCTGGAGCAGCAGCATCCGTGAGCTGGCCACCATGCCGCACGTGGTGTGCAAGCTCTCCGGTGTGGTGACGGAGGCAGACTGGAGCCAGCAGCAGGGTGTGACGCCCGAGGATGCGAAGATCATCCTGGCCTGTTTCGACCAGGCACTGGAAGCCTTTGGCCCGCAGCGCCTGATGTATGGTTCGGACTGGCCGGTGTGCCAGCTGGCCGCACCCTACGAAGGTGTGCACGGTTTGGCGCACAAGTGGGCCAGCACGCGCCTGACCGTGCGCGAACAGGACGCCTTCTGGAGCGGCAACGCGATTCGCTGCTATGGCCTGAATGCGCAGGCCCTGGCCGATTGATTTTTTCAAGCAAGAGGTTTCATGGATCTGCATCTCAAAGACAAGGTGGTCATCGTGACCGGAGGGGCCAGCGGCATTGGCGCCGCCATCTCGCTCTCGCTGGCCGCAGAGGGTGCCATTCCCGTCATCCTGGGCAAGAGCCCCATGCCGGCAGAGTTTGCCCAGCAGTTGCAGGCCAAGGCCGTGCAACACCTGTTTGTGCAGGTCGAGCTGTCAGACGAAGCAGCCTGCCGCGCCGCCGTGGAGCAAACGGTGGCCCGCTTTGGGCGCATTGATGGCCTGGTGAACAACGCCGGCATCAACGACAACATAGGCCTGGATGCCGGGCGCGATGCTTTCGTCGGCTCGTTGGAACGCAACCTTATCCACTACTACGTGATGGCGCACTATTGCGTGCCCCATCTCAAGGTCAGCAAAGGCTCCATCGTCAACGTGTCTTCCAAGACCGCGGTGACGGGGCAGGGCAACACCAGCGGCTACTGCGCTTCCAAGGGCGCACAGCTCTCGCTCACGCGTGAATGGGCAGCAGCGCTGCTGGACGACGGCGTGCGCGTGAATGCGCTGATTCCGGCCGAGGTGATGACGCCTCTCTATGAGCGCTGGATCAACAGCTTTGACAACGCGGCCGAGAAGCTGGCATCCATCACGGCCAAGATTCCGCTGGGTCACCGCATGACCACCTCCGAGGAAATGGCGAGCATGTGCGTGTTTCTGCTGTCGGATGTGTCATCCCACACCACGGGCCAATGGCTGTTTGTGGATGGCGGTTACACGCACCTGGATCGGGCCCTGTCATGAGCGGCGCCGTCACACGTTACGCACTTGCACTGGATCTGGTCGACGACGCCAAGCGCATTGCCGAGTACGAAAAAGCCCATGAAAAGATCTGGCCTGAGGTGCGTGAGCACCTGCGCGGGCAGGGTGTGTTGCAGATGGAAATCTACCGCCTGGGCACACGCCTCTTCATGGTGATGGAGGTGGACCCGGCGGTCTACAGCGCCGAGCGCATGGCCCAGGCTTCGCTGGACAACCCGGCCATCGTGCGCTGGGAGACCTTGATGTGGACCTACCAGGCCCCTACGCCCTGGACGCCTTCGGGCGAGAAATGGGTGCCGATGGCGAAGATTTTCGATCTGGCTTCCCAATAAGCCTTACACCCGGCCCTTATGGGCCGATATTGCATTCGCGCCGCAGCAGGGCTACGGCATCGTTGAAGGTGTAATCGTGGTCGCTTTGCAGCGTGGGGGCGGCGTCTTCAATGAAGTTGGCCCAGAGGCTGGCGTAGTCCTCACGGTGTTGTACCGGCGCATGCGCTTCAATGAAGGCGGCAGGCAGTTCGGCCTGCAGGCCTGACTTGCGGATTTTGCGCACCAGGGTGGCTGCCGCCTTTTCACTCAGAAGCGTCTTGGGCGTGCTGCCAGCGGCCATGCAGAGCAGCATGGTGAGCAGGGAGCTTTCGTCCTCGTTGCCTTCGGTGGCCTTGTCCCAGGTCTTGCTGTTGGCGCGTTCAATCTGCTCCACCTCGGCCAGCATGTCCTCTTGCCAGAAGTAGCGTCCCATGAAGGCCGGCGTCTGGTCGAACAGCTTGCGCACGGATACCGTGGAGTCCAGCCATTTGGGGGCGTCCTGCAACAAGGACTGGCGTACGGCTTCCATAGCCTCGGTGTGCTCGGAGGGCAGGTCCTTGGGCAGTGCGATCTTGAACTTGTCGAGCTGGCCGGCGAATTTCTTGCGCAGGGCCAGCACCATTTTTTCGAACAGCACCCAGTCGGGCATTTCGGTGCGTTTGAGGGCCAGTGCCAGCAGGCCGGTGCGGATCACTGCCTCCGCATCCTTGCCGGACTCTTCCAGCGCCTCTTCGTCCAGCCCCAGTGCCTGGGCTATCCACAGCGCAGCATCGACCACGGCAGCAGACCGGCTGCGCAGAGCCAGTTCGGCCTGGTAGTCGGGCAGGCTGCGCAGCGTCCATTTGGCCAGCAGGGGAATGTGCTCGTCACGGAAACCGCCGCGCTCGTTCATGCCGAAGTGCGTGCTCTGCGGCATGGCGATGAGGGCCTTGAGCATGTCCGAGCCGCCCTTGGAGCGCGAGAGCAGGCTGTGGTCACGCAGAGATTCGGCGGCGCGCTGCAGGTCGCCGCCACTGCTGTGTTCCAGATACAGGCTCACGAGGTTGACCATGCGGTCGCGCGCCAGTTCGAGTTCCGGGCGAAGAAACTCGGTGCCAAAGTAGCGCGCTATCTGCACCATGCCCTTGGGGGCTTCGGTGCACATGGCGTCGCGTTTGGCCGCGTCGATCAATCCGTGCTGCACGCCAAAGGCCAGCGCTTTCTCGAAGAAGGGGCGGGCGTCGTAGAGGGAAACGGCTTGTGGCGCAGAAGACATGGTCAGATGGCAGACTCTTCGTCGTCGTCTTCGCGTGCGGCCGGGGTGGCCTTGCCGCGGTCGGTGTCGCCGGTTTCAACCTTGCCATCGTCTTCTTCGGCTTCTTCCTCGTCGTCCAGACCCAGATCATGCGCACGCGCCTTGGCGCGCAGCACCAGCAGCATTTCGATGAAGAGGTCGGGCAGCTCGTGGCGCAGGGTCCAGGCCATCTGCATCCAGTCCTGATCCGCCACTTCGTCCAGATCCACGCGCGGGCGTACATAGGCAGACTGGTACAGGGCCTGTTCAGACAAGATCTCGCCGTCATCTTCCACCGTGTCAAAAACACCGCTGCGCGCAAAGGCTTCGACGCGACTCCACTTTTCGGTGAAGTAGTCGGCCAGGGCTTCGCTGCCGCCCTCCAGGTCGCCAATGGCGGTGAGGAATTTAATGGCGTCGGCCGCGTCATCGCGGAAGATGACCGAGTTCATCATGCCGCGCAAATGGGTGCGCGTGAGGTCCTTGTACTGTTTCTCGATGACCACGGCGTGGGCAAACTGCTGGGGTGTGATGAGCAGGTTGACGATGGACTCCTTGGAGTCGTCGTACTCGCGGATCACGGCCAAAATGTCTTTGGGTGGCAGTTGCTCCAGCACGACCATGAGGGCGCCATCGCCCTCGTTGTCGGCTAGTTCAGTGAGAACGGATTCAGCGCCCACGATGTCGCCGGCGGCGATCAGGGCCTGGGTTTTTTCAATCAGGGCAAGTTGGGACATCGTGTGTTCAGCTCAATCAGTCTTTGTGGTCAAAGCCTTGTTCCACCATCCAGGCGGCGCCTTCTTCCTCGCGCAGGCGGGCTTCGCGCTCGTCTTCATCGAGACCCTCGCCATCGCCATCTTCACGGTCGCCATCGCGCTCGTCTTCATCGCCATCGCTGTGTGCGGCGGCACGGCTGTCCGGGCGGCCGTACATGTATTCCAGCGCTGCTGCCACGGACATGAACCAAGCGCCAGCGGGTTGCTCCAGCACCTGGCTCACCAGCGTGCGTGCTGCGGGCATGACCTCGATGGTGTCGCTGATGCTGTCCCACTCCGGCATGTCTTCCGATTCATGCGAGAGCAAATGGTTCATGGCCGCAGTGGACTTGAAACGGAAAGCCTGGTGGAAGACCACGGCCACCATCTCGGGGCTGAGTTCCAGCATGCTCAGCAGGAAACCCAGCTCCTTGCGGCGCTCGGCCAGCTTCTTGGGTAGGACGTGGGTGCCCTCAGAGTCGGAGGCCAGATCATCGATCTCGGCCTCGTAGGCGCTGCGCAGGTGCTGGAAGAAGGGGGAAATGCTCATGGAGTGGTGTGTTTACAGAATGCGGTCGAAGTAGCTGTTCCAGATCTCGCGGGCGGTATCAATGGGGCTGTCCAGCAGGCCACGGCGACGGTTGTCGTCGTAGGCTTGGCGCTTGCTGTCATCGGACAGCGTGTCATAGGCTTCCTGTACTTCCCGGAAACGCACGGCGGCATCTGGGGCCGGGTTGCGGTCCGGGTGGAACAGCGCAGCTTTCTGGCGAAATGCCTTCTTGATATCGGCCAGCGAGGCCGCGCTGTTGAGCCCGAGGGCAGCGTAATGGTCTTTCATTCAGCGGCTTTCGTTGCAACGCATTGTGGCCGACAAAGAAAAAACCCCGCTACTGAAAAAGTAGCAGGGTTTTTTGCACCCTTGCGGGTTATTTGGCTCCTCAACCTGGGCTCGAACCAGGGACCTACGGATTAACAGTCCGGCGCTCTACCGACTGAGCTATTGAGGAATTGAGCCTCGAATTATAGCGTGGTTTTTTGGGGCATTTGCCAAACACGCTACTTTCTTCAAAAAAGGCCTAACTTTTTTTCGGTGTCTGCACTCCCAGCAGCGCATGCAGGCGCGGGCTGGTGGTGGTGTACTGCAGCATGACTTTCTTCTCGGGGAAGATGAAGGGCATGGCGCCGTAGGCGGCGAGTGTAGCTTCATGGAAGCCACACAAAATCAATTTCTTCTTGCCGGGGTAGTTGTTGATGTCACCCACGGCAAAGATGCCCGGCACATTGGTGCCAAAGTCTTCGGTGTTGACCTCAAGCTGCTTGCGCTCCATGGCCAGGCCCCAGTCGGCCAGTGGCCCCAGTTTGGGTGAGACGCCCAGGAACACGAGCAATTGGTCCACAGGAAGGGCGTGCCCGTCGCCCTCGGTGTCAAAAATCTCCAGTGCCTTTAGCACGTCGCCCTGCGCCTGAAATCCGGTGATCTGGGCTGCCACAAAGCGCAGCACACCACTGACACGCAGGGCCTGCACTTTGGCGATGGTCTCGGGCTCTGCCAGAAACACATCGCGGCGGTACACCAACGTGACGGAGGCAGGGCGGTTATGGTTTTCCGGCGCCAGCAGCTGCAGCACACACTCCAGCGCGGCATCGCCGCCACCGTGCACCACGATATGCCGCTTGGCCAGCATGTCCAGGCCGGGGACGCGGTAGTGCAGCTGCTTGCCTTCAAAGGCAGCAATGCCCTCCAGCGACAGGCTGCGTGCGACAAAGGCGCCCACGCCCGCGGCGATGAACAGGGTCTTGGTTAGGAAACGCCGGCCCGTCGTCGTCTGCAGCGCAATCAGGCCATCATCCTGGCGCTGCACGCTGGCGACCTGCTGACCCATGTGCATCTGCGGCGCAAATGGCGCAATCTGCTGCTGTAGGCTCTCGGTCAGCCCCTGGCCGGTAGTGACCGGAATTGCGGGGATGTCGTAAATGGGTTTGTGGGGGTAAAGCTCGACGCATTGGCCGCCCGCATGGGGCAGGGCATCGATGACATGGGCCTGGACTTCGAGCAGGCCCAGCTGGAAGACTTGGAACAGGCCCACCGGGCCTGCCCCTATGACAACAGCGTCGGCGTGGATGACGGGTTCAGCCATGCCGGGCGGCGCTCAGCGCAGCAATTCCGGCAGCTTGCCGGTCTTGTCTTTCCAGTCGTCGGCGTCGGGCAGGGGCGCTTTACGCTTGGTGATGCTCTTCCAGGATGGCAGTTTGGCCAGTTCGGCGTTCAGCGCAATCATGTGCTGCTGGTCCTTGGGGGCATCTTCTTCGGCGTAAATGGCGTTGGCCGGGCATTCGGGGATGCAGACGGCGCAGTCGATGCACTCATCAGGGTCGATGGTGAGGAAGTTGGGGCCCTCGCGGAAGCAGTCCACGGGGCACACGTCCACGCAGTCGGTGTATTTGCACTTGATACAGGCTTCGGTGACGATGTGTGTCATTTTTTTGGCGGCTTTGGTAGTGAATGTGGCAATGAAATGCCAAGCCCTTGATTTTATTGGGTTTTGAGGATGCCCCTTGTCACGGGGGCATCTTCCTTGTGTTGCATCAATTCAGCAGCAGGGCGCCGGAGGTCTTGTGGCTGGCCGTATCCACCAGAATCAGCGCGCCCAGAACCCGGCTCTGGGCATAGGTCAGGGCAGCGATGGGCTCCTGCAGTGCCAGCTCGATATGGCCGATGGCATTGGGCGCGATCTCGGTGGCGTCGTGCTCGGCCAGGGTGTTGATGTCCAGGCTGTGCACGATGCGTTTGACCTTGGCCTTGATCCAGCGGTGGCCATGCAGCGCCAGGTAGACGCGGCCTGCAACCAGGGGTTCATCGTCCATCCAGGCCACGGTGGCCTTGATTTCGCGGCTGGGCTCCACAAAGGCGCGGGGCTTGGGCGTGTCGGCGAATTCGTCTGCCGGGTCGGCAGCGGGTGTCACTTGGGCTAGCAGCCAGTCGCCACGCGACACGTCCACTTCGCGGTCCAGCGTGATGCCGGCGCCATGGCCTGCACCCACGGCCTTGGGCACGCGGGCGTGGTTGACCACCTGGGCCACCACGGCGGTCTGGCCGCTGGGCAGGATGTTGATGGTGTCGCCCACCTTCACGTTACCCGTGGCCACACGGCCCCAGAACACGCGGCGGCCCTGGCTGGTGTCGGCCGAGTTGTGGAACTTCTCCACCCACTGCACGGGGAAGGAGAAGGGCACTTCGGTTTCGGCTGCGGTGACAGGAAGGGTTTCCAGCAGCGCCAGCAGGCTGGGGCCCTGGTAGTTGCACCAGCCGGGTGTGGCTTCCACCACGTTGTGGCCTTTAAGGGCGGACATGGGGATGGTGGCGGTGACCTGGATGCCGGCTTGCTGTGCAAAGGCTTGCAGCGCGGCGCTGATCTTGGCGAAGGCCTTGGCGGCGTCATCGCCCAGGGCGTCGAGCTTGTTGACGGCAAAGATGATGCCGGGCACGCGCAACAGGTTCACCAGCAGGCTGTGGCGGCGCGTCTGGGGCAGCAGCTCCACCAGGCCGTCCACATTCCACTGCAGCTTGGTCGCGTCGACCAGCACCACAGCGGCGTGGGCGCTGCTGGCGGCGGTGACCATGTTGCGGGTGTACTGCTCGTGGCCGGGCGCGTCGCCAATGATGAACTTGCGCGTGGGCGTGGCGAAGTAGCGGTAGGCCACGTCGATGGTGATGCCCTGTTCGCGCTCCGCGCTCAGGCCGTCGGTGAACAGCGCCAAGTCGGCCTCGCCGCTCTTGGACACGTTGGCCAACTGGTCTTGCAGCACCGAGCGGCTGTCCACCAGCAGGCGGCCGATCAGCGTGCTCTTGCCGTCGTCCACACTGCCGCAGGTGATGAAGCGCAGGGCAGATGAAGTGTCATTTTGGTCATCAGCCCCCGTGGATGTTGCGGGAGCAGCTATCGTATTCGTAGCAGTCATCAGAAGTATCCGTCCTTTTTGCGCTTCTCCATGGAAGCCTCAGAAGTCTTGTCGTCCATGCGCGTTGCGCCGCGTTCGCTCACGTCGGCGGCCAGGGTCTCGATCACGATGTCGGCGGCGGTGGCGGCCAGGCTTTCTACTGGGCAGGTGCAGGTGATGTCGCCCACGGTGCGGAAACGCACATCGCGGCTTTCAATCGTTTCACCATCGCGGGCCGGCGTGAGTTCGGTGACGGGTACCAGCAGGCCTTTGCGTTCCACCACGTCGCGTTTGTGGGTGTAGTAGAGCGAAGGCAGGGCGATCTTTTCGCGTTCGATGTACTGCCACACATCCAGCTCAGTCCAGTTGCTGATGGGGAACACGCGGAAGTGTTCGCCGGGTTGCAGGCGGGTGTTGAACAGCGTCCACAGCTCGGGGCGCTGCGCTTTGGGTTGCCATTGGCCAAAGCTGTCGCGGTGGGAAAAGATACGCTCCTTGGCACGGGCCTTCTCTTCGTCGCGGCGGGCGCCGCCGATCAACGCGTCAAAGCGGAACTCGTCGATGGCTTCGAGGAGCGTGACCGATTGGTGCACGTTGCGGCTCTCGCCGGGGTGTGCCAGGCGCACGGTGCCGCGAGCCATGGAGTCTTCGACGCTGCGCACGATCAGGTCCGCGCCGAGTTCCTGGGCACGGAAGTCACGGAAATCGGTCACCTCATGGAAGTTGTGGCCGGTGTCGATCATCAGCAGCGGGTAGGGGATGCGACCCACGCCAAAGGCCTTCTCGGCGCACTTGAGCATGACCAGCGAATCCTTGCCGCCGGAGAACAGCAGGGCGGGGCGCTCGAAGGCGGCGGCAACTTCACGCAGGATGAAGATGGTTTCCTCTTCCAGCGCGTCCAGGTGTTGGTTCGAGAGGCGGTCGAAATGGGTGGGTTCTGTCATGGAATTCATGGCGGTGTCTTCTTCAGTGGGCCGGGCTCAGTGGGCGATGTGCAGGCCGCACTCGCGCTGCTCTTCGCCCTTGGTGGGGTCCACGTAGTCGAAATTGTTGGGCAGGCCGTGTAGCTCGCAGTACTGGTACAGCTCCTTGGACGACCAGTGCAGCAGCGGCGCCACCTTGATCAGTCCGTCCGGGTTGACGCTGACCGGGTCCATCTGGGCGCGCACGGCGCTGTCGGTGGCGCGCAGGGCGGTGAACCAGACTTTGGGCGCCGTCTCGCGCAGGGCGCGGGCAAAGGGCTCCAGCTTCACTTCCTCGGTGAAAGCAGCGTGGCGTGGATCGTCCAGACCGGGCAGCGGGCCTTCCACAGCTTCGCGGTGGGCGCGGGTGCGCAGCGGCAGGTAGATCTTGAGGTTCAGGCCCAGCTGCTTGGTCACCTCGTCGGCATAGCGGTAGGTGGCTTCGGTGTTGTAGCCGTTGTCCATCCAGACCACGGGCACATCGGGCTTCACACGGGTCACCATGTGCAGGATGACTGCCTCGAAGGGGCGAAAATTGGTGGTGACGATGGGGTTCTGGCCCAGGCCAATGGCCCATTCCACCAGGCCCTGGGCGTTGTGGCCCAGCTCGGCGTTGACTTTGGCGAGATCAAGCGTGCTCATGCAGAGGCTCCTTCGCGGGCGAACACGGGGTTCACGGTGACGGCGTCGCCCTGGTAGAAGCCGCGGTAGCGGTCGAACTGGCGCTGGGCGAAGTCGATGTTCTGGTCGGCACGCAGGACGGCCACGTCAAAGCCGGTGCGTTCCATTTGCACCAGCTGGTCGATCAGCACGTCACCCGTGGCGCGGATTTCGCCAGTGAAACCCAGGCGGCGGCGCAACAGAAAGGCCTGGCTGTAGGCGCGGCCATCGGTGAACTTGGGGAAGTTCAGGTCGATGCGGGTCACGCCCGTCAGATCCAGCGTGCGGGGGTCATCAGTATTCGCAACTTCAAGGACTTTTTCGCCTTCAGCTCCGGTGGAATGTGCGCTAGCAGCTATCAATTTCATAGTGTTCTCTCTTTCGGCGTCCGGGGCTCAGGCTTCTTGGGCGTCTTTGGCGTAGCCGGTGGTCTTGGGCATGGCGTGCAGCTCTTCGTGCTTGTCGGCCAGGCGGGCGCTGTTTGCGGCAGCCTTGAAGGTGTCAAAGCCCACGCGCTTCACGCAGTCGATAAAGGTTTCGCGGCCGTTGCGGTGCTGGCGGAAGGTATCGAGCAGGGCTTCGATCACGCCGGGCACTTCCAGCGCGGTGAAGGACGGGCCCACCACCTTGCCGGCGACGGCGGCGCCACTCAGCGCGGAGCCATCCGAGCCGCCCAGGGACACCTGGTACCACTCCTTGCCATCCTTGTCCACGCCCAGGATGCCGATGTGGCCGCTGTGGTGGTGGCCGCAGGAGTTGATGCAGCCGCTGATGTGCAGGTCGATCTCGCCCAGGTCGTGCAGCTCGTCCATGTCCTGGTAGCGCTCGGTGATGGCAGCGGCGATCGGGATGGAGCGGGCGTTGGCCAGCGCGCAGAAGTCGCCGCCGGGGCAGGCAATCATGTCGGTCAGCAGGCGCACATTGCTGCGCGCCAAACCGGCGTGGCTAGCGGCTACCCACAGGGCAGGCAGATCTTCCGCGCGCACCCAGGGCAGCAGCAGGTTCTGGTCGTGTGTCACGCGCACTTCACCGGCGCTGAACTCGTCGGCCAGGGCGGCTGCGGTGTCCAATTGGTCGGCATCGGCGTCGCCAGGAGCCTGGCCTAGGCGCTTGTAGGACAGGGTGACGCAGCGCAGTGCGGGGTTCTTGTGCAGAGCCACGTTCTGCTGCAGCCAGCGGTCGTAGTCCTTTTGGCGTTCGGGCGGAATTGCTACAGTTTTGGTAGCTGCTTGCGCACGTTCCACGAGGGCTGGAGGCACAAAACATGCTGTAACGCGGTCCAGCTCGGCCTGCGGGATGGTGTGGGGCGCGCCGTCGCGCGTCAGGATTTCCTGGTACTCGGCCTCCACCTCGTCCACATACCGCTGGCCTTCGGCCTTCACCAGAATCTTGATGCGGGCCTTGTAGAGGTTGTCGCGGCGGCCCCAGCGGTTGTATACGCGCACTACGGCTTCCAGGTAATTCATGATCTGGTTCCAGGGCAGGAACTCGCGGATTACGGTGCCTGTGATGGGGGTGCGGCCCATGCCGCCGCCCACCAGCACCTTGAAGCCCAGCTCGCCAACGTCGTTCTTGATCAGGTGCAGGCCCACGTCATGCCAGCTCACGGCGGCGCGGTCTTCGGTGGCGCCGGTGATGGCGATCTTGAACTTGCGCGGCAGGAAGGCGAACTCGGGGTGCAGCGTGCTCCACTGGCGCATGATTTCGGCAAAGGGGCGCGGATCGGCAATCTCGTCAGGCGCCACGCCGGCCAGCTCATCGCTGGTGATGTTGCGGATGCAGTTGCCGCTGGTCTGGATGCCGTGCATGTTCACGGTGGCCAGCAGGTCCATCACGTCGGCGCTCTTGACCAGGGGAATCCAGTTGAACTGCACGTTCTGGCGCGTGGTGAAGTGGCCGTAGCCCACGGGCAGGTGGGTGGTACCCCAGGTGGCCTGGGTGCCGATGGCTTTGTCGAACACTTCCTTGCTGGGGTGGTCGTACTCGCGGGCAATGCGGGCCAGCACGCGCAGCTGGGCGCTGGAGAGTTCGCCGTAGGGCACGGCCACGCGCAGCATGGGCGCGTAGCGCTGGATGTACCAGCCGTTTTGCAGGCGCAGGGGGCGGAACTCGTCGTCGCTCAGCGTGCCGGCCAGGTTGCGTTCCAGCTGGTCGCGGTGCTGGGCGGCACGGCTGCGGACGAACTGTCGGTCAAATTCGGTGTATTGGTACATGGTCAGAGTGCGATGAGTTTCATGCCAGCATAGGCAAGAAGAAGGGAAAGCAAAGAACGAATGACACGCTCGGGGGTTTTGAACATCAGGTGGGAGCCCACCCAGATGCCCGGAATGGAGCCAGCCAGCAGCTTGGCCAGCATGGGCCAGTCCACCGATCCCAGCGACGCATGGCCCATGCCGGCCACCAGGGTCAGGGGGACGGCGTAGGCAATGTCCGCTGCCACGATGCGCGGCAAGGGGAGCAGGGGGTAGAGCAGCATCAGCACGGTCACCCCAATGGCGCCCGCACCGACGGACGTGAGTGTAACCAGCGTGCCGATGAGCGCGCCGAAGAGCAGCGGCAGGCTCCAGTGGCGGGGGCGGGCGGCAGCGGCTTCCTGGCCGGCCGCCACAGCCACCGGGCTGGTCTTGCCGCGCAGGGCCTTGTACAAGGTGGCCGCCGCGGTGAGCAGCAGGGCGCCGCCCAGCGTGGTGGTCATGATGTGCTGCACCGTGGCACTGGTGGCACCCAGAGTGTGCAGGATATAGAGGGTGGCCATGGCGGCCGGAATGCTGCCGGCGGACAGATTGAGCACCACGCGCCAGTCAATGTGGCGTGAACGCGCCAGTTTGATGGTGCCGCCCATCTTGGTAAATGCGGCAAACAGCAGGTCGGTGCCGACCGCCATATAGGGCTTCACGCCGAAGAAGAAGATCAGGATGGGCGTCATCAGCGAACCGCCCCCCACCCCGGTGAGCCCCACGATCAGGCCCACAAAAAAGCCCGCAAACACAAATGCCAAATCTTGCATGGCAGCGAATGTAGGCGCTGCGCCTTAGATTGAAAACGATTTTTTGGCTATGCCTGTATGCTCATTTGGAATATAAGAATTCCAAGCCACCGGTCTCTCTCAGCTTGGTGGTTTCAGGGGGGCTGTGGCATGATTTCGGCGCAAGGGCCCGCCTGGAGGCCCTATTGCAGCAGCCGCAGGAAATTGCGGCTTGGTCGGATAGAACGAGAAAGAGCACGGCAATGGCCACTCCCAAGCAGTTGTTGGAAATCATCAACATACAGACAGAAATCGCCAAACTGGGCCTCGACCTGGGTGGCGTGATGACCCTTGTGGCGGAACGTGCCAATGCGCTCGTCCATGCCGATGGCTCTGCCATTGAATTGGCCGAAGGCGAAGACATGGTCTACCGGGCCGTGGCCGGTGCGGCCAAACCCCAGTTGGGCCTGCGGCTCAAGGTTAGCAATTCGCTTTCGGGCCTGTGCGTGACCACCGGCACCATGCTGCGCTGCGACGACTCCGAGACCGATCCCCGTGTGGACCGGGAAGCCTGCCGCCGCGTGGGTCTGCGCTCCATGATCGTCATGCCGCTGACGCACAAGGGCACGACGGTAGGCGTGCTCAAGGCCATGTCGGCACGGCCGGATGCGTTCTCCGACGAGGACATGACGCTACTGGATCTGCTTTCCGAGGTGGTGGGTGCCGCGATGTTCTTCGCCACCAAGTACGACACCGACGACCTGTTCTACAAGGCCACGCATGACGACATGACCGGTGTGGCGAACCGATCACTGTTCATGGACCGGCTGCGCAGCGCGCTGCTGCAAAGCGTGCGGGATGCGCGCCAGGTCGGGGTGCTCATGATTGACATGAACGGCCTCAAACAGATCAATGACACCCATGGGCACCGCATTGGCGACGCCGTGATCCGCGAGTTCGCCAAGCGTGTGAAGGGCGAGGCGCGCAACACCGATACCGTGGCGCGCCTTGGGGGTGACGAGTTTGGCGTGATCCTCACGCCGGTGGAAACGCCGCACGGCATGAACATTGCCATGCAGCGCCTGCAGGCCGCGATTACCTCCGATTTTCAGTTCGAAGGCCGGCAGTACGCGCTGGCCGCCGCCATGGGGGCCGCTGCGTTCCCTGATGACAGCAAGGATATGGAACGCCTGCTGGAGGTGGCCGACCAGCGCATGTACGCCACCAAGCAGGCGCATTACGCGGCTACTGCCGCGTAATTCACGTTTTCAGTACTTCTTGCCGCGCAGCTCTTCCATGCGCTCGTTGAAGTACTTTTCCACCGTGTAGCGCTCCGATAGCACCACCTCGCGACGGGGGTGCAGGAACAAGGGCAGGGAGATGCGCGATTTCTTGGCACCCTCGCCCTTGGGGTTGAGCACGCGGTGCGAGGTGCTGGGGTAATAGTGGCCCGAGGCCTCCTGCAGCATGTCACCAATGTTGACGATCAGATAACCAAAGTCGCAGGGCACGTCGTGCCAGGCGTTGTCCTTGCCCTTGACCTGCAGGCCGGGTTCGGTGGCGGCGGGCAGGATGGTCAGCAGGTTGATGTCTTCGTGGGCAGCGGCGCGCACGGCATCAGGGTCCTCGTCCCCCTGCAGAGGTGGGTAATGCAGCACTCGGAGCAGCGTGTGGTCGCTGCCCTCGATCATCTGGGGCAGCGGCATGGAGTAGCGCGCCTTGACCTCGGCCGGGGAGTTGTCTTCGACCCACCCCAGCAGCGTGGCGGCCAATGCGGAGCCTTCTGCGTGGTAGCGCCGGGCCCTATCGCTCACCTCGGCCGGGTAGCGACCCCAGGGGTAGATGTGGAAGAACTCCTTGAGGTCCTTCTTGGTGTTGTTCTTGGCGGTTTCGGACACGCTGGGCGAGAAGTAGCCGTCATGCTTGGCCGGGTCGTGCGGGTAGCGGTGCTTGGCCTCGGTCTTGAAGAAGCCCAGCCATTCGGCGTAGATGCTCTCGACCAGATCCTGGTTGAGCGGGTGGTTCTTCAGCACACCAAAGCCTGTTTCGTGCAGGCTCTTGCAGAACTCTTGTGGAGCAGTCGGGCTGCTGAAGTCAACAACGGGTAAATGCATGGCGGGTCTCCTGTGCCTGGGGGCGTTCGTGGGGTTTACAGCCAGTTTGTCAGCAGCGTGGATTCGATGAGTTCGCGGGCCGCGTCCACCTGCAGGTTCATGCAGACGTGGGTGTCGGGCACTTCATCGCCCCAGCCGGGCTGCGGGTAGAAGATGTTGCGGCGGCGCATCATGGTTTGGCCGTTGCCGGCGCCATCCAGTGCCACGCGGATACGACCGCTTTGGACTTCAAACATCTCCGGGTTGGTCAATGCCACAAAAGCCAGCACGTCGTGGCCAAAGCAGCCGTGGATCTTGGCCACATGCGGGTACACGCCGCTGTAGAAATCGGCATAGAAGGCCACGGCGTGGTGCAGCACATCAGTGGCGACATGCTTGTGGTGGTCGGCCACCTTCTTGAATAGGGCCAGCGGCAGGATGAGCTGGTGGGTCACGTCCAGGCCCACCATGGTCAGCTTCCAGCCGGCAGTGAACACAAAGTCGGCCGAGTGCGGGTCGTTCCAGATATTGGCCTCTGACACGGGGGACACATTGCCCGGCTCATCGATGGTGCCTCCCATGATGATGACTTCCTGCAGCAACTGGGGCAGCTTGGGTTCCAGCTTCAGTGCAGTAGCCAAGTTGCCCAGTGGGCCAACGGCCACCAGTGTGATTTCGCCGGGGTGGGCACGCGCCATGTCGACAATGAACTGGGCTGAGGGGCGAGGGTCCAGCACGCTCTTGGTGGGCACGCGGCTGGGCAGATTGCCCAGGCCGTCGCCGCCGTGGATGAAGTCGGGCGGGGTGCCGGGTGCCTTGAGCCAGGGAGTCTTGACACCCTGGGTCACGGGGATGTTCTTTCCGGCGATTTCGGTGAGGTAGAGCCCGTTGATGGCGGCTTGCTCCACGGTCACATTGCCGAAGGTGGTGGTGATGCCGACCACGTCGATGCCGGGGTGGGCCAGCGCGTAGTACAGCGCCATGGCGTCGTCCACACCAGGGTCGGTGTCATAGATAACTTTGCGTGCGGGAATATTGCTCATAGAAATGTCTCGGTTGAAAAACGGGTTATCGGATGCCGCAGAAGGCGCGCAGCGCCTGCTCTGCTTCCGGGGACGTCTTGGGGTGCTGGGCGATCAGGGCCTTGACCTCGGTTGCCTCGGGAATGCTGGACTGCGCGCCCCAGCGGGTGCAGGCAATGGCGCTTGCCGCACTGGCGTAGCGCAGCGCGTCAGGCAGGGCTTGGCCCTGGCTGAGTGCAGCAACCAGGCTGCCGCAGAAGGTGTCGCCTGCGCCTGTAGTGTCCACAGGCGTGATGGGGTAGGCGCCCTGCAGGGTGTAGCCGCCCTGGTGGCGCGCGCAGCTGCCGTGGTGGCCCAGGGTCACAACCACAGTGGGGACCTTCAGGCGCGCCAGGCATTCGGCAATGCTGCCGTTATGGCCGGACACGGTGGCGAGCTCGCCCTCGTTGACCACCAGCACATCGGTGTGGGCCAGCAGCTCGGGTGGCAGGCTTTGCGCTGGAGCCGCGTTAAGCACTACCGTCACGCCCTGGGCGCGTGCGGCCTTGGCATAGGCGGTTACGGTCTCCATGGGAGTTTCAAGCTGCAACAGCATGTGGGTGAAGCCCTGCAGGCTGGGCAGGTGTTCTGGGCGCAGCTGGGCGTTGGCACCGGGCGCCACAGTGATGGCGTTTTCGGCATCGTCGGAGACGCAGATGAAGGCGGTGCCGGTAGGGTGGTCTGGCATGCGCACCGTGTGCAGCTGTACGCTCGCTCCCTTGAGCGAGTTTTCCAGCGGCACGGCAAAGGCGTCGTTGCCCAGGCCGACCAGCATATGGGTGACGGCCGCGCCGGCGCGCGCGGAGGCCACGGCCTGATTGGCGCCCTTGCCGCCGGGGAAGGTCTTGAAGTCGCGGCCCAGCACCGTCTCGCCCGGGCTGGGGATGTGATGGGCGCGGACCACAAAGTCCAGATTGGCAGAGCCAGCCACAAGTATCATCGGATGCACTCGCTGATGAGGAAATCGTCTATTTTGACGCTGAAATCAGGCGTGCCAGATAAGTTCTTCCGTATAAACCCCCATGACCCTTGCTGTTCCCCGCGCCGTCACCGTGGTCGGTGGCGCCAATATGGACATCAGCGCCCAGGCCGGCAGCGCCCTCGCGGCCGGCGACTCAATTCCCGGTTCCATCCATTACTCGCCCGGCGGCGTTGGCCGCAACATGGCCGAGAACCTGGCGCGCTTGGGCGTGCCAGTGCGCCTGCTCACGGTGCTGGGCCAGGACGCGTTTGGCCAGGCCCTGCGCGAGGCCACGTTGGCCACGGGCGTGGCTATGGACTGCGCGCTCAGCATTCCTGGTTACCGCACTGCTACCTACCTGTCCATGCACGGGCCTGATGGCGAAGTGGCCATGGCCGTCAATGACATGGAGATCCTGCAGGCCCTCACACCGGACCTCTGCGCCGCCTCGCCTGCGCTGGCGCAAGGCGAGGACTTGCTGCTGGCAGACTGTAATCTGCCTGCGCCCACGCTGGCCTACCTGCTGGCACTGGGCCGGCCGGTGGCGGTGGATGGCGTGTCGGTCGCCAAGTGCGTGCGTGTGGCCGGGCTGCTGCGCGGCCTGTTTCTTCTCAAGCTCAACCACATGGAAGCCCAGGCCCTGACCGGCCTGGAGGTGCGCAGCCCCGAAGATGCACAGCGCGCCGCCCAAGCCCTGCAGGCCCAAGGCGTCCAGCGCGTGCTCATCAGCCTGGGCGCGCAGGGCGTGTGCTGGGCCGATGTGAATGAGGCTCCGCAGTTTCGTGCCTCGCGGCCGGTGACGGTGCGCAGTGCCACCGGGGCGGGCGACGCGTTGATGGCGGGCGTGATTGCGGCGCTGCAGCGTGAAGAGGCCCTGCGCGAGGCCGTGGCCTATGGCATGACCTGTGCGGAGATCACACTTTCCAGTACATTCGCCAACTCGCCGGATTTGAACCATGCTGCCGTGCGGCAGCAACAACCTCTGTGATTCCCATGAATTCCTATCTCGATATCGCTCCCGAAGTGCGCCAGGCACTGGAACAGGGCCTGCCCGTGGTGGCGCTGGAGTCCACCATCATCTCGCACGGCATGCCCTACCCGCAGAACGTGCAGACGGCCTTGCAGGTCGAGGCCGAGGTGCGCGCCCATGGCGCTGTGCCGGCCACTATCGCCATCGTCAACGGCCGACTCAAGGCGGGCTTGTCGGGGCAGGACATCGAGCAGCTCGGCCGCAGCGGGCGCGAGGTCGTGAAGGTCAGCCGCCGCGATATTCCCTTCATCGTGGCCGCTGGCGCCACAGGCGCCACGACGGTGGCCTCAACCATGATCATTGCCGCCATGGCCGGCATCCGCGTGTTCGCCACGGGCGGCATTGGCGGTGTGCACCGCGGTGCGCAGCAGAGCTTTGATGTGTCGGCCGATCTGCAGGAGTTGGCCCAGACGCCGGTGGCCGTGGTGTGCGCGGGTGCCAAATCGATTCTGGATCTGCGCCTCACGCTGGAATACCTGGAGACGCATGGCGTGCCCGTGGTGGGCTACCAGACCTCCTCGCTGCCGGCCTTCTTTACCCGCGACAGCGCGTTTGCGGTGGATTACCGGCTGGATACGCCACAGGCCATTGCCCAGGCCCTGCATGTGAAATGGGGGCTGTCACTGGCCGGTGGCATGGTAATTGCGAATCCGATTCCCGAAGCCTATGCCATGCCGCGTGATGCGATCGATGCCGCAATCGAGCAGGCCTTGCAGGAGGCGGTGGCGCAGAACATCGGCGGCAAGGAGTCCACTCCGTTCTTGCTGGCACGCGTGTGCGAGCTGACCGGTGGTGACAGCCTGGCCTCCAATATCCAGTTGGTGCTCAATAACGCACGTTTGGCGAGCGCGATTGGTGCTGAATTGGTGCGTCTGGACCGTTCGGCGAGGTAATGCGTTGTTTTGGAAGAGGTGTATAACGTTGGCCTTATATACGGATAAGCCCTGATGGTCACACTCCGACCGGTAAGTATTCTTGCCCTACAGTGCGGAATGCTTGCTGCGGAGGAAGCATTGAGTTTTGTTTTTTTAACCTGATAGAGAACTGCGAGAAGTTATGACCGTGAAATCTACTTTGCGTCTGAGCCTGTTGGCTGCGACCCTGGCTGCCAGCTTCCAGGCCATGGCCGCTGACCCCGCTGTCGTTTTTGACATGGGTGGCAAGTTCGACAAGTCCTTCAATGAAGCGGCTTACAACGGCATCGAAAAATGGAAGAAGGAAACCGGCAAGAAGTACCTGTCTTTCGAAATCACCAACGAATCCCAGCGCGAGCAAGCAATCCGCCGCATGGCTGAACGCGGCGCCAGCCCCATCATCGGTATCGGCTTCGGCCAGGCTTCCAGCATCGAGAAGGTCGCCAAGGAATTCCCCAAGCTGCAGTTCGCCATCATCGACATGGTCGTGGATCTGCCCAACGTGCAGTCCGTGGTGTTCAAGGAGCAGGAAGGCAGCTTCCTGGTCGGTACCTTGGCCGCGCTGGCCAGCAAGTCCGGCAAAGTCGGCTTTGTGGGTGGCATGGACATCCCCTTGATCCGCAAGTTCGAGTGCGGCTACAAGCAAGGCGCGATGTTCACCAACCCCAAGGCTGAAGTCATTGGCAACATGACTGGCACCACAGGCGCCGCCTGGAATGACCCCGCACGCGGCGGCGAGCTGGCCAAGGCTCAGTTCTCGCAAGGCGTGGACGTGGTGTTTGCCGCCGCTGGCGGCACTGGCATCGGTGTCTACCAGGCCGCAAAGGACAGCGGCAAGCTGGCCATCGGTGTGGACAGCAACCAGAACCACCTGCAACCCGGCACCATGCTGACTTCCATGCTCAAGCGCGTTGACGTGGCCGTCTACAACGTGGCCAAGGGCCACAAGGCTGGCATCTCCGTGCTGGGCCTGAAGGAAGGCGGCGTGGACTACGCCGTGGACGCCAACAACGCCAAGCTCATTACAGCCGACATGAAGAAGAAGGTGGAAGCCGCCAAGGCTGACATCATCAGCGGCAAGATCAAGGTTGCCGACTTCATGGCTGACAACGCCTGCAAGTTCTAAGCTGGGTCAGGCTGCCGCGGGACTATCCATGTTCCGCCTAAGCCGAAAAAACAAAAGCCCGCGGTGCTGCACACAGTGCCGTGGGCTTTTCACTTGATTACTTGACAGCAAGAGCCCCCAAGAGGAGCAGGATTTGAGTGCAGATAGCTTGAGCCCCGGTGGCAGCCCCTGGGCTGTGCATATGCAGGGCATTCACAAGCGCTTTGGCGCCGTGGCTGCCAATGCCGATGTGGAGTTGCGTGTGGCACCGGGCACGGTGCATGGCATCGTGGGCGAGAACGGTGCAGGCAAGAGCACGCTGATGTCCATTTTGTATGGCTTCTACCAGGCTGATAGCGGCTCGGTGGATGTGTTTGGCCAGCGTGTGACCATACGCAATGCGGACGACGCGATTGCCCAGGGCATAGGCATGGTCCACCAGCACTTCATGCTGGTAGATACGCTATCCGCGCTGGAAAACGTGATGCTGGGGGCCGAGCCGCACTGGCTGCTGCACAAGGCCGATGCCACGGTGCGCAGCAAGCTCGAGGGCCTGATGCAGGCTACTGGCCTGCAGGTCAAGCTGGATGCTTTGGTAGCCGACCTGCCCGTGGGTGATCGCCAGCGGCTGGAAATCCTGAAGGCGCTGTACCGTGGTGCCAAGGTGCTGATCCTGGACGAGCCCACGGCCGTGCTGACGCCGCAAGAGACCGAGCATCTGTTCAAAGTGCTGCGCGTGTTGCGCAGCCAGGGCACAACGATTCTGCTGATCACCCACAAGCTCAAGGAAGTCATGGGCCTGTGCGACCAAGTCACCGTGATGCGCGGTGGCCGTGTGGTGCAGGAGCTGCCGATTGCTAAAGCCTCGGTCGAAGCCTTGGCTGAGGCTATGGTAGGGCGCAAGGTGCAAATGGGACGATTGGACGAACAGGCCCGCCCTGTGGGCGAGGTACTGCTGGAAGCACGCGATGTGCTGGTGCGTGACTCCATGCAGGTCGTGCGGTTGCAGGGTCTAAACCTGCAACTGCGCGCAGGTGAGATTGTTGGCGTGGCCGGTGTTTCGGGCAACGGCCAGAGCGAGCTGCTGGATGTGCTCTCTGGCCTGCTGGCTCCGCAAGAGGGCAGCCTGCAGCTGGGTGGCCAGACCTTTGGCGGTGCCCAGTGGCTGGACCCACGCACCGCGCGCGCACTGGGCCTGGCCCATGTGCCTGAGGACCGGCATGCACGCGCCATGGTAATGGATTTTGTGGCCTGGGAATCGGCGGTGCTGGGTTACGACGGCTTGCCCTCGTACGCGAGCTACGGCTGGATGTCGCATGGACGAATGCGTGCGGCGACCAGCGCCATGATGGAACGCTTCGATGTGCGGCCGCGCGATCCAGAACTGGTGAGCAGCAAATTCTCCGGCGGCAACCAGCAAAAGCTGGTGCTGGCGCGCGAGATCGGGCAGGCGCCCAAGGTGCTGCTGGTGGGCCAGCCCACACGCGGCGTGGATATTGGTGCCATCGAGTTCATCTACAGCCAGTTGCGCGCCATGCGCGACGCGGGCTGTGCGGTGCTCGTGGTGTCGAGTGAACTGGATGAAATTTTGGCGTTGTCGGACAGGGTGATTGTGATGAACCAGGGGCGGGTCACCGGGGAGTTGGCGATTGCCGACTGCACCGAGGCTGGATTGGGCTTGCTGATGACCGGAGGTGGGCAATGAGCGCATCCGCCCCCTTGCCGCGTTGGGCCGATCTGGTCCTGCTGCCAGTGGTCTGCCTTGCTGTGGCGCTGCTGGCCGCAGCGGGTGTTGTAGCCTTGGTGGGGCAGGACCCAGCGGAAGTCATTTCTGTGCTGATCCAGGGCGCCTTTGGCTCGCAGCGCGGCATCAGCTACACGTTGTACTACGCCACCACTTTCATCTTCACCGGTCTGGCCGTGGCCGTGGCCTTCCATGGAGGCCTGTTCAACATTGGTGGCGAAGGCCAGGCGATTCTGGGCGGGCTGGGCGTGGGTCTGGTCGCGCTTTGGCTCTCGCCGGTGCTGCCGGCCTGGATCATGCTGCCGCTCATGGTGCTCTCGGGCGCGCTGTTTGGCGCTGCGTGGGCGGCGGTTCCGGCCTATCTGCAGGCCTACCGTGGCAGCCATGTGGTGATCACCACCATCATGTTCAACTCCATTGCCAGCGGCCTGCTGGGTTATTTGCTGGTCAACAAGCTCAAACCGCCGGGTTCCATGTCGGTCGAGAGTGCGGCCTTTGCACCCTCGGCCAAGCTGCCGGGCATGCACGAGGCGTTGGGCTGGCTGGGCATCGAGTGGGCCACTTCGCCGCTTAATGTGAGCCTGTTTCTCGCACTGGGCGCGGCGCTGCTGGTTTATCTGTTTCTGTGGCGTACGCGTGCGGGCTACCACCTGCGCGCGGTGGGCTCCAGTGCCACAGCAGCCGAATATGCCGGCGTGCGTTCGCGCCACCAGATCATGATCGCCATGTCCATCTCGGGCGCGCTCGCGGGCTTGGTCGGCATGAACGAGATTGCCGGTGTCAACGGCCGTCTACTGCTGGAGTTTGTCAGTGGCGCAGGCTTTACCGGGATTGCGGTGGCGCTGATGGGGCGCAACCACCCGGTGGGCATTATTTTTGCCAGCCTGCTGTTCGGTGCCTTGTTCCAGGGCGGTGCCGAGGTGGCGTTTGAGGTGACCGGCTTCAGCCGGGAGATGGTGGTGACTTTGCAGGGCTTTATTGTGTTGTTCTCCGGTGCCATGACCTATGTAATTGCGCCGCGCCTGAGTTGGGTCTTGACCCGTGTGTTCAAGCTGGGAGCACGCCATGGATGACACCCTGATCTACGCCATGTTGGCGTCCACACTGCGCGTATCCACGCCGCTCATCCTCTGCGCACTGGCGGGCCTGTGGTCCGAGCGCTCCGGTGTGGTCGACATCGGCCTGGAAGGCAAGATGTTGGCTGCCGCCTTTGCCGCAGGAGCCATGGGCGCGGTCTATTCGTCCACGGGTGTGGCGCTGCTGGTCGGTGTGCTCGTCGCGGTGGTTCTGTCTTGGATGCATGGCCTGGCCTGCGTGAGCCACAAGGGTGACCAGGTGGTGTCGGGCGTGGCCATCAACATCATTGCGGCTGGCCTGACCGTGGTGCTGGGTATTGCCTGGTTTGCGCAGGGCGGCCAGACGCCGCCTGTGAGCGACACGGTGCGCATCCAGCCGCTGTTCCCGGCCTTGCAGGCCGCCGTCCAGGGCATCCCGCTAGTGGGCAATTTCATCGGCGTTGGTTTGCTGAGCCACAACGCCATGGTGTATCTGGCGCTGCTCTTGGTGCCGGCAAGCTGGTGGCTGCTGTTCCGCACACGCTTCGGGCTGCGCTTGCGCGCCGTGGGCGAGAACCCGCAGATGGTGGATGCCGCTGGCGTCTCCGTGGCAGGGCTGCGCTACACGGCCCTCACGCTCAATGGCGTGCTCTGCGGCCTGGCTGGCGGCTACCTGGTGCTGGCGCAAAGCGCCAACTTCTCGGCCAATATGACGGCGGGGCGTGGCTTCATGGCGCTGGCTGCGCTCATCTTCGGCCGCTGGCATCCGGTGGGCGCGTTCTGGGCCTGCTTGTTGTTCGGCTTTCTGGATGCTGCGGCAATTCGCCTGCAGGGTGTGCAGGTGCCGGGCATTGGCGAGGTGCCGGTGCAGTTCATCCAGGCCTTGCCCTATCTGTTGACTGTGGTGCTGCTGGCGGGCTTTATCGGCAAAGCCATTGCGCCCCAGGCTTTGGGCAAACCTTACACCAAGGAACGATAGACTCGGAGCATGGCAGCGACGGTATTGGTCAAGGTGGTGGGATTCAGTGATGTGGAGCGGCATTCGCTCAACACATTGTTCCGGCTATCCGGGCGCGAGGGCCCGCAGTACGTGCTCTGGACACCCGAAGCGGCCGGACCTGCCCAGGTGGCGCTGATCGACGTGGACAGTTACGAGGCCGGCCTGGAGCTGGTCTCGCCCAACTTCAATACCAATCTCAAGATGATCTGCGTCGGCGCAGGCGCCCCCACGCTGGCTTGGCGCACGGTGCAGCGCCCTGTGGATTGGGCGGCGATGGTAGGGCTGCTCGACGAGCTGTTTGTGGCAGCGGGTGATGTGGACATCGACATCAGTCTGGAAGCCCCCCCGGAAATGCCGCTGCCACCCGGGGTCAAGCTCGCCATGCTGGTGGGCTTGCCGCAGGAGGCACGGCTCTACCTCCGGGCGCGGCTGGCGCTGGCCGGCATTACGGCGGTGGACGAAGTGCAGACCCTGGCCCAGCTGGATGACAGCGTCAAGGCTCGGCAGTACGACTTGGTGCTGGTCCACGTCAATGACGATGCGGTGGACCCTTGGGTGTTGGTCAAACACCTGCAGGATCTTGAAAAGCCGGTGCGGACTGTGGTGGCGGTGTCGGCCAATTCGAGCTGGAAAACCGCCAATCTGGCGGAGCGCATGGGCTGCATCGGCCTGATCGAAATGCCATTCAATCCCCTGCAGGTGATCGGCCTGCTGCAAAAAGCCTAGCTGCGCTTGCGCTTGGGGCGGCGCACATCCAGGCTGCGTGCCAGCGTGCTTTCCAGCGGCCAGGGCTCCCCGCCCAGCCGGGCTGCCAACAACTCGGCCCCAAGCGCCGAAAACGTCAATCCGCGTGCGCCCATGCCGGCATGGATCCACAGCCTTGCGTGTGATGAAGCATCGGTATCCTCCAGTGGACCCACCAGCGGAAGGCGGTCATGGGTTACGCAGCGTGTGGCCGACCAGTGCTGTACGGCGCCTTGCGTAAACTGCGACGCCAAGTCTGTCCCCACGGTTGGCAATAGCTCCTGCAGGCGCTTTGCGTTGGCGCGGTGCTGCTCGCTCAGGGGAGCAAGCCGGTGGCCCGCCTGCTCGGGAATCTGGTCCGGCTCGAAGGTGGACCCAGCCAGCCAGCCGCGCCCTTCCGCCAGCGGCACGTCGGGCAGAAAACAACCGTGCCCGTTCCACGGGTGGGAAGGCCAGTGGGCGGGTGGTGTACCAGTGGCATGCTGCGCATGGCTCACGGTGCCGTGTACCGCGTGCAGGGTGTGCAGGCGCTCCGCCAGTCCCTCGCCAAGAAACTGGAGATGGGCAGGCGCCAGCATCAAGGGAACACAGCCTGTGGCATTGGCCAGGACCACCAACTCCGACTCTGCCCGCAAGACTCCGGCCATATCCCTCAGCTGCCAGACATTACCGCGGCGTTCTAGGCTGCTGACAGGGGCGTTGTAGATGCACTGGATCCCCGGTTGGGACAGCCAGGCCTGCACCAGGCGGGAAGGGCGTATCCAGGCAGCGTCGGCATGCCAGCGGCTAGTTCCGGACTCCAGATCTGCCTCTTCCACGCCACTGGCATGCCAATCCACCCCATCTTGCAGCAGGGCGGCGGCGTGCTGCTGCATGAGCCGGGCCCCGACGCGTGACATGCGCGAGCGGGGGCTGTCATCGGCTGAGATATGGGGCACCACCAGACCCGCAGGCAAGCCGGACGCCCCGCCCGCCGGACCGGAGTGGCTATCCAGTACGGTCACTTGCCAGCCGCGCTGCGCGAGTGCGCGGGCTACGCTGGCGCCGGAAAGGCCCGCACCAATCACGCTGCAGCGCTGCGGCTTCAACGGCGCAGGCGCCGCATCGCGCTGGCCCAAGGACCAGCGTGGCGCAAATTGGGCGGCGTGCCAATCTGCGCGCTCAGTCAGATCGACAAAACCTGCTTCAGCAAGGCTGGTCGTGGCATGCGGCGTGTCTGAGTGCAGCGCGAGCAGGGCACCGCGCTGGCTGCAGCGGGCCAGCGCCTTGGCCTGCCATTTGTCCAGTGCTGGCAGTTCGCCATGCACCCACAGGGTTTGGGCCAAAAACTGTTGTTCGGCCAGCATTGCCGGAATGTCGCCCACGCACAGGGTGAGCGAGAGTTGCCCCTGCGCCAGCAGGATGCGGTGTTGCCCCGGCGGGAGCTTGTCGGTGGCGCGGGCCAAGGCTTCGGCTTGAGGTTTCCAGTCCGGGGTCTCACGGGCCGCCGCCAGGGCCAGCGCTGGCAGTTGCAGAGCCTGCGCTGGGGAGAGCATGCCCACGTAGTGCAGCATGCGGGGGCGCTGGGGATCCGCTTGCCAGCGCTGCCAGCAGTTCAGGAAAGGGGAAAGGGCTGCAAAACCGGTGTCCAACACCGTCCAGGCCGGCAGGCTGGCCCAGCGATGGGGAAGGGCGCAGGCGTCCAGCAGGTGCTGGGGCAGAGAGCCTGCGTCCATGCGGCGGGGGAGTCGGTCGACTCAGGCGCTGGGGGGGACGTAGCCTTGTGCGGCGTCTGCACCGTTGCCGAAGAAGTGGTTCTCCATCTGGCGCGCAAGGTACTGGCGGGCGCGTGCGTCGGCCAGGTTCAAGCGGTTTTCATTGACCAGCATGGTCTGGTGCTTGAGCCAGGCAGCCCAGGCTTCCTTGCTCACGCTTTCCCAGATGCGTTTGCCCAGTTCGCCGGGGTAGGGCGGAAAATCCAGGCCTTCGGCTTCTTTGCCGAGTTTGATGCAATTGACGGTGCGTGCCATGGTGTACCTTGTTGTTTGGATGATGTGAGAATCAGAACGGCGGATTTTATTTGGTTTGCAGCATCCCCCGGCGCGCCGGGGAACTTCGCGCCGTGCTGAGGCACCAAGCCGCAACCCTTTGACTTTGCGATAGGACCCTTGTGTTGAAACTGGTACTGGACTGGATGGACCACGCGCCGCGCCGCGTGTACGGATTGGTGGCGCTGGCCTGTGTCGCCATGCTGGCGTTTGGCATGTATTTGCAGCATGTGGTGGGCCTGGAGCCTTGCCCTATGTGCATCGTGCAACGTTATGCTCTTGTTTTGGTAGCGCTTTGCGCAGCATTGACGGGGGTTGGAAGCCGAAAAGGCTTGCATATCGGTGGTGGCGTGCTGCTGGTCATCCTGGCCGTGCTGGGCGCCTACGTGGCGGCTCGCCAAAGCTGGCTGCAGTGGTACCCGCCCGAAGTGGTGTCCTGCGGGCGTGACCTCTACGGCATGATCGAAACCTTCCCCCTCAAGCGCGCATTGCCCATGATCTTCCGGGGCGGTGGCGACTGCAGCAAGGTGGACTGGACCTTTCTGGGTGGCACCATCGCCAATTGGTCTTTCATCTGCTTCACCGGCTTTGCCGCGCTGGGCTCTCTGATGGTGTGGCGCCAGGCACGCAAGGTCTAGACACCGCGCCGCACGCCGCGGGCAAGGGTATTCCCCGTGCGCCGCGGCTTTTCCAATCGATAGCATGGCTTGGCATAGCGCAACTAGGCACGCTACAGTGCCGCTCACAGAAGGCGGTGAACCATGCTTCACGTTGGAAACCTTTCAGTGTCCAAGCGGCTCATGCTGCTCACGGCGGGTGCCGTGCTCGGACTCATTGTCCTGCTCAGCGTCCTCATGGTGTCTGAGCGAAAACTCCTGCTGGAAGAACGCCAGACCAGTGTGCGTCAGGCTGTAGAGGTCGCCCATGGCATGGTCGCCTACTACCATGACCTCTCGACCAAGGGCAAGATGAGCGAGGACGAGGCCAAGCAGGCTGCCATGGCAACCCTGCGCACCCTGCGCTATAGCGGGACCGAGTATTTCTGGATCAATGACATGGACCCGAAAATGGTCATGCATCCGATCCGCCCGGAGCTGGAAGGGAAAAACCTTTCCGAAAACAAGGACCCCACCGGCAAACCCCTGTTCGTCGCTTTTGTGGACGTGGTCAAGGCCAAGGGGGCCGGCGATGTGCCCTACCTCTGGCCCAAGCCGGGCAGTGACAAGCCGGTGCTCAAGGTGTCCCACGTCAAGGGCTTTGCCCCTTGGGGGTGGATCATCGGCTCGGGCGTGTATGTGGACACGGTGGACGAAACCACCGAGGGCCGGGTGATCCAGGCCAGCATTGCGGCTTTGCTGTTGGCCGCGCTGTTGCTGGGCCTGGGCGTGATCATCACACGCAGCATCGTGCGCCAGCTGGGCGGCGAGCCGGGCTTGGCCAACGCCATCACACACCGCATGGCACACGGCGAACTCAATGTGGACATCACGCTGCGCCCCGGAGACGACTCTAGCGTCATGCACGGCATCAAGGGCATGCGGGACAACATGGCCAGCATCGTGGCGCAGGTGCGCGAAGGCAGCGAGTCTGTGGCCACGGCCAGCTCCGAGATTGCCCAGGGCAATCAGGACCTGTCGTCCCGCACTGAGTCGCAGGCCAGCGCGCTGGAAGAAACAGCTGCCTCCATGGAGGAGTTGGGCTCCACCGTGCGGCAGAACGCCGACAACGCCTCCCAGGCCAACCAGTTGGCCATGAATGCCTCCACCGTGGCCGTGCAGGGCGGTGAGGTGGTGGGCCAGGTTGTGGAAACCATGAAGGGCATCAACGACAGCTCGCGCAAGATTGCCGACATCATCAGCGTGATCGACGGCATCGCCTTCCAAACCAACATCCTGGCCTTGAACGCTGCAGTGGAAGCCGCGCGTGCCGGCGAGCAGGGTCGGGGCTTTGCGGTGGTGGCGTCGGAAGTGCGCAGCCTGGCCGGGCGCAGTGCCGAGGCTGCTAAGGAAATCAAGACCCTGATCGGTGCGAGCGTGGAGCGGGTGGAGCAGGGCACCCTGCTGGTCGACAAGGCGGGTGCCACGATGACCGAGGTCGTCAACAGCATCCGCCGCGTGACCGACATCATGGGCGAGATCAGCGCGGCGAGCTCGGAGCAAAGCGCCGGTGTGGCCCAGGTGGGCGAGGCGGTGACGCAGATGGATCAGGCCACGCAGCAGAACGCTGCGCTGGTGGAGCAGATGGCGGCGGCGGCGGCCAGCCTGCGCAGTCAGGCGCAGGATCTGGTGAAGACGGTGGCCGTCTTCAAGCTGTAGGCTTGGCCTACAGCTTTTTCACCAGCACTTGGGATTTGCGGTCCCAGTTGTACTTGCGCTTGCGGGCTTCGGGCAGCCAGTCCGGGTCCACCTGCACAAAGCCGCGCTTGATGAACCAGTGCATGGTGCGTGTGGTCAGCACAAAGATGCTTTCCAGGCCTGCAGCCTTGGCGCGCTGCTCAATGCGCTTGAGGATGCGCTCTCCATCGCCCTGTCCCTGCACTTCGGGCGACACGGTGACTGCAGCCATTTCGGCGGTCTTGGCTTCCGGGTAGGGGTAGAGCGCGGCACAGGCAAAGATCACGCCGTCGTGTTCGATGATGGTGTAGTTGCCCGCATCGCGCTCGATCTCGGTGCGGCTGCGCTTGACCAGGGTGCCGTCGCGCTCAAAGGGTTCGATGAGTTGCAGGATGCCGCCCACATCTTCTTCCGTCGCCTCGCGCAGGCTCTCCAGCTTTTCATCCACCACCATGGTGCCAATGCCGTCGTGCACATACACCTCCAGCAGGATGGCGCCGTCCACCGAGAAGGGAATGATGTGGCTGCGTTCCACGCCCGCCTTGCAGGCCTTCACACAGTGTTGCAGGTAGAAGGTGGTGTCGGTGGGCTGGTTGGCCGGCGGCAGCTCCTTGAGCAGCTTTTCGGCCGCCGCCAGGGGCAGTTCGGTGTCAATCGGGTTGTCTTCGCTGGCGGGCAGGCGCGGGTCCATGCGGATGCCGGGCACCTCGGTCAGGAAGATCAGCTTGTCGGCCTGAAGCGCTACGGCCACGCTCGTGGCCACCTCTTCCATGGTGAGGTTGAAGGCCTCGCCGGTAGGCGAAAAGCCAAAAGGCGAGAGCAGCACCATCGCGCCCATGTCCAGCGTCTTGGTGATGCCGGCAATGTCTACCTTGCGCACCAGCCCGCTGTGCTGGAAGTCCACGCCGTCAACAATGCCCACCGGGCGCGCCGTGATGAAGTTGCCCGAGATCACGCGCACGGTCGAATCAGCCATGGGCGTGTTGGGCAGGCCCTGGCTGAATGCGGCCTCGATCTCGTAACGCAGCTGGCCCGCAGCCTCCTGCGCGCAGTCCAGCGCCACTTCGTCGGTGATGCGGATGCCATGGCTGTACTTGGGCGCATGGCCCTTGGCCTTGAGCTGCTCGTTTACCTGCGGGCGAAAGCCGTGCACCAGCACGATCTTCACGCCCATGCTCTGGATCATGGCTAAGTCCTGCGCCAGCACCGGCAGCTTGCCCGCCGCAATCGCCTCGCCCGCAATCGCCACCACAAAGGTCTGATTTCGGAACTTGTGGATATACGGCGCCACCGAGCGGAACCAGGGGACGAAGGTGAAGTTGAAGACAGAGGTCATGGGCGGGGGAATCTCATCGCAACAGGGGGACTTTCCGGAAGTGTAATGGTGCATCAGTCCAGCGCCCGCACTGCTTTCTGCAGTGTCACCGCTTCCGCACGCCGCTTGGCCTTCTGGCTGCGGATGTGCTTGCCAGCGCCTGCCGATGCGGCGCGGTGCGCCATGGCGTAAACGACGGGGTTACGGGGTTCGAGCTGAACCGTCAAATGCAGGGTCAGGGGCTGCTTCATGCGTCGCAGCTTCTTGACCTTCCCAAGCGCGTAATCGCGCGAAAACACTTTGGCACTCATGTGCAGGCTCCAAAAGCAAAAAGCCCCGGCTAAAGAACCAGGGCTTGCAATGGGGCACGAACGTGCCGGCGCGCTCTGGCTGAACGGTGTCGCACACATCCAGCCGGGGCGGCAGTGGTGCGGTGTCAGGAGGGAATGGGGACAAACATGGTGGATGTGCCTTTCAAGGGAAGGGCCGGCAAGGTTACTCTTTGCACGACCGTCTCAAAACAGCGAAGACGCGATTCTGAAATCTGTGCAGAGTGCAGGCAAGTGTTTTTGCGCAGTTTGCCGCGCAGGTGTTGCGCAAAGGCGTCAACGATAATTGCGCCCCAATGTCTGTTTCGCTCCACATCGAATTCCCCGAATCCCTTCCCGTATCCGGCAAGCGCCAGGAGATCATGGACGCCATCGCGGCGCACCAGGTGGTCATCGTCTGTGGGGAGACTGGTTCGGGCAAGACCACACAGCTGCCCAAGATTGCACTGGCCATGGGCCGGGGAAAGCTCAACTACCCCGAAGGCGAACGCGGCAGGCTGATTGGCCACACGCAGCCACGCCGCATTGCCGCCAGCAGCGTGGCCAAGCGCATTGCCGAGGAGCTGAAGACGCCGCTGGGCGATGTGGTGGGCTACAAGGTGCGCTTCAACGACCGGCTGGGCAAGGACGCTTCGGTCAAGCTGATGACGGACGGCATCTTGCTGGCCGAGACACAGACCGACCCGCTGCTCAAGGCCTACGACACCATCATCATCGACGAGGCGCACGAGCGCTCGCTCAACATCGATTTCTTGCTGGGCTACCTCAAGCAGATCCTGCCGCGCCGCCCGGACCTGAAGGTCATCGTCACCTCGGCCACGATTGATGCAGACCGCTTTGCCGAGCACTTCGCGTCCGCCAAGGGCAAGGCGCCGGTCATCATGGTGTCAGGCCGCACCTTCCCGGTGGAGCAGCGCTACCGGCCGTTTGAAGAGAGCCGCGAGTTTGACCTGAATGACGCGATTGCCGATGGCGTGGACGAGCTGTGGCGCGACCCGCAGCACCAAGGCGACATCCTGGTCTTCCTGCCCGGCGAGCGCGAAATCCGCGAGGCGGCAGACCATCTGCGCAAGCACCTGAGTCACCAGCCCGTGATGCGCGGCGCTGAAGTGCTGCCGCTGTTTGCGCGCCTGAGTCCGGCCGAGCAGGACAAGATTTTTGATGGCCATACGGGCCGGCGCATTGTGCTGGCCACCAACGTGGCCGAAACCTCGCTCACCGTGCCAGGCATCCGCTACGTCATTGACGCAGGTACGGCGCGCGTGAAGCGCTACAGTTTCCGTAGCAAGGTGGAGCAGCTGCTGGTCGAGCCCATCAGCCAGGCCGCGGCCAACCAGCGGGCCGGGCGCTGCGGGCGCGTGGCGAACGGTATCTGCATCCGCTTGTACGACGAGAAGGACTTTGCGGGCCGTGAGCGTTTCACCACGCCCGAAATCCTGCGTTCCTCGCTGGCCGGCGTCATCCTGCGCATGAAGTCTCTGCACCTGGGGCATGTGGAAGAGTTCCCCTTCATCGAGCGGCCCAGCGGCCGCGCCATTGCCGATGGCTACCAACTGCTCAACGAGCTGGGTGCGGTGGACGATGCGAACGAGCTGACGCCGCTGGGCGGCGAACTCTCACGCCTGCCGCTGGACCCGCGCGTGGGCCGCATGCTGCTGGAGGCGCGTAGTCGGGAGGCGCTGGACGAGGCGCTGGTGATTGCCTCGGCTCTGAGCGTGCAGGACGTGCGCGACCGGCCCATGGAGGCGCAGCAGCAGGCCGACCAGGCGCACCAGAAGTTTGACGACGAGAAAAGCGAGTTCACCGGCTACCTGAAGTTGTGGAAGTGGATTCACGACGCGCGGGGCGAAAAATCCGTCACGGCCAGCACGGGCACTACGGGCCAGCACAAGCTGACCAACCGCCAGTACGAGCAGCTCATGCGCCAGAACTTCGTCAACATGCGCCGCGTGCGGGAGTGGAAGGACATCCACAGCCAGCTGCATACCGTGGTCGCAGAGCACAAGTGGCGCCTGAACACCAAACCGGCCAGCTACGAGCAGCTGCACATGTCCATGCTCTCGGGCCTGCTGGGCAACATTGGCTGCAAGCTGGAGGAAGGCCAGAACGGCGAGTACCTGGGCGCGCGCAGCATCAAGTTCTTCTCGCACCCCGGCGCGCACCTGAGCAAGAAGCCGGGCAAATGGATCGTCGCCTCCGAGCTGGTGGAAACTACGCGCCTGTTTGGCCGCGGCATTGCCGCCATCGAGCCGCAGTGGCTGGAGCAGGTGGGCGGCCATTTGCTCAAGAAACAGCTGCTGGACCCGCACTGGGAGAAGAAGGCGGCGGAGGTGGTGGCGCTGGAGCGGGCCACGCTGTACGGCATCGTGGTCTACAGTGGGCGCCGCGTGAACTACAGCCGGGTGGACCTGGCCGGCGCACGCGAAATCTTCATCCGCGAAGGGCTGGTGAACGGCGAGTGGGAGACCCCGCTGCCATTCCTGGCAGCCAACCGCAAACTCATCAAACAAGTGGAGGAGCTGGAACATAAAGCCCGCCGCCAGGATGTGTTGGTGGATGACGAGCTGATCTACGCCTTCTACGACCAGCAGCTGCCCGCCAACGTGTGCAGCGGCTACAGCCTGGAGCGCTGGTACCGCGAGGAAGTGAAGAAGCAGCCCGAGCTGCTCAAGCTCACCCGTGAGGAGTTGATGCGCCACGAGGCGGCAGGCATTACCACCGCCTCTTTCCCCAAAACTATCCGCCTGGGCGGCGTGGACTGTGCGGCGACCTATCTGCACGAGCCCGGCGATGCGCGAGACGGCTTGACCGTGACGGTGCCGCTGTTTGTGCTGAACCAGGTGAGCGAGGAACGCTGCGAATGGCTGGTGCCCGGCATGCTGAAGGACAAGGTGCAGGCCCTGCTCAAGACCTTGCACCAGCGCCCACGCAGCCGCCTGGTGCCACTGCCCGACACGGCGGCCAAATTTACCGAGGCGCTGAACGCGCCGGAGAAATTTGGCAGCGGCGCACTGGTGGATGCAGTGCTGAAACTGGTGCGCGACGCCACCAGCCTGGACATCGTGAAGGCCGACATCAAGGTCGACATGCTAACGCCGCACCACTTCATGAACTTCCGCGTGGTGGACGAACATGGCCGCCAGCTGGGGCAGGGGCGCAATCTTGGTGCGCTCAAGGCGGAACTGGGCAGCCAGGCGCGTGGGGCGTTCCAAGCCTTGGCCAGCCTGAAGCTGCAGCAAAACCAGACCCGCGGCCCAGAGGGCGCTGGGACGGCAGGGCGTTCTGCGCAGGTAAAGGGGGAGCCCGCAAAGCGGGCGGAGGACACGGAGCAGAACGCTCTGCTGTTTCAGCGCTCGTCCCCCGCCAACACTGCGCAAGCAGCTACCAAAAACGTAGCAACCCCCAGCATCCTGGACGGCCGCTACACGGCCTGGACCTTTGGCGAGTTGCCCGAACTGCTGGAAATCCGCAAGGGCGGACAGACACTGATCGGCTTCCCGGCGCTGATCGACGCGGGCGACGCGGTGACGGTGGAGGTGTTCGACGAGCCTGAAGTGGCCGCCGCCAAACACCGTGCCGGTCTGCGCCGCCTGTTTGCGATCCAGATCAAGGACGCGCTCAAGTACCTGGAAAAGAACATTCCCGACCTGCAGAAAATGGCCGTGTCCTACATGAATGTGGGCAAAGCGGATAACGGCAGCGGCGGGGGCACGGTGGAGGAATTGCGCGAGCAGATCACCGCCGTGGCACTCGACCGTGCCTTCCTGTTGGATCCGCTACCCACCGACGAATTTGCCTTCAAGCGTCGCGTCGAAGAAGGGCGCGGACGCCTGACGCTGATTGCCAACGAGGTGGCGCGCATGGCCGCAGTCATTTTGCTGGAACACGCAGCGGCGGCCCGCAAGATCAAGGACACGAAGAACGCGCCGGACGCGACGGCCGACGCGCAGCAACAGCTCAACCGCCTGATCCCCAAGAAATTCCTGCAGGCCACGCCCTGGGAGCGCTTGCAACACCTGGCGCGCTACCTCAAGGCCATCACCCTGCGGCTGGACAAATACCGCGCCGACCCGGCCCGCGACGCCGCCCGCATGACCGAGCTGCGCCCGCAGGAGCAACGCTACTGGCGCCTGGTGGCCGAGCGCAAGGGTGCGGTGGACGAGCGCATGGCCGAGTTCCGCTGGCTGCTGGAGGAACTGCGCGTGAGCTTCTTCGCACAGGAGCTGCGCACGCCCCAACCTGTGAGCACCAAGCGCTTGGACAAGGCCTGGGCGCAATTGGGTGCCTGATGCGGGCGCGCAAGGCGGAGGCCCGAGCCATGGCTGAAGTTGCGTGGCGTGAAGGCCAACCCTTCAGCCCCCGGTTTGGCGATGTCTACCGCAGCAACGCTGGGGCTTGGGCGCAGGCCTGTGGCGTCTACCTGCGCGGCAGCGGACTGCCCGAGGGCTGGCAAGGCCAATCCAGCGAGTTTGTGTTGCTGGAAAACGGCTTTGGCCTGGGTCTGAACTTTCTGGCGACCTGGGCCGCCTGGCGGGCGGACCCGCAGCGCTGCCAGTGCCTGCACTATGTGGGCATTGAAGCCTACCCAGGCACCCCGCAGGACCTGATCACCAGCGCCGATAACGCAGCGGCCGGCCACACGTCAGGGCAAGGGGATGCCCTGCTGGCACAACTCCCATCGCTGGCCGGGCCTTTGGCGGCGCGCTGGGCAGGCCTGCACAGTGGCTGGCAAACCTGGTGTCTGGAAGGGGCGGCCGGTGGGCCACAACTGTTGCTGACTTTGGCGGTGTGCGACGCTGCCCAGGCCTTGGCGCAGTGGCCGGCTGATCTGGGGCCTGCGCAGGCGGTGTACTTGGATGGATTCAGCCCGGCGCTGAACCCTGAGATGTGGAGCCCGGCGCTGATGCAGGCGGTGGCGGCGCGCTGTGCGCCCGGTGCCCGGGTGGCCAGCTACGCGGTGTCGGGGCCGGTGCGGCAGGCCTTGCGGGCTACGGGTTTCACGGTGCGCAAGCGCCCCGGTCTGCCGCCCAAGTGGCACCGGCTGGAGGCGGTGCTCAATCCTCCGGCGGCAACAGCAGCGCAATCCGCTCCCTGATGGAGGCTGCCCGCTCCTCGCCCGCCACGGCGTGCACGGCGGTGACCATGGCGTCGGCCGCTGCCAGCATGGACTCGCGGTCCTTGGCATCGCGCAGCGCTTCGCGGAAGGCTTCGGCCAGCACCGGGTCGCGCCGCACAAACATGCGCTCGCAGATGTCGAAGAGGAACATGCGCGTGCTGGCCATGGAGCGCTTGCCAGCGAAGTTGTCCACGGCCTGAGGCTGTGGCGTGTCTGGCGTCGCTTCAGCCTTGGGGTCAGCCACGGGAGCTGGTGGCTGCTCGGGCACCTGTACCTTGGGAGCCCGTGTGCGCGGCGGCTCCAGGTCGATGCCCACCAGGTAACCCGCGGCAATGAGCTGCTGTGCGAGCGGCAGGGCTTGGCCGTTGAACAGGTGGTCCACCGCGCCCACGGTGGTCTTGCCGTCTGCCAGGATCAGCAGGGCGCGTTCACGCTGGCCCAGGGTGCGGATCCCGCTCTGTAATTCGGCCCGCGCCTTGTCGGTTTTTTGAAGCTGCATGGTTCATCTCCAACGAAGCCGGCATTACAGCGGCCGGAGATGACAGCGGCGTGAAGCCTCAGGGCGGCAGTACGCGCAGCAGCCGGCCGTTGGGGCTGTCGGTCAGCAGGTAGAGCAGGCCATCCGGGCCCTGGCGCACGTCGCGCACGCGTTCGCCCAGGTCGGGCAGCAGCTTGCTCTCGCGCACCACCTTGCCGGCAAAGGGCGCGGCCAACTCCAGCCGGGCCAGGTAACCAAACTTCAGCGAGCCCACGACCAAATTGCCCACAAAGCCCTTGCCATAGCGCTCGCTGCTGATGAAGGCGATGCCGGATGGCGCGATGGACGGCACCCAGTAGTGCAGCGGTTGCTCCATGCCGGCCTGTGCCGTGATGCCGGCGCCAATCTTGCCGCCGCCATAGTTCTCGCCGTAGGTGATGACGGGCCAGCCGTAGTTGCGGCCGCGCTGGATGAGGTTGATCTCGTCGCCGCCCTGCGGGCCGTGTTCGTGCTCCCACAGCGTGCCGTCCGGCGCCAGCAGCAGGCCCTGCGGGTTGCGGTGGCCGTAGCTCCAGATCTCGGGCAGGGCGCCGTCGCGCTTGGCGGTGGCGTTGTTGAAGGGGTTGTCGGCGGGAACGGTGCCGTCTTTGGCGATGCGCACCACTTTGCCGTGGTGGTTGTCCAGGCGTTGCGCGTCGTCCCGGCGGCTGAAGCGCTCGCCCAGCGTCAGGAACAAGGTGCCGTCGGCTCGGCCGGCCTTGCGGCCTTCGGCAATGCGGCAGCCAAAGTGGGCGCTGCTGGCCACCTTGGGCTGCTGGCTGAAGAGCACCTTGAGGTCCTGCAGCGCCGTACGGTCTTCGGACAGGGTGGCGCGCGCCAGGGCGGTGCTGTTGCCGCCGTTGCCCGGTTCTGCGTAGCAGAGGTAGAGGGTGCGGTTGTTGGCAAAGTCACTGTCCAATAGCAGATCGAGCAGGCCGCCCTGGCCGCTGGCCGCCACGGGTGGAACGCCGGCCAGTGGTGGCGAAATGCGGCCGCCGGCCTCGATGACGCGCAGGCTGCCGTGCCGTTCCGTCACCAGAAAGCGGCCTTCGGGCAGAAAGGCTACGGCCCAGGGGTTTTGCAAGGGGCCAGCCACAGCCTCCACCCGCAGCGCGCCTTGCGCCAGCGCGGCACTGCAGGCCAGGCTGGCCAGCACCAGGGCCAGACTTGAGCGGATCCATTGCTTTCCAGACATTGCGTTCGTCCTTATAACAAAAGTGCCTCCAGCCCCCGTGGAGTCTGCGCAAGCAGCTCCTGAATCGATAGCGATCTAGAGCTTTTGCAGTCGCTCCAGCGCGGCGTGCAGCGTCGCGTCCTGCTTGGCAAAGCAGAAGCGCACCACGCGCTGGTCAAAGCCATTGCCGTAGAAGGCCGACAGCGGAATCGCCGCTACGCCCACCTCGCGCGTGAGCCACTGGCAGAAGTCCGCCTCATTCAGGTCGCTCACCTCCGAGATATCCACGCATTGGAAGTAGCTGCCCTGGCTGGGCAGCAGCTTGAATTTGGTTTGGGCCAGTCCGGTGCGGAACAGGTCGCGCTTGCGTTGGTAGAACGCGGGCAGCTCCAGGTAAGGCGCGGGGTTGGCTAGGTAGGCGGCCAGCGCGTGCTGCACCGGGGTGTTCACCGTGAACACATTGAACTGGTGCACCTTGCGGAATTCGGCCATCAGCGGCGCAGGCGCGGCCACGGTGCCCACTTTCCAGCCGGTGACGTGAAACGTCTTGCCAAAGCTGGACACCACAAAGGCACGTGCGGCCAGTCCGGGATAGCGGGACACGCTTTCGTGAGGCTGGCCGTCGAACACCATGTGCTCGTAGACCTCATCGCTGATGAGCAGCACGTCGGTGGGCGCCAGCAGGTCTTGCAACGCCAGCATGTCCTCGCGCGACCAGACGGTGGCGCTGGGGTTGTGCGGGGTGTTGATCAGCAGGGCGCGCGTCTTGGGGGTGATGGCGGCGGCGATCTTGGCAAAGTCCGGCCGGAAGGTGCCTGGCGTGAGCGGTACGCGGACCACCACGCCACCGGCCAGTTCGATATTGGGCACATAGCTGTCGTAGCAGGGCTCCAGCACGATGACCTCATCGCCCGGGTGCACCACGGCCAGGATGGCGGTGATGATGGCCTGCGTGGCACCGGCGGTGATGGTGATCTCCGCGTCCGGGTGGTAGGCTTTGCCGTGCAGGGCTTCAATCTTGGAGGCCACGGCCTGGCGCAATACCGGCACACCGGTCATGGGCGGGTACTGGTTGTGGCCGGCCTGCATGGCCGCGGTCACGGCGTCCACCAGGGCGGGGTCGCATGCAAAGTCCGGGAAGCCCTGACCCAGGTTGACCGCCTTGTGCTCGGCGGCCAGCGCCGACATGACGGTAAAGATGGTGGTGCCGACCTTGGGCAGGCGGGAGGCTAGGGCAGGCGTGCGGGCGAGTGTTTCAGAGCTCATAGTCATTCACATGGCCTTCCATGGCCTTGGCAATCAGGGCGCGGTCCAGGCGGCTGGAGAGCAGTTCGGCAAAGGTGTAGACAAAGTTGCGAAGGTAGGCGCTGCGCTTGAAGGCCACGCGGGTGATGTTCTGGCCAAACAGATAGCCAGCGGGGCGCACCACCAGGCCGCCCTTGGCGCCATTTTTCTCCATATCGTCCACCACGTCGGTGACGGCCATTTCGGCCGCAATACCCACGCCCAGGCCCAGGCGCACATAGGTCTTGATCACGTCGGAGTCGATGGCTTCGAGCGAGATACGCGGCTCCAGTTTGCGCGCGGCGAAGGCCTGGTCGATGCGGGTGCGGCCCGTGAAGGAGGGGTGGTAGGTGATCAGCGGCTCCTGCGCCACGTCTTCCAGGCTGATGCGTTCCTTTTGCGTGAGTGGGTGGTCGACCGGCAGCACCAGCACGTGCTGCCACTCGTAGCAGGGCAAGGTGACGAGTTCGGCGTAGTTGGCCAGCGATTCGGTGGCGATGCCAATTTCGGCCACATCGTCGATCAGCATGCGAGCCACCTGATCGGGCGCGCCCTGGTGCAGGCTCACGTTGACCTTGGGGAACGCGGTGCGCAGCTGGGCCACTTTTTCGGGCAGCACGTAGCGCGCCTGGGTGTGGGTGGTGGCAATGGACAGCGTGCCGCTGTCCTGCGAGCTGTACTGCTCGCCGATGCGCTTGAGGTTGCCGACCTCGCGCAGGATCAGTTCTATGCTTTTGAGTACATGCTGGCCGGGCTCGGTGATACGCTTGAGGCGCTTGCCGTGGCGGGCAAAGATGTCGATGCCCAGTTCTTCTTCCAGCTCGATGATGGCCTTGGAGACGCCGGGCTGAGAGGTGTGCAGGGCCTTGGCGGCCTCGGTGAGGTTGAGGTTGCGGCGGGCCGCTTCCTGAACAAAGCGGAATTGGTGCAGGTTCATATCAAATTTCACCTAAAGATGAGATTCATTATGCACCGAAATATCTATGCTCAGGCGCTGTCGAGGGCGATTCGGGCGAGCAGTTGCACCATGCGCGGGTCTTCGCCCACGGCGTCCTGCAACAGGATGGGAATCTGGTGGTACTGCACCCGCAGGTTGTGTACCAGCGCAGGCAGGTCTTCGCGCGCATGGCGCCCCACGCCCAGAAACATGGGCACGATGCGCACGGCGCGCGCGCCCTGGGCCACCAGATCAGCCACGGCAGCGGGCAGGTCGGGCGTGCTCAGCTCCAGGTAGGCGCAGGCCACCAGGGTCTGGGGCGACTCCAGACGGATTTGCGCAGCCACGGCCTCTATGGGGCGGTGCCACAGCGGATCGCGCGAGCCGTGGGCAAACAGCACCACGCCGGTGGGATGGGGCAGGCTCATCGTCGTAACACCAGCCAGGCAAACGCCATCAACGACAGGAAGGAATAGATCAGGCCCGGTAGCGCCGCCGTGAACCAGGGCTGCCAGCCCTGCAGGTTGCCCAGGTCGTTCATCACGTTGTTGAGCAGCACGAAGCTGATACCGGCCATGACACCGCCAAAGGTGTAGCTGGCAATGCTGCCGGAGCGGAAGTGCAGGTAGGCAAAGGGCAGCGCCAGCACCACCATCACCAAGCAGCTCATGGGGTAGAACACTTTTTTCCAGAACTGGATTTCGTACTTTTGCGCAGACTGACCATTGGCGTTCAGGTGGCGCATGTACTGGAACAAATCGATGGTGCCCATGCGTTCAGGCCGCAGCACCGCGGCGGAAACCATTTCGGCGCTGATCTGGGTGGGCCAGCGAAAGGTCTCAAATTCGGCGTGGTCAATCTTTGGGGTTTTCGCGTCTGCGCCTTCAAATTCGGTGCGCTCCACGCCGCTCAGCTCCCATGAACCGTGTTCGCTGAACTCGCCGGTCTTGCCCTGGGTTACCGATACGAGGTTGCCCTGGTTGTTGAACTCGAAAATGCGGATGTCCTTCATCGTGGCATCCGAGGCCAGCGAGCCCACGTTGACGGCGTAGTGCCCGTAGGCCTGTTTTTCCTTCAGCCAGGCCCCCGTTTTGCCTACCGAGATGTTGCCCTGGAAGCGCGACTTGAGCAGTTGGGCGGTGCGGTCAGCCAAGGGCGCGATGTAGTCCCCCATGGCAAAGGTAAACAGCACAAAGCCCAGGCCTAACGCCATCAGGGTGCGCAGCGCCCGCCAGGGGCCCAAACCGCTGGTGCGCAAGATGGTGAACTCCGAGCTGCGCGCCAACCGCGCCATCACAAAGATGGTGCCGATCAGCACGGTGATGGGGAACAACTCGTAGACGTGGCTCGGAATCATGAGCGCCACATAGATCAGGGCCTGCGGAATCTGGTAGCCGGCGGCCTTGATCTTTCCCACAGCTTGCAGTTCTTCGACCGCGTCAAAGAAGAAGAACAGGGCGATAAAGCCCAGGGTGACGAGGAACACGGCGACGATGACTTCGCCGTAAAGCAAGCGGCGTAGTGTCTTCATGGGCGGGTCTCCGGGGCGGGTGGGCGACGCCGGCGCAAACGCGGGGTCCAGTTGAAATGCCGCCTGGTCAGCCACAGCAGCCCCAGCACCAGCGCACCGCCATGCAGTGCGATGAGAAAACTGCCAAATCCGATCTGGCCTGACTGGATCCAGCTTTTGCCCAGTACCAGCAAATTGAAATACACCACAAAGGTCAGAAAGGCGAAGCCCAGGTTGCCGGCCTTGCCGGCACGCGGGTTGGCACCGGAAGAGGCCAGTCCGATCACCAAAAAATTCATGGCTGCCAACGTGAGCCCGACCCGCCAAGAGAGCTCGGCCAGATTTGTGGGGTTGGGGTTCTGGATGAGTTCCAGCGTATTGGTCGCGTGTACCGGAGCGTAATCGCGTTGCGAATGGTCATCGGCCCCGACCCGGGCGCCATAGCGCTCAAACAGGCTGACCGTCATGTCGGCCTTGCCGGGCGTGCGCTCCAGGCGCTGGCCCTTGTCGAGTATCAGGAACTTGTCGTCGCCGATGACTTCCACATGGCCGGTGGTGGCAGAGGTGATGGTTTCCTTGCCTTGCTCCTTGGTGGCGATGAAGACGTTGTTTCCGGTCTGCTGGCCACGGCTGTCCTTCTCGATAAAGAACACGCGATCACCGTTGGCAGATTCCTGGAACTGTCCTGGCTCGATGCGGGCAATGTCGCCGCGCTTGTCGTAGCGGTAGCGCAGGTCTTCAATGCGGCCAAAGGCCCATGGCAGGATCAGAAAGGCCAGCGCGAGGATGAGGACCAGAATCGGCCAGGCAAAACGGAACAGGGGCGTCAGCAGGGAAGCCAGTCCGCGGCCACTGCCAAACCAGATCACCATTTCGCTGTCGCGGTACATGCGGGTCAGCACGCTGAGCACCGCAATGAACAGGCTCATGGAGAGAATGGTGGGCATGTCAGAGAGCACCGTGTAGCCCATGATGATCATCACATCGGAGGGGTTGAAGGTGCCCCGCGAGGCCTCGCCCAGGGTGCGGATCAGGGTCATGGTCATGACCACGGTGACCAGCACCACCAAGGTGGCACCGAAACTGCGTGCCAGCTCTTTGCGGATGGAGGAATGGAATAACATTGCAGCGACAGGAAAGCACGAATTATGAACTTTGAACTCAAGCCTTTGACCCTGGTGGGCCTCGCCAATGAAAAATGCGACGCCTTGGTACTGCTGATGCAGCAGGATTTCAAGCCGGGCAAGGACGAGTTGTCCCTGCTCGTGGCTCAGGCCACCAAGGCCGGAGACCTGGGCGCTAAGCCGGGTCAAATGGTCTCGCTCTACCGGGCGTCCCAGGCCAACACACCACGCCTGGTATTGGCCAGCGTGGGCGAGGGCAAGGCCAAACAGGTGCGCGCGGCTGTGGCCGCCGCGTTGGGTTCGCTCAAGGGTGTGCTGGGCAAGAAGCTGGTGCTGGCCTTTGCCGGCCCGGCGCAGGAGGATGCCGTACGCGCTGCGGTGCAAGCCGCAGCCGACGCCACCTATAATTACACCCATACCAAGAGCAAGCCTGAGCCGCGCACGCTGCAGAAGTGCCTGATCGCCGCCAGCAATGCCAGCGAGGTGACCACAAGCTTTGAGCGTGCCGTGGGCATTGTGCTGGGCGTGGAACTGGCCAAGGAATGGGCCAACCGCCCTGCCAACCACGCGACTCCCACCTTGCTGGGCCAGGCCGCGCAGGCCTTGGCCAAGTTGCCCAAGGTCTCCTGCGAAGTGTTGGGCCCCAAGGAAGTGGCCAAGCTCGGCATGGGGTCCTTCATGGCCGTGGCCCAGGGTTCGGACGAGCCGCTGCGCTTCATCGTGTTGCGTTACGACGGTGCCGCCAAGAGCAAGGCCCCCACGGTCATCGTCGGCAAGGGCATCACCTTTGACAGCGGCGGCATTTCCATCAAGCCCGCCGCCGAGATGGACGAGATGAAGTTCGACATGTCGGGCGCAGCCAGTGTGCTGGGCACCTTCCGCGCGCTGGCCCAGCTCAAGCCTGCCATCAATGTGGTGGGGCTGATTCCGGCCTGCGAAAACCTGATCAATGGCCGTGCCGTGAAGCCCGGTGATGTGGTCACCAGCATGAGCGGCCAGACCATAGAAATCCTCAATACCGATGCCGAAGGGCGCTTGGTGCTGTGCGATGCGCTGAGCTACGCCGAGCGCTTCAAACCCACGGCCGTGGTCGACATCGCGACCCTGACCGGCGCCTGCGTGATCGCACTGGGCGCGGTGCGCAGCGGCCTGTTCTCGACCGACGAGGCTTTGGGCAATGCGCTGCTCGCTGCCGGTGAGCGCAGTGCCGATCTGGCCTGGCGCATGCCGCTGGACGACGACTATGCCGAAGGCCTCAAGAGCAACTTTGCTGATGTGGCCAATGTGGCCGGTCGTGCAGCGGGTGCCGTGACGGCAGCCAAATTCCTGCAACGCTTTACCAGCAAGTACCCTTGGGCGCATCTGGACATTGCCGGCACTGCCTGGAAGGGTGGCGGTGCCAAGGGCGCTACCGGCCGCCCGGTGGGCCTGCTCGTCGAATACCTGCTGGCCCAGGCCGCGAGCAAGTGACCGACGTTGCCTTCCACTTCGGCGCGCCCCACAAGCTGGAGTACGCCGGGCGCCTGCTGCGCAAGGCGGTAGGTCGGGGCGCACGTCTGGTGGTATTTGCGCCGCAGGATATGCTGCGGCGTTTGGACAGTCAGCTTTGGTCGCAGTCTCCTACGGAGTTTCTGGCCCATTGTGCGGATGGCGACCCCACGATGGCCCGCAGCCCCGTGGTGTTGGCCAGCCAATTGCATTCCGGGCTGCCTTCTGACAGCGTCTTGGTGAATCTTTCGGACGTGGTTCCCGAGGGATATACCCATTTCGGCCGGGTCATCGAAGTGGTTAGCCACGATGAGGAAGACCGCGCAGCCGCCCGTGGGCGCTGGAAGCACTACGCCCAGCAGGGCATCGCTATCCAGAAACACGACCTGAATCTGAAGGGGGCTGCATGACACGTGCCCCCAAGCCCACGCCCAGGTTTCTGCCGACGCTGACCGAGGTGGTGCAGCCCCCGAGCCCACCCGAGTCGCCGCCGCAGGCCGACATTGACACGGAGGCCATGGTGGCTCGTGTGATGCAGGCAATTTCTCCACACATTGAAACCCAGCTGCGTGAACTGGTGGTCGATATGGTGCAAGAGCAGCTGCGTGAACTCGCGCCACGCATCCAGCATGACCTGGAACAGATGGTGCGAGCCGCTGTAGAAGGCGCTATCGCTGAAGTCCAGCCGCGTACAGACTGAGCGGGGCAGGTCTGCAGAAAAAGCCGCTCTTTGAAGCGCCTTTTTTCATGCGGGCCACCCGGCCAAGGAAAAACCACCCAAAAGACAGGTTAGAATACGAGGCTCTGGAGCGGTGGATGAGCGGTTTAAGTCACACGCCTGGAAAGCGTGCGTGGGGTAAAACCCACCGCGGGTTCGAATCCCGCCTGCTCCGCCAGATAAGACAAGCCCGTAACGTGCAAACGTTACGGGCTTTTTCTTTACTTGTTGCTCTGGACCATCTTCATCGCAGTGGCAATGAGGGTGGACACCTCGCTCATATTGCCGGGGATGATCAGGGTGGTGGTGGCGTCGGCTGCTACCTTGCCGTAGGCGTCCACCGCCTTTTCGGCCACCTTGAGTTGCACGGCCTGTTCGCCCCCGGGCTGGCGAATCGCGGTTGCCACGCGTTCAATGGCCTGGGCCGTGGCTTCGGCCACAGCTGTGATGGAGGCCGCTTCGCCCTGGGCCTGGTTGATGGCGGCCTGCTTCTCACCTTCGGAGCGGGCGATGAAGGCTTCGCGTTCACCAGTGGCGATGTTGATCTGTTCCTGGCGGCGGCCCTCGGAGGCTGCGATCAGGGCGCGCTTTTCACGCTCGGCGGTGATCTGGGCCTGCATGGCGTGCAGGATTTCCTTCGGGGGCGTCAGATCTTTGATTTCGTAGCGCAGCACCTTGACGCCCCAGTTCAGCGCGGCTTCGTCAATGGCGGCCACGACCTGGGCGTTGATGATGTCGCGCTCTTCAAAGGTCTTGTCCAGCTCCAGCTTGCCGATGACGGAGCGCAGCGAAGTCTGGGCCAGTTGCGAGATGGCGACGATGTAATTGGACGAGCCGTAGCTGGCGCGCATGGCATCGGTCACCTGGAAATACAGGATGCCGTCCACCTGTAGTTGGGTGTTGTCCTTGGTGATACAGACTTGGCTTGCAATGTCGAGTGGAATTTCCTTCAGCAGGTGCTTGTAGGCCACCTTGTCGACAAAAGGTACCAGGATGTTGAGCCCCGGCGTGAGGGTGCCGTGGTACTTGCCCAGGCGCTCCACCACCCAGGCGTGCTGCTGGGGCACGACCTTGACGGAGCGGATGACGAAAATGAGTGCGATGACCAGAAGAACGAGTGCGATTTCCATGGTGGTTCCTGTTTAGGCTTTGTCGACGAGCAGGCGGTTGCCTATGAGTTCTGCCACCCGGTGCGCTCCGGGGGCGGGGCTGACACCGGCGCGGTGCATGGCGGTCCATTGCGCGCCGCGGTACTGCACATAGGCGGTGCCGTCGGCGTTCCAGGCGCTGACTTGCACGGTTTCGCCGATGTCCATATTCACGTTGGGATTGGCCTGAGCGGGAGGCTCGCTGCGGCTGCCGGTGCGTTTGAAGTGCCAGGCCACCACGGCACCGCCGCCAACCAGGGCAGCAAACACCAGCTGCAGGGGCAGGCTCAGGCCCAGATGGCCCGCCAGTGCGGCTGCGGCGGTCCCCAGCGCCAGCATGAGCAGGTAAAAGGTTCCGGTCAGCAGCTCCAGCACCACCAGGGCACCGGTCGCCAGCCACCAGAGGGTGGGTTGTGACATGGGGGAGGCCTCCTTTGTATTGATGACGCCACATTGTGGGCCAAATGCATGACCCCGCCATAACGTTGCCGCCAGAAGTCCTTACACTTCGCGCCTGTTTTGCCTTTTTTAGCCCGTCCGTTGGAGCCTTTCGATGAAGTTTCGCTTTCCCATCATCATCATTGACGAAGATTTCCGCTCGGAAAACACGTCAGGCTTGGGCATCCGTGCCCTGGCGCAGGCCATCGAGTCGGAAGGCTTCGAGGTGCTGGGGGTGACCAGCTACGGGGATCTGAGCCAGTTCGCCCAGCAGCAAAGCCGCGCCAGTGCCTTCATCCTGTCCATCGACGACGAGGAATTCACTCCTGGCCCGGATCTGGACCCGGCGGTGCTGAATCTGCGCCATTTCATCGAGGAAGTGCGTCGCAAGAATTTGGATGTGCCGATCTACGTGTACGGCGAAACCAAGACCAGTCGCCACATTCCCAACGACATTCTGCGCGAGCTGCATGGCTTCATCCACATGTTTGAAGACACGCCCGAGTTCGTGGCGCGCCACATCATCCGTGAGGCCAAGGGTTATCTGGAGAGCGTCCAGCCCCCGTTCTTCAAGGCGCTGCTGGATTACGCTGAAGACGGTTCCTACAGCTGGCATTGCCCGGGGCACTCCGGTGGCGTGGCCTTTCTGAAGAGCCCCGTGGGCCAGATGTACCACCAGTTCTATGGTGAAAACATGCTGCGTGCCGACGTCTGCAACGCGGTGGAAGAATTGGGCCAGCTGCTGGACCACAACGGTGCGATTGGCGCCTCCGAGCGCAACGCGGCGCGCATTTTCAATGCCGACCATTGCTTCTTTGTGACCAACGGCACGTCCACCTCCAACAAGATGGTTTGGCACCACACGGTGGCGCCCGGCGACATCGTGATCGTGGACCGCAACTGCCACAAGTCCAACCTGCACGCCATCATCATGACCGGGGCCATCCCCGTGTTTTTGAAGCCCACGCGCAACCACTTCGGCATCATCGGCCCCATCCCGCAAAGCGAGTTCGAGCCCGAAACCATCCGCGCCAAGATCAAAGCCAACCCGCTGCTCAAGGGTGTGGACGCCAAGAAGGTCAAGCCTCGCATCCTGACGCTGACACAGAGCACCTACGACGGCGTGCTCTACAACACTGAAACCATCAAGACCATGCTGGACGGTTATGTGGAGAACATCCACTTCGACGAAGCATGGCTGCCGCACGCCGCCTTCCACCCGTTCTACGGCACCTACCACGCCATGGGCAAGAATCGTGCGCGCCCCAAGGAAGCCGTGGTCTACAGCACCCAGTCCATCCACAAGCTGCTGGCCGGTATCAGTCAGGCCAGCCACGTGCTGGTGCAGGACTCGCAGACGGTGAAGCTGGACAAGCACCTCTTCAATGAGGCCTACCTGATGCACACCAGCACCAGCCCGCAGTACAGCATCATTGCCAGCTGCGACGTGGCCGCCGCCATGATGGAGCCGCCCGGCGGCACCGCGCTGGTGGAGGAAAGCATTGCCGAGGCGCTGGACTTCCGCCGTGCCATGCGCAAGGTGGACGAGGAGTATGGCGACGACTGGTGGTTCAAGGTCTGGGGACCGGACAAACTGGCCGACGAAGGCATTGGCAAGGCCAGCGACTGGATCATCAAGGGCGAGTCCAAGACGGCCAAGGCCAACTGGCACGGCTTCGGCAAGCTGGCCAGCGGCTTCAACATGCTGGACCCGATCAAGTCCACCATCGTGACACCGGGTCTGGACCTGAACGGCAAGTTTGCCAAGACCGGCATTCCGGCGTCCATCCTGACCAAGTTCCTGGCCGAGCACGGCGTGGTGGTGGAAAAGACCGGCCTGTACAGCTTCTTCATCATGTTCACCATCGGTATCACCAAGGGCCGCTGGAACAGCATGCTGACCGCGTTGCAGCAGTTCAAGGACGACTACGACAAGAACCAGGCGATGTGGCGCATCATGCCGGAGTTCTGCGCCAAGCACCCCCGCTACGAGCGCATGGGCCTGCGCGACCTGTGCCAGCACATCCACCAGCTGTATGCCAAGTACGACATCGCCCGCCTGACCACCGAGGTTTACCTGAGTGACCTCGTGCCGGCCATGAAGCCCAGCGATGCCTACGCCCACATTGCCACGCGCAAGACCGAGCGTGTGGAGATCGATCACCTGGAGGGCCGCGTGTCGGTTGGCATGGTTACGCCGTACCCGCCCGGCATCCCACTGCTGATCCCCGGCGAGGTGTTTAACAAGAAGGTGGTGGACTACCTGAAGTTCTCGCGCGAGTTCAACGCGCAGTGCCCCGGCTTCGAAACCGATGTGCACGGTTTGGTGAGCGAAGTGGGCGAGGATGGCAAGGTGCGCTATTTCGCCGACTGTGTGAAGAAGTAATCCACCAGGGGCTCAGCCTCCTGAAAGAAAAAAGGCGCCAGGGTTTGCACCCCGGCGCCTTTTTGTTTGCTATTGTTTTTCTAGCTGCTCGCGCAATATTGACGGGGGATGGTGGCCTATTTGACTCCTAATGCCCTCGAGCAAAGTTATGCCAGATCGGTCGTCACGCCCATGGTCTGGCTGTAGCCGCCGTCCACATAGGTGATCTCGGCGGTCACGCCGCCGGCCAGGTCGCTCAGCAGGAAGGCGGCAACATTGCCGACGTCCTCAATCGTCACGTTGCGGCGGATGGGGGAGGCGTCGGCCACCGTGTGCAGCAGCTTGCTAAAGTCCTTGATGCCGCTGGCGGCCAGGGTCTTGATCGGGCCGGCGCTGATGCCGTTGACGCGCACGCCCTTGGGGCCCACGGCTTCGGCAAGGTAACGCACGCTGGCTTCCAGGCTGGCCTTGGCCAGGCCCATGGTGTTGTAGTTGGGGATGATGCGCTCCGCGCCCAGGTAGGTCAGTGTCAGCAGCGCGGCCTTGTCGTTCAGGTAGGGCAGGGCGGCCTTGGCCATGGCGGGGAAGCTGTAGGCGCTGATGTCGTGCGCGATCTTGAAGTTTTCGCGGGTCAGGCCGTCGAGGAAGTTGCCGGCAATCGCTTCGCGCGGCGCAAAGCCGATGCTGTGTACGAATCCGTCAAAGGTGGGCCAGTGGGTGGACAGGTCCTTGAAGAGCTGTTCGATCTGCTCGTCGTTGCCCACGTCGCAGTCAAACACCAGCTTGGAATCGAAGTCGGCCGCGAACTCGGTGATGCGATCCTTGAAGCGCTCGCCCACGTAGCTGAAGGCTAGCTCGGCGCCTTGCTCCTTGCAGGCCTTGGCGATGCCGTACGCAATGGAACGGTTCGACAACACGCCGGTGATCAACAACTTCTTGCCTGCTAAAAAGCCCATAGTGTCCTCATGAAAAATGCTTGGTCTGGTGCAGAATTGTCGCATGCGAATTCGGGTCATTCTTGCCGCGCTGCTCGGCGGCGTTTATGTGCTGCCTGCCTGGGCCGCCCATGGCTATGCGCTGTGGGGCGATCTCAAGTATCCGGCTGGTTTTGCGCAGTTTGACTACGTGAACCCGCAGGCGCCCAAGGGCGGCGAGCTGCGCCTGGTAAGCAATCTGCGCGTCTCCACCTTTGACAAGTACAACCCCTTCACCATCAAGGGCACGGCACCCGCTTACCTCAGCGGCCTGATGTTCGACACGCTGCTCTCCGGCTCGCTGGATGAGACTGCTGCGGGCTATGGCCTGCTGGCAGAAGACGTGAGTGTGGCCGCCGATGGCCTGAGCGTGACCTTCCGCCTGCGCAAAGAAGCACGGTTCCACAACGGAGACCCGGTGCTCGCGCGCGACGTGAAGCACAGCTTCGATACCTTCATGGGCCCCTTCACCTCGCCGGCGTACAAAAGTGTGCTGGACGATGTGGCGGGCGTGGATGTGCTGGACGCCACTACCGTGCGTTATCGCTTCAAGAAGCCCAACCGGGAATTGCCGCTCACCGTGGGTGGCCTGCCCGTGTTCAGCCACCGCTGGGGCGAGGAGGGCGGCAAAGCCAAGCCCTTCGACCAGGTGGTGATGGATATTCCCATCGGCAGCGGGCCCTACAAGATTGGTCCGGTGGTGTTCGGCAAGGACATTACTTATGTGCGCGATGCCAACTACTGGGCGCGCGACCTCAATGTGAAGCGCGGCAGCGCCAACTTCGACCGCATCACCGTCAAGATTTACAAGGACAACACGGCGCGGCTGGAAGCGCTGAAGGCGGGCGAGTTTGACCTGATGCGCTTCTTCTCGGCCGGTGACTGGGCGCGCCGCGTCAACGGCCGCAAGTTTGACAGCGGAGAACTCGTCAAGACCGAGTTCAAGCACCGCCTGCCCACGGGCTTCCAGAGTTATGTACTGAACACCCGGCGTCCCAAGCTGCAGGACCTGCGTGTACGCCAAGCGCTGGGGCTGGCACTGGACTACGAATGGATGAACCGCCAGATGTTTTATGGCGCCTACCAGCGCGTGCAGGACCTGTTTGGCAACACGGATTGCCAGGCCACGGGTGAGCCCTCCACCGACGAACTGGCGGTGCTGGAGCCTTGGCGTAGCAAGGTGCCTGCTACCGTCTTCGGCCCCATGGCCGTGCCGCCCCGCACCGATGGCGACCACAGCCTGCGCGACAACCTGCGCCAGGCGCAGCAGCTGCTCAAGGATGCGGGCTGGACCTACCGCGACGGCGCACTGCGCAATGCCCAGGGCGATGCACTGGAGCTGGAATACTTGGATAGCGCTGAAACCGGTGTGCGTACCGTCGCACCCTGGGTGCGCAATCTGGAGAAGATTGGCGTCAAACTCAACTTCCGCCCCGTGGACTTTGCGCTCTACCAGCAGCGCCTGCAGAAGTTCGAGTTCGACATCACCTCCATCGCCTACGGCGGTACCCACAACCCGGGTCAGGAATACGCCGACATGTTCGGCAGCAAGGCGGCCGATACCGAAGATTCGGGCAACCTGGCCGGCATCAAGAGCCCGGCTGTGGACGCTCTGGTGACCCAGATCACTGGCGCCAAGCGCAAGCAAGACCTACTGCCCGCCTGTCGCGCGCTGGATCGCGTCATCATGCACAGCCACATCCTCATTCCCCAATGGTCCGCCGGCACGCACCGCCTGGCCTACAACGCCTGGCGCCTGGACAAGCCGGCCCAGATGCCGCCCTACGCGCAGGGCGAGGGCTGGGCCATAGACACCTGGTGGGCCAAAGAATGATGCCCCCACGCTCCGCCGCTGCGCGGGTCGCTGCCCCCCGAGGGGGTCCTCACGCCTTGGGGTGGCCCGGCGGCGCTCGACCCTTCGCATAATCAGCGCATGCTCTTCTACTCTCTCAAACGCTTGGCCCTGATGCTGCCCACGCTGTTCGGCGTGCTGTTGCTCACCTTTGTGGTGATCCAGTTCGTGCCCGGCGGCCCGGTGGAGCAGTACCTGGCCGAGGCCAAGGCCGGTGCGGGCACCGGTGGTGACGGCAGTGCTTTCAGCTACCGCGGCGCGCAGGGTGTGGACCCCAAGCGCCTGGAGCAGGCCAAGGCGCTCTACGGCTTTGACAAGCCAGCTCCCGAGCGTTTCTGGCAGATGCTGGTGCAGTTTGCCCAGTTCGACTTGGGCAAGAGCTTTTTTCACAACAAGAATGTCTCGGCGCTGGTGTGGGAAAAACTTCCGGTCTCCATGAGCCTGGGTCTGTGGACTTTTTTCATCAGCTACCTGATTGCGGTGCCCCTGGGGGTTGCCAAGGCGGTGCGCGCGGGCTCGCGGTTCGATTTGGCCAGCAGCGTGCTGGTGCTGGTGGGCTATGCCATCCCGGGTTTTGTGCTGGGCGTGGCCTTGCTGGTGATTTTTGGCGGGCAGCTGCAATGGTTTCCCCTGCGCGGACTGACCTCGGCCAACTGGGAGCAACTCAGCTGGGGCGGCCGCATCGTGGACTACCTCTGGCACATCGCCATGCCCGTCACCGCCATGGTGGCCGGCAGTTTCGCCGTGACGGCCATGCTGACCAAGAATGCCTTTCTGGAGGAAATCCGAAAGCAGTACGTGCTGACCGCGCGTGCCAAGGGCCTGTCCGACCGCCAGGTGCTGTGGAAGCATGTGTTCCGCAATGCGCTCATCCCCATCATCACTGGCTTTCCAGCCGCCTTCATTGGTGCTTTCTTCACCGGTGCTCTGCTTATCGAGACCCAGTTCTCGCTGGATGGCCTGGGCCTGCTGAGTTACGAGAGCGTGATCCGCCGTGATTACCCCGTGGTCATGGGCACGCTGTACCTGTTCACCCTGATCGGCCTGGTCACCAAGCTGCTGTCCGATCTCTGCTACGCCTGGGTCGACCCCCGCGTCACGTTTGACTGAACCATGGTGCCCGAGTCCCCACCCATCGCCCCCGCGCTGCCAGCCAGCAGCCCCAGCCGCCGTGCCTGGCGGCGCTTCAGCCGGAACCGCCTGGGCTTTGCCAGCCTGATCCTGTTCTGTGTACTGGTGCTGTTCAGCCTGGCCGCCGAGTTGGTTTCCAACGACAAGCCCTTGGTCGTGGTCTACCAGGGCCAGACCTACTGGCCCCTGGCGCGTGACTACCCGGAAACCACCTTCGGCGGCGACTTCGCCACGCCCACTGACTATCTGGACCCCTTTATCCAGCAGCGCCTGGCCGAGCCCGGCAACTGGGCCCTGTTTGCTCTAAACCGCTACGGCCCCAAGACGCTCAATTACTTTGCCAAGTCCCCAAACCCGGCCCCGCCCAGCGCTGATAATTGGCTGGGCACGGACGACCGTGGTCGCGATCTGCTGGCGCAACTGCTGTACGGCTTTCGCGTGAGTGTGCTGTTCGCGCTGGCGCTGACCTTTACCGGCGTGGTGCTGGGCGTGATCACCGGCGCCGTCCAGGGCTTCTTTGGCGGCAAGACCGATCTGGCCTTCCAGCGCTTCATCGAAATCTGGAGCTCCATGCCCGAGCTCTACCTGCTCATCATCTTCAGTGCCATCTTTGCGCCCAGCATCACGCTGCTGCTGGTGTTGCTGAGCCTGTTTGGCTGGATGGGGCTGTCCGACTATGTGCGTGCCGAGTTCCTGCGCAACCGGCAGATGGACTATGTGCGCGCCGCGCGGGCGCTGGGCGTGTCCAACTGGAAAATCATCACGCGCCATGTGCTGCCCAACAGCCTGACACCTGTGGTCACCTTTTTGCCATTCCGCATGAGCGGCGCCATCCTGGCGCTCACTTCACTGGACTTTCTGGGCCTGGGCGTTCCGCCCGGAACGCCGTCTCTGGGCGAATTGCTCTCGCAGGGCAAAAACAACATCGATGCCTGGTGGATCTCCCTGTCCACCTTCTATGTGCTGGTGTTCACGCTGCTGCTGCTCACCCTGATGGGCGACGCGCTGCGTGATGCCCTGGACCCCCGCAAACAAGACACATGAGCACCTCTTCCCCTCTTCTGGATGTACAGGGCTTGCGCGTGGCTTTTGGCGGGCGCGAGGTCGTGCACGGCGTGGACTTCCATATCGCCCCGGGTGAAAAGCTGGCCTTGGTGGGTGAATCCGGCTCGGGCAAGACCGTTACCGCGCTGAGTTTGCTGGGCCTGGCCCAGGGCGCGCAGGTGCGGGGGCAGGCACATTTCGGCCAGGCGTCCCCCGTCAATCTGCTGGACCTGCCGGAGCAACGCTTGCGCGGCATCCGCGGCGAGGAGATCGCCATGATCTTTCAGGAGCCCATGACGGCCCTGAATCCGGTGCTGACCATTGGCGAGCAGATCGCCGAGATTTTGAGGCTAAAACGGGGTCTGCCCCCCGTGGAATCTGCGCAAGAAGCTATTCAATTGATAGCAGATACCGGCATTCCCGAGCCCGCCCGCCGCTTCAAGGCTTACCCCCACCAGCTCTCGGGCGGGCAGCGCCAGCGCGCCATGATCGCCATGGCGCTTGCCTGCCGTCCCAAGCTGCTGCTGGCCGACGAACCGACCACGGCGCTGGATGTGACGGTGCGCCGCCAGATCCTGGACCTGCTGGAGCAATTGCAGCAGCAATATGGCATGGCCGTGCTGCTCATCACCCACGACCTGAACCTGGTGCGCCAGTTTGCCCAGCGGGTGGCGGTGATGGAAAACGGCCATCTGGTGGAGCAGGGCGCCGTGGATCAGGTGTTCGCCCAGCCGCAGCATGCCTACACCCGCCGCCTGCTGGCCAGCCGCCCGGTGCGCGATGTGTTGCCGGCCCGTGCGGATGCGGGCGTGGTGTTGGAAGGCAAGGGCGTGCGCGTGAGCTACCCGGTGCCACAGGGCGGCTGGCGTGGCTGGTTCCGCTCCGGCGCCTTTGTGGCGGTGCAGGGCGCTGATTTCAGGCTGCCAGCCGGCCAGACCCTGGGCGTGGTGGGCGAGTCGGGTTCCGGCAAGTCCACGCTGGCCCTGGCGGCTTTGGGGCTGCAAGCGTTTTCGGGGGACGTTGCCGTCCAGGGGCAAGCCTGGGGGCGGGGCGCGGTCGCGGACCGCGCCTTGCGCCGGGTTGTGCAAGTGGTGTTCCAGGATCCTTTTTCTTCCTTGTCGCCGCGGCTGACCGTGGGAGAAATCGTCGAAGAAGGCCTGCTGGTGCATGCGCCCACGCTCTCGGCGGATGCACGCCGCACGCGCGCCAGTACCATGCTGCAGACCGTGGGGTTGACCGAGGCCCAGTTCCCAGGCCTGCTGGAGCGCTACCCCCACCAGTTTTCCGGCGGCCAGCGCCAGCGCATCGCCATTGCCCGGGCGCTGGTGGTGGAGCCGCAGGTACTGGTGCTGGATGAGCCCACCAGTGCGTTGGACGTCACCATGGCCCAGCAAATCCTGCAGCTCTTGCAGCGTTTGCAGGCGGAACGGGGCCTGTCCTACCTACTGATCACCCACGATGTGGGCGTCATCCGGGCCATGGCGCACCACGTGATGGTCATGCAGACGGGCCAGATCGTGGAAAGCGGCCCCGCCGAACAGGTGCTGGAGGCTCCCCAGCACGCCTACACGCGCACCCTGCTGGCGGCAGCCGATTAATTCCTTACGAATCAAGGCACTTAACACAGTTTTGGAGTACAATCCAAAGCTCACGACCAAACGGGCGGGTAACTACCGCCCGTTTTTTTTGGTCGATTGTTTTTCATTCACGCTTTTTTCACTCTTAGGCAGGCATTACAGACGTGGCATTACAGGACATCGTTGCGCAAACCGTGGCAGGACTGGGATATGACCTAGTGGAGATAGAACGCTCCGCCGGTGGCCTGCTGCGCATCACCATCGATCTGCCCTGGACTGCCCCTGTGGAGGGCGTGCCGGCCGATGAGCAATTCGTGAATGTCGAGGACTGTGAAAAGGTGACGCGCCAGCTGCAGTTTGCGCTGGAGGTGGACGGTGTCGAATACAAGCGGCTGGAGGTCTCCTCGCCCGGTATTGACCGCCCCTTGCGTCACGTCCAGGATTTCGAGCGCTTTGCGGGGCAGGTGATCGACATCACCCTCAAGGCGCCTCTGGGGGCAGCGGCCAATGGCCAGGTCAATGCCAATCGCAAGAAATTTCGCGGCACGCTGGAGCGTGTTCCGGCGGCCGACGGCACGGTGGGCTGGCAAATCGTCTGGAGCGATGCGCCTGAACCCAAGCCCGGCCAGAAAGTCAGCAAGAAACGTGTGCCCCCGCCGCTACAGGCCTTGGGCTTCACGTTTGACGAGCTGCGCGATGCGCGCCTCGCCCCGATCGTGAATTTCAAGGGCCGCGGCAACGCCGGTTCTGCGGAGTAGGTGGCGGCCTGCTGACGGCAGGCACGTCCCCTCAGTGAGTTTTGTATTGATTAGAGTGTTCAGGAGAGTCATGGCATGAATCGCGAACTGTTGATGCTGGTGGAAGCAATTTCCCGAGAAAAAAACGTGGAACGTGACGTGGTGCTGGGCGCTGTGGAAGCAGCGCTGGCCCAGGCCACCAAAAAGCTGTACCCCGGCGAAGTGGATATCCGCGTCGCCCTGGACCGTGACAGCGGCAACTACGAAACCTTCCGTCGCTGGCACGTGGTGCCTGACGAGGCGGGGCTGCAGTTGCCTGACCAGGAAATTCTGCTGTTCGAAGCCAAGGAACAGATTCCTGACATCGAAGTCGACGAGTACATCGAAGAGCCCGTGGCCTCCGTGCCAATTGGCCGTATTGGCGCCATGGCGGCCAAACAGGTCATCCTGCAGAAGATCCGCGACGCCGAGCGCGAAATGCTGCTCAACGACTTCATGTCGCGTGGTGAAAAGATCTTTGTGGGCACCGTCAAGCGCCTGGACAAGGGTGACATCATCGTGGAAAGCGGCCGTGTCGAAGGCCGTCTGCGCCGTGGCGAGATGATCCCCAAGGAAAATCTGCGTACCGGCGACCGCGTGCGCGCCATGATCATGGAAGTGGACCTGACGCTGCGTGGCGCCCCCATCCTGCTGTCGCGTTCTGCCCCTGAGTTCATGATCGAGCTGTTCCGCCAGGAAGTGCCTGAAATCGAACAAGGCCTGCTGGAGATCAAGTCCTGCGCCCGCGATGCTGGCTCCCGCGCCAAGATCGCGGTGCTGTCGCACGACAAGCGCGTTGATCCCATCGGTACTTGCGTGGGTGTGCGCGGTACCCGTGTCAACGGCGTGACCAACGAGCTCGCTGGCGAGCGCGTGGACATCGTGCTGTGGTCTGAAGATCCCGCACAGTTCGTCATCGGCGCCTTGGCTCCTGCCAACGTGTCCTCCATTGTGGTGGACGAAGAGCGCCACGCCATGGACGTGGTGGTCGACGAGGAAAACCTGGCCATCGCGATTGGCCGTGGCGGTCAGAACGTGCGTCTGGCCTCCGAGCTGACCGGTTGGAAGATCAACATCATGGACGCTGCGGAAAGCGCGCAAAAGCAAGCCAACGAGACCGACTCCGGCCGCAAGCTGTTCATGGAAAAGCTGGACGTGGACGAGGAAATCGCCGACATCCTGATCGCCGAAGGCTTCACCAGCCTCGAAGAAGTGGCCTATGTGCCGCTGCAGGAAATGCTGGAGATCGAATCCTTTGACGAGGAAACCGTGCACGAGCTGCGCAACCGAGCCAAGGATGCGCTGTTGACCATGGAAATCGCCCATGAGGAGAGCGTGGATGAAGTGTCCCAGGACCTGCGTGACCTCGCGGGCCTCACTCCCGAATTGATCGGCAAACTGGCTGACGGCGGCGTGCATACCCGCGACGAACTGGCCGACCTTGCCGTGGATGAATTGACAGAAATTACAGGCCAGTCTGCGGACGAGGCCAAGGCCCTGATCATGAAGGCGCGCGAGCATTGGTTTACCAATGATGCCGCTTCTCAAGAGTAACGGTCATGAAAGGTTACACACAATATGTCCAGTACGACCGTTGCCGAGTTTGCCAATGAACTCAAGAAATCTACCGACACCCTGCTCGATCAGCTGAAATCCGCTGGCGTTGCCAAAAGCGCCGCCACGGATGTCCTGACCGATGCTGACAAACACAGCCTTTTGAACTACCTGCAAAACAGCCACGGCACCGCCAGCCCGGAGCGCAAGAAGATTACGCTGGTCAAGAAACAGACCACAGAAATCAAGCAAGCCGATGCCACCGGCAAGGCCCGCACCATCCAGGTCGAAGTGCGCAAGAAGCGCACTTTTGTGCGCCGCGATGATGGCGTAGAACAGGTGGAAGGCACTGAACAGGAAGCCCTGGCTGCAGCACCTTCCGCGCCCGTGGTGGACGAGGCCGAACTGGCCCGTCGCGAGGAAGAGGCACGCCGTCAGGCCGAGCTGATCCGTCGCCAGGAAGAAGAGCTGGCGCAGCGCCGCCGTGAGCGCGAAGAGCAGGAAGCCCGCGCCGAGGAAGCCGCTGCCACTGCCGCCGCAGAAGCTGCTGCAAAGGCGGCGGAAGCCGCACGCCAGGCACAAGCCAGCTCGCAGGCAGCGTCTGCTGCTGCGGATACGCAGGCCGCCGAAGCCGCTGCCAAGGCGGCTGCGCAGGAGCGTGCCGCCGCCGCTGCTGCGGCGTCCAAAGCCGCCGCCGCCGAAGAAGCCAGCCGCGCCGCTGATTTGGGAGACCGCCGCCGCAAGGCTGAGGCCGAAGCCGCTGCTATTCGCCAGATGATGTCGGCACCCAAAAAGGTGCTGGTTGCCAAGAAGCCTGAAGAGGCCAAGCCCGTTGCGGACGCCAAGACTGGCATGAAGGGCACGCTGCACAAGCCTGCCGCTGGTTCTGCTGCTGCCAAGACCGGCAAGCCTGCCGCTGGCGCTGCGCCTTCCGGCAATGCCGGTCCGGGTGCAGGCAAGGAAGTCAAGTCCGCCAAGCTGTCCAGCAGCTGGGCGGGAGATCCTGGCAAGAAGAAGGAACTCAAGACCCGTGGCGACACGGGTGCCGGTGCCGGCCGTTCTGGCAACTGGCGCGCAGGCCCCAAGGGCCGCCGTGGCAACGACCGCGATCGTGATGACCAGCACAGCCAAGCCACGCCGGTGGAAGCGCGTGTCATTGAAGTGCACGTGCCGGAAACCATTACCGTGGCCGAGCTGGCCCACAAGATGGCGATCAAGGCGTCCGAAGTCATCAAGTCGCTCATGAAAATGGGCCAGATGGTGACCATCAACCAGCCGCTGGACCAAGACACCGCCATGATCGTGGTGGAAGAAATGGGCCACAAGGCTATCGTGGCTGCGCTGGACGATCCCGAAGCGTTCACCGACGACGAAGTGCAGGGCCAGGAAGCCGAGGCACTGCCGCGCGCACCTGTGGTGACCGTGATGGGCCACGTGGACCACGGCAAGACCTCGCTGCTGGACTACATCCGCCGTGCCAAGGTTGCAGCGGGCGAAGCCGGCGGTATTACCCAGCACATTGGCGCCTACCACGTGGAAACCCCGCGCGGCATGGTGTCCTTCCTGGATACCCCGGGTCACGAGGCGTTTACCGCCATGCGTGCCCGTGGTGCGCAGGCAACCGACATCGTGATTCTGGTGGTGGCGGCCGACGACGGCGTAATGCCCCAGACCAAGGAAGCCATCAAGCATGCGAAGGCGGCCGGCGTTCCTCTGGTGGTGGCCATTACCAAGTCCGACAAACCCGATGCCAACCCTGAGCGCGTGAAGCAGGAGCTGGTGGTCGAGGAAGTCGTGCCTGAAGAATACGGCGGTGATTCTCCGTTCGTACCCGTGTCTTCCAAGACCGGTATGGGCATCGACGCGCTGCTCGAACAGGTGTTGCTGCAAGCCGAAGTGTTGGAACTCAAGGCCCCGGTCGAAGCCATGGCCAAGGGCCTGGTCATCGAAGCCAAGCTGGACAAGGGCCGCGGTCCCGTGGCCACGGTGTTGGTCCAATCCGGTACCCTGAAGACTGGCGACGTGGTGCTGGCAGGCCAGACTTATGGCCGCGTGCGCGCCATGCTGGACGAAAACGGCCACAAGATCGATAGCGCTGGTCCTTCCATCCCGGTGGAAATCCAGGGTCTGACCGAAGTGCCGCAGGCCGGTGACGAATTCATGGTGATGTCCGACGAACGTCGCGCCCGTGAAATTGCCACCTACCGCGCCGGCAAGTTCCGCAACACCAAGCTGGCCAAGCAACAGGCCGCCAAGCTGGAGAACATGTTCTCCGACATCGGCGGTGGCGACGTCAAGATGCTGCCCATCATCGTCAAGGCCGATGTGCAGGGTTCGCAGGAAGCGCTGGCTACCTCGCTGCTCAAGCTCTCGACCGACGAGGTCAAGGTGCAGATGGTGTACTCCGCCGTGGGCGGTATCAGCGAGTCCGACATCAACTTGGCGATCGCCTCCAAGGCGATCGTGATCGGCTTCAACACGCGTGCCGATGCCGGAGCGCGCAAGCTGGCCGAAGGCAATGGCGTGGACATTCGCTACTACAACATCATTTACGACGCAGTCGATGAGTTGAAAGCAGCCATGTCCGGCATGCTGGCGCCCGAAAAGCGCGAAGAGATCATCGGTATGGCCGAGATCCGCACCGTGTTCGTGGCTTCCAAGATCGGTACGGTCGCGGGCTGTATGGTCACCAGCGGCATGGTCAATCGCAACGCGCATTTCCGCCTGTTGCGCGACAACGTGGTGATCTACACCGGCGAGTTGGACTCCTTGAAGCGCATGAAGGACGATGTGCGTGAAGTCAAGGAAGGCTTCGAGTGCGGTATCAAGCTCAAGAACTACAACGACATCAAGGAAGGTGATCAGCTGGAGTTCTTCGAGGTCAAGGAAATCGCGCGTACGCTGTAATCCGCCATGGTCAAAAAGAAGTCATCCACCCCCAACCGCAGCTTTCAGGTTGCCGACCAGATCCAACGCGATCTGTCGGAGTTGATCGCGCGCGAGCTGAAAGACCCGCGTGTTGGGATGGTGACCCTCCAGGCTGTGGAGGTGACGCCGGATTACGCGCATGCCAAGGTGTTCTTCAGCCTGCTCGTCGGTGATCCGGTGCAGACGGCAGAGGGTTTGAACCAGGCGGCGGGCTTTTTGCGCGCCGGCTTGTTCAAGCGCCTGCATATCCACACCGTGCCGACACTGCATTTCATCTTTGACCAGACCACGGAGCGTGCGGCCGACATGAACGCGCTGATTGCGCGCGCCGTGTCGTCCCGCGCCAAAGAGGACTGAACACATGAACGCGCCACGTGCACGGGTTGCAAGGCGCCCTGTGCATGGGGTGCTGTTACTGGACAAGCCGATTGGCCTGTCCAGTAACCAGGCTTTGCAGAAAGCCAAATGGCTGCTGCGCGCAGAAAAGGCGGGCCATACGGGGACGCTGGACCCGCTGGCCACCGGCGTGCTGCCGCTGTGCTTTGGCGCAGCGACCAAGTTCAGCCAAATGCATTTGGACGCCGACAAGGCCTACGAGACGATGGTCCGTCTGGGTGTGAAGACCAGCACGGCGGATGCCGAGGGTGATGTGATCAGCGAGCGGCCGGTGTCGGTGACACCTGCACAGCTGGATGCCGTGGTGCAGCGTTTTACTGGGCCAATTGCCCAGGTGCCGCCCATGCACAGTGCGCTGAAGAAAGATGGGAAGGCCCTGTACGAGTACGCCAGGGCCGGAGTGGAAGTTGAGCGCGAGCCGCGCCACGTGACGATTTATGCATTGAAAGTGCTTGAGAGCCTTGTGGATAGTGCGCAACCAGCTATCAAATTGGTAGTGGAGTGCAGCAAGGGAACGTACATCCGCACGCTGGGTGAAGACATTGGTGAGGCCTTGGGCTGCGGGGCCCACCTCAGCGCGCTGCGGCGTATTCGCACGGGCGGCTTCGGCACGGCCCAGTGCATCACGCTGGAGGCGCTGGAGGCCATGAGCGAAGCCGAGCGGCTGGCCTGCCTGCTGCCGGTGGATGCGCTGTTGCCCACGCATGTGCCTGTCACACTGGACAGCGAGAATGCGGCACGGTTTTTGAGTGGAATGCGCAGGCGCGGCCCTTGGCCCGATGCGGACCATGTGGCGGTGTATGCGGCGGGCTCTCGGGCTTTGCTGGGCACTGCCCACATCAAAGCGGGTGAGCTGATTCCTGTTCGGCTGCTCAGCCCGCTGGAGATCAGTGAGACCCAGGCCCAGACAGTGGCCGTGGATGAGAGTTTGAAACGCGTTAATGAAACCTTGGCCCTCGGGGCGTAAGCAGAAAGTGAACCATGAGTAAACAAATCCGAAACATCGCCATCATTGCCCACGTGGACCATGGCAAGACCACCATGGTGGACCAGCTGCTGCGCCAGTCCGGTACCTTTGCCGAGCACGAAAAAGTGGTCGATACCGTGATGGACAACAACGCGATTGAAAAAGAGCGTGGCATTACCATTCTGGCCAAGAACTGTGCCGTGAGCTGGGAAGGCACCCACATCAACATCGTCGACACCCCCGGACACGCGGACTTCGGCGGTGAAGTGGAACGTGCCCTGTCCATGGTCGACAGCGTGCTGCTGCTGATCGATGCGCAGGAAGGCCCCATGCCCCAGACCCGCTTCGTGACCAAGAAGGCGCTGGCCCTGGGTCTGCGTCCCATCGTTGTGGTGAACAAGGTGGACAAGCCGGGTGCCAACCCCGACAAGGTGGTGAACGCAGCGTTCGACCTGTTCGACAAGCTGGGCGCCACCGATGAACAGCTCGATTTTCCCGTGGTTTATGCCTCGGGCATCAACGGCTGGTCCTCGCTGGAAGAGGGTGCTCCTGGTGAGCAATGGGGCCCGGACATGTCGGCCCTGTTCAACACCATCCTGAAACACGTGCCACCGAACTCCGGCGACCCCAAGGCACCCCTACAGCTGCAAATTTCCGCGCTGGACTTCTCCAGCTTCGTGGGCCGTATCGGTGTGGGCCGTATCAGTCAGGGCACGCTCAAGCCTGCCCAGGACGTGGTGGTCATGGAAGGCCCGGACGGCAAGGCTGTGAAGGGCCGTATCAACCAAGTATTGACATTCCAGGGTTTGGACCGCATGCAGACCCCCGAAGCCGGCCCTGGCGACATCGTGCTGATTAACGGGATTGAAGACATCGGTATCGGCGTGACCGTGACCGACCCTGCCAACCCCCAGCCTCTGCCCATGCTGAAAGTCGACGAGCCTACGCTGACGATGAACTTCTGCGTGAACACGAGCCCGCTGGCTGGCCGCGAAGGCAAGTTTGTGACGAGCCGCCAGATCTGGGATCGTCTGCAAAAGGAACTGCAACACAACGTGGCGCTGCGCGTGAACGAAACCGATGAAGAAGGCGTGTTCGAAGTGCTGGGCCGCGGTGAATTGCACCTGACCATCCTGCTGGAAAACATGCGCCGTGAAGGCTACGAAATGGCCGTGTCCAAGCCACGTGTGATGTTCAAGGACATCAACGGCGAGAAGCACGAGCCCATCGAAATGGTGACCGCTGACATCGAAGAGCAGCACCAGGGTGGTGTGATGCAGGCGTTGGGCGAGCGCAAGGGCGAACTGGTGAACATGGAACCGGACGGCCGCGGCCGTGTGCGCCTGGAATACCGCATCCCGGCCCGTGGCCTGATTGGTTTCTCCAATGAATTCCTGAACCTGACCCGTGGTTCGGGCCTGATCTCCAACATCTTTGAAGGCTACGAGCCGCACAAGGGTGACATCGGCGGCCGAAAGAACGGCGTGCTGATCTCCATGGACGACGGTGAAATTTTCACCTACGCTCTGGGCAAGCTGGACGACCGTGGCCGCATGTTTGTGAAGGCGAACGACCCCGTGTACGAAGGCATGATTGTGGGCATCCACAACCGTGACAACGACCTGGTGGTGAACGCTACGCGTACCAAGCAGCTGACCAACTTCCGCGTGTCCGGCAAGGAAGACGCGATCAAAATCACGCCTCCGATCGAACTGACGCTGGAGTACGGCGTGGAATTCATTGAGGATGACGAGCTGGTCGAGATCACGCCCAAGTCTGTGCGTCTGCGCAAGCGCCACTTGAAAGAGCACGAGCGCAAGCGCGCGAGCCGCGAGTAACTGGCCCCCACGCTCCGCCGCTGCGCGGGTCGCTGCCCCCCGAGGGGGCTAATTTCCCTTGGGGCTGCCCGGCGGGAAATTGCCCCTTCTCTGCATATCGCACAGGCGATTTTTATGAAACTCACGCACAACCGCGCCATCTTCCTGATGGTCGCGGTGACCTTGATGTGGTCCACCGCCGGGGTGGTTACACGGCACCTGGAATTTGCGCGCAGCTTTGAAGTTACCTTCTGGCGCGCGTTTTTCACGGTCATCAGCCTGATGGTGATCCTGCCCTTTGTGCGCGGGCGCGATGTGTTCCACAAGATCCGCCATGCGGGTCTGTTCTTCTGGCTCTCCGGCCTGTGCTGGAGTGTCATGTTCACGGCATTCATGGTCGCGCTCACGCTCACCAGTGTGGGCAATGTGCTGGTCACCATGTCGGTGGGGCCCTTGCTTACCGCGCTGATTGCGCGCGTGTTCATTGGTCACCGCGTGCCGCCGCGCACCTGGGTGGCCATCGTTGTGGCCGGGGCCGGGATTGTCTACATGTATGCCTCGCAGCTGGGTTCCGTGTCCCTGCTGGGCACGCTGGTGGCCCTGTGCGTGCCCATTGCCGGCGCCACCAACTGGACAGTGACCCAGCATTCGCATGACCAGGGCCACGATGTGGACCTGATGCCCGCTGTGTGGGTGGGGGCAGTGATTTGCTGCATCGTGACTTTGCCACTGTCTTTCCCCCTGCAGGCCAACGCGCACGACATCACCTTGCTCGGCTTTTTGGGCGTGGTGCAGCTGGCTGTGCCTTGCGTGCTTAGCGTGCGCTGCGCCCAGATCCTGAAGGCGCCCGAGATTTCCCTGCTGCAACTGCTGGAGGTGATCTTTGGCATCCTGCTGGCGTGGCTGGGCGCCAATGAAGTGCCGGCCAGCCCGGTGCTGTGGGGTGGGGCGCTGGTGATTGGCGCCCTGGTGGTGAACGAAGTGATTGGATGGAGAGAACGCGCATGACAGCCCAAACCCTGAACGAGGACCTCATCACCGAAGTGCGCGGCCAGGTCGGCCTGATCACGCTGAACCGCGCCAAGGCACTCAACGCCCTGAGCCTGGGCATGGTGCGCAGCCTGACGGCGACACTGCTGGCCTGGAAAGGTGACGCGGCCATCAAGGCTGTGGCGATCCGTGGCAGCACCAAGACTGGTGTGTTTGGCGGCTTTTGTGCCGGTGGCGATATCCGCTTCTTCCACCAGGCGGCCCTGGCCGGCAACCCGGCGCTGGAAGACTTCTTCACCGAAGAGTACGCACTCAACCACCTGATTCACCACTACCCCAAGCCCTACATCGCCTTCATGGACGGTATCGTCATGGGCGGCGGCATGGGGATCAGCCAAGGTGCCTCGCACCGACTGGTGACCGAACACACCAAGATGGCTATGCCGGAAACCAACATCGGTCTGTTCCCAGACGTGGGTGGTGGCTACTTCCTGAGCCGTTGCCCGGGGCGTACTGGCGAATGGCTGGCGCTGACGGGTGATGTGATCGATGGTGCCACCGCCGTGACGTTGGGCTTGGCTGACAAGCTGGTGGATGCGGCGCGCCTGCCCAAGGCTTGGGAGGCATTGGTGGCGCTGGACTGGTCTTCCGCCAATCCGCTGGACCCTTGGCTTGCTACATTTTCAGGAGCTGCTCGCGCAGATTCCATGGGGGCCAGAGGCCAAATTGACGAGTATTTCGCGCTGGACAGTGTGCCTGCCATCGTGCTGGCGCTTGAGGCAGACCGCAGCGATTGGGCGCAGCATACGGCCGCCACGCTGCGCAAGCGCTCGCCGCTGATGCTGCATGTGGTGCTGGAGCAAGTGCGCCGCGCGCGGGCCACGACCTTGGCGGACGACTTGCGCATGGAGCGCGACATGGTGCGCCACTGCTTCTTCACCCAGCACCTGGGCCGATCGGGCGCAGGCAGTGAAACCGTGGAAGGCATTCGTGCCCTCGCGGTGGACAAGGACCATGCGCCCCGCTGGAACCCCGCGCGCATTGAAGAGGTGACGCCAGAGATGGTGGCGCCGTTCTTTGCCAGCCCTTGGCCGGCAGCCGCCCATCCGCTGCGCGATCTGGCCTGAGCCAGCCCGCAGCCTTCAGAGCTGCTGGTACACCGCCTGGGCCAGTTGCATGAGCTTGTCGCGTGCGACAGGCCCGCTCAGGGCGTAGCCAAAGCCTTGCTCCACCCAGTAGAAACTGGAGATGGGGCCTTCATTGGCGAAGCGGAAGGCGGACTCTTGGGCGTTCACGTCGGCGTTTTCGCCCTTGACGGCGCCCAAGTACAGCGTTAGCCGTTCACCAGCCGTGTTCTGGAACATGAACTGGGCCCGCACAGCGGCATCTCCGGCTTCGCCAGGCAGCAGGCGGCCGCCCACAAGCTCAAAACCCTGCGCTGTCAGGTCTGGCACCTTGAGCGGACGCCCCAAGCGTTTGGACAGCCATTTCACCAGATGTTCCTGCTCGGCGCTGCCCACCTCGACCGGGTGGCGTACCTCGGGGGCATAGACCGCATGGGCCAGGCTGGCCTGGCGCACAAAATCGGCTGCCGGCTTGCGCTGTGCCAACTGCGACTGCAGCTCGGCCTTGCGCCATTGGCCGTGGCCCAACCAACCCACCGCAAACGAAAGCAACACACTGGCTGCCAGACCGCCCCAGCGCCATGGCGCCGACGCAGCCCGACCGGAATCGGCCCCCAGTGCCGCCTGGGTCAGGTGCGCGGGTGGTGCTTCTTGCAATACCTCAGCGTGCAGGCCCTGCAGCAGGGCGCGCTGCTGCCGCCAGCGGGCCACAGTCGCCTGGGCCTGCGGGTCGTGCGCCAGCAGGGCCTCCGCCGTCGCGCGCTGGGTGGCGTCCAGACGGCCATCGACCATTGCGTGAAGCGTCTCTTCCGTCAGCATGGAGGGGGAGGGCGGGGTCGTCATATCGGCTTCCATCAGCGAACGGTGCGCAAGCTCACCACGTCAGCACCCGTATGGGCGGCGACTGGTGCTTGGGCGGGCGCATCCAGCAGCGCCTGCAGCCGGGCCCGGCCCCGCGACAAGCGAGACATCACTGTGCCTACCGGCGTGCCGGTAATGCGCGCCACCGTGGCGTAGTCCAGATCTTCCAGTGCGACCAGCAGCAGTACGCTGCGTTGCTCTTCGGGCAGTTGCATCAGGCAGCGCTGTAGGTCCACGGCGACATCGACACCCGCGTGCGGTGCAGCCACACTGTGCAGCGCGTCCTCCGAGTCAACCAGCGGCGCGGCCTGCTGCTGGCGCAGTACGCGGCGCGTGTCGTTGGCGTGGATGTTGTGCATCAGCGTGAACAGCCAGGCCCGCAGGTCGGTACCCACCAGCCAGAGCCGCCATTTGGAGCAGGCCCGCTCCAGCGTGTCCTGCACCAGATCGTCCGCCGCCCATGCATTTCCAGTCAGTGCACGCGCATAGCGGCGCAGACCAGGGATGTGCACGACCAGGGCGGAGCGGTCCACGGGACGTTTTAGTAGGCGGAGCCGGCGGCGGGGGCGGGCATGGGTGTAGGCATCTTCACCACGTGCCATACGTTCATGAAGCCGTCACCGGTGGTGTCTCCGGCTTTGCTGTCCTTGACCCAGAAGTACAGCGGCTTGCCCTGGTAAGCCCATTGTTTCTTGCCGTCGTCGCGGGTCACGATGGAGTAGTTTCCGCTGGCCTTGTCCGCGTCGGCAGCCATCAGCGGCGGCCAGTTAGTGGCGCAAGGGCCGTTGCAGACGGACTTGCCGCTGCCAGCGGTGTCCTTGTCAAAGGTATAGAGCGTCATGCCGTTGGCACCGGTCAGCAGACCGTTGCTGACTTTGACGGCGGCTGGGTCGGCCATGGTGGCGCAGGCGCCCAGCAGGGTGGTGGCAAGGGTGAGTGCAGCAATGAGTTTCATGGGGTGCTCCGGTAAAAGGGTTGGGCAAACGGTTGCTTGCTTCCCGGATAAACACCTGCGGGGCCGGGTTTATTCCCTACCCCTGAAAAAAATTAGCGGTTGCGGTCTTTCATGGCGCGTTCCACCTCGCGTTTGCCTTCCCGGTCCTTGATGGTGTCGCGCTTGTCGTGCTCGGCCTTGCCCTTGGCCAGCGCAATATCACACTTCACCTTGCCAGCCTTCCAGTGCAGGTTGATAGGCACCAGGGTATATCCTTTTTGCTCAACCTTGCCAATCAGCCGCTTGATTTCCTCTTTGTGCATCAGCAACTTTTTGGTGCGCACGTTGTCCGGGTTCACATGGCTGGAGGCGGTGTGCAGTGGGTTGATCTGCAGGCCGATGATGAAAAGCTCGCCGTTGCGGATGACCACGTAACCATCGGTCAGCTGGACCTTGCCCTCGCGCAGGGACTTCACCTCCCAGCCTTCCAGCACCAGGCCAGCCTCGAAACGTTCCTCGAAGAAATAATTGAACGCGGCCTTTTTGTTGTCGGCGATGCGGGAAGCGGTTTCAGGTTTTTTGGCCATTGCACTCAGGTGGGGATGACAGACGGGATTGAAAGGGCAGACGCTGTTGGGCTTGTCTACAATCCCGCGCAGACCGCCATTCTATGAAAACTGTTCACAAGTCTGTACTGATCTGGTACAGCCCCAACGAGATGTACCGCCTTGTCACGGACGTGGGCCAGTACCCGCAATTCCTTCCTTGGTGCGACCACGCCAAGGTGCTGGAAGAAAGCCCGGGGGGCATGACGGCCGAGGTCGGCATTTCTTTCGGGGGCGTGCGCCAGACCTTCACCACGCGTAACACCCATGTAACGGACCAGCAAGTGGGCATGGAACTGGTCAACGGCCCGTTTTCCCATCTGGATGGCGCTTGGAACTTCATCAGCCTTGGCGATGGATCGCAGCGTGCCTGCAAGGTCGAACTCACGCTGAACTACGGCTTTGAGAGCGCAACACTAGGTGCTTTGGTAGGGCCGGTGTTTGACAAGATTGCCGCCAGCCTCGTCGATGCTTTCGTCAAACGGGCACAGCAGGTCTATGGCGACTGAGCCTACTTTCGCGGTGACGGTGCTGCTGGCGTGCGGGCCGCGCCAGGTACAGTCTTGCGAGCTGGAAATGGCTCCAGGTAGTACGGCCACCATGGCAGTTAGGCAAAGTGGCTTGCTGCAAGATCTGTCGCAGGAAGCCATCAACGCATTGGCTCTCTCCATCTGGGGGCGGCAGGTGTCGGGTTCGCAGATGCTGCGTACCGGCGACCGGGTGGAGCTGACGCGCCCGCTGACGGTGGACCCCAAGGTGGCGCGGCGTGAGCGCTTTGCCAAGCAGGGGGCCAAGGGAGCAGGGCTGTTTGCCAAGCGCCGTGACGGCGCAAAAGCAGGCTACTGAAGCGGCTTACTTGCAGTCGCTGTTGATGATGTCCTGAATGCGTTGAACTTCTGCGGCACGCGCGGCATCGTCCATGACCTCGCGTTCGCCGTTGGCATTGGTCCGTGACACGCGAACGCCGCTATCGAAAGTCTGCTTGGCCTGTTTGGCGCGCGCGCAGTTTTCAATCTTTGCCTTGGTCACGCGTTCCTCTTCCGCCTTGCGCTTGGCTGCCTCAGCCTCCTCGGCCTGCTTCTTCTTGGCTTCCAGTGTCTTGTCGCCAGCGGGCTTGCTTGCTGCCAAGGTCGGCGCAGGTGCCGCAGGCGCGGCGGCGGGGTCTGCGGCTACGGGTGCGACCGGAGCCGCTGCGGCCCGGGCCGCAGCACCAGCCGGACGCTTGAGGATGTTTTTCTCGGGAATTTCGGCCCCGGGCGCCCGGTCACTGAACACCTTGCGGCCGTCCTTGTCCAGCCACTGCCACTGGGCATAAGCGCCTGCGGCGGAACATGTCAAAACGGCTGCCAGAAGTGCGTGCAAGGGTTTCATGGCGCAAAGTGTAGCGCTTGGGCCGGGCAGGGCCAAATGGACGCGGGTACAATTCGATTTTTGGAGCTTTGACATGCGCCTTCTCGGCAAAGCGCTCACCTTCGACGATGTGTTGTTGGTGCCAGCGTTCTCCCAGGTCCTTCCCAAGGACACCAGCCTCGCCACCCGTTTCTCCCGCAATATCGCACTGAATCTGCCCTTGGTCTCCGCCGCCATGGACACGGTGACAGAAGCCCGATTGGCGATTGCCATTGCCCAAGAAGGCGGCATGGGCATCGTCCACAAAAACCTCACGGCTGCCGAACAGGCCGCCCAGGTCGCCAAGGTCAAGCGCTATGAGTCTGGCCTGCTGCGCGATCCGGTGGTCATCACCCCCGACACCACGGTGCGCCAAGTCATGGCCCTGTCTGACCAGCTCGGCGTTTCCGGCTTCCCCGTGTGCGATGGCGGCAAGGTGGTCGGCATCGTGACTGGCCGCGATCTGCGCTTTGAGACCCGCTACGACCAGACCGTGCGCGAAATCATGACGCCGCGCGAGCGCCTGATCACCGTGCCCGATGGCACCACGCCTGAAGCGGCCAAGGCCCTGCTCAACAAGCACAAACTGGAACGTCTGTTGGTGGTCAATGACGCGTTTGAGCTCAAGGGCTTGATCACCGTCAAGGACATCACCAAGCAACTCAACTTCCCCAATGCCGCTCGTGACGCCACGGGCCGTTTGCGCGTGGGTGCTGCGGTGGGTGTGGGCGAGGGCACTGAAGCCCGCGTCGAGGCCCTGGTGGCTGCCGGTGTGGACGCCATCGTGGTCGACACCGCGCACGGCCACAGCAAAGGCGTGATTGACCGCGTGCGCTGGGTCAAGCAGAACTTCCCGCAGGTTGACGTGGTGGGTGGCAACATCGCCACCGGCGCAGCGGCTTTGGCATTGGTCGAGGCGGGTGCTGACGCCGTCAAGGTCGGTATCGGCCCTGGCTCCATCTGTACCACGCGCATCGTGGCCGGTGTGGGCGTGCCCCAGATCATGGCCGTGGATAGCGTGGCCACTGCGCTCAAGGGCACGGGCGTTCCCCTGATTGCCGATGGCGGCATCCGCTACAGCGGTGACATTGCCAAAGCCATCGCGGCCGGCGCCAGCACCGTGATGATGGGTGGCATGTTTGCCGGTACCGAAGAGGCGCCTGGCGAGGTCATCCTGTACCAGGGCCGCAGCTACAAGAGCTACCGCGGTATGGGCTCCATCGGCGCCATGCAGCAAGGCAGTGCAGACCGCTACTTCCAGGAATCCAGCACCGGCAACCCCAACGCCGACAAGCTGGTGCCGGAAGGCATTGAAGGCCGTGTGCCCTACAAGGGCTCCATGGTCGCCATCGTGTTCCAGATGGCCGGCGGCATCCGCGCCAGCATGGGCTACTGCGGTTGCGGCACGATTGCCGAGATGCAGGACAAGGCCGAGTTTGTGGAAATTACGACTGCTGGCATCCGCGAAAGCCATGTGCACGACGTACAGATCACCAAGGAAGCCCCGAATTACCGGGCCGACTGATATCCGAACCAGGGCCGTCCTCCGCGACGGCCCTTTGCTTTGAACGACCGACTTTTCAAAACACCATGCAGCACCAGAAGATACTCATCCTCGATTTTGGCTCCCAGGTCACCCAGCTCATCGCACGGCGCGTGCGCGAAGCCCATGTCTATTGCGAAGTCCATCCCTGTGACGTGAGTGACGCATGGATCCAGGAGTTTGCGGCCGACGGTCAGCTCAAGGGCATCATCCTCTCGGGCAGCCACGCCAGCGTTTACGAAGACACGACCGACAAGGCGCCTGAATCCGTTTTCACGCTGGGCGTTCCGGTACTGGGCATTTGCTATGGCATGCAGACCATGGCTTGGCAGCTGGGCGGCAAGGTCGAAGGCGGCCACAAGCGCGAGTTTGGCTACGCCGATGTGCGTGCTCATGGTCACACCGCCCTACTCAAGGATATCGCCGACTTCACCACGGCTGAGGGCCACGGCATGCTGCAGGTCTGGATGAGCCATGGCGACAAGGTCACAGAGCTGCCCCCGGGCTTCAAACTCATGGCCAGCACGCCTAGCTGCCCCATTGCCGGCATGGCTGATGAGGAGCGCGGCTTTTACGCCGTGCAGTTCCACCCCGAAGTGACCCACACCAAACAGGGTGCGGCCCTGCTGCAGCGATTTGTGCTGGGTATTTGCGCGACGCGCCCGGACTGGATCATGGGCGACTACATCGCCGAGGCAGTCGAGAAAATTCGCGCCCAGGTGGGTGACGAGGAGGTCATCCTGGGGCTGTCTGGTGGTGTCGACTCCTCCGTGGCGGCCGCACTGATCCACCGAGCCATTGGCGACCAGTTGACTTGCGTGTTTGTGGACCATGGCTTGTTGCGCCTGAATGAAGGCGATATGGTCATGGACATGTTCGTGGGCAAGCTGCACGCCAAGGTGATTCGCGTGGACGCCGAGGCCCAGTTCATGGGACACCTGACCGGTGTGGCTGACCCGGAAGCCAAGCGCAAGATCATCGGGCGCGAGTTTGTAGAGGTTTTCAAGGCGCAAGCCCGCGAATTGACTGCGCAAGGTGCTAGTAAAAAAGGAGCAACCTTCCTGGCCCAAGGCACCATTTACCCCGATGTCATCGAATCGGGCGGTGCCAAGAGCAAGAAGGCTGTCACCATCAAGAGCCACCACAACGTGGGCGGCCTGCCCGAGCAATTGGGCCTGAAACTGCTGGAGCCGCTGCGTGAGCTGTTCAAGGACGAGGTCCGCGAACTCGGCGTGGCCCTGGGCCTGCCCCACGACATGGTCTACCGCCATCCCTTCCCCGGCCCCGGCTTGGGTGTGCGTATTTTGGGTGAGGTGAAGAAGGAATACGCCGACCTGCTGCGCCGCGCTGATGCCATCTTCATCGAAGAGCTGCGCAACTTCCGCGATGAGGCCACGGGTAAGACCTGGTACGAACTGACCAGCCAGGCGTTCACCGTCTTCCTGCCCGTCAAGAGCGTGGGCGTCATGGGCGATGGCCGCACCTACGACTATGTGGTGGCCCTGCGCGCGGTGCAGACCAGTGACTTCATGACGGCCGACTGGGCCGAGTTGCCCTATGCGCTGCTCAAGAAGGTATCCGGCCGCATCATCAACGAAGTGCGTGGCATCAACCGCGTGACCTATGACGTCAGCTCCAAGCCACCTGCCACCATTGAGTGGGAGTGATGCCTGCGGGTTATCCCCATGACGCTGCTATTTCCTACGGATTTGCCCTAAAAAGTGCTATCAGCGCCCAATGGGGCGCTGACTTTTCGTGGGAGCTTGGTGCACAATGGTTCCATGAATACCGAGAATCTGCTGGATCCCCACACAGACTCTGACGCGCTCCATTTTCTGGAGGATGAAGTCGTCAACGGTAATGTCAAGGAACCCGTGTGGCGCCTTCTGGTCGTGGACGACGAGCCGGATGTACACCGGGCGACCACGTTTGCGCTCGCCGGAGTCCGGATTTTGGGGCGTCCGCTGCAGTTTCTGCACGCGTATTCCGCCTCGGAGGCTACCAAGCTGCTCCATGCCGAGCGTGACGTCGCTGTTGTATTGCTCGACGTGGTCATGGAGCGGGAGGACGCTGGTTTGGCCTTGGTCAAGACCATCCGACAACAGCTCAAACTGACGGAGCTGCGCATCATTCTGCGCACTGGTCAGCCCGGTTACGCACCGGAAATCGAGACCATCCACGATTTCGACATCAATGATTACAAGACAAAGTCGGAGCTGACGCGCACCAAGCTGTACGCTACGGTGACGGCGGCCCTTCGTGCCTATGAACAGATTCGCAAGCTCGACGAGCTGGCGTTTTATGACAGGCTGTCCTGCCTTCCCAACCGCAACAAGTTCATTGATCTCAGTGAAGAGCGTTTGCGCACGCAACCTGCAGCAGACGATGTCATCGCCATTCTGGATATCGATGACTTCTCGGAAATCAACGACGCTTTGGGGCACCAGCAAGGGGACCGCCTGCTTCAGTCGGTTGCCGACCGGCTCAAGGCAGAGTTGGGAGATGAAGTCATCCTCGCCCGCATCGGCAGCGATACCTTTGGCCTGATGGGAACCCAGGCGGTGGTCAATCCCCTCCGGGTGTTGGCCATGTTCCGCGAGCCCTTCTTGGTACAGGATGACTCGATGGTGGTCACCGCAACCATGGGGCTGACCAAGCTGCTATCGGATGGTGTGACCGGCCGCGATGCGCTCAAGGATGCCAATATCGCCTTGAAACGGGCCAAGAAGAGCCGGCGCGGCAGCTTTGTGATGTTCTCCAGTGAAATGGGGTCGGACATCCGTGAGCGTGTGCGCTTGCTGCAGAGTTTGCGCAGTGCCGTGGAAAGCGAGCGCCTTTTCATCGTGTACCAGCCCCAGATGAATTTGGGAACCGGCAAGGTCGTTGGGATGGAGGCGCTGATCCGCTGGCGCAATGAGGATGGAAGTTTTGTGCCTCCGGACAGGTTTATCCCATTGGCGGAGGCTTCCGGGATGATTGTGGCTATTGGCGACTGGGTTCTGCGCATGTCCTGCCACGAATTGGTGAGGCTTCAGGCATTGGGTCTGACAGACTTGCGCATGTCGGTCAACGTTTCGCAAATTCAGTTCCGGCACCCCGAGTTTCTCGACAAACTCAACGCCGCCTTGCTGGATACGGGAATCAGCCCCAATTGCCTCGAGCTGGAGATCACGGAGTCGGTTGCCATGGAAGATGCCGACTTCATGCTCGAAACGCTGAACCTGGTCCGTGAGATGGGGATCACGATCGCCATTGACGATTTCGGCACCGGTTACTCTTCGCTCAGCCAATTGCGTCAGTTGCCGATAGACCGCCTGAAAATTGATCGGGCTTTTGTGTCCGAGTTGCAAAAAGACGTATGCGGCGGCCACATCGCATCGATGGTCATTGAGCTGGGGCGCAACCTCAACCTCACGGTGATTGCCGAGGGCATTGAAGAGGAAGCCCAGGCAGAAGCCTTGCGCAAGCTTGGTTGCCATGAAGGGCAGGGCTACCTGTATGCAAAGCCGATGACGCCTCCCTTGCTGAAGGAATGGTTGGCTGCACGTGGCAGCATCACCTGAGACTGCCCACTTGCGATAGGGCGGTCGGCTAGGATAGCCCCATGGACCTAGACTCCCTATTCATGCAGCAAGCCTTGGTGCAAGCCCGTTTGGCCCAAGCCGCAGGCGAGGTTCCCGTCGGCGCCGTGGTGGTCAAAGATGGACAGGTACTTGGTGTGGGGCGCAATGCCCCGATCGGGCAACATGACCCCACTGCCCATGCAGAAGTCATGGCTCTGCGCGCAGCCGCCCTCACTCTGGGTAACTATCGATTGGACGGTTGCACCCTGTATGTGACCCTTGAACCTTGTCCCATGTGTGCAGGTGCCATCTTGCACTCGCGCATACAGCGCGTGGTGTTTGGCGCCCCAGACCCCAAGACCGGTGCAGCTGGTTCTGCAATCAGCCTGTTTTCCAACCAACAGCTCAATCACCAGACGGCGGTAGATGGAGGTATCTTTGCCAAGGAATGTGCCGACATGTTGCGGACTTTCTTTCAGGAGCGCCGCCAAGATCAGGCGCGACAGGCTCAGCCCTTGCGCGATGACGCCTTGCGAACACCGGACTCGGCCTTTGTCGGGGAGTCGTCAGATGCCGATGCACCGCGCTATTTCTGCGATGACGGATACACCTGTGGTTGGCGCATGCACTATGTGGACGTGGACGTGGGCGTTGCGATAGTGGAGCAAACCGTGCTTTTGCTGCATGACTTGCCGGGGTCGAGTGCCGACCTCCGGCCGCTGGTAGGCGCGCTTACTCCGAAGGGCATACGTGTCATCGTACCTGATCTGATTGGTTTCGGACGAAGTGACAAGCCCAAGAAAACTTCGGCCCACGCTTTGGCCATGCATTTGCACAGCCTGCAGGGTTTGGTGAAGCACTTGGCGCCGACCGGTTTGGTGATTGTGGGGGAGGGGGCAGGGGGGGATTTCGCCAGCGTTCTGGCGGGCACCCTGAGCCTTCAGTCTGTACAAGTGTTTGGGATGCGCCCCGCTTTGCCGCGTCAGCCAGACATGCGTCCCTATCCAGACCGTGGCTACCAGGCCGGGCTTCGGGCTGTTGCCGGCTTGATTGCAGAGATTGCGCAAGCCCGGGAGGCCGCTGGCCCCCGCGTGAGCTGGCTGGATGGGCCCACCGAGGACATTGCGGAGCGAATTGGCGCGGACTTTACGCAGCGGATAATGCGGGCGTGAAAAAACATATCTATATCTATTCCCCTTCAGGCGCGGTGCGTGACAAGGCCGCATTCAAGCGTGGTGTCAAACGCCTGCAGACCCTCGGCTTTGAGGTCGAAGTTGACCAGGATGCGCTGGCCAGCCACCAGCGCTTTGCCGGTGACGATGACGTGCGTCTGGCGGCTATTCACCGTGCAGCCGCCAGTGGCGCCGATATCGCCATGATCTCCCGCGGAGGCTATGGGCTCACCCGTATCCTGGGACGAATCCGCTACGCAAGCATCGCCAAGGCGGTCCAGCGGGGTACCCAGTTTGTGGGCATCAGCGATTTCACCGCCTTTCAACTGGCAGTGCTTGCCAAAACTGGCGCTACCACGTGGGCCGGGCCAGCCCTTTGCGAAGGCTTCGGCGTGGGAGGTGAGCCCGACTTGGTGCCTGATGACATCATGGAAGATTGCTTTCTCGACATGGCGAGCGGCCGCGGGGAGGGCACGGGATGGCGCCAGAGTACAGCCTGGACTGCGTCCAAACCCCTTGTCATTCACCATGCCCCCATCTGGGGCGGAAACCTCAGTGTGCTGGTGTCGTTGCTGGGCACACCCTATTTCCCGGCCACCCAAGGCGGGATTTTGTTTCTGGAAGATGTGGGCGAACATCCCTACCAAATTGAGCGCATGCTCACGCAGCTGTTACATGCGGGCGTGCTGGCCCAGCAGAAAGCGGTTGTTTTGGGACAGTTCAACGGATTCACCCTGACTGCGCATGACAAGGGCTTCAAGCTTGCAAGCGTTGTTGCTTGGCTGCAATCCCAGCTGAAAGTACCGGTACTGACCAATCTGCCCTATGGGCACGTACAGACCAAAGTCCTGCTACCGGTGGGCAAGCACGCAGATCTGGTCGCCGAGGGCAAGGATGTGATGATGGTTTGGGGCCATGACCATGCACACGGGCACGATCATTCCCACAGCCGTTAGCGCCCGAGAGGGCTTCGGCGTGCAGTGAGTCCGCTGGGCAGCAGTCCCTTGAACATGGTGCTGACCTCAGCCAGCTGTTCCCGGGCGACGGCCTCACCGTGCGTAGCGGCAACTGCGGCCATGACATCGCCGCGCAGATACCAGAGATCCTGTACGTCATCAGCGTAGGTGACGCGCAGCTGCACCACCGGGTACGCTTGCGCGCCGTTATCCCCCATCATGCGCAGCATGGTCTGGCGAATGTCATTCAGAGTGGAGGCTCCCGGACGGGCTTTTGTTACAGCACTGCCTTTGAGCAGGTTGTTCATGAGGTTTGAAGGTGTCCAACGCATAGCTTTATTTGTTCTTACACGACTCGCGATGGACAATAAGCAAACCTGGTGCCAAGGGCAATAGGGGCAGATACCAACACTGTCGCAAGTTCAACACGGTGCATAGCCTAGCCTCCTTGTCTGACAACTGTGTGAAATATCCGCTGTGCCCAAACCAGTTTACAAATGAATGGCACTTTTCAAGGCCTGATAAGCGGTGGAAAACCGGTGCATCTCTTTTCGCGCAAGGAAGCTATATCCCGTACGCCTTTTTAGTCCCGCAATGCCCTAAACTCGGGCACTGCATAAGAACTGGATCAATTGGGAATGGGTGTTCAAGCGACCGTTGTATTCACCGACCTGCATGGCAGCACGGCGGTGTTTGAGGCATTGGGAAATGCCCGCGCAACGGAGTCGGTCACCCAAATTACCACCTGGATCACCCAGCAATGTGAAGCCCATGGCGGGCGATTGGTCAAGACTCTTGGCGACGGGGTCATGGTAGTTTTCAACCAAGCAGTGGATGCGGTCGCCGCAGTCGTGGATATCCAGCGTCAGCATCTCAAGACAACCCTGCGGCAGCCCTCTGATGTTCGGTTGCCCATCCGCATCGGGCTGGCCTCTGGCGAAGTAGAGATGGTGGCTGAGGACTGCTACGGTGACGCCGTTAACGTGGCATCCCGTCTCTGCGATTTGTGTGGCCCTCACCAAATCTGGGCGAGCGCCAACGCCCTGGAAAAAGTCCCGGAGATGCGCGGCAGCAGTTTTCGCATGCTTGGCCCCATCCATATCCGGGGACGTGCAGAACCCTGCAATGTCTACCAGATTGAATGGCGGGAGGAAGAGCCTTCGGACTTCCTGACCATGCAGGCACAGCTAAGCCCGGAAGAGTTGCTGGGCCGTGGTGATGCGCTGGGCCGGGAGGTCGTGCTCCAGTGGATGGATGTCGTCAAGAGCTTCAAGTCATTTGAGCTTCCCATTCACATCGGGCGGGTCAAGGACATGGAGTTTGTCGTGAATGATCCCCGGGTTTCGCGGACCCACGCGCGCCTGGAATGGCGCAACGGATGCGTAATGTTGGTGGACGTCAGCAGCTATGGCAGCTGGGTGCGTTTCTCGGAGTCCGGTGGTGCCGACATTCTTTTGCGACGCGAAGAGTGCGTTCTTCATGGCAAAGGGGAGTTGGCGCTGGGCGCATCCTTTGCCGATATCAGTGTTCCAACCGTGGCGTTTACTGTGCGATGAGCGAGGTTATTTTTTAAGGCTCAATTACTTTACATAATATACATCGTATAAAGTAAATATAAGCTCGTTACCAAGCTCCTTTGGGCCGTCTTGCGCGGATAAACGCGGCGATGATGCTTGTGGAATCGCTCTTCTTGACCCGTTCTGCGAAGTCGATGGCCGTCAAGCCCAGCTCGTTCTTGAGCGTGGGATCTGCGCCTGCTTCCAGCAGCAACTTGACGGCGGATGCGTTGCCGTACATCGCGGCCATCATCAAGGGCGTGGTTCCGTTGGGCGATGCAGCGTCGATGTAGGCATGCTGGTCTAGCAGCAGCTGCATCACTGGCACCTGGCTGTTGGTTGCCGCGTAATGCAATGGAGTCCAACCCGGTTTGTTCACGTCGGCGTCTTTTTCAATCAGCTGGGTGCAAATGTCCAGATAGCCAGCCAGTGCGGCCAGCATGAGCGGGCTTTCATCTTGCGCGTTCCGGACCTCGACCTGGATGTCCGGGTGCTGGATCAGGATGGCAGCCGCATTCGGTGCAGGTGCTTTCAAGGCGACCATCAGGGCCGGCGTACCCTTCGGATTCGGGGTATTGGGGTCAAACCCGCGTTCCAGAAGCTGCGTCACTACGGTGGCGTTGTCGGTGTCCAGAGCCTTGAAGAAATCTTCATAGGAACCAGCCTGGACTACCGAAAATCCAAATAAAACAATAAAGTATACGGAATTTTTAAACCAATTTCTCATGATTGAGGTCGAAACAAATTATCGAAATTGGAGCTGCTGACCTGAGCCATGGTCTCTACATCGCAGCCTTTGAGCGTGGCCAGCGTCTGCGCCACGTAAGGGACGTAGGACGGATTGTTGGTTTTTCCGCGGTACGGCACTGGTGCCAGATAAGGGCTATCGGTTTCTATCAGAAGCCGGTCCATGGGTACCATGGCAGCAACATCGCGGATGGACTGGGCACTCTTGAACGTCAGAATTCCGGAGAATGAAATATAGAAGCCCAGATCCAGTGCCGCCTTGGCTACGGCTTGGTCCTCGGTAAAGCAGTGGAATACGCCACCCGCTGCACCTGCTCCACCAGTTTCCCCTTGCTCGCGCAAAATGGTCAATGTGTCGTCCGAAGCGCTGCGGGTATGTATGACCAAGGGTTTCTGAACCACTTGCGCAGCCTGGATATGGCGCCGGAACCGCTCCCGCTGCCACTCCATGTCCGCCACCGTGCGCTCCCCCAGACGGTAGTAGTCCAGCCCGGTTTCACCGATGGCGATGACTTTGGGCAAGGAGCCCAAACGCACCAATTCTTCCACCGAAGGTTCGGTGACACCTTCATTGTCGGGGTGTACGCCAGCGCTGGCCCAGATGTGGGCATGCGCAACTGCGAGCGCGTGCACAGACGGGAATTCTTCGAGCGTGGTGCAAATGCACAGGGCGCGGTCCACGCGGGCCTGCTCCATGGCCTGCTGGATGGCAGGCCAATCTGCTGCCAGTTCCGGAAAGGTCAGGTGGCAATGGGAATCGGTAAACATGAAAATCCATCCATCAGGGGATGCGTCCCCTGCAGCGGCCCGGGCCACCGGGCCGGGGTATCACACGGTTTGTGTGGGGCGGTCAGACGCCATATGAGCGCCCAAAATCTCTTCGATCTTGAGTTTGAGTTGTCGCGATTTCTCGTCACTGGGAAACAGGATGCCGACACCTTGTGTGCGACCACCGGATGCCTTGGCCGGCGTCACCCAGGCTACTTTGCCCGCGACGGGATAGCGTTGCACATCCTCGGGCAAGGACAAAAGCACGTAGACGTCGTCACCCAAGGCATATTCACGAGTGGTTGGAATGAAAACCCCGCCTTCTGTGAACATGGGGATGTAAGCGGCATACAGCGCTGCTTTTTCCTTGATGGAAAGCTGGATAACGCTGGGACGGGCGGTGGCGGGATTGGTGCTCATGGTCGCGACTTAATGCCTTGAGTTTAGGGCCGATTGGGCTTGTACGACAAGCGCCTCCACCATCAGGCCTGCATTGAAGGGGTGGTCCATGGTCTTCATGGCGGCAGACAGGGCCTTACTCCAGCGGCCCAGTATCGGCATGGGCACCTGGAGCGAGCCCAGATCGCGGGACTCGAAAAAGCGCGGTGAGGCGCCACACAACTTGGCCATTAGGTCGTGACACAGTTTGTGCTGGGCATCGATGATCTGCGGGGCGCTCCAGTCTTTCACCGCAGCAACATCGCCTTGCGCCATGGCGCGTGGAAAGGACGCCCATGCTTGCGGATTCCGGCCGGAATCTGCAAATGCCAGAGCATCCGCTGGACGCCCGCCCGTTGCCTGCAGCAACTGGCGTGCTTTGGCAGCGTCCATACCCTGCCTTTCTAGCCACTCGGTCGCCTCCGCAGCGTCGGGCCAAGCCATGGTGTGGCCGATACAGCGGCTGCGGATGGTGGGCAGTAGTTGGTGGGCGGATTCGCTGGCCAGCACGAATTTCACGTCGCCGGGTGGCTCCTCCAGGGTCTTGAGAAGCGCGTTGGCGGTGATGGCATTCATGTTTTCAGCCGGAAAGACCACGACCACCTTGCCCCGCCCACGTGCGCTGGTGCGTTGGGCAAACTCCACGGCATCGCGCATGGCGTCAACCCGGATTTCCTGGCTGGGCTTGCGCTTTTTGTCGTCGATCTCGCCTTGGGCCTTTTCGCTCAGCGGCCAGTCCAGCGCCAGCATGGTCGTTTCTGGCATCAGCATGCACAAGTCAGCATGGGTGCGCACGGCAATCGCGTGGCAACTGCTGCACTGGCCACACGCGCCTGCGGGACCGGGCTGCTCGCACAGCCAAGCCGATGCCAGCGACAACGCCAGGGGATATTGGCCCAGGCCGGACGGTCCTTGCAGCAACCAGGCGTGGCCGCGCTGGGCCAGCAGGGTCTGGGTCTGCGCCGCAATCCAGGGCGGTACGGTGACCGAGCGTGCTTCGCTCATGCTGGCAGCACTCCACGGGCCTGCAAAGCGACCTGCACATCACGCCACACCTGCGCGGGCGTCTGGTGCGCGTTGATGCGGACAAAACGCTCGGGATCTTGCGCCTGACGGCGTGCATAGCCGGCAGCCACGTTTTCAAAGAAGGCCACAGGTTGCGACTCGAACTTGTCAGGCACACGCGCTCCGGCCAGGCGTTCTGCGGCCACTGCCGGCGGCAGGTCAAACCAGACAGTGGTGTGCGGTTGCAGAACGAAAGGCTGCTCCCTGCCCTGCACCCATTGCTCCAGTTGCTCCAGCACCTGCCAGTCAAAGCCCCGGCCACCGCCTTGGTAGGCGAAGGTAGCGTCGGTAAAGCGGTCACACAGAACCACTTCGCCACGCGCCAGCGCTGGCAGGATCACGCGCTGCACATGGTCGCGGCGCGCCGCAAACACCAGCAACGCCTCTGTCATGGGGTCCATGGTGTCGTTCAGCACCATACTGCGCAGTTGTTCGGCCAGCGGTGTGCCGCCGGGCTCGCGTGTCAGGGTCAGCGCCCTGCCCTGGGCGCGTAAGGCATCCGCCAGCGCCGTGATATGGGTGGATTTGCCGGCGCCGTCGATGCCTTCGAAGCTGATGAAAAGTCCGCTCATGCCGTCCCTGTGTGCTGCCGGGCTCATTGGCCCCGCTGGTATTTGTTGACCGCCCTATTGTGCGCGTCCAGTGACTCGCTGAACTCGCTGCTGCCGTCGCCACGGGCCACAAAATAGAGCGCCTTGCTGGCTGCAGGCTGTACTGCCGCCAGCAGTGCCGCCTTGCCGGGAATGGAGATCGGGCTCGGTGGCAAGCCTTCCCGTGTGTAGGTGTTGTAGGGCGTGTCCGCCAGCAGGTCGGCGCGGCGGAGGTTGCCGTCAAAGGATTCGCCCAGACCGTAAATGACGGTGGGGTCTGTCTGCAGGCGCATGCCGATGCGCAGGCGGTTGCTGAAGACGGCCGAGATCAGGGCTTGGTCACTTTGTTTGCCTGTCTCTTTTTCAATGATGCTGGCCAGAACCAAGGCTTCCTGGGCCGATTTGAGCGGCGTCTGTGGGTCGCGGGCCGACCAGGCTGCGTCCAGTTGCAGGTCCATGGCACGTCGGGCCTGCTGCAGCACGGCCAGATCACTGCTGCCTTTGGCATAGGTATAGGTATCGGGGAAAAAGCGACCTTCCGGGTGGACACCGGGCAGTCCCAACTGCCCCATGAGCGCGTCGGCGGACAAGGTCTGGCTGTCGGGGCGCAGGTGGTCGGCCTTGCGCAGGGCCTCACGCACCTGGCGGAAGTTCCAGCCTTCGACGAAAGTGACGCTGCGCAGTGCCTGATCGCCATCCACCAGCTTGCGCAGCAGGCTGCGCGGGGTGGCGCCAGTCTCGATTTCATAGCTGCCGGCCTTGATGGCACGGGATTGGCCGGAAAGCCGGAACCACCAGTACAGCAGTGCGGGCGGAGTCTCCACGCCTGCGTCGCTGACGGCATTGGCTACCTGACGGGCGCCTGCGCCCGGAGCGACTGTCAGGTCCAGCACCGCAGCGCGCAACGGCAGGGGCGACTGCACCCAGACGTAACCCGCCCCCAGCAAACCCAAGGCAGCCAGAGCTACCGCAGCAAGAAACAAGCGCACAGCCCTACTTCCAGTCAGTCATCAGAGTCGGAATCATAATTCAGCCATGAGCACCGAGACCCTCTCCGCACCCCCCTCTTCCGCCCTGCATGGCGTGGCCCGCCTGGATCATCTGGGCGTGATCCAGATCGAAGGCGAAGACGCCGCCAAATTCATCCATGGCCAGCTCACGCAAGACTTTGCCCTGCTGGATCTGACACAGGCCCGGTTGGCGGCTTTTTGCTCTGCCAAGGGGCGCATGCAGGCCAGTTTCATCGGCTTCAAGCGCGTTTCGGGTGACATCCTGCTGGTCTGCAGCAAGGACCTGCTGGCCCCCACGCTCAAGCGCCTGTCCATGTTTGTGATGCGCGCCAAGGCCAAGCTCAGCGATGCGTCCGAGCGCTTCGACATCTACGGCCTGATCGGAAATGCTATCGATTCAGGAGCTGCTAGCGAAGATTCCACGTGGGCTATGGCCGAATTGGATGAAAAATCCACCATCAACCTCTACCCTGCAAACGGCCAGCCACGCCAGCTCCGTGTGCAGCCAGCGGGCACGCCAGCGCCTGCGGGGGACACGCTGTCTGCCGCCCTGTGGCGCTGGACCGAAGTGCGCAGCGGCGTGGCCACCCTCACCACGCCGGTGGTGGAGGCTTTTGTGCCCCAGATGCTCAATTACGAATCTATAGGCGGCGTGAACTTCAAGAAGGGCTGCTATCCCGGCCAGGAGGTTGTGGCCCGCAGCCAGTTCCGCGGCACGCTCAAGCGGCGTGCCTTTGTGGTGCACAGCGATGGCGCGCTGGAGGCAGGCCAGGAGGTGTTTTCTGCGGCCGATGAGAGTCAGCCCGTTGGCACCGTGGTGCAGGCAGAGGCGGCACCCGGTGGCGGCAGTGATGCCATCGTGTCCATGCAGCTCTCCGCCGTGGAGGCTGGGCCTTTGCGGGCTGGTGCGGCGTCCGTGCAGCTTTTGCCCCTGCCCTACGCCTTGCTTGAGGACATTTAAGGTACGTTTTTCTGCCTTTCATGGCATCCGGGCCACGCGCTGGATTCATAATAATCAGACCGTACAACGACGTCGGGAAGGGATTGTCTGTCTATGTCAACGCCGCTCAACAAGGAAGAAGCCTTTGCCCGTCTGGGCGCCATTACCCGTGAGATGCACGAAGCGCTGACGGCCTTGGGCGGCAACCAGTTGCACAGCATCGTCGAGGAAATCCCCAACGCGCGCGACCGTCTGGCCTATGTGGGCAAGATGACCGAAGACGCCGCCAACAAGGTGCTGACCCTGGTGGAAACGGCCAAACCCGAGTGTGATGATCTGGCCACCCGCGGTCTGGAGCTGGGCGATTCGCTGAACCGCCTGGCAGCATCCCCCGACATGAGCGTGGACAAGGCGCGGGGCCTCATGGTGGTTTGCGGCAAATTTGCCCAACGCACCGCCCACTTTGCAGAAGGCCAGAGCGGCGTGCTCAGCGACATCATGATGGCGCAGGACTTTCAGGATTTGTCTGGCCAGGTGATCAAGAAGGTCATTGACATCATCACCCGTACCGAGATGCAGCTGGTGCAACTGCTTATCGACAGCAGCCCGGACACCCGGGTGCAAGAAAAGACCACTTCCAGCGAACCCGTGACCGTGGACAACCACGTACTCGAAGGCCCGCAGACGGCGGCCGACGCCCTTAAGCAGGACGACGTGGACGACTTGCTGGCCTCGCTAGGTTTCTAGCGCGGCCCTTCAGCCCAAAGCCAGCACCATCTCCTGGTGCGCAATGCCGGCCTCTACGAACACCGGCCCACGGCGTTCATAGCCTTCCCCCAGATAAAAGCCCTCGGCGCTGCACTGGGCGTGCAGCATGATTTCCTTGTCGCCGCGTTCGCGGGCTTTTTGCGTGAGCGCGCGCAGCACCTGCAGGCCCAGGCCACCGCCCCGCAGCATCCGGTGCGTAGCCATGCGGCCGATGCGGCCCACGCCAGGCGCATGCGATAGCAGCCGGCCGCTGGCCACCACCTGCCCCAGGAGATTGTGCACCACGGCATGTACCGCGTCCGGATCGGCCTCATCCACCACCAGATGCTCGGCAATACCCTGTTCGTCCACAAACACGGCCCGGCGCAGGGGCGTAATGTGTGCGCCCAAGGTCTGCCAGTCACCCACAGCGGTCTCGGTCGGCGACTGCCCGGCGCCTTGCGCGGCGAAGGCCTGGCGCAGCGGCTCGGGCACGGGGCGTGCTGTCTGGCTGTCGGGGTCGGCAAATACATAGAGCAATTCGCCTGACACCAGCAAGGCCTCACCCCGGAAGATGCCGCCCTCAAACACCATGGACGAATTGCCCACCCGGGCGCAGCGCAGGCCGATGTGCAGCATGTCGTCATAGCTGGCGGAGGCGTGGTACTCCAGCGTGGCCTTCTTCACATACATGTCGCCACCCAGCAGCGCCATGCTCTCCTGGTAGGGCATGGCCAAGGCGCGCCAGTACTCGCCCATGGCGGTGTCCAGGTACATCAGATAGTGGGCGTTGAAAACAATCTGCTGCATGTCTACCTCGGCCCAGCGCACGCGCAGGGGGGAGACAAAGCGGAAATCAGAGCGTTGCAAGGTCATGGTGGTGTGCGGTTCAGGGTGTGGCAAACGCCTGGCGCAGCGCGCGGGCGGCGTCAGCATGGGCAATGGCGGCTTCAGGGATGGCACGCCCCATCTTGATGAATTCATGGACCATGCCGCGGTAGATCTCCAGATCCACCGGCACGCCGGCCATGCGCAGGCGGTCGGCGTAGGCTACGCCCTCATCCACCAGGGGGTCGCATTCTGCCAGACCCACCCAGGCAGGGGCCACGCCAGCCAGGTCGACCTCAAAGCCGTCCGGTCCTTTGCCGTCCAGCGGGGCAAAGCGCCAGTCATCACGGTCAGCCGGGCTACGGATGTACTGCTCAAAGAAATAAGTGATATGCGGCTCTTCGATGACAAAGCCGGTGGCGAACTTCTGGTGGGACGGCGTGTCCTGGTGGCCGGCACAGCCGGGATAGAACAGCAGTTGCAGCGCCAAAGCCAACCCGGCGTTGCGCGCTTCGATGGCGCAAGCCGCCGCCAGCGTGCCGCCTGCGCTGTCTCCGCCCAAGGCGACGCGACTAGGGTCCAGTTGGCGCGACGCGCCTTCCCGGGCCACCCATTGCACGACGTCCCAGGCGTCTTCATGGGCCGTGGGGAATTTGCTGTCCGGCGCCAGCCGGTAATCCACCGAGAGCACGGCGCATCTCGCCAGATGCGCCAGGCGGCGACACAGGCCGTCGTGGGTGGCAATGCTGCCCACGGTAAAACCACCGCCATGGAAGTAGATGAGTACCGGCAATACGCCAGTCGCCGGTGCATAGTGGCGCACGGGGATGGCATGGCCGTCCCGGGCAGATACGGTGAAATCTTCCACCGTGGGCAGTTGCTGGGTGGGCAGTTCCAGCACATTGGCGCCAGCGGCATAGGCCGCCCGGGATTGGGCTGCGCTCAACGCGTGCATGGGCACATGGCCAGCGCGGGCAATGCGGTCCACCACGCTGCGCATGGCTGTCGTCAGAAGGGCACGCGGATTGGCGTGGCGGTCATCGTGGTGACTCATGGAATCTTGGCTTCTTGCTACAGTGTTTTCCCATTCAATCCTACACGGCAGGGCAGCATGGCACTTATCTATTACGTGACCCAGATCCAGTTCGAATGCGGCGCCGTGCGCCTGCTCAAGCAAGAATGTGAGCGTGTGGGCATTGCCCGCCCGCTGGTCGTGACCGATCCGGGCGTCAAGGCCGCCGGCATCCTGCAAAAGGCGCTGGACGCCCTGCCCGGTTTGACGGTCGCCGTCTTCGACCAAACCCCTTCCAACCCGACCGAAGCCGCCGTGCGCGCGGCGGCGGCGATGTACCAGGCGCAGGGCTGCGACGGCTTGATCGCTGTGGGCGGCGGCTCGGCCATCGACTGCGCCAAGGGCGTGGCGATTGCCGCCACGCACGAAGGGCCGCTGACCCATTACGCCACCATCGAGGGGGGCTCAGTGCGCATCACGGACCGCGTGGCCCCCATCATCGCCGTGCCCACCACCAGTGGCACCGGCAGCGAGGTGGCGCGCGGGGCCATCCTCATCGTGGACGACCACCGCAAGCTGGGGTTTCACAGCTGGTACCTGGTACCCAAGACCGCCATCTGCGACCCCGAGCTGACCCTGGGCCTGCCGCCCAAGCTGACCGCAGCCACCGGCATGGATGCGATTGCGCATTGCATGGAGACCTTCATGGCGCCGTCCTTCAACCCGCCGGCCGACGGCATTGCGCTGGACGGCCTGGAGCGCGCCTGGGCCCACATTGCCCGCGCCACGCAAAACGGTAGCGACGTGGAGGCCCGCACCCAGCTCATGAGTGCCAGCATGCAGGGCGCCATGGCCTTCCAGAAAGGACTGGGGTGCGTGCATTCGCTCAGCCATAGCTTGGGCGGCGTGGATCCGCGCCTGCACCACGGCACGCTCAACGCCATGTTCTTGCCCGCCGTGGTGGCTTTCAACGCGCAAGCCGAATCGGTGCAAAAGGACAAGCGCCTGCAGCGCATGGCCCACGCCATGGGCCTGGGGTCAGCCAGTGACATTGGCGAAGCGATCAAGGACATGAACGCCCGTCTGGGCCTGCCCATGGGCCTGGCTGCCATGGGCATATCGGCCGCACAGTTCGACCAGATCATCACCGGCGCGCTGGCAGACCACTGCCACAAGACCAACCCGCGCATCGCCAGCGCTGAGGACTATCGCCAGATGCTCGAAAGCGCTTTGTAGCACTGTGTACCGGGTCAGGATGGAAGCCTGGTGGACGGCGATCGCCGCCCTGCGGGATACGCCTGCCTACAAGCCGCACTGACGCGAGGCGCCCGCACTGTTGTGGTTTGCCCGTCCGAGTCGCGGCTAAACTGCCTTCGGCATAAAAACAATGACAAAGGCGCCCCAGGCGCTTCAGGGAACCAACAGTAATGCGCAGCTATTCGATCAAAACGTGGTTGATGCGGGGAACCTACCCGCGGTTATTTCTGCCTATCCTGGGCATCATCGTGGCGGTGACCCTGGTGCGCTACCACTTGATGCTGGATGCCGAATTGCAGGAAGCCAACGCGCATCAGCAAGCCCAGTTGCAGACCATTGGGCACTATGTGTTGCCACTCATGGTCCGCGCCAGTGCCAATGGTTCCGACGCGGAGTTGCAAGCCATGCTGGATGCCGAACTTGGCTTCCATCCTGATATTTTGAGCCTGCAATGGAACCGTTACCGGCAGGCGCTGCAGGCCGATGCCGTCAACCCTGCGCGCTCGCAGGCACCCGAGTGGTTTCAGCGACTGGCCGCCTTGAAACCTCTCAGCCAGAGTTTCTCCGACCCCCTGCCCGATGGCACGGAGGCCCGCCTGGTTGTGGTGGTGGGCACCACCCAAAGGCTGGACCAGGTGTGGCACACCATTGGGACCCAGATGCGCATTACGGTGCTGAATATCTTCACTATTCTGTTTTTGCTCACCTTGCTCTTGCGCGCCAATGCGCGCATGTTGAGCCGGCTGAACCTGGCCACCGAGCGATTCAGTGCAGGGGCACTACAGACCCGCATGGAGGAGAAGGGAACCTTGGAAATGCGTGCGGTCGCCCAGACCTTCAACGGCATGGCGGGGCAGATCGAGGCCTTGATCCAGTCCCTGCAAAAGACGCAGCAGGAACAAGAGGAGCAGCTGCATTTCACCCGGCAACTCATCAACGCCCTGCCCCTGCCGGTGTTTGTGCGCGACAGCGATGGCAAGTGCCTGGCAGTCAACCAGGCATGGGAAGCGTTTTTCAGCACCCCGGCCCAAACCGTGGTCGGCAGTCCCTTGCGCAGCGATTTTCTGTCCTTGCCCCATGCGCATGAGGGGCGCACGCGCCAAGTACTGAATCGCAAGGACCACGAAGTGGTGGTCAAGGCAGGTGCCTACGATGTGCGCGAGATGGTGTACTTCAAGGCCCCCTTCACTTTGCTGGATGGAAGCGTGGGAGGGAGCATCGGTGCGCTGGTCGACATCACGGAGCGCAAGCTGGCACAAGAGGCCTTGCTGCAGGAGAAAGAGCGTGCCGTGGTCACACTCTCCTCGATTGCCGACGGTGTCATCACCACCGATGTGCACGGCCATATTGACGGTCTCAATGAGGCCGCCCAGTTCCTGACCGGTTACACGGAAGCACAAGCGTTGGGACGCCCCCTGACTGAGGTATTTCAGCTGGATGCCGCCTCCCAAGTACTTCCCAAAAGCCTGCGTGCGGATCAGCTGCACTGCATTTCGGCTCCGGTGCATGCGATCAACCAATTGCTCTTGCACCATTCCGGCGAGCGCTATGCGATTGAATTCACGGCGGCGCCGATTCGCCAGGACCGGGGCAGCACCGGCGGCTGTGTGCTGGTGTTTCGCGATGTGACGGAAACCCGGGACCTGCGGCAAAGAATCTCCTGGCAGGCCCGCCACGATGCCCTTACGGGGCTCAACAACCGTGAAGCCCTGGCCGAACGCCTGACCCACGCCCACTACGAGGCCAGGAAAAATGGTGATGCGCTGGCGGTGTGCTTGCTGGACCTGGACCGTTTTCAGGACGTCAACACGCAGTATGGCCATTGGGCGGGCGACCGTTTGCTGAAAGAAGTGGCATTGCGCCTGAAAGACTTTGCAGAAGATCCGGCAGATGTTGCACGGCTGGGTGGCGATGAGTTCGTCGTCCTTCTGCGCGGATTCCAGAACGAAGCGGGCATGCAGAACCAGACCCTGGTACTACTGGAGCGCCTGTCACAGCCGTACGCCATTGACGACCTGCAGATCCACGTCAGTGCCAGCGCCGGTCTGGCACTGCTCCCCCCGGACAGCACCAGCCCGGACACCTTGCTGCGCCATGCGGACCAGGCCATGTACCAGGCAAAGCAACAGGGGCGCGGTTTTCATGTATTTGACGCACGGCAAGACCAGGTGGTACAGACCCGATACACCCAATTGGCCCGTTTGACCATTGCCCTGCACCAGGGTGAGTTCCGTCTGCATTACCAACCCAAGGTCCATTTGGGGACCGCAGAGGTGGTCGGTATGGAGGCCCTGTTGCGCTGGCAACACCCTGAACGCGGCATGCTGGCGCCGGGTGAGTTTCTTCCCTTGATGGAACACACGGAACTGATCGTGGAAACCGGCGAATGGGTGTTGCAGCAGGCACTAAGCCAATTGCAGGTATGGGTGGGCCAGGGCCACCGCTGGGGCGTCAGCGTGAACATTGCGGCGCGCCATTTCCATCGCGCTGATTTTGTGGACCGGCTCCGCGAGCTGCTTGCGAGCTACCCATTGGCCCCCTCCAATCTGCTGGAACTGGAAATCCTCGAATCCGCCGCCTTACAGGATATTCCGCATATGCGCCAGGTCATGCAGGGTTGCCAGGCTTTGGGCGTCCGCTTCGCGCTCGACGATTTCGGCACCGGCTTTTCCTCGCTCTCCTATCTCAAACGCCTGCCTGCGGAGACCATCAAGATTGACCGGATGTTTGTGGAGGGCTTACTCGACGATCCCGAGGACTGCACGTTGGTGGAAGCCATCGTGGCACTGGCGCAGGCATTTGACCGAAGCGTGATTGCCGAAGGGGTCGAAACGGTGGCGCAGGCTGCTAAATTGCTCGAACTGGGCTGCGCCCTGGGTCAGGGCTATGGAATCGGCCGCCCCATGCCGGCGGAGGATGTCGTCCCCTGGGTGCTGTCCTACAACGCCTTGAACCGAACGGCGCTTGTAGACACCTGAACCTGCGCGGTACCGCGCAGGGCCCGCTTTACAGGCCGCGCTGAAGCATGGCGGCCACCGGTGCCGACAGGCTGGACATAAAGCTTTCCACGGCCTGGGTATAGGGCGTGCCCAAGCCCAGCTCCTTGTTGATCTCGCCATGCGACATGTCCTGCGGCAGCACCTGCACGCGCACATTGAGCTGGCTGGCGTGGGTGGCAAAGGCCTTGGCCTGGCCGCAGGAATCATCCCGTCGGGTGGAGCACACCGTCAGCAGCGGCTTGGCGCCCGTGCTGAGCTGCTGCAGCGGCGATACGGCCTTCCAGAACGTGGGGTCGGTACCAAAAGCGGGGTCGTAGAGCTTGTAGTGGCGAGATTGCATGATGGGTGCCACGTCCAGCGCTGCGCTGTCCAGTGCCACTGTGCCTAACCAGGGCTTGGCCCCGGCCTCGCCCGCCAGCGTGGCCGACGAAGCCAGCAGCGCCACTAGGTGGGCGCCAGCCGAGTGCCCCATGAGGATGAACTGTTGCGGATCCGCCCCCCAGTTGGCGGCGCGCGCCTGGGCGCTGGCCAGGGCCAGGGCCACGTCGCGCACCTGGTCCAGCGGGTCAGCTTCGGGCAGTAGGCGGTTGTTCACCGATATGAATACAAAGCCCTTGGGCACCCAGCGGGCCACCTTGTTGTCCACCACATTGCCCATGCGCTTGTCGCCCATGCGCCAGGCACCACCGTGCACCATGAAGATGACGGGTGCGGCGCCCTGCCCCGCCGGGCCGGTGGCGGGCAGGTACACGTCCATGCGCTGCTTGGGGTCGCTGCCGTAGGCGAGATCGCGCAGCACCTTGCGCGCGACGGCGCCGCTGGCGGTGCTGGTGTCTTGGGCGTAGGGTTCTTCCAGCGTCTGCTCCGGCGTGGATGCGCCCGGGCCGGGGGCCGCGCGGGACTCGGCGCGCGTGGCCAGCCGTTCCTTGATGCGGTCCAGCAGCGGGCCGGCCGATGCGTTGACGGCACCCAGGGTCAGGGTGGTGGCCAGCGCCACCGACAGCGTGGAGAACAGCAGTTTCATAGCGGGCGTACCAGGTTCATGTCGGGCTTGTCCAGCCAGGCGATGAACTCGTCCACCATCTGCTGGCTGGCACGGGTGGCGGCGGTCCACGCCTTCACCCGTCCAGCCAGATCATTGCCATAGTGCGTAAAGTCTGTACGGTCCGGAAGTTTGCTGTTCGGTAAAGTTTTGACCCACTCGGGGTTGGGCGCCAGCAGCACCATGGTGTCCAGGTAGGACGTCGCGCGGTGGCGCCACTTCAGGCCCTTGTCCAGCCAGCCCGGCACCACGCTTTTTTGGAAGTGCGGGTATAGCACCAGGTTTTTTGCATCAAAACCGTCTCCAGCCCCAGTGGACTTTGCGCGAGTAGCTACCTTATTCATAGCATTTTGGGCGCCGGGATAGTTCAGGTGCAGGTGGTAGTCGGTGATGCCGCCGTCCCAGTAGGCGCCCGCAGGCGCGCCGGGGATGTTGTGGATCGCCTTGAGCACAAAGGGAATGGAGCAACTGGCCTGCAGCGCATCCATGAAGTTGGCCTCGCTCAGTGCCACCTGGCGGGTGCGGTAGTCGCCCGTGGCAAACGGCAGTGGGGCGCAGGCCGCGCCCTGCACCGCATGCGGGCTGGAAAACACTACCCGTTCCAGCCAGGCGCCCATGGCCTTGCGGTGCACGGTATTGGTCAAGAACGCCCCCAGATAGCCCAGCGGCGTGCGCAGGCCATGCTCCGTGCGCAGCAGGTGGCGACCGCGTGAGGTCACGATGTGCAGGCGGTAGCGCGGGTGTTGCAGCACCTCGGGCAGGCGGCCGCCGTAAAAGGCCTGCAGGTTCTTGCCAAAGGTCTCGCTCACCTGCTCCGCGCTCACGCGCTTCTGGCCGGGCGGCAGCTCGTAATGCTGCTGGATGTAGTCGTGCTCCAGCCGCGCAAACGCGGCGGCCGGGTCATTCAGGCAAGCGCTGGCCATGCGCCAGGCACCGATTGAGGCGCCTACCAGGTCCACTGGCTGCTGCGAGCGCAGCAACCAGTCGCCAAAGATGAAGCGGTCCAGCGCGCCCAGGATCAGGCCCTTGGGGCCGCCGGCGGCGCCGGGAATGGTACGAATGTGTTCGGGAGGCAGGCCGTGTGCGGCCAGGGAAGCCCGGGCCTTGGGCCCGGCGTAGATGTGAAGTGCTTGCATTCTTAGGTATATGCGCCCCAGTCAAAGGGGTCTTGCTGCAAAACCATGTCGATATCCAGGCCCAGCGCTATGCCCACAGTGCCCGGGAAGGTGACGGCCAAGCCGCGCTGGGTCAGGCCGGCTTCCTTGCCGCGCGCGCGCCATGCCGCCAGATGGATAACGCCGGCCAGGGGTTCATAGACATGGTTTTCAAACGGGGCGTACTGGTGCTCCAGCGCGTCCACCATGGCCTGCGGAAAGTTCCACATGCGCGCATAGCCCGCCCCCACGCTGGCATAGCAGTAGCCCAGGGTCTTGCGTTCGTGGGTGGCGCGGCTCAGGCTCAGCGGGTCCACTTCCTGGTCCATCGCTGCCGAAATATCCGGCAAGGCCAGGTGCAGGGCCAGCTCGCCTACGGCATGGATGAGTCCGCACGTGAAGGCGGCCTGCTGGTTCAGGCGCACCAGGCCCGCCAGCGAGCGCGACACGCGCGCCACATTGAGGCTGTAGTCCCAGAATTGCTGGAGCTGGATGCCGGGCACGGCCTTGAGAGAAGCGCCGCTGGCAGCGGCCTGCGCCATCTTGCGCACCTGGCCCAGGTCCAGCAGGGCCAGTGCTTCGGACACGCTGTTGATCTTGCCGGACATCTGGAAGAAGTCCGAGTTGGCGAGCTGCAGCAGGCGCGTGGTCAGCGCCGGGTCGGTGCTGATGAGCTGGGTGATTTTCTTGAGGTCGATCTCGGGGCGTTCGAGCTCGCTGAGCAGCAGTGCCACCACTTTGGGGATGCTGGGCAGATTGAACTGCTGCTCCAGCAAGGCACTGAGTTTCATGGCGGCGGTCTCCTCAACCAACTTTGGGGATGCAGCGATTATCTATCCGCGCGCGCACCCGGCAGTCACAAAAGCGAAACCCCGCCGCAGCGGGGTTGTCACAAGCGGGCCTGTCGGCTCAGCGGCTTTGCTGGCGCTTGCGGCGGGCGACTACGCCCATCAGGCCCAGGCCGGCCAGCAGCATGGCGTAGGTCTCGGGTTCGGGGACCGCGCTGATGAAGGCGTGGTTGTCGGTTTCGAACGCGTTGGAGGTGGAGCTGAAGGTGATCTTGGTGATCTTTTCGCTGCCTTGGGTGAACACGTTGAAATAGCGTGCGTAGCTTTGGTCACCATCAGCGGGGATCTTCACCGACGAGCCGTTGAAAGAGGCCAGGGCGGTGTTGCCGTTCCAGAAGGTCACCGTGTTGTATGCGTCAGGAGAGCCCCACAGGAAGCCGAAGTAGCTCAGGCCGCTGCTGAAGCTCACGCTGGCGGTGCCGGCTTGCACGCCGGTGTTGCCCACCGAGTAGTAGTTACCCAGTGCGCCTACGGGGCGGGCGGCTTCACCGGAAATCAGGTCGGTGTTGCTGAACAGGGCGCCGTCGGTGTAGGTGTAGCTCACGCCAGCGGCGGAACCGCTGTGGACCACGTCGCCATTAGCAGCGCTGCCAGCCACTGCGGAGCTGTTGTTGACCGGGCTGGTGCCGAAATCAATCGTCTGGGCGCCGGCCTGGCTGCTGGTGGTGCCATTGGTGACCGAGCTGGTCAGCGCGTGGGCGGAGAGAACAGGGGCGAGCGAGGCAGCCAGAGCAATGGAAACAAGGCGCATGGTCATGGGGATCCCAAATTGTTAGCGGTTGTAATTTTTCTGGATTTTGCCCGCTGGGTGACTATGGCCAAATAGTCCATCGAGACTAGCCGCACCTGGTGAAAGGGCCTAAAGCGGAACTAGTTCACACTTTTGGCCCTTGCTGGCGGCTGCGCTCAGCGTTTGAGTTTGGCGAAGGCGCTGGCCATGGCGGAGTTGGCGACCGGGGTGTTGTCGCGGTAGCTGCCCTGCTGGCGTTCACCGCGGGCTGGGGCCTGGTAGCGGTTGTCCCCCGCCCCCTTGCCATCGCCGCGGCGCGCGCCGGCCGGGGCGGCGCCCAGTTTCATGGTCAGGCTGATGCGCTTGCGGGCCGCATCCACTTCCAGCACCTGCACCTTGACGATGTCGCCGGTCTTGACCACCTCGCGCGCGTCGTTGACGAACTTGTGCGCCAGCTGGCTCACGTGGACCAGACCGTCCTGGTGCACACCCAGGTCCACAAAGGCGCCAAACTGGGCCACGTTGCTGACAGTGCCTTCCAGAATCATGCCTTCCTTCAGGTCGGCAATGTCTTCCACGCCTTCGTTGAAGCGGGCCACCTGGAAGTCCGGGCGCGGGTCGCGGCCGGGCTTTTCCAGCTCGGTGAAGATGTCCTTGACCGTGATGACGCCGAACTGCTCGTTGGCAAACAGCTCGGGCTTGAGGGTCTTGAGCATGTCGGCGCGGCCCATGATCTCGGCCACGGGCTTGCCGGTTTTGGCAATGATCTGCTCCACGACCGGATAGGTTTCCGGGTGTACGCCTGTCATGTCCAGCGGGTTGCTGCCGTCGCGGATGCGCAAAAAGCCCGCGCTCTGCTCAAAGGTCTTGGCGCCCAGGCCGGTGACTTTCATCAGGTCCTGGCGGCTGCCGAAGGCGCCATTGGCATCGCGCCAGCGCACCACAGCCTTGGCCACGGTGGCGGACAGGCCGGACACACGGGACAGCAGCGGCACCGATGCCGTGTTCAGGTCCACGCCCACCGAGTTCACGCAGTCTTCCACCACCGCGTCCAGCGTCTTGGCCAGTTCGCTCTGGTTCACGTCATGCTGGTACTGGCCCACGCCAATGCTCTTGGGGTCGATCTTCACGAGTTCAGCCAACGGGTCTTGCAGACGGCGGGCGATGGACGCCGCACCGCGCAGGCTCACGTCCACATCGGGCATTTCCTGCGAAGCGTATTCGGAGGCCGAGTAGACCGAGGCACCGGCTTCCGACACGACGACCTTGTCCACCTTGATTTCGGGCGCACCGGCCTGTGCAGCCATCTTGGCAAGCAGCTTGATCAGGTCGCCGGCCAGCTTGTCGGTCTCGCGGCTGGCGGTGCCGTTGCCGATGGCGATCAGGTTCACGCTGTGCTTGGCGCAGAGCTTGCCCAGGGTGTGCAGGCTGCCTTCCCAGTCGCGCTTGGGCTCGTGGGGGAACACGGTGGCGGTGTCCACCAGTTTGCCGGTGGAGTCCACCACGGCCACTTTCACGCCCGTGCGGATGCCGGGGTCCAGGCCCAGCACCACGCGGGGGCCGGCGGGAGCTGCCAGCAGCAGGTCGCGCAGGTTGTCGGCAAACACCTTGATGGCCACCTTCTCGGCGTCCTCGCGCAGGCGGGCAAACAGGTCGCGCTCGGTGGACAAGCTGAGTTTGACCTTCCAGGTCCAGGCCACACATTTGCGCAGCAGGTCATCCGCCGGACGGCCCTGGTGGCTCCAGCCCAGCTTGAGGGCAATGCGGCCTTCTGCCAGCGACACCACGGTCGCTACTTTTTTGATGGCTGCTTGCGCACCATTGGCGGGGGCTGCAGGCAACTCTGGCTCGGGAAAAACGAGTTTCACGTCCAGCATGTCCAGCGCGCGGCCGCGGAACACGGCCAACGCGCGGTGGCTGGGCACGCGGCTGATGGGCTCGTCGTAGTCGAAATAGTCGCGGAACTTGGCCACATCGGGATTGTTCTCGTCCTTGCCCTCGGCCAACTTGCTTTGCAGCAGGCCCTCGCTCCAGGCCCAGCCGCGCAGTTCCTGCACCAGCACCGGGTCTTCGGCCCAGCGCTCGGAGAGCAGATCGCGCACGCCGTCCAGCACCGCGAATACGGTGGAGAAATCGGGCTGCTTGTCGGCGATCTGTTCTGCGGTGAGTGGCGGCTTGAGGTAGGCCTCGGCCACCGTGGCCGGCACCAGCGTGGGGTCGGCAAACAGCGCATCGGCCAGCGGCTCCAGCCCGGCTTCCTTCGCCAGTTGGCCCTTGGTGCGGCGCTTGAGCTTGAAAGGCAGGTAGATGTCTTCCACTTCCTGCTTGGTGGCGGCGTTGTGGATGGCGGCGATGAGTGCCGGCGTCAATTTGCCCTGCTCGTCGATGGCCTTGACCACCGCTTCCTTGCGGTCGGCCAGCTCGCGCAGGTAGGCCAGGCGGGTTTCCAGTTCACGCAGCTGGATGTCGTCCAGCCCGCCGGTGACTTCCTTGCGGTAACGGGCGATAAAGGGCACCGTGGCGCCTTCGTCCAGCAGGGTGACTGCGGCTTCGACTTGCTGGGGGCGGACCTGAATTTCTTGCGCGATTTGCGCGATGATTTTCTGCATTGCGAAAAAATGGGCGAAGCCACCAAGGCTTGCCGGGAATCAATCGAGGGCGCGAGTGTGCCACAGCTCCCCGGGCGTAAACTGAGCCCCATGTCCCGCCGCCGCACCGTCTTTGTAAGCGCCTGTTGCGCCTTGCTGGCGCTGCTGGCCGGGTCGGGTGTGCAGGCGGTGGAGGTGCGCGTGGGCATGGGGCTGACCAAACCGCCCTACATCCTCGAATCAGGCACCGAAGGCCTGGAGGTGGAGATCGCCGAACAGGCCCTGGCGGCGGCGGGCTACCGCATGGTGGGCCTGCGGTTTCCGCCAGCCCGCGGCCTGGCCATGCAGCGCGCCGGCCAGCTCGATGCGCTCTTGGGGGTGGACGAAGGCATAGGCGGCAAGGATTTTTTCTCCGAGCCCTACATCACCTACCAGAACGTGGCGATCACCCTGACATCGCGCAACCTGCAGGTCCGGCGCATTGAGGACCTGGCGGCCTACTCGGTCGCCGCTTTCCAGAACGCGGAAGTGGTCCTGGGCGAGCGCTTCAAGGCCGTGGTGCAGAACCATGCCGGCTACAAAGAGTATCCCCAGCAGATCACCCAGAACAACCTGCTTTACACGCACCGTGTGGATGTGGTGGTGGGCGACCGGCGCATCTTCCGCTATCTCAACACCTTGTTGGACGCCAAGGTGGATGCCAGCCAGCCCGTCACTGTGCACACCATCTTTCCGCACACGCCGCGCAAGGTGGTGTTCAAGGATGCGCAACTGCGCGACCGCTTCAACGCGGGACTCAAGATCATTCAGGGCAACGGCGTGTACGAGGCCATCATCCGGAAATATGCAGCCCAGCCGTGACCCCCGGCCGGTGCTGCCCAGCAAACAAGGGACCGCATGGAACAGTTTGATCTCATCGTGATCGGTGGTGGCTCGGGTGGCGTGCGCGCTGCACGCATTGCTGCCAACCATGGCGCCCGCGTGGCGCTGGTAGAGGAATACCGCTTGGGCGGCACCTGCGTGATTCGCGGCTGTGTGCCCAAAAAGCTCATGGTCTACGCCTCCCGCTTTGCGCAGGAGTTTGAGGAGGCGGCCGGCTATGGCTGGCTGCTAGACACGGCGCCCCGGTTGGACTGGGCCACGCTCAAGGCCCGGCGCGATGCCGAGGTGACTCGGCTGGAGGGCATTTACCGCAGCAACCTGCTCAAGGCGGACGTGCGGATTCTGGAAGGCCGGGCCACGCTGGCAGACCGGCAAACGGTCATCCTCTCCAACGGCCAGCGCTACCAGGCCCAGCACATCCTGGTCGCCACGGGCGCCCAGCCAGCCTCGGGTCCGGACATTCCGGGGCACGAACTGGCCATCGACTCCAACGGCTTCTTCGAGCTGTCCGCCCTGCCCCGCCGCGTGGTGGTGCAAGGCGCCGGCTACATCGCACTGGAGCTGGCCTGCGTGCTCCACCTGCTGGGCACGGAGGTGACGGTGGTGGTGCGCGGCGAACAAATCCTACGCGGGTTTGATGACGAACTGCGCCAGCACTTGGCGGCCGAGATGGCGCACAGCGGGCTGCAATTTCGCTTTGGCCGGGAGGTGAAGGCGATTGCCCGTTCGGGCGATGGGCTGCAGGTGGAACTGGACAACGGCGACACCCTGCCCGCCGACTGCGTGTTGCGTGCGCTGGGCCGCGTGCCCAACACGAAGGGCCTAGGCCTGGAAGCTGCGGGCATTGCGCTGGACGCGCACGGCGCCGTTCCCGTGGACGAATTCAGCCAGACCAACGTGCCCGGCATCTATGCCGTGGGCGACGTGACCAACCGCGTGAACCTGACGCCCATGGCCATCCGCGAAGGCCACGCCTTTGCCGACACCGTGTTTGGCAACATACCGCGCCGCGTGGACCACACGCTGGTGCCCACGGCCGTGTTCACCACGCCCGAGGCTGGCGTGGTGGGGCTGACCGAAGAGCAGGCGCTCAAGAGCCACCCGCGGCTGGACGTGTACCGCAGCAGCTTTCGCCCGCTCAAGGCCACGCTGTCGGGCCACCCCGGAAAAGTGCTGCTCAAGCTGCTGGTGGACCGCGACACCGACCGCGTGCTGGGCTTTCACGGCGTGGGGCCGGACACGGGCGAAATGGCCCAGCTCATGGGCGTGGCCCTGCAACTGGGTGCCACCAAGGCCGCGCTGGATGCCACCCTGGCCGTGCACCCCACGGCCGCGGAGGAGCTGGTCACCATGCGTACGCCCACCGTGCAGCACAACCTCTGACGCCGCCTGCAGACGGCAAAGCCCCTGCTCCAGCAGGCGACCGGGAGGCTTGGTAGGCTGCGCGCTGTTTTTACCCAGGAGACCTAACCGTGACCGACGCCCTCTACACCGCTTCCATTCCCGTGTTCCAGCACATGCTGCAGGCCCTGAGCAAGGTGCTGCGCAAGGCCGAAGACCATGCCACGGCCCGCAAGATCGAGCCCAGCGCCCTGCTGCAGGCCCGCCTCTACCCCGACATGCTGACCATGCTGCGCCAAGTCACTGTGGCCTGCGACTTTGCCAAGGGCGCCGGTGCCCGCCTGGCGGGTGTGCCTGTGCCGGTGATGGAAGATACCGAGCAGACCTTTGTCGACCTGCAGGCCCGCATCCAGAAGGTGCTGGACTTTCTGGCCACGCTGGATGCCGAACAGTTCGATCAGCCGCACAGCCGCCAGATCACCATCCAAGCTGGCACCCCGCGCGAGCGCAGCTTTGATGCCTCCAACTACCTGCTGCACTACGCCCTGCCCCAGTTCTTCTTCCATGTGACGACAGCCTATGGGCTGCTGCGCCACAACGGTGTGGAGATTGGCAAGAAGGACTACATGGGCGCAGCCTGAGCCTTTTGAATTGCTATGGTTTTGCTAGCTGCTCGCGCACTATCGACGGGGGCTAGCAGCAAATTTTCACCAAAACAAAAAGGCCCTCGATGAGGGCCTTTCTTATTGCTGCAAGCACCCGCAGGGGGTGACCTGGCTTAGCGGTGACGCTTGCCGGGGTTCTTCTTGCTGCGGGTGGCGACGCCACGTTCCAGGCTCACGCGTTGGCCACGGCCAGCGGTGGGCAGGGTGTAGCCAGGCAGGGGCTGGGGAGCGGGAGTAGCTTTGCGGTCAGCTTCGGTGAAGATTTTGTTGCCCATGTGGCGAATCCTGTTGAGTTGGTGAGAAAACCGCTATTTTCCCACTTTTTTGGCCCATCCTGCCATTTGCCACAATCCTGTGCCATGCAGGCCTTTTACGCTGACCAGTTTGTACTCCCCTTGCCCGAGGGCCACCGCTTCCCCATGGCCAAGTACCGCATGCTGCGCGACGCCCTGGCGCAGCACCTGCCTGCCGTTCGCCTGAGCGAGGCGCCCGCCGCTACCCGGGAGCAACTGGCCCTGGTCCACACGCCGGAGTACATCTCCGCCATCCTGGACGGCACGGCCGCGCCGGCAGTGCTGCGCGAGATCGGTTTTCCCTGGAGCCCGGCCATGGCCGAACGCGCCTGTCGCAGCGTGGGCGCCACGGTGGCCGCAGCGCATGTGGCCCTGAAGGAAGGTCTCGCCGCCAATCTGGCCGGTGGCACCCACCACGCCTACGCGGATAAAGGCAGCGGCTTCTGTGTCTTCAACGATGTGGCGGTGGCAGCCCGGGTACTGCAGGCTGGCGGCCATCGCCATCCTGCGCTGCAAGTGGCCGTGATTGACCTGGACGTGCACCAGGGCAACGGCACGGCTCACATCTTCCGGGACGACGCCAGCGTGTTCACCCTCTCGTTGCACGGCGAGAAAAATTTTCCCTTCCGCAAGGAAGACAGCGATCTGGATGTGCCCCTGCCCGATGGCTGTGGCGATGCCGAGTACCTGGCCGCGCTGGAGCAGGCCCTGCTGGCGCTGGAGGCGCGCTGTGTGCCCGATGTGGTGTTCTACCTGGCCGGCGCCGACCCACACGAGGGCGACCGCCTGGGCCGCCTCAAAATCACGGCTACAGGCCTGGAAGCGCGCGACCGCCGCGTGATGGACTGGTGCTGGCAGCACCGCATTCCCATGGTGTTCACCATGGCCGGCGGCTATGGCCACCGGATTGAGGACACCGTCCAGGTCCAGCAAACCACCTATGCGGTAGCGCTGGAGTACTGGCGGCGCTGGCAGGCCTAGATCCTGTTCGAATCAGCCCGCTGACCGCGCGATATGTTTCGCCCGCCACTCGATGAAATCCGGCAGCGTGATGGGCTTGCTCATGTAATAGCCCTGCGCTTCGTCACAACTCAACTCGCGCAGCTTGTCCAATATGGCCTGGTTTTCCACGCCTTCGGCCACCACCGAGAGGCCCAGGTTGTGGGCCAGGTCGATGGTGGAGCGCACGATCTTGGCGTCGCTCTCATCCTTCTCCATGCCCATCACGAAGGACTTGTCGATCTTGAGCTCGTTCACCGGCAGGCGTTTCAAGTAGGCCAGCGAGGAATAGCCGGTGCCAAAGTCGTCAATGGATAGCTTGAAGCCGCGTTCCGACAGGCGGTTGAGCGTGGCCTCGGCACGCTGCGGGTCGTCCATGATCGCGCTCTCGGTGATTTCCAGGCAGAAGGCGTCGGTGGGGGCGTTGTAGCGCGCCATCAGAGCGTCCAGCTTGGCCGGGAACTCCTGGTCCAGCAGGTCGCGAGTAGACAGGTTGATGGCCACGCGCAAACGCAAGTCGCCTGCCTGCAACAGAGGCAGCGCGCGCGCCACCTCTTCAAACATCCATAGCGTGAGCTGGCGCACAAAGCCAGTCTGCTCGGCAAAGGGAATGAACTGCATGGGCGGCACCAGCCCGCGCGTGGGGTGCTGCCAGCGCACCAGCGCCTCGGCGGCCAGGACGGAGTTGTCGGCCAGCGTGAGCTTGGGCTGCAGGTACAGGCGCAGCTGGCCTTCGTCCACGGCGTGACGCAGCTCGGTCAGCAGCGACAGGGTTTGCGTGCTCGACGAGTCCAGCGCCGGGTCGTAGACCTGAATGCCGGTGGTCTTCTGCTTGGCCACATACATGGCGATCTCGGCCCGGCTCAGCAGCATGTCCACATCCTGCGCATGCGCCGGCCAGGACGCCACGCCAATCCCCGCGCTGAAATCCACGGTCTGGTCTTCCAGCGTGAGCGGCTGGTCAAATGAGGCAGCAATCTTGCGTGCCACCGCCACCGCCTGCAGGGCGTCGCTGCCTTCGATGAGCACGGCGAATTCGTCACCGCCCAAGCGGGCCACCTCGCCGATGTCGGCCGTGATGAGCGCGCTCAGGCGCTGCGCCACCGCGACCAGCAGGCCGTCGCCAAAGGCGTAGCCCAGCACGTCGTTCACGTGCTTGAAGCGGTCCAGGTTGAGCAGTACCACGGTGACCGGCGGGGCCTCGCCCTGCATGGCGACGCTGGCCTTGATGGACTGCTGCAGCAAGTCGCGGAACTGGGTACGGTTGGGCAGGCCTGTGAGGCGATCCCAGTAGGCCAGTTGCAGGATTTCACTCTGCTGATGGCGGATGCTGCTGCGCATGTGGTCGAAGGCGCGCGCCAGCTCGCCGATTTCGTCCTTGTTGCGCAGGGCGGGCAGCTGGTGGTTGTAATCGCCATGGCTGAGTTGTTCTGCCGCCGTGACCAGCACCCGCAAGGGTGTGGTGATGCGCCGCGCCAGCAGCGTGCTGCCAGCGGCAAACAACGCCAAGCCGAGCGCGGTGATGACCAGCAGTGCCAGCTGCACCTGCTGGTACGGGGCCACGACCTCGTCCAGCGAACGCAGCAGATAGGTTTGCACCTCCACAATGTCCTTGCGCGACTCGCTGCGGCGCACCACCAGGGTGTCTTTTCCAAGGCGGACATCTGCAGCTTGCCCCAGATTGCGCAGCGCGCTCTGGTCGCCCATTGGAAGGCTGCTCACGAGCAATGAGCCTTGCTGATCCAACAGGGCTACGTGGATCGCCGAAAGGCTGAACATATCGTTGAGCAGGCTTTGCTCGATCGGGAAGCCCATCACCACCCAGCCGATGGTGAGTGGCGCTTTGAGTGGCACCATCACGAATTGGTAGAGCTTGCCATCGATCACCTCGAGCTGGTGGTTCTGGTCGCTCTTGCTGATTTCGGTGGCGACATCCTGCAGGACGGGAGCAAACCTGGCTTCGCTACCCGGCTCCAGCCCGGTCGCCTGCAGGGTGAACTCCGGGCTGAGCAGCGCCGTGACAGGAGCTCCGATGCGTGCACCGCTGTTCTCCAGCGCGGAGCGCAGGGTTTCCGTGTCACCACTGCTCAAGGCGGAGCGAAAGCCGTAGTCTGCCGCCAGCACCGCCGCGCCCTGGCGCAGCTTCTGGGCGTTCTGGTCCAGCAGGCGCCACCACACCTTGTCGCCAATGGCCAGTTCCTGCGTCAGTTGGGCGCGCACATTGCTGTTGATACTGGTACGCACCACGCTGTACACGGCCACCTGCACCAGCAGCAGCAGCGCCAGCGAGAAGATGACGAATTTGGTACCCAGGCCCCAGCCTGCGTAAACCTTGCTCAGTTTCAAACGCTGCTCCCCGCCAGTTTCACCACCACCGGCGGCGACGCCGCTGCGCCCACCGCCTGGGCCTGCTCGGCCGCGGGAGCGCCCGTGGGCAGGGAGGCGTGCCAGGTGCGCAGCCTGTAATTGCTATTGGGCACGTTGTCCAGCGTCAGCCGGCCCTGGGCATCGGTGTGGCCGAAGTACGGGGTTTCCACGATCAGCACCCAGGCGACCATGTTGTCGTGGATGTTGCAGCCCAGCACGGCAACGCCGGCCTTGTCGAACACCACCGGGTTGGCCGGCACGCCCGCGTAGAGCTTGAGTTCAAAGGTCTTGGCCGGCGAGAAGGAATACACGTGATGGCGCACCGTGTCCTGGTTGGGGAACAGCACCGAGGTGCCCGGGGTCACCACGGTGACGGGCGGCGTGAACTGGCGGGCCACCTGGGCGATTTCAATGCCCTTGAGCGGCTTGGCGGCGGCCTTGGCCTCAGCGGATTCCAGAAACACGATGGCATTGGGCAGCGGCTTGCCGTTCTTGTCCTGCACCTGGACCTGCAGGCTGCCTGCCCAGGCAACATTCACCACGGCGAGCATGGCGATCAGGGGCAATGTACTCAGGCGCATGCAGCACTCCATCAGGGTGGGGATGGGCCCCTTGCTTCCAACGATGGGGCCATAGTGCCGACTCTAACCCAAGCTCAGGTCTTGAGGCGGATCAGCATTTCGATGAGCTTGCGCGCGCGCGGCGCATAGGGCGGCTGGAACAGCATCTGGATGGCCGAGAACGGCCCCTGGTAGAACACCGGGCGCAGCTTGGAGAAGGTATTGAACCCCTCCTTCGCGTGGTAGTGGCCCATGCCGCTGGGGCCTACGCCGCCAAACGGCAGATCGTGCTGGGCCACATGCAGCAGGGCTTCGTTGACCGACACGCCGCCCGACATGACACGCGAGATATAGAACTGCGCCAGCGCCTTGTCGTGGGTGAAGGGGTACAGCGCCAGCGGGCGGTCGTGGCTGTTGATGTAATCCACCACCTCCTGCCGGTCGCGGTAGGTGCGGATGGGCAGGATGGGGCCAAAAATCTCGCGCTGCGAGAGCAGCATGCCGGGCGTGGGGTTCAGCACCAGATGGGGCGGAAACTTGCGCAGCGCCGCATCCGGCGTCTGGCCCTCGGCCAGGTTCACCAGCGTAGCGCCCTGGGCGCGCGCGTCGTCCAGCGTAGCCTGCAGGCGGTCGAAAGAGCGCTGGTCGATGATGGAGGTGTAGTCCTGCGCGTTGATGTCGGGGTAGCGCTGATTGAACAGGCGTTTGCAGTGCGCCACGAACTCGGCCTCCTTGCCCTCGGGCAGAAAGACGTAGTCGATGTTGGTGCAGATCTGGCCCGCATTGAACATCTTGACCCAGAGAATGCGTTCGGCCGCCTTGTCGATGGGAAAGTCCGGCGCCACCACGGCGGGTGCCTTGCCACCCAGCTCCAGCGTCACGGGCGTGAGGTTGCGCGCGGCATTGGCCATGACGGCGCGGCCCGTGGTGCCCGAGCCGGTGAACAACAGGTGGTCAAACGGGATAGACGAAAACGCCGGGCCGCGCCCTCCTCCGTCTTCAAAGAACTTGAGCTTGTCTTCCGGAAAGTACTGCGGGCTGATCTGCGCCAGCAGCGCGGCCAGATGGCGCGAGTTTTCCGACATCTTGACCATCGCCCGGTTACCGGCCGCGAAGATGGCCGCCAGCGGGCAGAAGGTCAGGTTGAGCGGAAAGTTCCAGGGCACGATGACGCCCACCACGCCCAGCGGTTGCGGAATGACGCGGTTGGACGCGCCGGGGTACATGAGGAAGTCGATATGGCGGCGCTGCGGCTTCATCCATTTCTTCACCTGGCGGGCCGAGTCCTGGATGGTTTCCAGCACCACAAAGAACTCCGCAAACAGGGTCTCAAACTCCGAGCGGTTGCCGTAGTCCTGGTTCACCGCGGCCACCAGTGCCTCGCGGTGGTCCTTCAACATGCGAGCCAGCGTGTTCAGATCGGCCACGCGCTGGGCATGGCTGGGCTCGGGGGCGGCCAGGTAGGCGGCGCGCTGGGCGTCGAAACACTGCTGGAATTCGGCGGGAATCTGCACGGTGTCCAAACCGGGAACGGTGGCATTCATGGCAAGGTCTCCTTCTTTTTTGTTCGGGTTCAGCCGCGCAGGGCCTTTTTCAGCTCCACGCCCAGCTCTGGCTTGTGGGCAAACGGGTCGGTCGGGTTGCGCGCCATCAGCACGTCCTCCATGCGCGTCTGCACCGAGCCGATGGCTTTGGGGTGGCTGTAGATATAAAACTGGCTAGCAGTGATCGCGTCGAACACCTTTTGCGCCACCTCGGCCGCAGTCACCTTGCCACTGCCCACCGCCTTGTCGGTCATCGCCTGGCCAATGAGTTGGCTGCGCGTGGCTGGTGCGGACTCGCCCTCGGGGCGGTTGCGCTGGCTCTGGCTGATGCCGGTGGGCACGAAGAAGGGGCACAGCACGCTGGCGCTGATCTGGTCGGTGACCAGGGCCAAATCCTGGTACAGGGTCTCGCTCAGGGCCACCACGGCGTGTTTGCTGACGTTGTAGACGCCCATGTTGGGCGCGTTCACCAGGCCGGCCATGCTGGCCGTGTTGACGATGTGGCCGCGCCAAGCCGGGTCTTGTGCCGCAGCGGCCAGCATCATGGGGGTGAACACGCGCACGCCGTGGACCACGCCCATGAGGTTCACGCCGATGACCCACTCCCAATCCTTGGCGGAGTTTTCCCAGACCAGGCCACCCGCGCCCACGCCCGCGTTGTTGAATACAAAGTGCGGTGCGCCAAAACGCGCCAGAGTGGCTGCGCCCAGGGCTTCCATCTGCTCGGCTTTGGACACATCCACTTTCATGGCCAGTACGGGTGCGCCAGCCGCCTGCATCTCCGCCACGGTACGGTCCAACGCGTCCTGCTGCACATCGGCCAGCACCAGGTTCATGCCCAGTTGAGCACCAATGCGCGCGCACTCCAGGCCGAAGCCCGAGCCAGCGCCGGTGAGGACGGCGGTTTTGCCTTTGAAATCTGTGATCACGGAAGTCGCTCCAATCAATGCTCAGGCCGGGCGGACCATCTCGAGGTGGGGAATCCCGTCCTCGACATAGGGCTTGCCCACATCGGCAAAGCCGTGGCGCTGGTAAAAGTCTTTCAGGTGGGCCTGCGCGCCAATGCGGATGGGCTGGGCGCCCCACTGCTGTTGCAGCGCGCTGATGGCCTCGGCCATCAGCACATGGCCCAGGCCACCGCCGCGTGCGCTTTGGCGTGTGACCACGCGGCCAATGCTGGCCTCGTCAAAGGTGATGCCCTTGGGAAAACAGCGCACATAGGCCACCAGTTGTGGCTGGCCGTCGACCACGCGCGTACCCAGTAGGTGCATGGCTTGATCATCCAACCCATCCATATCCTGAAAGATGCAGTTCTGCTCCACCACAAACACCTCACTGCGCAGGCGCAGCAGTTCGTACAGCTGCTCGCGGCTCAGTGCGTCAAACGGCAGCCATTGCCAGGTCATCGCGTTGCTCATGCGGGTTGTGCTGCTTTCAAAACGTAGCCAATGCGGGGGAAATGCACGCGCACGGTGCCGGCGCGCTCGTCGGTGCGCTGCAGGGTGAAGCGGGTGCGGGTGGCGGCGATCAGCGTGCCGGGCGTGGGTTCCTGCCCGAAGACTTCGGCCGCAATCGTCACCTCGCTGCCCAGGGCGATGCCGTGCTCGTCCTGGAAGGTGGTGTCGGAATCATGGGCAAATGGGGCGCTCGCCCCCGTGGATGCTGCGCTGGCAGCTATCGCTTCTGTAGCGGGCAGTTTCTCCATCTGCCCGTGCCCGATGGCCGCCATGCGGCCCATCCAGGCCAGCACACCGGGCGTGGCGTTCAGGATGTCGGCCATCACCGGCACGCGCTTGGCGGTGAACCACAGCGGGTGGTAGGCGGCAAAGTCGGCCACGCAGGGCGCGCTACCCAGCAAAAAGTCCTGCCCTTCCAGCATATTGGCCAGGCGGCGCAGGTAGCTCTTGTAGGCGGCGGTGGCGTCGGCCGGGCGCAGGCGGTTCATGCCGGCAGACATGGCGGCCCGGTCCGCGCCAAAGGCTTTGGCGGCCTCGGGCGGTGCGCCCTCGAACATGCTGGCCGCACCCTTGGGCTGCAGGTTGTAGGCCATGGCAGCCCAGAACAGCGTGGTGTCGGCCCACTGTGCCAGCACCCGGGCTACGCCCTTGTGGGCGGCGGGGTACAGCGTGGGTGTGGGCTGGATGTGTTCCAGCACATCGCAAATCAGCGCGCTGTCGCAGTAGATGTCGTTGCCGATCTGCAGGAACGGTGTCTTGCGGTAGCCGCCGGTCAACGCCACCACGTCGGGCTTGGGCAGGATGGCGGGGATGACGACGGACCTCCAGGCCAGCTGCTTGTAGCCCAGCACCAGGCGCACTTTCTCGGAAAACGGCGAGGTCGGGTAATGGTGGAGGATGAGGTCGGTGGAGGTTGTGCTCATGGCATGGCCCTTTCAATGATGCGGTCGAAGTCCACCCCGGCGCCCAGGGTGCCAAAGGTGTGGCCCCAGTTGCCCGCGAGGCGGGAATCACAAAATGCGCTGAACACGGCGCTGGGCGCGCTCTGGTACAGCAGCGCGGCCTGCACGGCCAGCGCCACGTCCTGCGCCAAGCGGCGCGCCTCCATCTCGGTGGCCATGTGTTCCACGCGGCTTGGCAAGGCAGCGGCCAGTTGGTCCAGCGCCGGGTGGGCGCCGCGGGCCGGGGCCAGCTCGCGCACCAGCGCAGCCGCCACATCGCCCTTGCGCAGCGCGCGCAGCAGGTCCAGCGCCATGATGTTGCCCGCGCCTTCCCAGATGGAGTTGAGCGGCATCTCGCGGTAGATGCGGGCCATGGTGCCTTCGCCGCCCTCCTCCACATAGCCGTTGCCGCCCAGGCATTCCATGGCTTCCTGCGCAAAGGCGGCGCCGCGCTTGCAGATCCAGAACTTGGCAATCGGCGTGAGCAGGCGGCCCATCAGCACCTCGTGCGCGTCGTCCTTATGGTCAAAAGAGCGTGCAAGCCGCATGGAAAGTGCGCAAGCAGCTTCGCTTTCGATAGCAAGGTCGGCCAGCACATTGCGCATCAGCGGCTGCTCGATCAGGCGCTTGCCAAAGGCCTGCCGCTGCGCGGTGTGGTGCAGCGCGATGCTGAGCGCCTGGCGCATCAGGCCGCTGGTGCCCAGGGCGCAGTCCAGCCGCGTCATGGTGCCCATTTCCAGAATCTGCGGCACGCCGCGTCCTTCGTCGCCCACCAGCCAGGCGGTGGCGTTGAGAAACTCCACCTCCGAGCTCGCGTTGGCCTTGTTGCCCAGCTTGTCCTTCAGGCGCTGGATGCGGATGGTGTTGACCGAGCCGTCGGGCAGTACACGCGGAATGAAGAAGCACGACAGACCGGCCGGCGTCTGCGCCAGCACCAGAAAGGCGTCGCACATGGGGGCCGAGAAAAACCATTTGTGGCCCACCAAGGTGTAACGCTGGCCCCAGGCATCCTGCCCGTCGGGGAAGGCCTGGGTGGTGTTGGCCCGCACGTCGGAGCCGCCCTGCTTTTCCGTCATGCCCATGCCCATGGTCAGGCCGGTTTTCTGGTTGAAGGGCCGGAAGGCGGAGTCGTAGGCACGCGCCGTCAGGCCGGGTGCCCAGTCCTGGAAGATGGCGGCATTGCCCGGCAGCGCGGCCATGACCGCATAGGTCATCGAGATGGGGCACAGGATGGAAGGCTCCGCCTCGGTGAACATCATGAAGGCGGCGGCCCGGCGCGTGTGGCCGTGGACCTTCTCGTTCCAGGGGCTGCCGTGCAGGCCGGCCTCGGCGGCGGCGGTCATCAGCGCGTGATAGCTGGGGTGGAATTCCACCTGGTCCACCCGGCGGCCCAGGCGGTCGTGGCTGTGGAGCACGGGCGTGTGCACATTGGCCAGGCGCGCATGGTTCTGCATCACAGCGCTGCCCATCTGGAAGCCCAGGGCATGCAGGCTGGCGGTGTCCAGCGTGGGCGCGTTGAATTTCAGCGCGCTTTGCAGGGCCTGGTTGCCGGTGAATAGATTGCGGTCCACCAGGGGCTCAGCCTGGTTGAAGACGGTATGGGTGCTGATGTAACTCAGCGTCGGACTGGCCATGCGTTGCTCCTGTTCATTGCTATTCTTTTGATAGCTGCTTGCGCATATTCCGCGGGGGCTAGGTGTCTATTTCTCTCTCTATCAATCGGTAGCGATGGCGTCGGGCGGGTTCAGCGGATTGACGCTGCGGCTGCCCGTGGCCAGGCGCTTGAGGTACTTGAAGGTGCCCGTGGCGTGCGCGCAGGGCTTGCCGTCTGCATCGAACACCGTGGCCTGGGTGAAGGCCATGGTGGCGCTGCGGTGCATCAGCTCGCCGCGCGCGGTGAGCGTGCCCACCGCAGGTTGCATAAAGGTGGTTTTCATCTCGATGGTGACCGCGCCCATCTCTGGCGCCACGCTGCGCGCGGCCGTGGCCATGCTCACGTCCAGCAGCGTCATCAGCGCGCCGCCGTGGGTCACGTTGAAGGAGTTGAGGTGCTCGGCCTTGGGTGTGTAGACGATTTCCGAGCGCCCGTCGGCAAACGCCGTGAGCGCAAAGCCCAGGTGCGTGACAAAGGGAATCTCGACGCCAAAGCCCAGGGCCTGCTCCCACATGGTCATGCCGCGGCGCAGGGCCGCCCCAAGCAAGGCACGGCCCCCTTGGGGGGCAGCGCACTCCACGAAGTGAGAAGCGTGGGGGCCATATCAGCCTCCGGTTACGACGGATACGCCGCCATCCACCGCCAGCCATTGGCCGGTGATGTGCTTGCCCGCGTCGGACGCGTAGAGCACGGCCAGGCCCTTGAGGTCTTCGTCATCGCCCAGGCGCTTGAGCGGCGCACCGGCGGCGAGTTTTTCCTCGCCCATGGTCTTGAGCAGGCCGTACGTCATCTTGCTGGGGAAAAAGCCCGGGCAGATGGCGTTGACGGTGATGTTGTACTTGCCCCATTCGGCGCCCAGCGTGCGCGTGAAGTTGACCACCGCGCCCTTGGAGGTGTTGTAGGCGATGGTGGTCATGCCTTCGGGGTTGCCGTTGAGGCCGGCGATGGAGGCCACATTGATGATGCGGCCGCTCTTGCGCGGAATCATGCTCTTCTTGGCAATGATCTGGCTCAGCAAAAAGTAGCCACGCACGTTGAGGTTCATCACCTTGTCCCAGGCCTCGACGGGGTGGTCTTCGGCTGGTGAGCCCCACGAAGCCCCGGCGTTGTTGACCAGGATGTCCACGTCGCCCATGCGCTGCAGGGTTTCTTCGGCCAGGCGGGTGATCTCGCTGTCTTTGGCGCAGTCGGCGGCAATCCAGCGGGCGTCGATGCCGGCCGCCTGCAGCTCGGCACAGGCCTGCTCCAGGTCTTCGGCCTTGCGCGAGCTGATCATGATCTTGGCGCCAGCCTCGCCCAGCGCGTGGGCCAGTTGCAGGCCCAGGCCGCGCGAACCGCCAGTGATCAGGGCCGTCTTGCCGGTCAGGTCAAAGAGTTGTTGGATGGTGCGTGTCATGGGGTCTGCCTAGTCTTTGTCGTGTAGGGGAATGCCAAATCGGCCATTGTGCGTTTGGGCGCAGTGGCTTTGTGTCTCCGGCGCGATATACCGCGCGCTATAGAGAGCTGGCCCTAGCGATCGTCTTCGTGCAGGCGCGAGCGCACGTAGATCAGCACCACGCCACCCGCCACCGCCAGGCCGCCCAGGTTGTAGAACAGGCTGGCGTCCTGCGCTTCCTGCTGGTCGATGAAAACACCCAGCACGATGGCCAGCAGGCCACCGTAAATCAGGGTCCAGACCATGCGCTCGATGCGCAACAACTTGGCGCTGCTGGTGCCCTTGGTCTCTTTGAAAAAAGCCATCAAAACGCTCCTTCAGGAAATGACGCGCAGGTCAGATCCCTCGATTGCACCACAGACAGCCATGCCCCGATTTTGGGAAGCTCATAGTGGAAGAAGAAGCGCGTGCAGCCCACCCGTCCCTGGGTGCTCAGTTCGGCCTGTTTCGGATCATTGTCCAGCGCGCAGGCGGCCACGTCCAGCCAGATCCAGGCCAGCACCGTGTGGCCAAAGGCCTGCATATAGGGCACGGCATTGGCCAGTGCCTCGCCGGGCACGCCGGTGGACCAGGCTTGCTGCGTGGCCGTGCTCACGTCCTGCAGCGCACGGCCCAGCGCCTTGGCGTGCGCAGCCAGTGCCGGAATGCCGCTACTGCGGTGGATGGTGGCCTGCACGCGGTGGGCCAGCAGCTGCAGGCCTTTGCCCTCCTCCATCAGCACCTTGCGGCCCAGCAGGTCCATGCCCTGGATGCCGTGGGTGCCTTCGTGGATCATGTTGAGGCGGTTGTCGCGCCAGTACTGCTCCACCGGGAAGTCGCGCGTGTAGCCATAGCCGCCATGCACCTGGATGGCCAGGCTGTTGGCTTCCAGGCACCATTCGCTGGGCCAGCTCTTGGCAATGGGGGTCAGCACTTCCAGCAGCAGGCGGGCCTCCTCGGCCTGTGCGCCGCCGGCCGTGTGGTGCTCGTCCACCAGGCGCGCGCAGTAGAGCTCCAGCGCCAACGCGCCTTCGGCATAGGCCTTTTGCGCCAGCAGCATGCGCTTCACATCGGCGTGTTCAATGATGCGGGTCTGCGGCGCGGCAGCGTCCTTGCCGGCGCCGGTGATGGGGCGACCCTGCGGGCGGTTCTTGGCATAGTCCAGCGAGGCGTAGTATCCCGCCATGCCCAGCATCGTCGCGGCCATGCCCACGCCAATGCGGGCCTCGTTCATCATGTGGAACATGCAGGCCAAGCCCTTGCCGGGCTGGCTTACCAGGTAGCCCACGGCGCCAGCCTTGCCGTCCACGGGGAACTGGCCTTCCCCAAAATTCAACAGCGTATTCGTCGTGCCACGCCAGCCCAGCTTGTGGTTCAGGCCTGCCAGCGCCACGTCGTTGCGCACGCCGGTCAGTTCGCCTTGGGTGTTCACCATCTTCTTGGGCACGATGAACAGCGAAATGCCGCGCGTTCCGGGCACCAGCTTGCCGTCCGCATCAGGAATCTTGGCCAGCACCAGATGCACGATGTTTTCCGTCAGCTCGTGCTCGCCGCTGGAAATCCACATTTTGTTGCCCTTGAGCCGGTAGCGCGGGCCCAGCGGGTCGCTCTCGAAGTCGGCACCATCGGGCACTGCCTTGGTCGCCACGTCCGACAGGCTGGAGCCGGCCTGCGGCTCGCTCAGGCACATAGTGCCCGACCAGCGGCCCGAAAACTCGTTCTGCGCAAACACCTCTTTTTGCAGCGCAGTGCCATGCGCCATCAGCAAATTGGCATTGCCCGTGGTCAACATGCCCGAGCCAATGCTGACCGACGCACAGGCAAAGAATGCATTGGCCGCCGCCTCCACGCTGTACGGCAGCTGCATGCCGCCCATGTCGTAATCCTGCGCGGCCGACAACATGCCGGATTCAGCGTAAGCCTTGTTCGCGTCATGCGTCGCTTGCGGCAACACCACACGCAGGCTGCCATCCGCCTCCGTCACCGTGCGCGGCTCTTCCACATCCACCAAGCGGTTGAACGGCGCGTACTTCTCGCGGGCGATACGTTCGCAGGTGTCGAGTACGGCGCCGAAGGTCTCGGTGCTGTGGTCACTGAACCGCTCGCGCTCGGTCAGTGCGGCGGTGTCGAGCCAGTCGTGGAGGAGGAAGTCGATGGTGGGGCGGAGGGTCATTTGCACATTGTTGCGCAGTCCGTCTGAAATAGTTCGCCCGAGGTGTCCGGTGAGTTACAGGCTCACTCAAAGAACTGAAATCAGTGCCGCAACCAGTCTCACCTTACTTGCATAGGTGTTTTCTGAATGCAGGCGTATGCTTTGTTGCGAAAAACACATCCCACTAAAGAGAAATATGAAAGTCACAGTTTTTAGGGAAGCCTGTTGCTCTCAGGACGATCAAGTTGGTCCGTTGGAGGCCGACTACGCTGTCGAAGCGAGTGAATCGTTCTCCTCGCTGATTCAGAGAATCATCCAATCCAGCTTCTTGCAATTTACATCCAGTCATAGTCGTATGACAGGAGAGATAGACGGAAATGATGTCGTTGAAGTCTTCTCTGTGTATGACGAGAAGACGGGGCAGATCGAATTCAAAGTAAATCCGAACGCCCCGATCGCTGAGTTACTGAATGGAAAGGCTTTGTCCTTTTACTTCCGTCGCCTTGGAAGTAACGTCCCCATCAATGTTGAATTGACTCAATAGCGCAATTCACTCTCGCTCTTTGTACCAATCCACCTTGCGCGTACCCAGCATGACTGCAGCCAACAGCAGGAACATCAGCACCGAACCCAGCAACAAGGCGTTCTGCTCGGATTGCAGGATGCCAAACAGGGCAGCGTACAGCGTTGCCATGGCAGCGCTGAAGCCGATGGCCCGCTTGGCGCCGTGTAGAACGGATGCGAGGTAAATACCAATCAGCACCACTGAGGCAGTAGCTGCCGCACCGTACGCCACCGCAAACTCCATGTGCTCTGACAAGCTGGTCAGCAGCAGAAAGAACACGGCCTGGGCCAAACCCACCAGCAGATACTGAATGGGGTGAATGCGCAGGCTTTTGAGCTGTTCGAACAGGAAGAAGGCTGCAAAGCTCAGTGCGATGAACAGGAAACCGTACTTCACGGAGCGGGTGGCTTGCTGGTACACATCCACAGGTTCGATCAGGCGAACCTGAAAGCCCTGCTCTGTATCGCGTCCCTTGGAGGCAAGTGCGGTGGTCGCCCAGCGGGCGTTGAAGCCGGAGTCTTGCACGGTACGGCTGCGCGGCAGAAAGTCGCCGCCAAAGCTGGGGTGCGGCCAGTTGCCACTGAGGTCGGCGGTCACGGTGTCACCTACGGGGACAAAGCCAAAGCTGCTGGTGCCCACCAGGCGAACGGAAACTGTGAAGGGCAAGGTCTTTGCACTGCCATCCAGATGAACGCCCTGCGCGACGCCGTGAAAGCCCGCACCCATCTCCTGGGCTCCGCTGCCCGCCTCCGTGGCGAGAGTGCCACCGGCCAGCATGAGCTGCGGCACGCTGGCAATGCCGCGCGTGTCCCCTATGCCCACGTTCAGCACAGGCGCCCGCCAGGTGAGCTTGGCATTGGTTCCCAAGGTGGGCAGGTCTTTGACCGTGGGAGCCACGTAGTGGCCACTGAGGGTGGCATTGCGTTCAAAGACCGGTGTGCTGAACAGGCCCAGCTTGCGCCGCTCCACCTCCATGCGCCCTTTCAGGTCAGCCGCAACGGGCTGCACCTGGATCGTGTGCTGGCGGGTCTTCCGGCTGGTGCCTGACACAGTACCCGCCTTGGACCAGCCGGAGACGATTTCTTCATATTCCTCGTCCACCGTAACGGTCAACACCGGGCCCCAGAGCTTTTGCTCGCCCGCCGAGCTTGCGGCGATGGCCTGGATCGCGTCCTGACGGTAGCCCGTCCGCTCCTGAATGGTGTTTTCGATCATCAGCAGTGGGATCCACAGCACCAGACCCAGTACCAGCACCGTGAGGCACTTCAAAAACAGTGTGTTCTTCATTCCAGCTCCTTCTTGTTTGATGAGCTGGCAGTGTCAGCAGCACGGACGAAGTGAATGTGATGGCACTGTGAGCTAGCTGTGAAGCCCGCGTGAACGTCTGTACCGCGCTTCAATGAAAAAGGGCCACCGTTTCGGGTGGCCCTTTGCGTGGCGCTAGGTCTGCTGATGCGTCTTACAGCACCTCAAACACCCCAGCCGCGCCCATGCCGCCACCAATGCACATGGTCACCATGACCTTCTTGGCACCACGGCGCTTGCCTTCGATGAGCGCGTGGCCAGTCAGGCGTTGGCCGCTCATGCCGAAGGGGTGACCCACGGCGATGGCGCCGCCGTTCACGTTGAGCTTGTCCGCGGGGATGCCCAGCTTGTCGCGGCAGTAGATCACCTGCACAGCGAAGGCTTCGTTCAGCTCCCACAGGTCGATATCGTTGATCGTCAGGCCCAGGCGCTTGAGAACCTTGGGGATGGCGAACACGGGGCCGATGCCCATTTCGTCAGGCTCGCAGCCGGCCACGGCAAAGCCCAGGAAGCGGCCCAGGGGTTTGAGGCCCTTTTGCTCGGCCAGCTTTTCGTGCATCACCACGGTGGCCCCAGCGCCATCAGACAGCTGGCTGGCGTTGCCGGCAGACACCAGGCCGCCGGGCAAGGCGGAGCGCAGATCCTTGATGCCGTCGTAGGTGGTGCCGGCACGAATACCTTCGTCATCGCTCACAGTCACTTGCTTGGTCATCAGGCCCATGACCTTGTCAGCCACGCCCATGGTCACAGTGATGGGGGCGATTTCGTCCTTGAACAGGCCCTTCTCCAGCGCGGCGGACGCCTTTTGCTGGCTGCTCGCTCCGTACTCGTCCATCGCCTGACGGCTGATGTTGTAGCGCTTGGCCACTTGCTCGGCGGTTTGCAGCATGGCCCAGTAGACCTCGGGCTTGTTCTTCATGAGCCAGGGGTCGGTCAGCATGTGCTGGTTCATCTCTTGCGCGGTGCAGGAGATGGCTTCCACGCCGCCAGCGACATAAATGTCGCCTTCATTGGCCATGATGCGCTGGGCCGCAGTGGCAATGGTCTGCAGGCCGGACGAGCAAAAACGGTTGATGGTCATGCCCGATACGGTGACGGGGCAGCCGGCGCGCAGCGCGATCTGGCGGGCGATGTTGGCGCCGGTCGCGCCTTCGGGTGTGCCGCAACCCATGATGACGTCGTCCACCTCGCCGGCTTCAATACCAGCGCGTTGGATGGCGTGTTCGACCACATGGCCGCCCATGGTGGCGCCGTGGGTCATGTTGAAAGCGCCCTTCCAGGCCTTGGTCAGCGGGGTGCGTGCGGTGGAAACAATAACTGCGGATGTCATGGTGAATCTCTCCTAAATACGGTCAGGGTTGGGTGGTGGCCTTCGCACCCTGCGTGACAAGGCGGTGGTAAAAGCGGATCAGCTCGGCATAGTTGCTGACCGCAATGCGTTCGTTGGTACCGTGGAAGCGCGGCAGGTCTTCCGGGCCGGCGCGCACGGGCGAGAACTTGAAGATGTGGTCGCTGATCTCGCCAAAGTGGATGGAGTCAGAGCCGCCAATCATCAGGCCCGGTGCCACCAGCGTTCCGGGGAACACCTCGCGCACCGTACGGTTGATAAGGGCGTACTGTGCAGAATCCACCGGCGTGACCTTGGAAGCCTCGGCACCACCGGGCAGCGCAAACAGCTCGAACTTGTCGGTCTTGGTGGCGTCGGCCACCAGGGCGCGGGTGCGTTCCACCACCATATCCTTGGTGTCGCCGGGCAACAGGCGGAAGTTGACGGTGGCCTCGGCATTGCCGGGCAGCACGTTTTCCTTGTTGCCGGCGTTGACAATGGTCAGCGCGGTGGTGGTGCGCATCACGGCATTGGTACCAGCGCCGTTTTCCAGCTGCTTCTGCACGATGGGGCCGAACAACCAGAGGTTGGACAGCGCGACGCGGGAGAAGCCGCTCATCTCGGGTGCGATGGTGGCGAACATGTCAGCCGCCACACCGCGAATGCCGGCGGGCAGTTGCTCGTCATCAATGCGCTTGAGCGCCGCACTCAGCATGGCAATGGCGCTTTGCCCCTTGGGCGGCGGCATGGACGAATGGCCGGGCGTGGCGGCCATTTTCAGCACCACGGTCAGATAACCTTTTTCCGCCACGCCAATGAGGGCCGTGGGCGCCTTAAGGCCAGGCATGATGCCTTCGGTAATCAGCAGGCCTTCGTCGATGACAAAGTCCAGCCGTACCTTGCGCTCCTTCAGCAGGGCCGCAATCTTCTCGGCACCGCGGTGGCCGCCCACCTCTTCATCCGCGCCAAAGGCCAGGTAGACTGTGCGCTCGGGCTTGTAGCCGCTGGCAATCAGCATCTCTAGGGCTTCGAGCTGGGCCATGAGGTTGCCCTTGTCGTCCCAGGCGCCACGGCCCCAGACGAAACCGTCTTTGACTTGGCCTGCAAAGGGCTCGGTCTGCCAGTTTTTCTCGGTACCGGGCGCAATGGGCACCACGTCCTGGTGTGCCATCAGCAGGATGGGCTGGGCCTCCGGCTTGCTGCCAGACCAGGTGTAGAGCAGGCTGTAGTTCCCCACTACTTCGCGCTTGAGCGCGGCGTGGATCTTGGGGAACTTGGCCTGCAGCAGCGCGTGCAGTTGCTTGAACTGGTCGGCGTTGAGTTCGGCGTCGTCGCGGGACGAGATGGTGCGCAGGCGCACGGCATCGGCCAGACGCTGGGCGACGCCGGCATCGTCCACCGCCACCACAGGCACCGGTGGCACATCGAGCTGGCGCGAGCCCTTGCGCAGGGTGTTGATGGCCAAGACGGCCACCAGCGCCAGCAGTAAGGCCAGTGCGCCCCAGGCTATTTTCTTGAGCATGGTGGCTTGCCCGCTCAGTTGAAGGTTTTGCCTTCAGCGGCAAGGCGGGCCAGCAGCGGTGCAGGCTGCCAGAACTTGGCGTCGTCCAGCGGGTTCTGTGCAAAGCGGTTCATGGCTTGCACCACATTGAACAGGCCCACCTCGTCGGCGTAGTTCATGGGGCCACCGCGGTGTGCCGGGAAGCCGTAGCCAAAGATGTAGACGATGTCGATATCGCTGGCCTTGTTGGCAATGCCCTCTTCCAGAATGTGGGCGGCTTCGTTGACCAGGCTGAACACCAGGCGCTGCACGATTTCTTCGTCAGAGATCTTGCGGGGTGTGATGCCCAGGGCCTTGCGGTGTTCTTCAATCATGGCCACGACTTCGGCGTTGGGGATGGCGTCACGTTTGCCTTCCACATAGTCGTACCAGCCCTTGCCCACCTTCTGGCCGAAGCGGCCCTTCTCGCACAGCAGGTCAGCGGTCTTGCTGTACTTCATGTCGGGCTTTTCAGAGTAGCGGCGCTTGCGGATGGCCCAGCCGATATCGTTGCCAGCCAGATCGCCCATGCGGAACGGGCCCATGGCCATGCCAAATTTTTCCATCGCCTTGTCCACCTGGGCAGGCGTGCAGCCTTCGTCCAGCAGGAAACCGCCCTGGCGGCCGTATTGCTCGATCATGCGGTTGCCGATAAAGCCGTCGCACACGCCGGAGACCACGGCCGTCTTCTTGATCTTCTTGGCAACCGTCATCACGGTGGCCATCACGTCCTTGGCGGTCTTCTCGCCGCGCACCACTTCCAGCAACTTCATGACGTTGGCAGGGCTGAAGAAGTGCAGGCCCACCACGTCTTCGGGGCGCTTGGTGAAGCTGGCAATCTTGTTCACGTCCAGCGTGGAGGTGTTGGAGGCCAGGATGGCACCGGGCTTCATCACGCGGTCCAGCTCCTTGAACACAGCTTCCTTGACGCCGATCTCCTCGAACACGGCCTCAATCACCAAGTCCGCATCTTTCAGGTCGTCGTAGCTCAGCGTGGTGGACAGCAAGCCCATGCGCTGTTCGTACTTGTCCTGCTTGAGCTTCTTCTTGGCCACTTGAGCTTCGTAGTTCTTGCGCATGATGCCGATGCCACGGTCCAATGCCTCCTGCTTCATTTCGAGCATCTTGACGGGGATGCCGGCGTTCAGGAAGTTCATGGCAATACCGCCACCCATGGTGCCAGCGCCGATAATTGCTACGGAGTTGATAGCACGTTGCGTAGTATCTGCGGGGACATCGGGGATTTTTGATGCTGCACGCTCGGCCAGGAACAGGTGGCGAAGGCTGCGGCTCTCGGCAGTCCACATCAGGTTGATGAAGATCTCGCGCTCGACGGCCATGCCCTCGTCGAACTTCTTCTTGGTGGCGGCCTCCACGGCATCCACGCACTTGGCGGGTGCGGGGAAGTTCTTGCTCATGCCCTTGACCATGTTGCGCGCAAACGCAAAGTAGGCGTCGCCCAACGGATGCTTGCACTTGAGGTCGCGCACCAGGGGTAATGGGCGTAAATCGGCTTTTTCACGGGCAAAGGCAATGGCCTCTTCCAGCACGCTTTCAGCAGACGCCGCCAGCTTGTCGAACAGCTTCTGGCCGGGGGCCATGGCCAGCATCTCGCTCTTGACGGTCTCGCCGCTGACGATCATGTTCAGTGCGGGCTCCACACCGAGCACGCGCGGCAGGCGCTGCGTGCCACCGGCGCCGGGCAGCAGGCCCAGCTTCACTTCGGGCAGGGCCACGCTGGTACCGGGAGCTGCAATGCGGTAGTGGCAACCCAGGGCCAGCTCCAGGCCGCCGCCCATGGCCACCGTGTGGATGGCTGCCACCACGGGTTTGCTTGAGGCTTCGAGCACGCCAATGACGCTGATCAAATTGGGCTCTTGCAATGCCGTAGGTTTGCCGAACTCCTTGATATCGGCACCGCCCGAGAAGGCCTTGCCCGCACCGGCGATGACGATGGCCTTGACCGCCGCATCTGCCTGCGCCTTGGCCATGCCGTCCGCAATGCCTTGTCGGGTGGACAGGCCCAGACCGTTGACCGGCGGGTTGTTCAGCGTGATGACGGCGATATCGCCTTGGACTTGGTACTGGGCGGTCATGCTTTCATTCCTTGAAAAGGTGGAGCCACAAAATAAAATAGAACGATCGTTCTTTTTTAAAGATTGTAGGGGTTTTGCGTGTCAATCCAAGGGCATTTGTCCCTCGTGGGACAAACCAAGGGTTATCCCCTAGGCCTCCAACCACTCGCGGCGAATGTCGCCCCGCTCCCGCAGGGACTGGGGTGTCCCGTCGAACACGATACGCCCATGGCCCATGACCAGGCAACGGTCCGAAACAGCCATGGCAATGGTGAGCTTTTGCTCGATCAACAGTACCGACATGCCCCGCTCACGCAGCGCCACCAGGGCCTGCGCCACCAGTTCCACGATCTGCGGAGCCAGACCTTCGGTGGGCTCGTCGATGATAATGAGTTCGGGGTCGCCCATGAGCGTGCGGCACAGGGTCAACATCTGCTGCTCCCCGCCGGAAAGCACACCCGCCGCGGTGTGCTCGCGCGCTTTGAGCTGGGGGAAGAGTCGGTACATGTCGTCAAACGACCAAGCTGCCCGCTTCTTGCCGCGCTGTTGTCCCAGGAGCAGGTTCTGGTGCACGGTGAGTGTGGGAAACACCTCGCGGCTCTCCGGCACATAGCCCACGCCAGCCCGCGCCATGGCGAAGGCCGGCTGGCCCAGAGCGGGCTGCCCCTTCCACTCCACAGTGCCCTGGCAAGCCACCAGACCCATGATGGCCTTAGCCATGGTGGAGCGGCCTGAACCATTGCGCCCCAGCAGGGCCACGATCTCGCCCTGCCCCACTTGCAGGTCCACGCCTTGCAGCACATGGCTTTTGCCGTACCAGGCGTGCAGGTTCTGAATATTCAGCATCTCAGTGCCCTCCCGCCTGCAACTCGCCTGACAAGGCGCCCAGGTAGGCCTCCTGCACACGTGGGTTGGCTCGTACGGCCTGCGGCGTGTCAAAAGCAATCAGTTCCCCATGGACCATGACCGCGATCCGGTCCGCCAGGTCAAACACCACGCCCATGTCGTGCTCCACCATCAGCAGCGTCTTGCCCTCCGTCACTTGCGCAATGAGTTCCACAAAGCGTTCCGTCTCGCTGCGGCTCATGCCGGCCGTCGGCTCATCCAGCAGGATCACGCTGGCGCCGCTGCCCAGGGTGATGCCAATCTCCAGCGCACGCTGCTCGGCGTAGGTCAGGTGCATGGCGGGCACGTCGCGCTTGTGTGCGAGCTGCACCATGTCCATGAGCTGGTCGGCGCGGGCATTGGCATCGTCCAGGCGGGACAGAAAACGCAGAAAGGTATAGCGGTAGCCCAGGCTCCAGAGCACGCTGCAGCGCAGGTTCTCGAACACGCTGAGCCGGGGGAAGATGTTGCTGATCTGGAAGCTGCGTGACAGGCCCAGGCGATTGATCTCGAAAGGCTTTTTGCCCTGGATGGGCTGGCCATGCAGCAAAACTTCGCCACGGTCGGGCGCATAGCGCCCGCTGATCAGATTGAACAGCGTGGACTTGCCCGCGCCATTGGGACCGATCAAGGCCACGCGCTCGCCCGCCTGCACGGTCAGGCTCACGCCGCAAATGATGTCGGACTGGCCAAAGCGCTTGTGCAGGCCGCGCAGTTCCAGCGCCGGAGTGCTCGTGAAAGTGGTGCTCACAGGCTGCTCCTTCCCGTAGCGGCCTTCTCCATGACGGCCTGGACAGCTTGCCAGTCCTGGGCAAACTGCCTGCGCACCAGCTCAAACAATGCAGTCCCCGTGGCGCACACCAGCAGCGCGCCCATCCAGCAGTCGGCACTGGCCGTGTCCAACGACAGACCAAGGAAGCGCAGACCAGAGCCCAGTGCCGCTTTCAGCTGGCGGTGGTAGACCATCTCCACCATGGCGCCTAGCCCGGCCAGCGCTACCAGCCCGCTGCCAATCAACGCCAGGTAGGCCAACCACAGGCGCCCCAGCAGGCCCGCGCGGGCCAGGCGCAAGTTCTGCATGACCAGACTGGCAATGCCGCCGGGCGCGTACAGAACCATGCAGAGAAAAAGCAGCCCCAGGTAGAGCAGCCAGGCCTTGGTGAGCTCACTGAGCAACACAAAGGCCAGCACCATGAGCACCGCACCGATGATGGGACCGAAGAAAAAGCCCGCCCCACCCACAAAGGTAAACAGCAGGTAGGCGCCGGAGCGTGTGGCGCTGACCACCTCGGCTGTCACGATCTCGAAGTTCAGCGCCGCCAGCCCGCCCGCCAAACCGGCAAAGAAGCCCGCAATGATGAAGGCCATGTAGCGGACGCGGTGGGGGTTGTAACCAATGAATTCCGCGCGCTCGGGGTTGTCGCGCACCGCATTAAGCATGCGGCCCAGAGGGGTTCCAGTCAGGGCATACAGAGCTGCCACGGCAACAAAGGTGTAGGCGGCGATCAGGTAGTAGACCTGTATGGCCGGTGCAAAGTTGATCCCGAAGACGGGCGGCCCCACCACCCGGTTGGACGACACGCCGCCCTCCCCGCCAAAGAAGCCGGAGAACATGAGCGATGCCGCAAACACCAGCTCGCCCAGGCCCAAAGTAATCATGGCAAAGGGAGTGCCCGGCGTGCGCGTGCTGACGTAGCCCAGCAATACGGCCACCCCCATGCCCGCAAACGCTCCCACCAGCGGAATGAGGCTGACAGGAATACCCCAACGCCCAGCTCCCGCTGCATTGAGCGCGTGGATGGCCGCGTACGCCCCCAGCCCGGTGTAGACCGCATGGCCAAAACTCAGCATGCCGCCCTGCCCCATCAGCAGGTTGTAGGACAAGCAGGCCACGATGGCGATGCCCATTTGCGACAGCAAGGTGACGGAAAGGCTGCTGCGGAACACCAAAGGAGCGACCACCAGCAACAGCGCGAAAGCGCTCCACAGCAGTGGGCGTGCCAGAGCAGGCGACGGTTTCAGGCCGGTCAGAAACGACATGCGCACCTCAGCCATCGCGTCTACCCAGCAATCCGCGGGGCCGCAGGATCAACACCAGCACCAGCAGCAGGTACGGCAGCATGGGCGCCACCTGGGCCACAGTGAGCCGGGAGGCGCCCAGACTCCGGAGCCCCTCGGTCACCGGCAGGCCCAGATCGTGCACCGCGTCCAGCAGCGAGTAATCCAGCGCCACAGCCATGGTCTGCACTACGCCTATCAGTAGCGATGCCAGAAACGCCCCACTCAGCGACCCCATGCCGCCCACTACAACGACCACAAAAATGACTGAACCTACCGTGGCGGCCATGGCCGGCTCCGTCACAAAGGTGACGCCCCCGATAACACCGGCCAGCCCGGCCAGCCCGGTGCCCACACCAAACACCAGCATGAAGATGCGCGGCACGTTGTGGCCCAGCGCTTCCACCATCTCCGGGTGGGTGAGCGCAGCCTGAATGACCAGGCCAATGCGGGTGCGCGATAGCAGCAGCCACAGCGCCAGCAGCATGCACAGGGCCACCAGCATGACAAAGCCGCGGCTCATGGGGAACGGCGAACACACCACGCCCGCAGCTACATTGCACAGGCCGGCCGGCGCACTGCCCCAGAGCAGCTGCATGCCGTCTGTAGCGTGGTGAACCAGCGTAAAGGCTGGCCCCTGCAACACGGCAGGCGGCCTGAATTCCACCGGAGTGCGGCCCCAGATGAGCTGCACCAGCTCCAACAGGATGTAGGAGAGGCCGAAGGTGATCAGCAGTTCGGGCACATGGCCCAGCTTGTGGGCCTTGCGCAGGGCCAGGCGCTCAAACACCGCACCCAGTGCGCCAATGGCCAGCGGCGCGATGACCAGGGCGGGCCAGAAACCGACCCAGCCAGACACGGTGTAGCCCAGGTAGGCCCCCAGCATGTAGAAGCTGGCGTGGGCGAAATTCAGCACGCCCATCATGCTCAGGATCAGCGTCAGCCCGGCGCTGAGCATGAACAGCAACAGCCCATAGCTGAGGCCGTTGAGCATGGAAATGATGAAAAACTCCATCCGGCAAACACCCTTTCATCGCCTTCCCCCGATTTGGGGTAGGCGATGATCGCATGACTACCGCCCCGGCCCCGCCGGGATCAGAGTGTGGGCAAGCGGTAGTCTTTGAGCAGCTCGCGCAGCTTGCTCTTCTGCATCTTGCCGGTGCCGCCCAGCGGAATGGCGTCCACAAACACCACGTCGTCCGGTACCTGCCATTTGGCGGTCTTGCCGTCGTAAAAGGCCAGCAGCTCGTCGCGCGTGAGCTCGCTGCCCTGTTTCTTGACCACGGCCACAATGGGCCGCTCGTCCCACTTGGGGTGCTTCATGCCGATGCAGGCGGCCATTGCCACAGCCGGGTGGGCCATGGCGATGTTTTCCACATCGATGGAGCTGATCCACTCGCCGCCGGACTTGATAACGTCCTTGCTGCGGTCGGTGATCTGCATATAACCATCGGGGTCTATGGTGGCCACGTCCCCGGTGGGGAACCAGCCGTCGACCAGGGGTGAGCCCCCCTCGCCCTTAAAGTATTCGCTGATGATCCAGGGCCCCTTGACCAGCAGATCGCCATAGGCTTTGCCGTCCCAAGGCAGCTCGGTGCCGTTTCCATCGACGATCTTCATGTCCACGCCGAAGATGCCGCGCCCCTGCTTGAGGCGGACTTTCATCTTGTCTTCGGGCGACATGGGCAGGTGCTTGTTCTTGAGCGTGCAGACCGTGCCCAAGGGCGACATCTCAGTCATGCCCCAGGCGTGCAGCACTTCCACCCCATACACATCGTTGAAGGCGGTAATCATGGCCGGCGGGCAGGCCGAGCCACCGATGACCGTGCGCTTGAGCGTGGAGAAGCGCAGCTTGGCCGTCTGCATATGGGCCAGCATCATTTGCCACACGGTAGGCACGCCCGCCGCAAAGCTGACTTTCTCGGCTTCGATCAACTCAAAGATGGACTTCCCGTCCATGGCTGGACCGGGGAACACCAGCTTGGCCCCCGTCATGGCGGCCGAATACGGCAGGCCCCAGGCATTGACGTGGAACATGGGGACCACGGGCAACACGGAATCGCGCGCACTCATGTTCAGCGCGTCGGGCAAGGCGCCCGAGAAGGCATGCAGGATGGTGGAGCGGTGGCTGTAGAGCGCGGCCTTGGGGTTGCCGGTGGTGCCGCTGGTGTAGCACATGCTCGATGCCGAGTTCTCGTCAAACTCGGGCCAGGCATACGCAACCGGCTGCGGGGCGATCCAGGCTTCGTAGCTCTGCAAGCCAGGGATGCCGGTCTCAGAAGGCAGCTTGTCAGCATCGCACAGCGCAATCCAGTGTTTGACAGTGGTGCAGCGGGTGTGGATGGCCTGCACGATGGGCAGGAATGTCATGTCAAAGCATAGCACCTGGTCTTCGGCGTGGTTGGCGATCCAGGCGATCTGGTCCGGGTGCAGACGCGGGTTCAGGGTGTGCAGCACGCGACCCGAGCCGCTCACGCCGAAGTACAGCTCCAGGTGGCGATAGCCATTCCACGCCAGCGTGGCCACGCGGTCGCTGAAGGCCAGCTTCATCTGGTCCAGCGCATTGGCCACCTTGCGCGCGCGTACGGCCAGCTCCCGATAGTTGGTGCGATGGATGTCTCCCTCCACCCGGCGGGAGACGATTTCCCCCTCGCCATGGTGGCGTTCCGCAAAATCAATCAGGGAAGAAATCAGCAGCTGCTGGCCTTGCATCAAACCTAACATATGGCGTCACCTCTGGAATAGTTCGAACAGTCACCGCGGGCCTCGATTCGCTGTCGCGCACGCGTCGCCGCATGGTAATCCCGCCAAGCCCCCTGCGAAGGCCGGCATTAGTCATATGCGGGACAATTCAGTCATGCCTATTTCGTCCTATCCGGGCGACCCAGTGGACTTGGGTCTGACTTGGAACCACCGCTTCGCCAGTCTGGGCGAAGATTTCTACACCCCGCTTGCCCCCACGCCCCTGCCCGCCCCCTACTGGATGGGCAACAGCATCAACGCGGCCAACGCGCTGGGCCTGGACCCGGCCTGGCTGCAATCCGATGAGGCACTGCAGGCCTTCACCGGCAACCGCCCGCTGCAAGGCGGGCTTTCGCTGGCCAGCGTCTACAGCGGCCACCAGTTTGGCGTCTGGGCAGGGCAGTTGGGCGATGGCCGTGCCATCCTGCTGGGTGAGACGGCAAAGGGGATGGAGATTCAGCTCAAGGGCGCAGGCCTTACGCCCTACTCCCGCATGGGCGACGGCCGGGCCGTGCTGCGCAGCAGCATCCGTGAATTCCTGGCCAGCGAGGCCATGCACGCGCTGGGCATTCCCACGTCCCGGGCGCTGTGCGTCACCGGGTCCAACGCCCCGGTACGGCGGGAAGAGCTGGAAACCGCCGCCGTGGTCACGCGGCTGGCGCCCAGCTTCATCCGCTTTGGCCATTTCGAACACTTTTGCCACCACGGCCTGCACGACCAGCTCAAGGTGCTGGCCGACTTTGTGATCGACCAGTTCTACCCGGCCTGCCGCACGGACGCGCGCTGGGGTGGCAACCCCTATGTGTCCCTGCTGGCCGCAGTGACGGAGCGCACGGCAGAGATGGTGGCGCAGTGGCAGGCGGTGGGTTTCTGCCATGGCGTGATGAACACCGACAACATGAGCATCCTGGGCCTGACCATCGACTACGGCCCCTTCCAGTTCATGGACGCCTACGACCCCGGCCATATCTGCAACCACTCGGACCACCAGGGCCGCTACGCTTTCTACAAGCAGCCCAACATCGCCTACTGGAACCTGTTCTGCCTGGGTCAGGCGCTGATGCCGCTGATAGCTGCGCAGGAAGACGCCATTGCAGCGCTGGAGACCTACAAGGACATCTACCCGCGGGCCTTCGCCCGGCGCATGGCCGCCAAGCTGGGTTTGGCCGACCTGCAGGAGGCCCACCGCACGCTGATTGAGGACATCCTGAAGCTGCTGGCCGCCGACAAGGTGGACTTCTCCATCTTCTGGCGCCGCCTGAGCCTGTGGGCGCAGGAGCAGCGCACCGGCGACGATTCGGTACGCGACCTGTTCCTGGATCGGGCCGGTTTTGATACCTGGCTGCTATCGTATTCAGAGCTGCTCGCGCATATTCCACAGGGGATAGCGGCCGATTTAATGCTAAAAACCAACCCCGCCTTTGTGCTGCGGAACCATTTGGGCGAGGAAGCCATCCAAGCGGCCAGGGCTGGCGACTTCACGGTGGTGGCCGATTTGCTGAAAGTTTTGGAGCATCCGTACGACGAACACCCTGAGCATGCCGCCTGGGCCGACTTTCCGCCGGATTGGGCGAACCAGATTTCCATCAGCTGCAGCTCCTAAACCCGAAGGAACCCCCATGACTTTCCCCATCACCAAAACCGACGCCGAGTGGCAAGCCGTCTTGGCCGAAAAAGGTGCCGAACCCGTGGCTTACCAGGTCACCCGCCATGCGGCGACCGAGCGCCCCTTCACCGGCAAGTACGAACGCCAGTGGGCCGACGGCAGCTACCACTGCATCTGCTGCGGCAACAAGCTGTTCGACTCCGACACCAAGTTCGACGCCCACTGCGGCTGGCCCAGCTTCTCGTTGGCCATTCCCGGTGCCATCACCGAGATCACCGACCGCAGTCACGGCATGGTGCGCGTGGAGACCGTATGCAGCCAGTGTGGCGCCCACCTGGGCCATGTGTTTGACGATGGCCCCACCGACACAGGCCTGCGCTATTGCATGAATTCCGCCTCGCTACACTTCACGCCTGCATGAAAACTTTCCTCGACTTCTTCCCCATCCTGCTGTTCTTCGGCGCCTACAAGTTCTATGACATCTACGTGGGCACCGCCGTGCTGATGGGCGCCACGGTGTTGCAGATGGCGGTGATCTACGCCATGGACCGCAAGCTGCAGACCATGCACAAGATCACGCTGGTGCTGATTCTGGGTTTTGGCGCGCTAACGCTGTCACTGCACGACGACCGCTTCATCAAGTGGAAGCCCACCGTGCTCTACGCGTTCATGGGCATCGCGCTGGCCGTGGCCGTCTGGGGCATGAAGAAGAACTTCCTCAAGCTGCTGTTGGGCAGCCAGCTGGAGTTGCCCGATACCATCTGGCAGCGCCTCAACGTGGCCTGGGTGCTCTACACCCTGTTCATGGCCGCCATCAATGCCTACGTGGTGATGTACTACAGCACCGAAGACTGGGTGAACTTCAAGCTCTGGGGCTATGTATTCCCCCTAACCTTCCTGGTCGCGCAGGGCCTCTATATCGCCCCATACCTCAAGGGGGATGACGCCAGCAAGGACAGCCCGTGAGCCAAGGCCCCACCGCCGCCCAACTTGAAGCCCGGCTGCGCGAGCGCCTGGCGCCGAGTCGGCTAGAAGTGATCGATGAAAGCTACCAGCACGCCGGCCACGCCGGTGCCAATGGCACAGGCCTCGGCACTCATTTCCGGGTGCGCATCGCTTCACAATTGTTTACAGCCAAGAGCCGCGTGGCGCGCCATCGCCTTGTGTATGATGCGCTGCAAGATTTCATTGATCAGGGCCTGCACGCCTTGGCCATTGAGGCCGAAGATTCGCCCTCTGGCAGAACCCCCTCCCCATAAGACAAGCATCCCTGAAGGAACCGGTATGAAGAAGCACATTTTGACCGCCTTGGCCGCAGCTGCACTGCTGTCCGCCGCATCGGCCGCCATGGCCCAGAACATCGCCATTGTCAATGGCAAGGCCGTGCCCAAGGCCCGCGTGGATGCACTGGCAGAACAGATCAAGCGCTCCGGCCGCCCCGTGACCCCTGAAATGCAAGGTCAGCTGAAGGAAGAAATCATTGCCCGAGAAATCTTCGTGCAGGAAGCCCAAGCCCGTGGTCTGGACGCCACGGAAGACTACAAGAACCAGGTGGAACTGACCCGCCAGTCCATCCTGATCCGCGAACTCTTCAACGACTATCAGAAGAAGAACCCCGTCACCGACGAGGAAATCAAGGCCGAGTACGACAAGTTCGCATCTGCCAACGCCGGCAAGGAATACCGCGCCCGCCACATCCTGGTGGAAACCGAAGCCCAGGCCAAGGCCATCATTGCTTCCCTGAAAAAAGGTGCCAAGTTTGAAGACATCGCCAAGAAGCAATCCAAGGACCCCGGCTCCGGCGCCAACGGTGGTGATCTGGATTGGGCCAACCCCAGCAACTACGTGAAGGAATTCGCCGATGCGCTGGTCGCCCTCTCCAAGGGCAAGACCACCGAAACTCCGGTGAAGACCCAATTCGGTTACCACATCATCCGCCTGGAAGACATGCGTGAACCCCAACTGCCCAAGCTGGACGATGTGAAGCCCCAGATCGCACAGCAACTGCAACAGCAGAAGCTGGGCAAGTTCCAGGAAGACCTGCGCACCAAGGCCAAGGTGGAATAAACCCTAGAGAATCCCCTGCTGTTTGAATAAGGCCGGGATTCGCAGTACAAAACGCGGCTTAGGCCGCGTTTTTTTTGCGTAGTCTACGGGCCATGACCACCAAACAGGACATCAGTCATCCCGCACAGCAGCGGCTGGTGACCCAGCACGCCCCGCTGGTGGGAAAGATTGCGCGCTCCATGGCGCATGGCCTGCCCCCGCATGTGCTGACTGATGACCTGGTGCAGGACGGTCTGTTGGGCCTGATTGACGCCATCATCCGCACCACGCGCGAGACCTCGGGCGTGGAGTTCGAAAGCTACCTCACCCAGCGCGCGCGCGGCGCCATGCTGGACGGCCTGCGTGCCATGGACCCCGCTACCCGACAGATCCGCCACGCCATGCGGCGCGTGGAATCTGCCATCCAGCAACTGGGGCACCGACTGGGGCGGCAGCCGTCCGAAGGCGAAGTGGCGCTGGCCATGGATATGCCCATCGACGAATACCGCCGCCTGCTGCAGCAGGCCCACGGCTACTGGCTGGTGTCCCTGGATGACTTGGAACACAGTGACGACCTCGCCGAATACCTGGACCAGTGCGCCGGCAACGATACCGATCCGCTCGCCTTGCTGGAGCGCTCCACCTTCCGCAAGGCCCTGGCCGAAAGCTTGCGCACGCTGAGTGCCCAGGTCCAGGAGCTGCTCAATCTGTACTACGTGGAAGAGCAGAAGATGCGGGAGATAGGCACCCAGTTGGGCCTGAGCGAAGCCCGGGTCTCCCAACTGCACGCCAGCGCCATCGCCGCGCTGCGAGCGCGCTTGCTCGACGAAGAGCAGGCTCGCAATCTGCTCCAGCCACGTCGCGCCCCCCGCTAATCACGTCAGCAACCAGAGCAAGCCCAGCAAAACGGGCTGGTGCAGCATGTAGTAGCTCAGGCTCCATCGCCCCAGGGTCGCCAGGGGTTGCCATCGATTCCCGGCAAGTACCTGCCTCTGTGGCGCCCGGCGCAACCACCACTGCGTGGCCGCCATGCCCCACCAGAGCACGCCCAGCCAGGGCACCAGAGGTACGTAGTCCTCGGTGATGGGTTTGGTGTTGATCAGCCCGAGCCAGTTCAGCGGTTTTTCATTGAAAAAAGTGCCAATAGCCCCCGCGTCCATTGCGCGAGCAGCTATGAATTTGGTAGCAATCGCCAGCCCGCCGGCGGGCCAGAGCCAGGCGCCCCAATGGCTGCTCAGGCGGGCGATCAGCAGCATCACGGCCATGCCGTGCAGCACGCCGAAGTAGATATAGCTTTTGGGGAACATGAGCGCAGACGCGGCGCTGACCAGCAGGGCGCAGCCAGCGATCTGGCCCCAGCGCCGCCAGAACTGGGGCCAGCTCTGTTCCTGCGCAGCGGCCAGCGCCTGCCCCGCGCCGGCGCAGAGCAGAAACAGGCTCAGGATGCAGGTGCGCTGCCAGGTCCAGACCGGGTCACGGTAAAAGTCTTGCCTGATCAGACCGGCCTGGTTCAGGTCAAACGCAAAGTGATAGACCGTCATCCACAGCATGGCGGCGCCGCGCAGCGCGTCCACAGCGGCGTGGCGTTGCGGTTTCAAGCTACGCCCCGTCGTTGAAGCCGACTACCCCAGACGCTCAGGACCATGCCCAGCGCCGCACTCAGCAGCACACATAGCACCAGACCTGGCGCGCCCAGCTGGCTCAGCGCCAGCGCAAAACTGGGTGGTCCCAGGGTGGAACCCAGATTGCCCATTTGCGCCACGGCGCCGTTGGCGCGTGCCTGCTGTGCCACCTCTTCGTTCAATGCAGGAATGAGCGCGAACGAGCTGCCCCCTGCCAGGCCCGACACCAGCATCAGTGCCATGGACATGGGCGCCACGCCCATGCCGATCCACTGGCTCAGGCCCCAGCCCAAGGCGCACAGCATGACCAGGGCATAGGCCAGGCGGGCCAGACGCAGCGGCGGCAGCCACGCCTGGGCCAGCCAGCCGGCGCAGAAGGTGCCGCACACGCCCAGCAGGGGCAACACGGTGGCCAGCCACGCACGGTCTGCCCCCGCCTGACGCGGCAAAAAAGTCAGCAGCGCCACGGCAGTAACGGTGTAGCAGAAGAAGCACAGCCCCGGCAGCGCGGTGGTGCCGTGGGTGTAGATTTGCACATGCTGGGCCAGCAAAGTACGTAGAGACACCCTGCCGCCGGGCCGTGGAGGATCTGCCGGAAACAGGCAGGCCACCACCACCGCAGCAGCCAGCAGACCCACACCATGTGCGGTAAATATGACGGACAGCCCATATGCCTGAATGAAGGGGCCGCCCACCGCGCCGGCCAGCGCGAAGGCGGTGCCCACAAAGGTGCTCCACAGTCCCATGGCGATGGAGCGCTGTTTGGGGGCGGCATTGGCTGCCATCAGTGTGGGGGCGGCCACCACCACGGCCAGGTGCGATGCGCCTTCCAGCACCCGTGTGCCCCAGAACCAGGGCATGGGCAGCAGCAGGCTTTGCAGCAACGCCAACACGCCCCCCAGCGACAAACCCGCCAGCAGCAGGCGTCGGTAGCCCAGCAAAGGGGCCAGCAGGCCCATGGTCACCCCCAGCAGCAGGCCGACCATGCCCACGGTGGACAGCACCCAGCCCATGCTGGCAGTGCTGGTGGCGTAATTCGCCTGCAGCTCGCCAAAGGCAACAGCGATCTTGGCGAACTGCAAGGCGGCGAGGATGCCGCACAGCCACAGGACGAGGACGCGTGGCCAATGGGTGGAGGTGACTTGGGTCATGGGAGCGCCGCAGTGTACCGTTTGGGGTGGAGACTGGGATAATCACCTCCCATGTCCCTGCAAGATTTCCAGCTCGAACTCCTGGCCCCCGCGCGTACCGCCGAGATCGGCATTGAAGCCGTCAACCATGGTGCCGATGCCGTCTACATTGGCGGCCCCGGCTTTGGTGCGCGTTCCAGCGCCGACAACAGCATCACCGATATCGCGCATCTGGTGCAGCACGCGCACCGCTTCAACAGCCGCATCTTTGTCACCATGAACACCATCCTGCGGGATGATGAACTGGAGCCCGCTCGCAAGCAGGCCTGGCAGCTGTATGAAGCCGGAGTGGACGCACTCATCGTGCAGGACATGGGCCTGCTGGCCATCGACATGCCGCCCATCCAGCTGCACGCCAGCACCCAGACCGATATCCGCACTCCCGAAAAAGCGCGCTTTCTGCAGGATGTGGGGCTGTCCCAGATCGTCTTGGCGCGCGAACTCACCACCAAGCAGATCGCCGCCATCCGCGCCGCCACCGATCCCGAAAAGTGCACGCTGGAGTTCTTTATCCACGGCGCGCTGTGCGTGGCCTACAGCGGCCAGTGCTACATCAGCGCCGCCCACACCGGGCGCAGTGCCAACCGCGGTGAATGCAGCCAGGCTTGCCGCCTGCCCTACCAGGTGGTGGATGACAAGGGCCGCTTTGTCGCGCACGACAAGCATGTGCTGTCCATGAAGGACAACAACCAGAGCGAGAACCTGGCCGCGCTGGTGGACGCGGGCATCCGCAGCTTCAAGATCGAGGGCCGCTACAAGGACATGGGTTATGTGAAGAACATCACCGCCCACTACCGCAAGCTGCTGGACCGCCTGATCGAAGACCGCCAGTACTCCGACCAACCGGTGTCCCGCTCCAGCAGCGGCAGCACCAGCTTCACCTTCGAGCCCGACCCCAACCAGAACTTCAACCGCGAGTTCACGGATTACTTCGTCCAGGGCCGGCAGATCGATATTGGCGCCTTCGACAGCCCCAAGAACCCCGGCCAGGCCATTGGCTGGGTGAGCAAGGTGAACGCGGACAGCGTGGAGCTGGAACTGGGCGACCACAGCAAGGCGCTGAGCAATGGCGATGGCCTCTGCTACTACGACCTGCAAAAGGAACTGGTGGGCCTGGCCATCAACCGGGCCGAAGCCATCAACGCAACCAAAGGCCTCTGGCGCGTGTTCCCCAAGGACCCCATTGCGGGCCTGAAAGACCTGCGCAAGGGTGTGGAGGTGAACCGCAACCGCGATGTGAACTGGACCCGCGTGCTGGAAAAGAAGAGCAGCGACCGGCGCATCGGCGTCTGGGCCGTGCTGGCCGAAACGGCCGATGGCATCGCCCTGACGCTGACCGATGAGGATGGCTTTACGGCCACTGCTCGCACCACCTTGCCTCGTGAGCTGGCCAAGGATGCATCGACCGCCGTGGATACCCTGCAGGCCAATGTCAGCAAGATGGGCACCACCATCTTCGCTGCGCTGGATGTGCAGATCCAGTTCAGCCAGCCCTGGTTTGTGCCGGCCTCGGTACTGAACCCGCTGCGCCGCGAAGCCGTGGAAGCGCTGGAACGTGCCCGCGCCACCGGTTTCCAGCGCCTGCTGCCCGCTACCCCCGTGGAGCCGCCCGTGGCCTACCCCGAGGACACGCTGAGCTACCTGGCCAACGTGTTCAACCAGGCTGCCCACGGTTTTTATGCCAAACACGGGGTCAAGGTCATTGCCCCGGCCTATGAAGCCATTGAGGAAATGGGCGAAGTGAGCCTCATGATCACCAAGCACTGCGTGCGCTTCTCGCTAAGCCTGTGCCCCAAGCAGGCCAAGGGCGTGACAGGTGTGCAGGGCCAGGTCAAGGCTGAGCCGCTGCAGCTCATCAACGGCAAGGAAAAACTGACGTTGCGCTTTGACTGCAAACCCTGCGAGATGCATGTGGTGGGCAAGATGAAAACCAGCGTGGCCAACCAGAGCCGCAAGGAACTGCTGGAAGCCGCCCTGGGCGTGCCCATGACCTTCCACAAGACACGGCCCAGGCAGGAATTCGGACACTGAACCCAGTAGTGTCTTTGGGCGGGACTGGACAGTTCCTGCCCGGTATCGCTAACCTGTGAGCCGGATGGGCCGCATGGCCCCTCCCCTTACCGGAGACGCGACATGACGACTTCGACCGTTTCGATCCAGCACGATGTAAGCGCCTTGACTGCGGCGATTGCCCGCAGCACGGATACCGGTGGACTCGGCCGTTTCCTGGAGAGCTACCGATGGAGTGTGTTGGCCCAGTATGTGGAGCCGGCCAGTCACCCGCGCGGGCATTTGCTGATTGCCCAGGGCGCCCGGGAACGGAGCCTGTTTTTCCTGGAGAGTGGGGACCTGAAGGTGGACGTCAGGACCGACGCAGGACTGGTCCATCTCGCCATCCTGGGACCGGGCTCGGTAGTAGGCGAAGGCAGCTTCTTCTCGGGGCTGCCACGCAATGCATCGGTGGCCGCCTACAGCGACTGCAAGGTCTGGGAGTTGCCATTGCCCAGGTTTGCTGCGCTGTCCCACGAACACCCGGGCGTCGCCCTGGCCCTGAGCCAGGCATTGGGCGCCGTCATGGCCAGCCGCATGCTCGATGTCAGCCGCCGTTTGGCACTGACCTGATCAGCCTGCGGGAGGCTCGTCCGGCGTGGACAGCAGACGCCACGCCAGCCGCAGCCCCAGCCACGCATTGCCCAAGGCAAACACGGCGATCACCACGCTGGCCAGCGGCGTCAACCGGTAGTTCTGGACGATCCACATGAGGGCTGTGGACAGGCCGTTGAGCACCAGCATGAGCCAGAACGCGGGCTTGCGGGGCTGAAACAAACGGCGCAGCTTGATCACGCGCGTTCAGCCCGGGGGCATTCACAAAACTGGGCCATGGCATTCACTCCGGGTCAAAGCGCAGGTCTGGCTGCGCGGTTCTTTTCACCAACCGGCGCCTTGCTGCGCCGGATTTGCAGCGCTTTGTACCATTCAGAAAATTGGCCCTACATTCCGGGCACAAAAAAAGGGCTGGTCGCAACCAGCCCTTTTTCGGGTTCAGTCAATCACCGGGGCTTATGCCACTTCGGTGATGAACTGCTCGCGCGGACGGCGCACCTTCTTCAGGTTCACCAGCCAGTCGCCTTCATCAGCACGGTAGCCGATAGGCAGGATGGCCACGCTGCGGAGGCCACGGGCCTGCAGGCCCAGAATTTCGTCCAGCGCCTTGGGGTCAAAACCTTCCATGGGGGTGGCATCCACCTGCTCTTCGGCCGCGGCAATCAGGGCAGTGCCCAGGCCGATGTAGGCCTGGCGGGCGGCGTGCTGGTAGTTCACTTCGGCATCACGCTGGGGGTACATGCCCAGCAGCATCTGGCGGTAGTTTTCCCAGCCTTCGTTCTTGAAACCGCGCTCGGCGTTCACGAGGTCAAACATGGCGTTGATGCGCTCGGCGGTGTAGTTGTCCCAGGCGGCGAACACAAGCAGGTGCGAGCTTTCTGTGATCTGGCCCTGGTTCCAGGCGATGGGCTGGATCTTTGCACGCACGTCCTTGTTGGTGACGACGATCACCTCATAGGGCTGCAGGCCGCTGGAGGTTGCGGTCAGGCGCACGGCTTCCAGAATGCGGTCCACCTTGTCCTGGGGCACGGTCTTTGCGGGGTTGAACTTCTTGGTGGCGTAGCGCCATTGCAGTTTGTTGATCAGGTCGGACATGGAAGGCACTCAAAAAATAGTTGCAGGTGCATTAGATTTTGGGTGCCTTCGCCAAATTGCAAGGGGCGTGTCCGGAATTCACGGAGCTGGCGCCACCCATTGCGTGGGGACCAGCCAAGGCAGAAAAAAATGTGCTATTCACGCGCCAGCGCAACGCTGCCTTCATGGTGCATGACGGTCTGAAAAAGTTGGGCATCAAGTTTGCTTAGGAGGTGCATGCCCCACTCCCGCTGATGGACACCGCATGAAACAACCCGCATCCCTTGGTTCTCATTTCTTTCTCTGGGGCCTGGCCTGCGCATGCAGCTTTGTGGTGCTGGCCGTGTGCACCTGGAGCCTGCACGGTGCAATGCAGGCACCTGCACCCAATGTGGACGCAGCGTGGGAGCGCCTGGTGTGCTTCCTGCTGCTTGCGGCGGCGCTGGTAGGCGCGGCGCTGTACCGTTTGCACCGCTCCGTGGCCCAACAGCTGGGCGGCACACCGGGTGTGCTGCACGAGCAACTGGCCCTGTTGGGGCGCGGTGACCTGGCCTCGGCCGCCGGGCTGCCCCAGGGTCCCCAAACCAGCACGCTGGCCACTGTACTGGCTGTGCGCAAGGCCTTGTTGGCAAAAATCAGTCGCATCCGGCAAGAGGCAGACACCGTCGCCCAAGAGTCGGTCACCTTCTCGTCCAACAATCTGGACCTGTCTGCCAGCATGGCCCAACAAACGGACTTGCTGCGCCAGAGCACCGCCAGCATCAGCAGCCTGCTCGACACCGTGAAGCTGGCCGCCAGCAAAACCACCGACGCCCAGAAGAGCGTGGTCTACGCCTCGGAAATTGCAGTCAAGGGCAACCAGGTGGTCAGCCAGATGACCAGCACCATGGACACCCTCAGCGAGTCCTCCGGCAAGATTGGCGAGATCATCAGCGTTATTGATGGCATCGCCTTCCAGACCAACATCCTGGCACTCAACGCAGCCGTGGAAGCCGCGCGTGCGGGCGAACAGGGCAAGGGCTTCGCCGTGGTGGCCTCCGAGGTGCGCACACTGGCCCAGCGCTCCGCCAGTGCGGCCAAGGAGATCAAGACCCTCATCACCGGCTCGGTGGAAAAGATTGCCCAGTCGGCCAAGCTGGCAGACCAGGTGGCCAACTCCATGGACGAGATCAATGCCAGCACCCAGCAGGTCACCCGCATCATGGGCGACATTGCCGCCGTGACGCAGCAACAGGAAAGCGACATCACCCAGATCAGCGGCTCACTGCAATACCTGGACGCCGTCACGCAGCGCTATGCGGATTTGTTGCACGAGGCCAGCGTCAATGCCGAGACACTGCAGACCCGGGCGGACCAACTGCGCCACGCCGCAGCCGCATTCCAGATCCCCGGCCTCCCCAAGGCCAATGCCTTGCCCGAACTCCCCATTGCCCGTGCCACCCAGAAACTGGTAGCCCGCCCTGCCCCTACGGTGAAACAGCTGCAAGGCAGCCAAACCTCCGCAGCGCAAATCGCCCACAGCGTACAACTCATCGTGGGCACGGCCCACGAGCCACCGCTCAACTACACCGACGCTGCCAACAAAAACGATGCCGGTGGCGCCGATGTCAAAGGCTTCTCCCCCGATGTGGTGCGCGAGATCCTGGCCCGTACCGGGCACCAGGCCGAGGTCCGCATCACCACCTGGGAACGCAGCTACAGTGCGCTACAAACCGAGCCCAATGCGGTGCTGTTCACCATGGCACGCACGCCCAGCCGTGAAAACCAGTTTTCCTGGGTCGGCCCGCTAGTGCACAGCAACGCCGTGCTGTTTGTGAAAAAAGGCAGCGGCATCAGCGTCAAGAGCCTGTACGAGGCGCGCAAGCTGCCCAGCATTGCCGTGATCAAGGGCGATTCCAAGGAAGAATTCCTCAAGGGCAAGGATTTCCACAACCTGGACTACTCACCCGATTGGGCCACGGCCTTTCGCAAGCTGCTGGACGGCAAAGTAAGCGCGCTGGTGATGACGGACATGGACCTGCCCATCACCGCGCGCGATGCGGGGCTGAACCCGGCCGACTTTGAACCGGTTTACGAACTCTTCGTCAACCGCCTCTATATCGGTATGTCCAAGCGCACTGACCAGTCTGTGGTGCGCAGCTGGCAGGAGGCGCTGGACGCCATGAAGCGCGATGGCAGCTTCAACCGCCTGGCAGAGCAGTGGTCAAAACACTGGAACGCCAAATGGGTGGTGCGCGACGGCGCAGTGCAGGCGCAGTGATGCGCCCGCAGCTACCGGCTTAACCCACCCACTTGCGCGCGTTGCGCCAGAGTTGCATCCACGGGCTGAACTCGCTCTTGTCCAGGCTGGTCCAGCTCATCTGCACGTTGCGGAACACGCGCTCGGGGTGCGGCATCATGGCCGTGAAGCGGCCGTCCGCCGTGGTCACCGCAGTCAAACCACCGGGGCTGCCGTTGGGGTTGAAGGGGTAGGCCTCAGTGGCTGTGCCACTGTTGTCCACATAGCGCATGGCCGCAATCGCTTTGTCGGCATTGCCGCGGTACTTGAAGTTGGCGTAGCCCTCACCGTGGGCCACGGCAATGGGCAGGCGCATACCAGCCAAGTCTTTGAAGAACAGCGATGGGGATTCCAGCACTTCCACCAGCGAGAGGCGAGCCTCAAAGCGTTCGCTCTGATTGGTGGTGAAACGGGGCCAGTCCTGCGCGCCGGGGATGATGTCGGCCAGCTCGGCAAACATCTGGCACCCGTTGCACACGCCCAGGCCGAAGGTGTCCTGGCGGGCAAAAAAGGCCTTGAACTGGTCGGACAGGCCGTCGTTGAAGGTGATGCTGCGCGCCCAGCCAATGCCGGCACCCAGCGTGTCGCCATAAGAGAAACCACCGCAGGCCACCACACCCTGGAAGTCCTGCAGCTTGGCGCGGCCCGTCTGCAGGTCGGTCATGTGCACGTCGAAGGCTTCGAAACCGGCTTCGGTGAAGGCGTAGGCCATTTCCACATGGGAATTGACGCCCTGCTCGCGCAGCACGGCTACCTTGGGGCGGTTCTTCAGGATTGCGGGCGCTATAGATTTGCTAGCTGCTTGCGCAGATTCCACGAGGGACAGAGCCGTATTTGGCAGGTAAACATGCAGGCCCGTGTCGCCATCGGCACCGGCAGCGGCGTGTTCCGCATCGGCGCAGGCGGGGTTGTCGCGCTGCTGGGCAATCTTCCAGCTCACGGCGTCCCACACCTGGTGCAGATCGGCCAGCTTGGCGCTGAAAATGCTCTTGGCATCGCGCCAGATTTGCAGCTCGCCCTTGCCGGCGTCCACCGAATCCGTCGCCGGCCGGGTTTTGCCAATCACGTGGCTGATGGTGGACAGGCCATGCGCACGCAGGGTGGCCATGACCTCGGCACGGTCGGCCGTGCGCACCTGCAGCACCACGCCCAGTTCTTCGTTGAACAGGGCCTTGAGCGTGAGTTCCTGGCGGCGTGCACCCACCTGCCCTGCCCAGTTCTTGCTATCGCCCACGTCCATGCGGCTGTCAGAAATGCCGTCGCCTTCGGTGACCAGCATGTCCACATTCAGCGCCACGCCCACGCGGCCGGCAAACGCCATTTCGGCCACCGTGGCCAGCAGGCCACCGTCGCCGCGGTCGTGGTAAGCCAGCACCTGGCCCTTGGCACGCAACGCGTTCACGGCGTTGACCAGGTTCACCAGGTCCTTGGCGTCGTCCAGATCGGGCACTTTGTCGCCCACCTGGTCCAGCGTTTGCGCCAGAATGCTGGCAGCCATGCGGTGCTGGCCCTTGCCCAGGTCCACCAGCACCAGCGTGGTGTCGTCGGTCGCGTTGAGCTGCGGGGTCAGCGTGCCGCGCACGTCGGCCAGCGTGGCAAAACCGCTCACGATCAGGGAGACGGGCGAGGTGACCTTCTTGTCCTTGCCCTCGTCCTTCCACTGCGTGCGCATGGACAGGCTGTCCTTGCCCACGGGGATGGAAATGCCCAGCGCGGGGCACAACTCCATGCCCACGGCCTTGACCGTGGCGTAGAGCGCCGCGTCTTCACCCGCCTCGCCGCAAGCGGCCATCCAGTTGGCGGACAGCTTCACACGGGGCAGCTCGATGGGTGCAGCCAACAGGTTGGTGATGGCTTCAGCCACCGCCATGCGGCCCGATGCCGGCGCATCCAGTGCGGCCAGTGGCGTGCGCTCGCCCATGGACATGGCTTCGCCGGCAAAGCCCTTGAAGTCGGCCAGCGTGACCGCGCAGTCCGCCACGGGTACCTGCCAGGGGCCGACCATCTGGTCGCGGTGGGTCAGGCCGCCCACGGTGCGGTCGCCAATGGTGATGAGGAAGCGCTTGGAGGCCACGGTGGGGTGGGCCAGCACGTCGATAACAGCCTTTTGCAGGTCCACGCCGGTCAGGTCCAGCGGCTTAAAGGTGCGCGCCACGGTCTTCACGTCGCGGTGCATCTTGGGCGGCTTGCCTAAGAGCACGTTCATGGGCATATCGACCGGGGATTCATTTCCGGCATCCACCAGCTGCAACTGGCGCTCTTCGGTGGCCACGCCAATCACGGCGAAGGGGCAGCGCTCACGCTCGCACAGCGCGGTGAACTGGTCCAGCGACTCGGGGGCGATGGCCAGTACGTAGCGTTCCTGGCTCTCGTTGCACCAGATTTCCTTGGGGGCCATGCCGGACTCTTCGAGCTTCACTGCACGCAGGTCAAAGCGCGCGCCGCGGCTGGCGTCGTTGGTCAGCTCGGGGAAGGCGTTGGACAAACCGCCCGCGCCCACGTCGTGGATGGCGAGGATGGGGTTCTGGTCGCCCTGCACCCAGCACTGGTTGATCACCTCTTGCGCCCGGCGCTCAATCTCGGGGTTGCCGCGCTGCACGGAATCAAAGTCCAGCTCGGCTGCATTGGCGCCTGTAGCCATGGAGCTGGCGGCGCTGCCGCCCATGCCAATGCGCATGCCGGGGCCGCCCAGTTGGATCAGCAGACTACCAGCGGGGAATTCAATCTTGTGTGTCTGGCCCGCGTCGATGACGCCCAGGCCGCCGGCAATCATGATGGGCTTGTGGTAACCGCGCACCACAGTGTCCACATCGCTGGCCACGGCCTGCTCGTATTCGCGGAAGTAGCCCAGCAGATTGGGCCGGCCGAATTCGTTGTTGAAGGCGGCGCCGCCCAGCGGGCCTTCCACCATGATCTGCAAGGGGCTGGCGATGTGCTCGGGCTTGCCGCCCGCCTGGTCGGACAGGCCACCCCAGAGCTTGGACACAGTAAAGCCCGTCAGGCCAGCCTTGGGCTTGGAACCGCGGCCCGTAGCCCCTTCGTCGCGGATCTCGCCGCCCGCGCCGGTCGAGGCGCCGGGGAAGGGAGAGATGGCCGTGGGGTGGTTATGCGTTTCCACCTTCATCAGGATGTGGTTGGTTTCGCTACGCTTTTCATAGCTGGCCGCGCTGATTTCACGGGGGCTAGCAGCCGATTTGGCAACAAAACGCTCGACCTGCACGCCTTCCATGACGGAAGCATTGTCCGAGTAGGCCACCAGCATGTACTGGGGGTGCAGCTGGTGCGTGTTGCGGATCATGCCGAACATGCTCTTGTCCTGCGCCACACCGTCGATGGTGAACTGGGCGTTAAAGATCTTGTGGCGGCAGTGTTCGCTATTGGCCTGGGCGAACATCATCAGCTCCACGTCCGTGGGGTTGCGGCCCAGCGTGGTGAAAGCGTTCACCAGGTAATCGATCTCGTCGGCCGCCAAAGCCAGACCGAACTGCGTATTGGCCTTGACCAGCGCATCCTTGCCACCGCCCAACACGTCCACATGGTCCATGGGCGCGGGCTGCAGCGCGTTGAACAACTCCTGTGCCTGGGCGCGGTCCAACATGGCGCTTTCGGTCATGCGGTCGTGCAGCAGCGCGGCAATCTTCTGCAGCTCATCGGCACTCAGCGCGGCCTTGGACAGCAGGCCGCTCTTGAGCGTCAGGCGGTATTCCACCAGGCGCTCGATACGCTTGACGGCAAAGCCGCAGTTATGGGCGATATCGGTGGCCTTGGAGGCCCAGGGACTCACGGTGCCAAAACGCGGGCTGACCACGATGGCCGGGCCCTCACTGGGGCCGGCGTAGGGGTCGCCATAGGTCAGCAGCGCGGCCAGTTTGTCGGCCAGGGGCTGGTCCAGCGCGGTTTCGGTAGCCACCAGATGGACAAATCGGGCCGAAATGCCCGAAATTTTGTCGTGAATGCCCTGCAATTGCGGCAAAAGCTGTTGAACGCGGAAGTTGCTCAGGGCGTTGCCGCCTTCGAAAGAGGTCAGGTGCAGGGTCACGGTGGTGGCCTAGGAAAGATGAAGCGTTGCCCGAAGGGCTGGATGGGTGAGCGGCGATTTTAACTGGCCGGACGGTCGCATCCGTCCACGCAGCCAATGACAAAAAGCGGACAATTTGAGGGCAGTCTGCAGGTTCTTGTATCCGGGAGCGTGGGTGGTGGAGATTTTCAGCAAATTTCGTGGTCTTTTCTCGTCCGCACCCGAGGCGACTTCCCCTGCGCCCTTGGCCCCGTTACCCATCGTCGACCCCACGGGCCACCTGCCCGAACGCCGGCTGCGCCCCCGCCTGAACGCGCGCGGTGACATGCGCATCGTCGTCATCGATGACTCCGCCACCGTTTGCGCTGCGCTGCGCAAGATCCTGCAGTCCATCGGCCTGAACGTGCGTGTGGCCGCCAGCGCCGAAGATGGGCTGGAAATGATCCTGGCCGACCGCCCGGACCTCATCTTCCTGGACATTGTGCTGCCCAAGATGAACGGCTTCTCGGCGCTGCGGATGCTGCGCCGCAACCCGCTGACTCGCGAAATCCCCGTCATCATGATCAGCGGCAACGAGCAAGCCACCGAGCAATTTTTTGGCAGTGCGATTGGCGCAGACGACTTCATGAAGAAGCCTTTTTCCCGCATGGAAGTGTTCAGTCGCATGGAACACCTGCTGGACGAGCAGCACATCCCCCGCCGCCGCACTCCTCTGACCCAGCCCGCGCCGTTGGGCCATTGACACCGCCCGGCAAGAGCCGGGCAGGTCTGGGATAATCACGCCCCATGACCATCACCTACAAAGACGCCCAGGGCATTGCCGGCATGCGTGTGGCGGGCCGTCTGGCCTCCGAAGTCCTGGACTACCTCACACCCTTCGTCAAACCGGGTGTCACCACCAACGAACTCGACAAGCTCGCCCACGACTACATCACGCAGGTGCAGGGTGGCATTCCGGCCCCGCTGAACTACACGGGTGGCGGCAACATCCCCTACCCCAAGTCCATCTGCACCTCGGTCAACCAGCAGGTTTGCCACGGCATCCCCAACGACAAGCAGCTCAAAAAGGGCGACATCGTCAACATCGACGTCACCGTCATCAAAGACGGCTGGCACGGCGATACCAGCCGCATGTTCCTGGTTGGCGAGGCCTCGATTGCGGCCAAGCGCCTGTGCGCCATTACCTACGAGGCCATGTGGCACGGCATCAAGATGGTCAAGCCCGGCATCCATCTGGGTGACATCGGCCACGCGATCCAGAAATTCGCCGAAGGCCATGGTTTCAGCGTAGTGCGCGAGTTTTGCGGCCATGGCATCGGTCAGGTTTTCCATGAGGAGCCGCAGGTGCTGCACTACGGCCGGCCCGGTACGCTGGAAAAGCTGGTCGAAGGCATGACCTTCACCATAGAACCCATGATCAACGCCGGCGGCAAGGACATCAAGGAAGGTCCCGAGAAAGACGGCTGGAGCATCGTGACCAAGGACCGTTCGCTCTCGGCCCAGTGGGAACACACCGTGCTGGTCACACCCACGGGCTACGAGGTGCTGACCCTGTCAGCCGGCAGCCCCGCCACCCCGGCCTTCGTCACCGCCTGAGGCGGCCCGCCGCATGACCGAGCTGCAGGCCCTGCGCGCGGAGTATCGCGCAAGCAAAGCGCAGTTGCTGCAAACCATTGCAGCCTCCACGACCACGGGTCGCGCCGTGCGCAAGGTGCTGCAACGCATGTCACAGCTCACCGACAGCGTGCTGATGCAGCTGTGGCAGCAGGCCGGTCTGGGCGAACCCTACGCCCTGCTGGCGGTGGGCGGCTTTGGCCGCGGGGAGTTGTTCCCGCACTCGGACGTGGACGTGCTGGTGCTGCTGCCCGATGGCCAGTCGCCCGAGTTCGACCCGACGCTGCAGAAGAAGATCGAGTCCTTCATCGGCAGCTGCTGGGATGTGGGGCTGGAAATCGGCTCCAGCGTGCGCACCCTGGCGGATTGCCTAGCCGAGGCCGCCAAGGATGTGACGGTACAGACCGCACTCTTGGAATGCCGCCTTATCACCGGCAATGCGCCGCTGGTCGATCAATTCCAGCAGGCCTTCTTTGCGGCCATGGACCCTAAGGCCTTCTTCGTGGCCAAGACGCTGGAAATGCGCCAGCGCCACACCAAGTTTGAGGACACGCCTTATTCGCTAGAGCCCAACTGCAAGGAATCGCCCGGCGGCCTGCGCGACCTGCAGGTCATCCTCTGGGTGGCCAAGGCAGCCGGCTATGGCAATGACTGGGCCGCACTGGCAGCCAGCGGGCTGGCAACTGATTTCGAGGTCAAGCAGATCCAGCGCAACGAGACCTTGCTGCTGCTGATCCGCGCGCGCCTGCACCTCATCGCCAACCGGCGCGAAGACCGACTGATCTTCGATTTGCAGACCGCTGTGGCCGAAGCCTTTGGCTATGCCAACCAGACGCTGGAAGGCAGTTCCGGCAAGCCCATGCTGGTGCGCGCCAGCGAGGCGCTGATGAAGCGCTACTACTGGGCGGCCAAGGCGGTCACGCAGCTCAATCAGATCCTGCTGCTCAATATCGAGGAGCGGCTCAACCCCTCTACCCACGCGCTGCGCCGCATCAACGACCACTTCAATGACAAGGCGGGGATGATTGACGTGGCCAGCGACGACCTGTACCGCCGCAACCCGCATGCGATCCTGGAGACCTTTCTGGTCTACCAGACCACGGTGGGCGTCAAGGGGCTGTCCGCGCGTACGCTGCGGGCGCTCTACAACGCGCGCGACCTGATGGACGGCAAGTTCCGTAGCGATCCGGTCAACCGCTCCCTGTTTCTGCAAATCATGCAGGCGCCTGACGGCATCACCCATGCCATGCGCCTGATGAACCAGACCTCCGTGCTGGGCCGCTACCTCTGGGTGTTCCGCAAGATCGTGGGCCAGATGCAGCACGACCTGTTCCACGTTTACACGGTGGACCAACACATCCTGATGGTGCTGCGCAATGCGCGCCGCTTCTTCATGGTAGAGCACGCGCACGAGTACCCCTTCTGCTCGCAGCTGGCCTCCGGCTGGGACAAGCCCTGGATCCTGTACGTGGCCGCGCTGTTCCACGACATTGCCAAGGGCCGCGGTGGCGACCATTCAGACTTGGGCATGGTGGAAGTGCGCCGCTTCTGCAAGCAGCACGGCATTGCGGCCGAAGACGCCAAACTCATCGAATTCCTGGTGGGCGAACACCTCACCATGAGCCGCATCGCCCAGAAATCTGACCTGTCCGACCCGGCAGTCATTGCCGAATTTGCCAAGCGAGTGGGCAACGAGCGCTACCTGACCGCGCTGTACCTGCTCACCGTGGCCGATATCCGCGGCACCAGTCCCAAGGTCTGGAATGCCTGGAAGGGCAAACTGCTGGAAGATCTCTACAAGTACGCCGCCCGCGCCCTGGGCGGCCGCGCGCCAGATGCCGACGCCGAGGTCGAGCTGCGCAAGCGCGAAGCGCTGGTAATGGTGGCGCTGTATGCCATGCCCTTTGAGGCCCACAAGCCGCTGTGGGACACGCTGGACGTGAGCTACTTCATGCGCCACGACGCGGCCGACATTGCCTGGCACACCAAGCAGCTCTCACGCCATGTGGCCACCGACCAGCCTATCGTGCGTGCGCGCCGCTCACCCGTGGGTGAAGGCCTGCAGGTGCTGGTATACACCCAAGACCAGTCCGACCTGTTCGCCCGCATCTGCGGCTATTTCGACCAGGGCGGCTTCAGCATTCTGGACGCGCGCATCCACACCACCAACAAGGGCTACGCGCTGGACACCTTCCAAGTCGTCACCAGCGCCGACATGGACGAGCACTACCGCGAGACCACCAGCCTGCTGGAAAACGGCTTGGCCCAGGCTATTGCCGAAGCCGGCCCACTGCCCGCGCCCAGCCGCGGCCGCGTATCGCGCCGTGTAAAGAGCTTCCCCATTGCGCCGCGCGTCAGCCTCAAGCCCGATGAAAAGGCACAGCGCTGGCTGCTCAACATTTCTGCCAGCGACCGCCTGGGCCTGCTCTACAGCGTGGCCCGCGTGCTGGCACGCCACCAGATCGTGGTGCAACTGGCCAAGGTGGCCACATTGGGCGAGCGGGTAGAAGACACCTTCCTCATCCACGGCGCCCAGTTGCAGCACAACCGTGCGCAGATCGACATCGAAACCGAGCTGCTGGACGCGCTCAAGGCCTGAACCTGGCTCTTCAAGACATTTCGGACTCTAGCCCCCGTGGAATCTGCGCAAGCAGCTATATCTTCTATAGCAAAATTCAGTCGTCTTCGGCGGCAGCAATACCCGGAAACAGCACCTCGGTGTAGCCAAACTGCGTGAAATCACGCATGCGCATGGGGTAGAGCTTGCCCCAGAGGTGGTCGCACTCATGCTGCACCACGCGGGCATGGAACCCCTCCACCGTGCGGTCAATCGGGTCGCCATACTGGTCAAACCCGGTGTAGCGAATGTGCGACCAGCGCGGCACCTGGCCCCGCAAGCCGGGCACCGAAAGGCAACCCTCCCAGTCAGTCTCTTCCTCTTCACCCAGCGGGGTGATCACCGGGTTGCACAGCACGGTGGGTGGCACGATGGGCCGGTCTGGGTAGCGCGGGTTGCGCTCGTTCGAACCGAAGATCACCACCTGCAGGTCCACACCAATCTGCGGCGCCGCCAGCCCGGCTCCGTTGGCTGCGCGCATGGTGTCCAGCAGGTCGGTGATGAGCAAGTGCAGCGCATCGCTATCGAACTCGGTCACTGGCTGGGCCACGCGCAGCAGGCGTGCGTCGCCCATCTTCAAAATTTCACGTACTGTCATCGTTTGCTTTCCTCTCACACGGCACAATCCGGGGCATGCCCGCCCCCTCTCCTTCCGGCCCTCCGGGCGACGCCCCCGCAGCACTCGCCATGTGGCTGCAATGGTTGCTGCGCGGGCTGGCGTTGCTGAGCCTGGCGCTGGGGTTTCTGGGCATGTTCCTGCCACTGCTCCCCACCACCCCCTTCATCTTGCTGGCCGCCTGGGCCGCCGCCCGTAGCTCACCACGGCTGCTCGCCTGGCTGGAACAACACCGCCTCTTCGGCAAGATGCTGCGCGACTGGCGCCGGGGCGGCGTGGTCAGCCGCAAAGCCAAATGGGCCGCCACCATCACCATGTCACTCAGCGCACTGCTGATGCTGTTCACGGTATCCAAATGGTGGGCTACGGCTTGCGCTATCGGCTGCATGGGCAGCGTGCTGATCTGGCTGTGGCGCAGACCGGAGTCCTTCCCTCCCACAGCTTGAATCACGCTCAAGGTGACGGTGCCTGCAGCAGGGCCAGCATGGCCGCTTCGTCCAGTACCGGCACGCCTAGCTCCTGCGCCTTGTCCAATTTGCTGCCCGCCTCGGCGCCTGCCACCACATAGCTGGTTTTCTTGCTGACCGAGCCGGCCACCTTTGCGCCGGCGGCTTCCAGCAAGTCCTTGGCCTGGTCCCGACTTAGCGTGGGGAAGGTACCCGTGAGTACAAAGGTTTTCCCGGCCAGCGGCTTGGGCGCCTGGGCGGCGGCTTCGCCCTCTTCCCAGGTCACGCCGCAGGCGCGCAACTGTTCCACCACCTCGCGGTTGTGCGGTTGGGCGAAGAAGGTATGCAGGCTTTTCGCGACGATGGGGCCAACGTCGTTGACGGCCAGCAGTTGTTCTTCGCTCGCGTCCATGATGGCGTCGAGTGTGCCGAAGTGGCGCGCGAGGTCCTTGGCCGTGGCCTCTCCGATGTGGCGGATGCCAAGGCCGAACAGGAAACGCGGCAGCGTGGTCTGTTTGGACTTTTCCAGCGCGTCCACGATGTTCTGGGCCGACTTCTCGGCCATGCGCTCCAGCGCGGCCAGGGTGCTCAAGCCCATCTTGTAGAGGTCGGGCAGTGTGCGGATGGTGTTGCTTTCCACCAGCTGGTCCACCAGCTTTTCGCCCAGGCCCTCCACCTCCACGGCGCGGCGCTGCGCGTAATGCAGGATGGCCTGCTTGCGCTGCGCCGGGCAGAACAGCCCGCCACTGCAGCGGTGGTTCATCTCGGTTTTCTCGCGCACCACGGCGCTGCCGCAGATGGGACAGGTGCGTGGCATGCGGAAGTTGGGGACGTAGGGATCGCGAGGCGTTTGCTTTCCATCGTGAATCAGTAACATTGCATCACCAACCACCCCTGGATTGACGACAAATGGATAGTTCAGGTTACTGGGGACTCTTCCCACTACCTCAGGTATGACGTCACCAGCACGACGAATGATCGCCATATCCCCCACCCGTATCTTCTTGCGCCGCAACTCAAATAGATTGTGGAGCGTGGCGTTAGACACCGTGGTCCCTCCGACAAACACCGGTGCCAGGCGCGCCACTGGCGTCAGCTTGCCCGTGCGGCCCACCTGCACATCAATGCCCAGCACCTTGGTGATTTGCTCCTGTGCCGGGTATTTGTGCGCCACAGCCCAGCGCGGCTCACGCGTCTTGAACCCCAATTGTTCTTGAAGAAGCCGATCATTTACTTTGTAAACAACGCCGTCTATATCGAATGGCAAAGCGTCACGTTTGCTTGCGATGCGTTCGTGAAATGCCACCAAACCAGTTACACCATGAGCCACTTCATGCTCTAAATCGACAGGAATACCAAACTCCGCTAGCTGTGCGATTACTGCCGACTGAGTTCGAGGAACATCCCAGCCCTGAACCTCACCTATTCCATAGGCATAGAAATCTAGAGGGCGACCTTTTACGACATTCGCGTCGAGTTGTCGGACTACACCTGCTGCAGCGTTTCGAGGGTTTACGAATGTCTTTTCGCCAAGTTCCCGTTGTTTTTCATTGAGCTTTTCGAATTGCTTACGGCTCATTAACACTTCGCCTCGTACCTCAATCACCGAAGCGGTAGCCGCAACCCCCTTCAATTTCAAGGGAATAGCTCTGATCATTTTCACTGTGTGCGTGACGTCATCACCGACTTCGCCATCACCACGCAGAGCCGCTTGAACGAAATAGCCTCTCTCATAACGCAAATTAATTGCGAGCCCATCAAACTTCAGCTCCGCTGCGTACTCCACTTGTGGGTCCGCATCGGTCAGGCCGAGTGCTTTACGCACTCCTGCATCAAATTTTTCAGCTCCAGAACGTGACGTGTCAGTTTCCGTCTTAATTGACAACATCGGAATAACGTGTCTAACAGGGCTAAGCCCTCTCAAAACTTCACCGATAACCCGCTGAGTCGGAGAATCCGGCGTCAGCCACTCCGGGTGCTCAGCTTCCAGCGCCTGCAATTCACGGAACAGGCGGTCGTACTCAGCATCGGGAATCGTAGGCGCATCCAGCACGTAATACTGCTGAGCATGGTGATGCAGTTCGGCGCGCAGCGCCAGCAGGCGGTCGTGCTCGGATTTGGGGGCCGGCGTGGCCGGCTCGGGGGAAAACAAGTCCGGCGTTGTCATCGGAAGCGGAAAAATTAACTGAAGAGGCGGCGCGCCAGCGGAGAGCCAGCGGCCAGATCGCGCTGTTCCAGCGTGTCATACAGGGTTTGCAGCTCGGTGCCGATCACGTCCATGGTCTGCGCGAGCAAGGGCTGGCCGTTGTCGTCCGTCACCACGCCTTCCATGGCCTGCGCCAGGGCAGCGGCGGACTCGCGCATACGCTCGAACGGCCGCTCGGCGCGGTCCACCTGGGCCACGTCCAGATGCAGGCTGATGTCGCGTACGGCGGATTGGGCCGGGTCTTCGGCCAGTGCGGCTTGCGAATCAAAGCTCAACACCAGCAAGGGCGGCAGGCCCTCCTGGGCGGCGGGCAACACCATGCGCCCGGGAATGACACCAGGCACAAAGCCCAGGCGCGCCGCGTTCTGCTGGATGTAGCCGGGACTCCAGGATGCATTGCGCGCGCGGATGGTGAAACCCAGTTGGGCATCGTGCGCGCTGGCGAACTGGTCCAGCTCGCGGGCGCGAGCCACTTCGTCCAGCATCTCGGGGAATTCGGGCGTGGCGTTGATGGTGTCCGCAAAGGACTGAGTCTTCACCACGAATTCGGAGTACTCGATTTCGTTGAGCGCGCCCGAGCGGTTGGCCAATTGCACGCCGGCCTGGAAGCCGCCGTAGCGCTGGCCCGGCATGGGCGCTTCCCACACCAGGGACTGCAGGTTGTAGCCTTCGATGGAGAAGGGCTTGGTGCCGGCACGGCGTGTGGCCGGCATGGCTGCCAGCGCTGCCTCACCCGAGACGGCGGACACGCTGGGGTCCAGCGCCACGGTGGCGATCACGTCGATCAACGAATCCATGACCGGGCGGCGCGGCGGATGTGGCAAGGGGAAGGCCGGCACGTCCAGCCCGCCACCCGACAGCGTGGGTTCCTGGGCGTCGGGCTGGGGTGCCTCGTGGTCCAGCACGGGCTCGGGTTGGGCCTGGCGGGGGGCATTGCGGCGCGAAGTCCAGGCGCTGTGGGCGACTACCGCCGCCAGCACCACGCCACCTGCAATGGCCAGTCCGATTTGTAAATTGCTCATCGTCGGGTTCGGTTCAATGGGTTTGCCGCAAAGACGCTCTGGGTCTCAGGCCAGTTCTGCCATGTTGACGGCGGACTCCATGTCCACCGCCACGATACGGGATACACCCTGCTCCTGCATGGTCACGCCAATCAGCTGCTCGGCCATTTCCATGGCGATCTTGTTGTGACTGATGAACAGGAACTGCGTGCCCTTGCTCATGCTGGCCACCAACTTGGCGTAACGCTCGGTGTTGGCGTCGTCCAGCGGCGCGTCCACCTCGTCCAGCAAGCAGAACGGCGCGGGATTCAACTGGAAGATGGCGAAGACCAACGCAATCGCGGTGAGCGCCTTTTCGCCACCCGAGAGCAGGTGGATGGTCTGGTTCTTCTTGCCGGGCGGCTGGGCGATCACCTGCACACCGGAGTCGAGAATTTCGTCGCCGGTAATGACCAGGCGCGCATTGCCGCCGCCAAACAGCTCCGGGAACATGCGGCCAAAGTGCGAGTTCACCTGGTCAAAGGTGCCCGACAGCAGCTCTCGGGTTTCGGCATCGATCTTGCGAATCGCGTCTTCCAGCGTGTTCATGGCCTGCGTCAGGTCCACGTTCTGCATGTCCAGGAACTGCTTGCGCTCGCGGGCTGCGGCCAACTCGTCCAGCGCGGCCAGGTTGACGGCGCCCAGGGCCGCAATCTCGCGGTGCAGGCGGTCAATGTCTCCCTGCATGCCGAAGAGACGCACATTTCCGTCCTTGATGCTTTGCTCGATGGCGGCCAAGTCAGCCTGGGCATCGGCCAGTTGGGCTTCAAACTGCTCAAAGCCCAGGCGGGCGGCTTGTTCCTTGAGCTGGAATTCCGTGATGCGCTGGCGCAGCGGGTCGAGTTCGCGTTCCAGCTGCATGCGGCGCTCATCACTGGCGCGCAGTTTGGCGGTCAGATCGTCGTACTCGCTGCGCTTGGCGCCCAAGGCCTGCTCTCGCTCCAGCTTCAGGGCCAGGGCGTTTTGCAAACCGGCCTGCGCAGCCGCATCGGTCAAACGGGTCAGTTCGTCTTGGGCTCGCTGCTCTTCGGCCAGGATGTTCTGGGTTTGCTGCGCGGCGGTTTCAATCGCACGCGACAGTTCGGCATTGCGGGCCTGCAGGCTGCGCTGGGCAAATACGGCCTCTTGCGCCTGGCGCTCCAGCGTGCGCTGCTGCTCGCGACATTGCACCAGCTTGCGCTGGCCTTCGATCACGCGCTCTTCCAGTTGCGCGTGGCGCTCCTGGCTGTCGGCCAGTTGCATGTCCAAAGATTCAAACCGGCCTTCGGCCTCTACGCGGCGTTCCTGCAGGTCGTCGAGCTGGGCTTCCACCTCGGCCATGTCGGATTCGATCTGCGCGCTGCGCGCACGGGTCTGCTCCAGGATTTGGGTGAGGCGCAGGGTCTCGACTTGCAGTTCATGGGCACGGCTCTGGGTTTCGGCGGCCTCGCGGCGGGCTGTGACCAGGCGCTGGGCGCTTTCGGCATAGGCGCTTTCGGCGCGGGCCAGGGCTACCCGGGATTCGTCGGCAATCAGCTGCTGGGCACGCAGCTGCTTTTCCAGATTCTCGATTTCCTGTGCGCGCGCCAACAGGCCGGCCTGTTCGCTGTCCTGCGCATAAAAGCTCACGCTGTGTGCGGTAACCACATGGCCGGACTTCAGGTAAATGCTCTCGCCACCTTGCAGCTTGTCGCGCTGGGCCAAGGCATCCTCAAAGCTGGCGGCTGTGTAGCAGCCCTGCAGCCAATCCGTCAGCACGGCCTTCTGGCCCGCATCGTTCACACGCAACAGGTCGGACAGACGTGGCAGGCTGCCGACGCGATCGGGCAGTGCTGCAGAAGGCGGGCTGTAGAAGGCCAGCTTAGCCGGCGGCGCATCGACCGCAAAGGCACGCAGCATCTCCAGGCGGGACACTTCGAGCGCGCCCAGACGTTCGCGCAAGGCACCTTCCAGCGCGTTTTCCCAGCCCTGCTCAATATGGATGCGGGTCCACAAGCCCTGCAAATGGTCCAGCCCATGCTTGGCCAGCCAGGGTTGCAGCTTGCCATCAGTTTTGACCTTTTCCTGCAGGGCCTTGAGGGCCTCCAGGCGGGCAGAAAAATCGGCCTGTTTGGCAGACTCGTCATTCACCGCTTGCTGTTGATTGCGACGTGCCTCGTCCAGTTGGGGCACGGAGTCCTGCAACTCGTGCAAGCGCGCCTCCGCCACTTCATTGGCTTCCTGCGCAGCTTCCAGCTGTTCCTGCAGATTGATCAGACGGGCCTCATCGGGGGCTGACAGCGCATTGCGATCCGCCATGAGCCGGTCGCGGCGGGTGGCCAGTTGGCGGCTTTGCTCTTCAATGCTGCGCTGCTCGGCGGCCAGCACCTGAATCTGCTGTTGCACCTGGCTGACGCTGCTGCGCTGGTCGTTGGCCGCGGTCTGGGCCTTGGCCACCGCCTCTTCCATATCGGGCAGTTGCATGGCCTGCTCTTCAACCTGGGCGGCCAGCAACTCCGTCTGCTCCTCACCAAGTGCGGCGAGCTCGGCCAGGCGTTCAATTTCAGCTTGCGCGTCGTCGCGGCGCACAGCCCATTCGGCAATCTGTTCCTTGAGCGTGACCAGGCGCTGCTCGACACGCTGACGGCCCTCCACCACAAAGCGGATTTCAGCCTCCAGGCGGCCCACATCGGTGCTGGCTTCGTACAACAGGCCCTGGGCCTGGTTGACCTGGTCGCCGGCCGCATAGTGGGCTTGGCGCACGGTTTCCAGATCGGCCTCCACATGGCGCAGGTCGGCCATGCGGGATTCGAGCGCGTTGACGGCGGCCAGCCCTTCGGCCTGCACCTTGGCCTGGTCGGCCTGGGCCTCGGCCCGCTTCAGGAACCACTGCTGGTGCTGCTTCTGCGTCACTTCAGCCTGCAGGCCGTTGTACTTTTGGGCTACTTCGGCCTGCTTTTCCAGGCGCTCCAGGTTGGTACCCAGTTCGCGCAAGATGTCTTCCACACGCGTCAGGTTTTCGCGTGTGTCGGAGAGGCGGTTTTCGGTCTCGCGGCGGCGTTCCTTGTATTTGGAAACGCCAGCAGCTTCTTCCAGAAACAGGCGCAGCTCTTCGGGTTTGGACTCGATGATGCGGCTGATGGTGCCCTGGCCGATGATGGCGTAGGCGCGCGGCCCGAGGCCGGTGCCGAGGAACACGTCCTGCACGTCGCGGCGGCGCACCGGCTGGTTGTTGATGAAGTAGCTGCTGGTGCCATCGCGCGTGAGCACGCGCTTGACGGCGATCTCGCCAAACTGGCCCCACTGGCCACCGGCGCGGTGGTCGGCGTTGTCAAACACCAGCTCCACGCTGGAACGGCTGGCCGGCTTGCGGGTGGTGGTGCCGTTGAAGATCACGTCCTGCATGGACTCGCCGCGCAACTCGCTGGCCTTGCTTTCGCCCAGCACCCAGCGCACCGCGTCCATGATGTTGGATTTGCCGCAACCGTTGGGCCCCACCACGCCCACCAATTGGCCTGGCAACAGGAAGTTGGTGGGCTCCGCAAAGGACTTGAAGCCGGATAACTTGATGGAATTGAGGCGCACGGGCGGATGTAGGCTGCTCTAAGCAGTTGATTTCATTGGGTTTATCAGTCAGGTCTGACTGAGGAACGGCCCCCGATGATACTGTGTAGCCAAGCCGGCCCACACGCTTGCCGGGCAGACAAACGTTACAGCCTGAAAACCACGGGCCACGGGGGATAATGACGCCCCATGAATCCGAATTTGTCTCGCCTGCAGGCCTACCCCTTTGAACGCCTGCGCCAGCTCTTCTCCAGCGTCACGCCCAACCCCGCCTACCGCCCCATCAGTCTGGGGATTGGCGAGCCCCGCCACCCCACGCCCGATCTGATCAAGGACGCCTACTGCGACGCCATCCGCAGCGCCGATGGCGGCCTGTCGGTCTACCCAGCCACGGCGGGTGACCCCAAGCTGCGCGCATCCATGGCGCGCTGGGTGGAACGCCGCTACGGCCTGCAACTAGATGCCGCCACGCAAATCCTGCCCATCAACGGCTCGCGCGAGGCCCTGTTTGCCTTTGCCCAGACCGTCATCAATCCCAAAAAAGCCGATGCGCGCGGGCCCGTCCAAGTGGTGTGTCCCAACCCGTTCTACCAAATCTACGAAGGTGCAGCCCTGCTCAGCGGCGCCCAGCCCTACTTCGTGCCCTCGGTGCCCGAACGCAACTTTGCGCAGGACTGGGACAGCGTGCCGGCCGAAGTCTGGGCGCGTACCCAACTGCTCTATGTCTGCTCGCCGGGCAACCCGGCCGGCGCGGTGATGCCGCTGTCCGAATGGGAAAAGCTGTTTGCGCTGAGCGACCAGTACGGGTTTGTGATTGCCTCCGACGAGTGCTACAGCGAGATCTACTTCCGCGACGAGCCGCCGCTGGGCGGGCTGGAAGCCGCCGCCAAGCTGGGCCGCACAGACTTCAAGAACCTGGTGATCTTCACCAGCCTGTCCAAGCGCAGCAATGTGCCGGGCATGCGCAGCGGTTTTTGCGCCGGCGACGCCACGCTGGTCAAGCAGTTCCTGCTCTACCGCACCTATCACGGCAGCGCCATGAGCATGGTGGTGCAGACCGCCAGTGCCGCCGCCTGGGACGACGAGGCCCACGTGGTGGAAAACCGCGCGCAGTACCGCGCCAAGTTCGCCCAGGTCACGCCCATGCTGGCCGAGGTGCTGGACGTAGCCCTGCCCGATGCCGGCTTCTACCTGTGGGCCAAGGTCCAGGGCAGCGACACCGACTTCGCGCGCGATTTGCTGGCTCAATACAATGTCACCGTGCTGCCCGGCAGCTACCTAGCCCGCGAGGCCCATGGCAGCAACCCCGGTGCAGGCCGCATCCGCATGGCCCTGGTGGCCGAAGCTGCGGAATGCGTGGAGGCCGCGCAGCGCATCGTCCAGTTTGTCCAGTCCCGGCGCTGATCCGGGCTGATTTCTTGTTTACCCACTCCTGTTCTTTTCAAGACACTTTATGAGCCAACAACTGCAATCCGTGATCGAAGCCGCGTGGGAAGACCGCGCTAACATCTCCGTGGCCTCCGCCCCTGCCGAAGTGCGCGACGCCGTGGAGCATGTGCTGAACGAACTGGACGCCGGCCGCCTGCGCGTGGCGACCCGCGAGGCCGTGGGCCAGTGGACCACCCACCAGTGGATCAAGAAGGCCGTGTTGCTGAGCTTCCGCCTGAAGGACAACGCCATCGTGCAGTCCGGCGACCTGGGCTTCTACGACAAGGTGGGCACCAAGTTCTCCGGTATGTCCGAAGCCGACCTCAAGGCTAGCGGCGTGCGCGTGGTGCCTCCCGCCGTGGCACGCCGTGGCAGTTTCCAGGGCAAGGGCGTGATCCTGATGCCTTCGTACTGCAACATCGGCTCTTATGTGGACGAAGGCACCATGGTCGATACTTGGGCCACCGTGGGCTCCTGCGCGCAGATCGGCAAGCATGTGCACCTGTCCGGCGGCGTGGGCATTGGCGGCGTGCTCGAACCCATGCAGGCTGGGCCCACCATCATTGAAGACAACTGCTTCATCGGCGCCCGCTCCGAAATCGTCGAAGGCGTGATCGTGGAGGAAAACTCCGTGATCTCCATGGGCGTGTACATCGGTCAAAGCACCCCCATTTACGACCGCGCCACCGACACCGTGAGCTACGGCCGCGTGCCTGCCGGCTCCGTGGTGATCAGCGGCAGCCTGCCCAAGAACGACGGCAAGTACAGCCTGTACGCCGCCATCATCGTCAAGCGTGTGGACGCGCAAACGCGTTCCAAGACTTCGCTCAACGACCTGCTGCGCGACTAAGCACGCCCCAACCCTAGCCCCTGTTCTGAGAGGTACGCCATGGCCACTACCACGCCCCAACCATCGGGAACGATGGAGCGCATTCTTCGCCTCATGGGCGAGAAGAAGGCGTCTGACGTGTACTTGTCCGCGCACGCCCCTGCGCTGATCAAGATCAATGGCCAGTGCGTACCCATCAACAGCCAGATGCTGCCGGCGGACGCCCCCAAGAACCTGCTGGCCGAGGTGCTGTCGCCTGAGCAGATGGCGCTGCTGGAAGCCGAAGGTGAGCTCAATGTAGGCTTTCCCATGGCGGGTGTGGGGCGTTTCCGCGTCAGCGCCATGCGCCAGCGCGGCAGCATTGCTGCGGTGATCCGCTACATCGCGGTGGATATTCCCACACTGGCCAACCTGCAGCTGCCGCCCGTGCTGGGCGACCTGATCATGGAAAAGCGCGGCCTGCTGCTGATGGTGGGGGCCACTGGTGCAGGCAAGAGCACCACGCTGGCGTCCATGATGGACTTCCGCAACGAGAACGTGTCGGGCCACATTCTGACCATTGAAGACCCCGTAGAGTTCTTGTTCAAGAACAAGAAATCCATCGTCAACCAGCGCGAAATTGGCACCGATACACAGAACCTGCAGACCGCGCTGAAAAACGCGCTGCGCCAGGCGCCGGATGTGATTTTGATTGGTGAAATTCGCGACCGCGAAACCATGTCTGCGGCGATTGCCTACGCCCAGTCGGGCCACCTGTGCCTGGCCACTATGCACGCCAACAACAGCTACCAGGCGCTGAACCGCATCCTGAGCTTCTACCCCGTGGAAGTGCGCCCCACCATGCTGGGCGACCTGGCGGCTGCCCTGCGTGCCGTGGTATCGCAGCGCCTGCTGCGCACCACCGCCGGCATGCGCACCCCGGCCGCCGAAGTGCTGCTCAACACCAAGCTGATTGCGGAGCTGATCGAGAAAGGCGACTTCTCGGGCGTTCGCGAAGCGATGGAGAAGTCCATGGCCGAGGGCTCACAGACCTTCGAGCACGACATCGCCCGCCTCATCGTGGATGGCATCGTGGATCGCAAGGAGGGCCTGGCCCACGCCGACTCCCCCACCAACCTGCTGTGGCGCCTGCAGAACGACTTCACCAAGGGCGCCAGCAAGCCCAGCGCCGCCGTGGAGGAGGAAGAAGAAGCCTCCTTCACCGAAATTACCCTGGATGTGAAGCACTAATGACCAAGACCCTGCAGCTCACGGAACAGCTGCTTTCCATGGCGTCCGTCACGCCCAACGATGGTGGCTGCCAAGCCCTGATTGCTCAACGATTGGCCCCATTGGGCTTTGTCTGCGAAACCATCGAAAGCGGCCCGGACGACTTCCGGGTCACCAATTTGTGGGCAAAACGGACTGCAGCCCCCGTGGATAGTGCGCAAACAGCTAGCAAATCCATAGCAGCCAAAACACTGGTGTTTGCCGGCCACACCGACGTGGTGCCCACCGGCCCGCTGGAGCAATGGGACAGCGCGCCCTTTGTGCCGACGCACCGCGACGGCAAGCTGTTTGCGCGCGGCGCCAGCGACATGAAGACCTCGCTGGCCGCGTTCGTGGTGGCTATCGAGGAGTTTTTGGCTAACAACCCCAACCCGCAACTCAACATCGCCCTGCTGCTGACCAGCGACGAAGAAGGCCCCGCCAATGACGGCACGGTCATCGTATGCAACACCCTGAAGGCACGCGGTGAGGTGATGGACTACTGCATCGTGGGCGAACCCACTTCGGTGGAACGCACCGGCGACATGATCAAGAACGGCCGCCGCGGCACCATGAGCGGCAAGCTCACGGTCAAGGGCGTACAGGGCCATATTGCCTACCCGCACCTGGCCAAGAACCCCATCCACCTGGTCGCGCCCGCACTGGCCGAGCTGGTGGGTGTGGAGTGGGACCGCGGCAATGACTTCTTTCCGCCCACCACCTGGCAAATCAGCAATATCCACGGCGGTACCGGCGCAAGCAATGTGATCCCGGGCCATGTGGTGATCGATTTCAACTTCCGCTTCTCCACCGAGTCCACCCCCGATTCGCTGCAGAAGCGCCTGGCCAGCGTGCTGGAAAAGCACGAGCTGGAGTACGACCTGGCCTGGACCGTGGGCGGCCTGCCCTTTCTCACCACACCCGGCACACTGGTGGACGCGGTGCGCGAGGCCATCCGCTCAGAGACCGGCATCGAGACCGAGTTGTCCACCACCGGTGGCACCAGCGACGGGCGCTTCATCGCCCAGGTTTGTCCCCAAGTCATCGAGATGGGCCCGCCCAACGCCACCATCCACAAGATCAACGAGTTTGTGGCCGTGGCCGACATTGAGCCCCTGAAGAACATCTACCGCCAAGTGCTGGTCAACCTGAACCGTCAGGCGCTGGCATGACCCTGGCCGAACTGGTGGCCCAGGCCACCCAGCAGCTTACCGACGCCAAGGTCTCCTTTGGCCATGGCACCACCAATGCGCACGACGAGGCCGCCTGGCTGGTGTTGCACGCGCTGGGCCTGCCGCTGGACACCCCCCTGGACGCCGATGCTGAAGAGTCAAATCAGCCTGTAGCCCCCGAGGAATATGCGCGAGCAGCTACGCTTTTAGGAGCGCGTATCAGCATGCGCAAGCCGGCGGCCTATTTGACGAACGAGGCTTGGCTGCAGGGTGTGTCCTTCTATGTGGACGAGCGCGTCATCGTGCCGCGTTCGCTGATTGCCGAGCTGCTGGTGGACGGCGGCATTGATTACTGGCTGAAGGAAAGCACGCACCGCGTGCTGGACCTGTGCACCGGCAACGGTAGCCTGGGCATTCTGGCGGCCATGGTCTATCCCGATGTGACAGTGACCGGCGCCGACATTTCCACCGATGCGCTGGCTGTGGCCCGCATCAATGTGGACAAGCACAGCCTGCAGGACCGTGTGCAACTGGTGGAGTCGGACGGACTGAACGCCCTGCCCGGCCCGTTTGACCTGATCCTGTGCAACCCGCCCTATGTGAACGCGCAGAGCATGGCCGCCCTACCCGCCGAGTACCTTGCCGAGCCGTTTATTGCGCTGGATGGCAACCAGTCTGGTGGCAGTGGCGACGGCATGGATTTCATCCGCACGCTGCTGAAGCAGGCGCCGGCGGTGATGGCGGACGACGCGGTGTTGGTGCTGGAGATTGGTAATGAGCGGCCTTTCTTTGAAGCTGCGTTTCCGGATCTGGAAGTGGTGTGGCTGGAAACCAGCGCTGGAGAAGACCAGGTGTTGTTGGTGACCAAGGAGGCTTTGCTGCTTTAGCGCCTCTTGGGTTGGGCTTCGGTGCTGAGCCCGCAACAGGCCAGGAGCAGGGAACTCCGGTCGTGTCCCCCGGCCTTCGGCCTCCTCCTTTACCTCACTGCGTTCCCCGCCCCTACCCTGCTGCTGCGAATCGGTCTTCTGTAACGCAAAAGAGTGTGTCACTGGGGATGGTGGATGGGGTGTCCGGTCGCAGGCGCTGTTCGCGGTTGCCACAGAGCGACCTGACCAACCAAGGCATTAACGAAATAACAGAAGCGAACCGACCGTGTTCGCCCGCGAGATGCGCCGGAGAACGGATACCCCGTCCGCCAGCCCTCGCCAACCCCCAGGCCCAAAACGCCTGAATGAAAAATAGCTGAGTCAAAAGAATGATTACCCTGAAAAACGTCACCCTGCGCCGCAGCGCCAAGGTGCTCCTCGAAGGTGCTTCCGTCACCCTCAATCCCGGCGAAAAAGTCGGTTTGGTGGGGCGCAATGGCGCCGGCAAGTCCTCGCTGTTTGCGCTGCTCAACGGCAACCTGCATGAGGACGCGGGCGAGTACTACATCCCCGCCCAATGGCGCATGGGCCAGGTAGCCCAGGACATGCCGGAGACCGAGATGGGGGCCACGGCCTTTGTGGTCGAGGGCGACACCGTGCTGGCGGCCGCGCGCGCCGAAGTGGCCGCGGCTGAAGCCACCGATGACTATGACCGCATGGCCCACGCCTACACCGCCCTGCACGACGCGGGCGAGTACGACGCGCCGGCACGCGCACAGGCGCTGATCCTGGGCCTGGGTTTCAAGACCACCGAGCTGGACAAGCCCGTCAACAGCTTCTCCGGCGGTTGGCGCATGCGCCTGCAGCTCGCGCGCGCCCTGATGTGCCCCAGCGACTTGCTGCTGCTTGATGAACCGACCAACCACTTGGACTTGGACGCCCTGGTCTGGCTGGAGGCCTGGCTCAAGAAATACGAAGGCACCATGGTCGTCATCAGCCATGACCGCGAGTTTCTGGATGCCGTGACCAATGTGACCCTGCACATCGACATGGGGCGCCTGGTGCGCTACGGCGGCAACTACAGCAAGTTCGAGGACATGCGCGCGGAGCAGATGGAGCTGCAGCAAACGGCCTACGCCAAGCAACAAGACAAGATCGCACATCTGCAGAAATTCATCGCGCGCTTCAAGGCCAAGGCCAGCAAGGCCAAACAGGCTCAGAGCCGCGTCAAGGCGCTGGACCGCATGGAGAAGATTGCTCCGCTGATGGCCGAGGCAGAGTTCACTTTCGAATTCAAGGAGCCCGCCAACTTACCCAACCCCATGCTCTCCATGCAGGGTGTGAGCTTCGGCTATCCGCCGCCGGAAGAGGCCCCCAAGGGAACGCCGCCCACGACCATCGTGCACAACGTCAGCAAATCGGTGCTGGCCGGGCAACGCATCGGCATTCTGGGTGCCAACGGTCAGGGTAAATCGACACTGGTGAAAACCGTGGCGCGCGACTTGGCGCCGCTGGGCGGCGAAGTCACCGAAGGCAAGGGGCTAAACATCGGCTACTTTGCGCAGCAGGAACTGGACGTACTGCGGCCTGATGAGTCGCCGCTGGAGCACATGATCCGCCTGGTGCGCGAGATGACCGCGGCCGGCAAGATCACGGGCCAGCAGACGCGCGAGCAGGATCTGCGCAGCTTCCTGGGGACCTTCAACTTCAGCGGCGACATGGTCAAACAGGCCGTGGGCAGCATGAGCGGTGGCGAGAAGGCCCGCCTGGTGCTGTGCATGATCGTCTGGCAGCGCCCCAACCTGCTGCTGCTGGATGAGCCGACCAACCACTTGGATCTGGCCACGCGCGAGGCCCTGGCCATGGCGCTCAATGAGTTTGAAGGCACCGTCATGTTGGTGAGCCATGACCGTGCGCTGCTGCGTTCCGTCTGCGACGAGTTCTGGATGGTGTCACGCGGCGGTGTGGAGCCCTTTGACGGTGACTTGGACGACTACCAACGCTACCTGCTCGACGAAGCCAAACGCCAACGCGAACTGGCCAAGGAAGAGGCAAAAGCCGATGCAGTCAAACCGGCTGCCGTCCCTGTGGCACCCGCCAAGACTGGCCCCACGCCCGAAGCACTGCGCAAGTGGAAAAAGGAACTGGCCCAAGTGGAAGAGCGCATGGCCACACTCAACACCGAAGGTGCGGAGCTGGAGGCCAAGCTCTCTACCAACCCGCATCCCTCCATCATCGCTGAAACCGGTAAACGCCTCAAGATGGTGAACGCCGAGCTGCAAACGCTGGAAGAGCAGTGGCTGAGTTTGACGACACAGATAGAAGGCTGAGGCAGCAGGGAAAGGGCTTAGGCCCTTTTCTTTTGTCCTCTTAGCTGTTTTTTTCCCAGCTACCGACAAGAAAAAAGCCCCCGGTCTTACGACAGGGGGCTTTTTGATCCACTGATAAGTGGTGGGAACTCAGGGATTCGAACCCTGGACCTACGGATTAAGAGTCCGCTGCTCTACCAACTGAGCTAAATTCCCAAAAACTGGTGGGACCAGCGGGGGTCGAACCCACGACAAACGGATTAAAAGTCCGCTGCTCTACCAACTGAGCTATGGTCCCGACGAAAATCCGCTGAAACCGCAGCTTGCTGCTAATTTCTTTTGCGTCTCCCGCTAAGCCTCAAATTATAGCGTGGTTTTTCAGACTGTTTACGTTCGCCGCGATAATTTATCCATGATCCATCCTGCAGCACACATTCCGAAGGTGGCCGTCACGCTGACCAGCGATCCATAGCCATGGCAGTTGAGGCTTCCATCACCCTCGATGGCGCAGGAAGCATCAGGCCCGGCAACCGCCTCTCGGCTGAAAACGCAGGTCACATGCATGGTCTTGCCCTGTTTGGGCGCGCCGTGTTCACGGCGCAGTCGATAGCGCAACTGGGCGAGCAGTGGATCGTGTGTGGTCTGGCTCAGATCCGCAATATCCACCGCATGGGCCAAGCGTTTGCCGCCAGCGGCTCCCACGCTGATAAAGGGTGTTTTGGTTTTGATGGCCCAGGCCGCCATGGCGGTCTTGGCGCGCACTTGGTCGCAGGCGTCTATCACGGCGTCTACACCCTCGCCCACCAACTCCAACCAGTTGTCTGCATCCGCAAAGGTATCCAGGCAGCGCACCTCGCAGGCTTGGTTGATCAGGGCGATGCGCTCGCGCATGGCCTCTATCTTGGCCATGCCCAAAGTGGAAGACAGGGCATGCAACTGGCGATTGATGTTCGACTCGGAAACGTGGTCCATATCGACCAGCGTGAGGCGGCCAATACCGCTGCGTGCCAAAGCTTCAGCGGCCCAAGAGCCCACGCCGCCTATGCCCACCACCATGACGTGAGACTGACGCACACTCGCGGCGGGCTCCACGCCAAACAGGCGGTTCATGCCAGAGAAACGCCGATCCAGGTCGGCAGATGCGACGGACTCTGTCATTGGGGGTGCGGAAATGGCGCCTTACTTCAGGCGCGCCAGACGTTCCTTAGCCACAGCCGCAGCTTCGTTGCCGGGGTATTTGGCTACCAGTTCTTCCAGGGTTTTCTTCGCGGCCTTGGAATCCTTCATTTCTTGCTGGCAATTGGCGATTGCCAGCAAGGCTTCTGGCACGCGCATATGGTCGCCGCCCTGCTGCACCAGAGTACGGAAGTTGGCCTGAGCCTCCTTGTAATCCTTGGTAGCGTACTGCGCATTACCCAGCCAGAACAGGGCCGAGGGCCGGTAGCCGCTGGCGCTGTAGCGATTGAGGAAGTCCACAAACGCACTTTGCGCCGGCGCAAAGTCACCACGACGGAACACCGCCAATGCGGATTCAAAGTCGCGCTTCTCATTGGGGTCGGCAGCAAACTCACGGCCGTCATAGGTCACACGAATGGGTTCAAGCTTGCGCAGGCGATCATCGAGCAACTGGACGCTATCCTTCTGCTTGCGTTGCAGCTCGGCAACGTCGCGCGCGAGCTGCTCGTCCTGGCCACGCAGCTTGGCGATCTCGGTGCGATTGGCTTCAAGCTGGTTTTGCAGATCGGCAATCACACGACGCAACTGGGCTGATTCGTCACTCGCGCGGCGGGTTTCGTCGGCGAGTTTTTGCTCCGATTCCTGCTTGAGCTGGTCGATCCGCTGGCGCAGGTCGAGGATGGCGCGGCGCGCCTCCTCGTCGTCAAACAAGCCCGCATGCGCAGCACCGACGCACAGCGGCAGGGCCAATGCGAGCAGCCCCTTGCGGAATCCGGACCAAACCGTGCGAGCTGCCATGGCCTAGCGGTAGCTGATTTCGGTACGACGGTTCTTGGCCATCGCGTCTTCGGAGCTGCCTTGCACAGCAGGCTTTTCCTTGCCAAAGCTCACGGCTTCGAGCTGGCTGTCGGCCACACCTTGCAGCAGCAGGGCCTTGCGCACGGCTTCAGCACGCTTCTGGCCAAGAGCCAGGTTGTATTCGCGGCCACCGCGCTCGTCGGTGTTGCCTTCCAGCGTGACCTTGCGGCCCTTGTTCGCATTGAGGTACTTGGCGTGGGCTTCGATCACAGGCTGGAATTCCGAGCGGATCACAAAGCTGTCGTAATCAAAGTACACAACGCGGGTCGTGGATTTGAGGAAAGCCGCTTCACGTTCAGCATCAGACAGGTTCACAGTTTTTACCTGCGATTCGGATACACCAGTACCACCTGCATTGGCAGTAGCCGTAGTGCCGACCGTGGTACCCGTGCGGTCTTCGACCTTGGCTTTGTCGTCCAGCTTGACGGAAGAGCCGCAAGCACTGAGAACCAATGCGACGGCCATGGACAAAACGATACGCTTCATACTTCAAACTCCTTGATTGCTAATAGATTGCAGTTGCATTACTTCTGAAACGGGCCCCAATCGGGTTCCCGAATGTCTCCACCTTGGCCTGCCAAGCGGGCCTTGATTCTTCCGTCCAGTGTGCTGGTCATGAGCGCTTCGCGCCCTTGTTGCAGGGTGGCGTAAATAATGAGCTTGCCATTGGGCGAAAAACTCGGATTTTCATCAGCCGAGGTATCGGTAATCGGGTTGGCGGTGCCCGTGGCAATATCCATCACATGCAGCTTGAAGGCGCCATTGACGCGCGACACATAGGCCAGCCACTTGCCATCAGGGCTCAAGGTGGGCGAAATGTTGTAGGTACCAGAGAAGGTTACGCGCTCGGGATTACCGCCGGAGACTGGAATTCTATAGATCTGCGGAGAGCCCCCGCGGTCACTGACGAAATAGATGGACTTGCCATCCGCCGTGAACACAGGCTCGGTGTCGATGGCACTGGACTGGGCCAGGCGGCGCGGCTCGCCCCCATTGGAGTCCATGAGGTAGAGCTGTGAGCCACCGTCGCGGCTCAACGTCAATGCCAGCGTACGGCCATCGGGAGACCATGCAGGAGCACTATTGGACCCCTTGAAGTTGGCAACCAGGCGGCGCTTGCCGGTGGACACATCGTGCACATAGACCACGGGCTTGCGCGACTCGAACGAAACGTAGGCGAGCTGGTTGCCATTCGGCGCCCAAGAGGGCGAAATAACGGGCTCGGGGCTATTGAGAGCGCTTTGGGCATTTTCACCATCGGAATCGGCGACCCAGAGGCTGTAGTTGTTCCCATTCTTCGTGACATACGCCACGCGTGTGGAGAACACGCCCTTGTCGCCTGTCAGCTTTTCATAGACAAAGTCGGCAATGCGGTGGGCGGCAAGACGCAAGTCGGCGGCCACAACGGCGTGGCTCTGGCCACCCAGATCCTGGCTGCGCACCACATCCCAGAGACGAAAGCGTACGTCATAACGACCATCCGCAAGGCGTGTGACGCTGCCGATCACCAGTGCATCAGCACTCTTCTGGCGCCAGCCCGACATGTCGGGGCGGGACACTTCGTCCCAGACGCCGGGCAGCGTGTCCGTGCTACGGAACTGGCCACTGCGCTCCAGATCGGCCATGACGATGGAGGCCAACTTTTGCGGGGCACCCTCTTCGCCGCGGAAGGTGGGAATGGCCACCGGGACCTGGGTCATGCCAATACCGGAAACCTCAACACGGAACTGCGCCGTAACCTGCAAACTCAGCGTACAGGCAGCAATAGCGAGCAACAATTTTTTGATCATTCGGCGATTATCCCCAACTGCGCAGCACCACATCGGGCGCGCTTTTGCTTTCTTGGTAACCAATGGTAGAGCGGACTTGGCCGCTTTTTTGCCGCTGCCGCACGGTGTCAGCATTGACGCCTTCGCGCATGCGGCTGGCCTCGGGATGCCAGAGGTGGTAGACCTCGGTGGCACAGAAACCGTTTTTGCGCACCAGGCCCGCATTGTGCAGACGCAGCACAAAATCGGCATCCTCATGGCCCCAGCCGACAAAGGTTTCATCGAAACCATTGACAGCCTCGTAGTCCTTGCGCCAGAGCGCCATATTGCAGCTGCGTATGCCCTTCCAGACAAAGCGCGGCTGCCGGCGCCGGCGCCAGTCGGGCAGGCGCACCAGACCCGTTAATTTGCTGGCTTCACCTGCCAGACGGCGGCGCAGCCAGAAGCCGGCGGAGTGACCAGCGATGGGCAGTTGGCCTGCAATGGCGCGCTGGGTAAAGGTCGCGTTCAGCAACACACGGCTACCATTAACAAAGCAGCCCGGCTGGGCCAGCTGGCGATGGCGGGCGATGAAGTCCACCTCGGGCACGCAGTCGCCGTCCATGAGAATCAGATACGCCCCCTTGGCGGCAATGACGCCGAGGTTGCGCACCTGGGACACGGTAAAGCCCACATCGGGGTGCCAGACATGGGTGACGCGCAGGCCGCTGGCACTGGCCGCCAGTTCAATGGCCTGTCTGTGAGACTCGGTGGAGCCGTCGTCGGCAATGACGACCTCAAAGTTCCGGTCCGTCTGCTGGGTAAGCCCGCGCAGCACCAGCGCGAGCGCGTCGCTGCGGTTATAGGTGGTGATGACCACCGATATCAGGTCGGAAGAAGGCATTTTGGAATAGACTAGGCCGCTCACGCGGAGGGTGTTGGAGCACCTGGAACTGGCAGTAGACGTTGCGCTACGCAAAAAGTTCACAACACCAATCAATGTTATCACCCATGCCCTTGATTTCTGTCTACATCATCGCCTACAACGAAGCGGAGAAAGTCCGCGCCGCTATCGAGAGCGTGCGCTGGGCCGACGAGATTGTGGTGGTGGACTCCTGGAGCACGGACGGCACCGCTGAGCTAGCCACACAACTGGGGGCACGCGTGGTGCAGGTCGAATTCAAGGGCTTTGGCGATCTGCGTAACCAGGCCATTGCTGCCTGTACGCATCCCTGGATTTTCAGCCTGGACGCCGATGAGCGCTGCACACCCGAGGCTGCGACCGAGATCCGCGCGCTGACGCAGAGCCCGGATGCGCTGGACGCATACCACACGCCGCGGCGCAACTTCTTTATGGGCCGCTGGATCAAGCACTCCGGCTGGTACCCCAACTACCGCCAGCCGCAGCTGTTTCGCAAGAATGCCATGCACTACGACCAGAAGCCGGTGCACGAGGGCTACGTTCTCACATCGGACAAACCATTGGGTCATATGCAGCAGGCGATCTGGCAGTTCCCGTTCAAGAACATGGCCGAGGTCATGCACAAGGCCAATCGTTATTCCTCACTCGGCGCGGAAAAGATCAAACACAAGCGCATCACCATGCTATCGGCCTTGCTACACGCCAAGTGGGCGTTCTGGAAACACTACCTCTTCAAACTCGGTTTTCTCGACGGCTGGGCCGGCTTTGTGATTGCCGTGGGCAACTTTGAGGGCACCTTCTACCGCTATGTGAAAGCGCTGGAGCTTCAAAAGGGGGAGGCATGGCGCTCCCCAGCCCAGCCCACGCTGTCCCGGCATGACTAAAGCGGACCGCACGCTCTACCTGCGGCTGCTGGGCTTTCTGCGCCCCTACTGGAGGGCCTTTTCGATCGCCGTGCTTTGCATGGTCTGCACGGCTGCGACTGAACCGGTGTTTCCGGCCATCATGAAGCACCTGCTCGACAGCGGCTTTCGCGCCACCGAGGCGCGCATGGTCTGGCTGATCCCCGCCAGCATCGTACTGCTGTTTCTGGCGCGCGGTGTGCTGTCCTTTGTCACCAACTACCTCATGACCTGGGTCTCCACGCGCCTAGTGGTGGACCTGCGCCGTGCCATGTTCGACAAGCTGGTGGGCGCGCCTACCCAGGTCTTCCACACCCAGCCCGCCTCGCAATGGATTGCGCGCCTGCTCTACGACGTGGACAACATCAACCAGGCCGCCACCAATGTGCTGGTCACCGCAGTACGCGAGTCGCTGACCGCCGTGGCGCTGCTGTCCTATCTGCTCTACCTGGACTGGAAGTTGACGCTGATCACGCTGACCGTAGGGCCGTTGATTGCAGCGTTGATCCAGAGCTTTGGCAAACGCATCCGCAAGGCCAGCAAGGCCAGTCTGGAGTCGCTGCGCGCCGTGGCTCACACCGTGGAAGAGACCACGGCGGCCAACAAAGTCATCAAGATCTATGGCGGCCAAGCGCAGCAGCAGGCGCGCTTTCATGCCGTCACCGAGAGTTTCCGCCGCAGCATGATGAAGGAGGCTGTGCCTGCCTCGGCGGTGACGCCCATCACACACATGACTGCCTCGATGGCGATTGCTTTCATCATCTATATGGCGCTGAGTCGCTCCATGGGCCAGGCCAGTGACACGGCCGGCGGCTTTGTCTCCTTTATCACCGCCATGCTGCTGCTGATCTCGCCGATCAAGCAGCTCACCACCATCAGCCCGATTCTGCAGCGCGGCTTGGCCGCCTGCGAGAGTGTCTTTGGCGTACTGGACGCGCCCGTGGAGGCCGATGCTGGGCAGGCACGGCTTGTTGGTTGCCGCGGCGAGATCCGTTTCGAAAAGGTCTCGTTCCGCTATCCCGGCAAGGACAGGCTGGCTTTGGACCGAGTCGACTTGCAGATTCAGCCTGGACAGACCGTGGCGCTGGTCGGTGCCTCGGGCGGGGGCAAAAGTACCCTGGCGGCGCTGATTCCGCGCTTCTACGTACCCGACGCCGGCCACATCACGATAGACGGCACCGACATCCAGGCGCTAACCCTGACCAGCCTGCGTGAACAGATCGCGCTGGTGAGTCAGGACATCGTGCTGCTCAACAACAGCATTCGCGCCAATATCGCTTTTGGTCAATCGCGCGTTGCCGACGAGGCCCGAATCAAAGAGGCTGCCGTGGCCGCCCATGCCTGGGAGTTCATTGAACAACTGCCGCAGGGCCTCGATACCCTGACTGGTGAGAACGGTGCGGCCCTCTCAGGCGGCCAGCGCCAACGCATTGCGATTGCGCGTGCGCTGCTCAAGGATGCGCCTATCCTCATCTTGGACGAAGCCACCTCGGCACTGGACACCGAGTCCGAGCGCGTGGTGCAGGAGGCCCTGGCCACGCTGATGCACAACCGCACCACCCTGGTCATCGCCCATCGCTTGAGCACCATAGAACGTGCCGACCTCATCGTGGTGCTGGACCAGGGGCGCATTGTCGAGTCTGGTGACCACGCCAGCCTGCTCCAGCGCAACGGCTACTACGCCAACCTACAGAGGTTGCAGACATGAAGATACCGATACTGATGTACCACCAGATCGACGAGCCGCCCCCGCGCGGCACGGCGCTACGCGGCCTCATCGTGGCGCCCTCCTCCTTCGCCTGGCAGATGCGCATGCTGCGTCTTCTAGGCTACCAGGGCCTGTCGATACGCGACCTAGAGCCCTACCTCAAAGGGGGGAAAAAAGGGAAAGTGGTCGGTATCACTTTCGACGATGGCTACCAGAACAATCTGATCCACGCCCTGCCCGCCTTGCAAGCCAATGGCTTCACCGCCACCTGCTACGGTGTGAGTAGCATGGTGGGTGGTACCAATGCTTGGGACGCCGGCAAGGTGGCGCAGAAGCCCCTGATGACGCAGGAGGACTGGCGCACCTGGCATGGTGCCGGCATGGATGTGGGCTCCCACACCCAAACCCATGCCAACCTCAAGGAACTGCCCGATAAGGAAGCGCAGCAGCAGATTCTCCAGTCCAAAGCTGAGCTGGAACAGCTGCTGGGCGATGAAGTTCGGCACTTCTGCTACCCCTATGGCTGGTTCCAGGCCCAGCACGAGGAGATGGTGCGCGCGGCCGGCTATGTCACAGCCGCCAGCACGCGCCGTGGCCGCGTCCAAGCCGGCGACAACCCCTATGCGCTGAACCGCATCATGGTGGCACGCGCCACCAACCCTTTGCAGTTTTTCATGAAGGTGGCCACGGCCTACGAGGATAAGCGGACATGAGCCCGCTGGCCCTGTATTGTAAAAGCTACCGCACCGATCTGCGCCGCGTCGTTCGCCTCATGGCGTCGATCGCACGCTTCAATACAAGCCACATCCCCGTCTATATCTCCGTGCCCGAGGCAGACTTGGCGTTGTTCCGCGAACACCTGAGCGCTACCCCGGCACAGTTGCTCAGCGACGAGAGCATTCTGCAGGCCTCGCCACGTATAGACGCTGCACAGGTCGCACGCATGCACGGTGCCGTGGCCCAGCAGGTCGTGAAGTCGGAGTTCTGGCGCCTGGGGCTGTCGCAGGCCTATGTCTGCCTGGACTCGGACGCGGTCTTCATCCGCCCGTTTGACGCTCAGGATTTTCTGGCACCCGACGGCCACCCCTACACCGTACTCGACGAAGCCCACGACCTGCTCGAAGGCGCGCTGCAGCATGGGCGTAGCCGCATCGTCGACGCCTTTATCCGCGAGGCCGCCCAAGTTCAGCAAAAGTTCGCTCGCCAGGGACGGCGCTACAGCTTCGGCCCCTTCCCCTTGGTCTGGCACCGTGCCGTCTGGGAATCATTAGACCAACGCTATCTGCAGCCGCGCGGCATGAGCTTCGCCGATGCGATCTCCGAGGCTCCCATCGAGTCGCGCTGGTATGGCGAGGCGCTGCTAGCCTACCAGGCCATCCCGCTGCACCCCTGCCAGGCATTGTTCAAGGTCTACCACTATGCCTGGCAGCTTGACCAGGAGACGCGCCAGGGCATCACCCAAGCCCAGCTCGCGCCGCTGTACTGCGGCGTGATCTACCAGTCGGCCTGGGAACGCGAACTGGACTGGCCCATGGAGGGCGGCAGCCTGCTCTCGCGCCTGGGCCGGCGACTGCGCCGCAAGCTGGGGCGCATATGAGCCATACCCACATCCCGATCCTGCTGACCTCCAGCGTGATCGCCCATGACAGAGGCGTGCGTCTGCAGGACCCTGGCGAGCGCGAACGGCTGGCACTGGAGTCCATCCAGGCCTGGCGCCGCATCGCGCCGCACAATCCACTGGTGCTTTGTGATGGTTCAGGCTTCGATTTCCAGGCCCATGTGGCCGCCCTGCCCGGTAGCGGCCCGGTGGAGTGCCTGCATTTCCAGAACGATGTGCAACGCGTCCAGCAACAAGGCCGCGGCTATGGTGAAGGCGAGATCGTTCGCCACGCGATAGAACACTCGAAACTGATCCAGGCCGCCGGCTGCTTTGCCAAATGCACCTCCAAACTCTGGGTGCAGAACTTTGCCAGCTGCACGCAGCCATGGAACGGGCAACTGCTCATGAAAGCAGTGTTCAACAACGTGTTCTCGCTGCGCAAGCCCGCCACATTGGCCTATATCGACACCCGCTTCTACGTCATGGATGTCAGCACCTATCGCCAGCACTTTCTGCACGCCCACGAGGCGATACGTGCCAACGATGGCTATGGCCTGGAGGAAAGCTTTCGTGACATTTTTCTGGAGAAGCAGCTGCAAGGCTGCCTCATGAGCCCGCCGCCCGTCATCTGCGGCGTGGGTGGCGGCACCGGGGTGTACTACCGGAATAGCTGGCTGCGCCAGTACAAGGAAAAGTGGCGCTACCAGCGCGCCAAGCGCAACCCGCTATTCAGACATTGGTTTGCCTGAGCGCAGCAACAGGCACAGGGTCAGTAGGAACAAGGCCTGCATCTCCAAGTAGTGCTCCTGGTAGACGGCATCCACCATGCCGCGCAACAGCCAGAAGAGGGACAGCAGCAGCAGCGCCATGCCGACAGGCCAGTTCTGCTCCTGCTTGAGTGCGCTCCAGCCCGCCTTGGCAAAGTACAGCAGCAGCCAGGCATAGAGGAACGCACCCGCCCAGCCCAGCGCCAGAATGAGGTTGATCCAAGCATTGTGGGCATGGGAGAAGTTCATGGCCGGGACATGGCCGCAGAGCTGCTCCATGCGGTACTGGTAGGCGTCACGCCCTCCATTCCAGCCCCAGGGATGGCTGGCACTGAGTTCAGCGCCTACACGGGCCAGCAGCACACGGCCACCATCACCACGCAGTCCATCGATGAGGGACTCGATATACGCATCGTCCTTGTCGGCATGCTTTTGGCGCACGAATTCGGAGGTGGCAGGGGTGAAGCCTTCGCACAGCAGGCCTTTAGGCTGCTCCACCTGAAAGCCAATCGCCACCTTGTTCCCCATGGCATACCAAGCTGGATTGTGTGCAACCACCTGGTAGAAGAACACTAGGCATAGCGCGGTGACGCCCAAGCCGCCCACCACGGCACCGCGCCCCAGCCGCAGCGGCGTGCGCTGGACACGCACCCACACCATGTAGACCGCACAGGCCAGCGCAACCATCAGCAAGCCGAAATAGGCAGCGGCACGTGACTGTGCAATCACCACGCTGACAAAGCACAGGGCCACCAAGCCCCCCGCCTTGATTGCCATGCGGCGATCGGCCTGGTGCCAGGCCGCAAACATCACCGCCAGGCCCAGGCACATGGCTTGCGAAGCCGGGTATCCCAAATTGCCGTGCATGGGCTCTATACCTCGGAAGGCCAAGGGAAAGACTTGAAAAGGACTCTGCAACAAGGGGAGGTCACGCAACACGGCAAGCACGGACTCTCCCGCCGCTTGTAGCGAAGGCTCTTCGTAGAACGCCGGCTGCAGCACCCCGGCCCAAGCCAACACCGTCAGACCCAGATGGATGAATACCGGCACCGCGCTGACCAGGGCCAGCACCCACAACGTGAGACGTCGGGGCGCCAGAATCAGCAATGCCCCCCAGGCCAGCAGCCAGGTCAGAATCGATTCGCCCCACATGCCCTTTCCCAGCAGATTGGACCAGGCGCCAGCGCGCTCGGGGGCTATCAAGGGGAATAGCAACAGATAGGCGCACCAGAGCCAGACCGGCAGGGGCACGGCAGCGGCCAGCCCGGACATGCGCGCCCTGTCCGTGCGCCAGTTCAACGCCAGATAGCCCACCAGCAAGAGCAGCAAGCCCAGGTGCAGCAGATTGCGCAAGGCAATCGTACCCGAGACGGACAGCACACCGGCAAAGCCCAGCAGCAGGGCGAGGTAGAGCGCCTGAAATCGGTTCAAGGTCATGGGGTTCTCAGTGTTTGGCAGCCCCCAGGCTCTCGCTCAGCTTGAGCGAACCGGCCTGGGAGAGATGATTCTCGTCTTTGAAAATGCTGTGCCCCTCTTGCAGGATGGGGCACAAGCCATCGCGACATAGCTGGGTGTTCGGGTCCACCACATGGACCTGGGGCCAACGCGCCAGCACACGCGCCGCGCTGCTGCGCACGGGCTCGGACTTGGCATCGTCGCTCGCCTTGTCGATGACGCAGGAGAATGGTGGCTTGCGCCCCAGCGGCAGCGCCCCCAGGCACAGGCGCGGGTCAAAGCCCGGCTCCACCACAGGCAGGAAGTAATACACCTGCTTGCCGGCCGCCTGCAGCAAGGCCAGTGTGACGTCCAGTTTCGCTTCGAAATCTTCGCGCTGCTGGACCGACGATGGCACCGCCAGATAGCGGCCACGGAACACCAGCGCCACAGCGCGCACCCGCGCATCTGCCGCAATGTCCCGCAGCGTGGCTTCCATATGGCGCTCGCACTCCGAGCCCGCGGCGCCCGGCGGCGCCGCCATGACCGGCACACAGGCCCCCTTGCCGCGTACAGCCAGGTTCAGGCCTTGGGTATCGAACGCCTGCGCCAGGCCCCAGAAGGAATGGACCGCATGGCTATCACCCAGCACCACCGCGCTGACCGCTTGACCCGGGTGGGCCTGCAGGCAGACTTCGCGCTCCGGGAATTTGAAGGGCTTATCGCATGTGGCCTCGGTGATCAGCCCCTGCTTCTCAAAGTCCAGAAAATCCTGGCTCGCATTCTGGTCCAGCTGGATCAGGTTCTTATGGCGTATGCGCTCCAGGCCATGGCGATCATAGATATTCTTGCCCAACAGGCCCAGGATGGCCATGGCCAGCACCAGCAGGCCAATCACCCAGCGGCGCGGGAGCCGGCGCAGGGGCAGCTCCCAGAGTCGGTAGGTCAGCGCCGCCAGCAGCAGGCTGGCCAGCACCAATGCCAGACGCACACCCACGGAGGTCTGGCCGCTGTCGATGATGTAGGCAAAGCTCAGCAGCGGCCAGTGCCAGAGGTACCAGGGGTAGCTCACCTTGCCCAACGCCACCATGGCGGGATGGCTGAGCAGGCGCCCGCTCAAGTCGGCCGAGGATGGCACGCCGATCAACACCACCGCCGCCAGCACCGGCAGCAAAGCCAGCAGGCCGGGGAACGGCCATTGGGCACTAAGCAGCACGGTGGCCAGCAGCAAGCCGACCACGGCAAGGCCGCGCACCCTGGGGGGCAGCGCCTGCAGCCACGGCGGCGCCTGCAAAGCCAGCCAGGCGCCGGCCAGCAGCTCCCAGGCCCGGCTCAACGGCGAGTAGAAGGCTTGGGAACGGTCGCTCCAGACCCACCAGACCGAAAGCAGCAGCGACACCATAGCCAACGCCGCGACCCAGCGCACGGCATGGCGGCGACCACCCAGGATCAGCCACAACAGTGGCGGCCAGACGATGTAGAACTGCTCCTCGATGGCCAGCGACCACAGATGCAGCAAGGGCTTGGCTTCCGATGCCTTGTCGAAGTAGCCCGCCTCCCACCAAAGGCCAATGTTCGATAGAAAGGCCGCCCCCAGGCCCAGATGCTTGCCCAGCTGCATGTACTCCTGGGCCAGCAAGGTGTGCCAGCCCGCCACCAGACAGGCCAGCAGCACCAGTACCAACGCGGGAAATATGCGCAGAATGCGGCGCGCATAAAACGAGGCTAGGTTCCAGCGGCCGTTCTGCATTTCCTGCTGCAGGATGCTGGTGATCAGATAGCCCGAGATCACAAAAAAGACATCGACACCGATGAAGCCGCCAGGGAACCACTCCGGGAACGCATGGAAGGCCACCACGGTGAGAATGGCCACGGCCCGCAGACCATCAATATCGGAACGGTAGGCAATGCTCAAGAACCGGCTCCTGCCATCAACTGGGTGACCGCAGCCTCGGTCGTATAGGGGCTAGACAGACTGTTGTCCGACAGTCCGGCCCCGCTCCAGCGCGCCACAAGCTGCTCCAGCGCCACGCCCAAGGCCGGCAAGGCATTCCCAGCGCCAGTTTCCACCACGCTATGCCCCTGTCCCCGCAACAACTCCGCCATCTGCGCATTCCCATGCACCGTCGCCAGAATCGGACGCTGCATCCAGAGGTATTCATAGAGCTTGGAGGGGATGTACTCGGCGCAGATCGGTTCGGTGCCGTGCAGCAGCAGTAGCACGTCGACGCTGCGCATGCGGTGCAGGATCTGCTCGCGGCCAGACAGACCGGTGACCGGGTCGGCTTCGATGCGGCCCAGGTGGCGCACCAGATCGCGGACCGGTGATTGGGCGATGGCGGCCTGGGAGACCGCGTCCAGCGGGCCGCCTGTGAGTTGCAGTTCGAGCTGGTCGCGCAGTTCTGGGCGCTGAGCGACCAAGATCTCCAGCGCGCTGATGATGGGCGTGAGATTGCGCGTGCTGGACAAGGAGCCAAAATGGCCTATGACCATCTTAGGGCCCGGCACATAGGGCGGCAACACCTTGAAGGGCGCGTCTATGCCCGGCAGCATCATCTTGCCTCGGTCCCCCAATTGCGGATGACGGCGACGGGCGCTGGCCAGTGCTTGCTCTGTAAACCAGATGGCCACATCGGCGTCGCTGCAGATCTGGCGCTCCACCTCGGCCTGCATGAGCTCCTGTGCGCTATGGGAGGTACTGCCCGGCATCACCAGTGGGTCATGCACCTCGGCCAGCCATCGCACGCCCAGAATCTTCTTGAGGGCACGCCCCGCCACATGGGCCGCAAATGCGCCGCCCGTGGAATAGATGAGGTCAAACTTGCGCTCCCGCGCCAGCGCGCGACCCTTGATGTAGGCACTAAGCCACCAAGACCAGGAACTCTCCACGGGCCGCAGCAGCTTCTCGACAAATATGAAGGGCAGCAAGGGCAGCGAGAGCAGCACCATCACCAGCCGATAGAGCGCGGGATGGCCCAAGCGCTTGCGCAGCACATGGCGCAGCTCAAAGCGGATACCGGCCGGCCCCGCAGGCCAGAGCTGGTGGTGTTCGTAGTGTGTGTCGTGCTGGCCCGAGACTCCACTCAGTACCACGACCTCGATGCCGGCCGCCTCCAGGTGCGGCAATTTGTCGGTAATCGTCTGGCTGGCGGCACGGCCATCCATATTGAAGGCGTGGGACAGAATCAGCCAACGCTGCCGGGGGCGTTTGGCGATGCTTTGGTACAGGGCCTCGTAAGCCAGAGCGGCGCGCGCCCAGGAGTGGGCTTGGGCAAAGGCCAAGGCCTGGGTGGACAGGGCTGCGGCCAGCCCACCATCGGCGAGCAGGCGCTGCAAAGTCGCCACCAGGGGCGCGACCTCGGCCGGGTTCTGCAGCAGCAAGGCATTCTCGCCTTCGCGCAGGTCCTGGGCAATGCCGCTGTAGGGCGCGTCGCTGACCACCACCGGCAGACCGTGCGCCATCGCCTCCAGCACCACCATGCCATAGGCGTCTTCCAGGGTGGGGTGAACCAACGCGTCGGCGGCCCGGTAGACCGGGCCCATGTCGCGCTGGCTGCCGAGAAAATGCACGCGCGCCGCCAGGCCCAGGCGCTCGGTCAGCTTGCGCATGGCAGGCTCGGTCTCGGCATTGCCGACCACGGCCAGGTGGGGTTGCGTGCTCAGTGCGGCCAAGGCCTGCAGCAGCGTGGGCAGGCCTTTTTTCACAAAGTCGTTGCCGACAAACAGCAGCAGCACGGCGTCTTCGGGCAGGCCCAGCTGGGCACGCGCCTGCTCGCGCGCTGCCGCCGAGGCACGGCCCGGCACCGCGTCCACGCCCGGCGTCACCACCTCCAGCATGGGCGCCGAGGCCGGATAGGCCGCCTGCAGCACCGCCTTGAGCGAAGACGAAGCACAGACCACGCGCTTTTTCAGGGCCCAGGCGTAGCGACGCTTTTCCAGCCACAGATAGGCCAGGAGACGCGGACTCGTCAGTACCTTGAGCCATCGCAGCGCCAGCGCCCCACCCTGCTTACCCGCAAATAGGGTGTGCTTGACAGGCAAGACATGCACAGTCTGCACCTGACCGTGCCAGCTGATTTCATGCGAATGCACTACATCAAAGCCGTTGCGCGTGGCGCGCCAGGTCTTCCAGGCGAAGTAGAGCTGGTTGATCCAGCGCGGCCGCTGCAGCGGCATGGGCACGGCGTGGTAATGCACGCCGGGGAAGTCATGTGCGATCGTCTGGGCAAAGACGTGGACCTCGTGATGGTCCGCCGCGAGCTGTTCCACCAAGGCCACGGAATAGCGCTCGGCCCCGCCCCCCGTGGTGGAGAAATTGCGGCTCAGGACGGCAATACGCAAACGCTCGGTCACAACACCCCTCACAACAGCACGATGTCGTACTGTTCCTGCGCCATCGCGGCCTCGCTTTGCAACGACACCGGCTTGCCGATGAACTCCGAGAGGCCTGCCAAGTGCTGGCTTTCCTCGTCCAGAAACAGCTCAATCACCTTGGGCGAGGCCACCACGCGGAACTCGCGCGGGTTGAACTGGCGCGCCTCGCGCAGGATCTCGCGCAGGATGTCATAGGCCACGCTGCGCGGCGTCTTCACAATGCCCTTGCCTTCGCAAATGGGACAGGACTCGCACAGCATATGGGCCAGGGACTCACGCGTGCGCTTGCGCGTCATCTCCACCAGGCCCAGCTGCGAGAAGCCGCCAGCCATGGTCTTGACGCGATCGCGCGCAAGCTGCTTTCGGAACTCGCCCAACACTGCCTCGCGGTGATCTTCACGCGCCATGTCGATGAAGTCCACGATGATGATGCCGCCCAGATTACGCAGGCGCAGTTGGCGCGCAATCGCCTGTGCCGCCTCCAGATTGGTCTTGAAGATGGTGTCGTCGAAACTGCGTGCACCGACAAAGCCACCCGTGTTCACGTCCACCGTGGTCAGCGCCTCCGTCTGGTCCACAATGAGGTAGCCGCCCGACTTGAGCTCCACGCGCCGCCCAAGGGCCTTGGCCACTTCCTCGTCAATGGAGAACAGATCAAAGATGGGGCGCTCGCCCTTGTAGTGCTGCAGCTTCTCGGCCGCTGCGGGCATGAACTCCGAACCAAAGGCCTTGAGCGCCTCGAACTGCTCGCGCGAGTCCACGCGTATGGTCTGCGTGCCCTCCCCCACCAGATCCCGCAGCACGCGCTGCAGCAGGCTCAGGTCCTGGTGTAGAAGACTCTGGACCGGCAGACGAACGGACGCATCCTTGATGCGCGCCCAAGCCTTGCGCAGATAACCAATGTCCTCAGCCAGCTCGGTATCCGAAGCGTCCTCGGCATTGGTACGCAGGATAAAGCCACCGCCCTGCTTACCCGCCAGGGCCTGCATGCGGCTGCGTAGCTCGTCACGCTGGGCTGTGGGAATTTTTTGCGACACACCGATATGGTCGTCCTGGGGCAGAAACACCAGCAGGCGCCCTGCAATGCTGATCTGAGTGGACAAGCGCGCGCCCTTGGTGCCAATGGGGTCCTTGATGACTTGCACCATGAGCGATTGGCCCTCGAATACCTGCTTCTCGATCGGCACTTGCGGCTGGTTGGCGCGCGACTCGCTCAGGGACTCACCCGGTGCCGGCGGGTGCCAGACATCGGCCACATGCAAAAACGCTGCACGCTCCAGACCAATATCGATGAAAGCCGACTGCATACCCGGCAACACACGCGCCACCTTGCCCAGGTAAACATTGCCCACCAGCCCGCGCTCCAGCGTGCGCTCTACATGCAGCTCCTGCAAGGCGCCGTGCTCGACGATGGCCACGCGCGTCTCCTGCGGTGACCAGTTGATCAGAATGTCTTGTTGCATGGGAAACCCAGCTCGCGCAGCGCCTGCGCGGTCTCAAACAAAGGGAGGCCCATGATGCCAGAGTACGAGCCCTCAATGCGTGCAATAAATGCGGCCGCCCTACCCTGCACGCCATAGGCACCTGCCTTGCCCATGGGCTCGCCGCTGGCCACATAGCCGGCAATGTCTGCATCGCTCAATTCGGCGAACACCACCCGCGATTCGCACAAACGCTGCAACGTCTTGTCGCCCCATCCGATGGCAATCGCTGTGAACACCCGGTGCGTCTGCCCGGACAGGGCTCGCAGCATGCGCTTGGCATCTTCCGCGTCCTCCGGTTTGCCCAGGATCTGCGCTCCCAATGCCACCGTCGTATCAGCACAAAGAACAGGAAGATTTTGGCCACCAGCCCTTGTCAATCGTGCGCGAGAAGCTATCAATTTAAGAGCAGTCACACGCTGCACATAGACCTCGGGCGCTTCGCCGAGCAAGACCACTTCCAGGCTTTCCGCATCTTCGTCGGGCGTGGGCAGCAGCAGCTCATGCGCCACACCAATCTGCCCCAGCAGCTCACGGCGGCGTGGGCTTTGGGATGCCAGGTAAATGAAATCAGTCATTCGCGGTGGTAAGGGTGATTGGCATTGACAGACCAGGCGCGGTAGAGCTGCTCAATCAGCAGCACGCGCACCATGGCGTGCGGCAGGGTCAGGTCGGACAGGCGGATGCGCTCGTGGGCGGCCTGGCGGAATTCGGGGTCCAGGCCGTCGGGCCCGCCGATGACCAGGGCCACATCGCTGCCGCCCAGCTGCCATTCCTTGAGACGCTCGGCCAGCGCCGTGGTGCGCAGGCTGGTGCCGCGCTCGTCCAGCGCCACGATGCGCGTGCCCTTGGGGATGGCCTCTTCAATGCGCTTGCGTTCAGCCGCGTAGAGCTGCTCCACGGTCTTGGAGCCGCGGGGTTCGGTCTTGATGGCCTTGAGTTCGACCTTGAGCTCGTGGGGAAAACGTTTGGCGTAGTCGTCCCAGGCGGTTTGCGCCCAGTCCGGTACCCGCTGCCCCACAGCGACGATGAGCAGCCGCACGGCTCACCTCAGGCTTTACGGGGCGCAGCTTTCTTGGCCGGGGCCTTTTTGGCCGGCGCCTTGGCTGCCACCTTCTTGGCAGCAGGTTTCACTGCGGGTTTGACCACGACAGTCTTCACCTGGGCCTTGGCGGGAGCTGCCTTTTTGGCCGGTGCTTTCTTTGCCGGAGTCTTGCTGGCAGCCGACTTGGCAGCCGCCTTCTTCAATGCGGCCTTGGAGGGGAAGGCTTCCTCCACGCCCTTCTTGGCAGCGCTAGAACGGCGCACACTGGTTTCGCCGACGGTTTTCTTCGCGGGGGCCTTGGCTGCGGCTTTGGCGGCTTCGGACTGGGCCGGCTTGGCCGCGCCCAGCTTCAGGCGCACAGGCTTCTCGCCCCACAGCTCTTCCAGGTGGTAGTACTGGCGGAAGTTGGGTTGCATGATGTGCACCACCACTTGGGCACAGTCCACGATGATCCATTCGCCGTTGGCTTCGCCTTCCACACGGGGTTTGGCAAAACCGGCGTCGCGTACGGCATCGCGCACGCTGGCGGCCAGCGCCTTAGTCTGGCGGTTGCTGGTGCCGGAGGCGATGATCACGCGTTCAAACAGGGCGGAGAGGTGCTCGGTGTCAAACACCACGATGTCTTGGGCCTTGACGTCTTCCAGGCCATCCACGATGGCGCGCTGGAGTTTTTGGGTGTTCTTGGCAACGGTGGAAGTGGTCATCAGGCAGGTCGGTAAAGATGGTGTTGGTCAATATAACGCGCAACCGGTTCAAAAACCAGTGGGACCAGACTCTGGCCCGCTTGAGCGCGGTGTCGGATATCGGTGGCACTGAGGGCCACGGGGGGCATGTTCAGCACCGTCACATCGGGCGCGTGTGCTTTCAGGGCATCAAATTGGCCCTTGGCCCCCGTTGAATCTGCGCGAGCAGCTACACAAATTATAGCGAGTGCAGGCAGGCGCTCCCAACGGCTCCAGCTGGGCAGTGCGCGGGCCTGGTCCTCGCCGATGAGCAGGAAGAGCTGCGCGCCGGGATTTTCCCCCTGCAACTCTTCCAGCGTGTCCACGGTGTAGGTGGGGCCGGGGCGTGCAATTTCGCGCCCGTCCACCACCACCTGCGGCAGATCGGCAAAGGCTAGCCGCACCATGGCCAAGCGGTGTGTAGCTTCGCTCAGCGTACGGCTCTTGTGCCAGGCATGGCCCGTGGGAATGATGTGCAGGGCATCCAGTTGCAGTTGGGCAATCGCTGTGGCAGCCAAGGCGTGATGACCCACGTGCGGGGGGTCAAACGCCCCGCCGAACACACCAATGCGGCGTGACAGCACTGAGGCGGACCGGATCACACCCAATCCTTCGCCGTCAGGAAGTGCTCGGTCAGGCGCGCTTCGGGCGAGCCCGGCTCGGGCTGCTGCTGGTAAGCCCAGCTCACCAGTGGTGGCATGGACAGCAGGATGGATTCGGTGCGCCCGCCGGACTGCAGGCCGAAGTGCGTGCCACGGTCCCAGACCAGGTTGAACTCCACGTAGCGGCCGCGCCGATACAACTGGAAGGCGCGCTCGCGCTCGGTATACGCCATGTCCTTACGGCGTTGCACGATAGGCAGGTAGGCCGTCAAAAACCCATCACCCACTGCCTGCAGCATGGCAAAGCTGCGGTCTTGCCCCAGCTCGGAGAAGTCGTCAAAGAACACACCGCCTACGCCACGCGGCTCGTTACGGTGCTTGAGGAAAAAATAGGCGTCGCACCACTTCTTGAAGTGCGGGTACTTGTCGGCACCAAAGGGCGCCAGCGTGTCCTTGCAGGTCTGGTGGAAGTGCACGGCGTCTTCGTCAAAGCCGTAGTACGGCGTGAGGTCCATGCCACCGCCAAACCAGCACACCTCTTGCCCCTGTGGGTTCTTGGCAGCCAGCATGCGCACATTCATGTGGACCGTTGGCACGTAGGGGTTGCGTGGGTGGAACACCAGGGACACGCCCATGGCCTCAAACGGCGCGCCTGCAAGCTCGGGCCGGTGCTGGGTGGCGCTGGGTGGCAGCTTGGGCCCGCGGACATGCGAGAAACCGCAGCCCGCGCGCTCAAACACCGCGCCCCCCTCCAGTATCTGGGTGATACCACTGCCCTGCAGGGGCTCATGGGCAGCTTTTTCCCAGGGATCGACCAGAAACTGGCCACCATCTATTTCGGCGATAGCCCCCGTGATGCGGCTCTGCAGGCCCACGAGGTAGGCACGCACCAGTTCGGGAGTGGCTTGGGGAGAGGCCATGGCAGTCATTCCGTCTTTGTAGCAGCTTGCGCGGGCGCAGGCAGCGTTTGTATGGGGGCGGCCAGCGCCGGGTTTTTGCCCTGCACACCGGCCAGCAATTCGGCAATGCGGGCAAAGTCCGCCTGCACATCGCCGCTCAGGATGATGAAATGGGTCGCGTCCACCACCTTGCGCCCGTAGTCCAGGCTCACCACACCCAGTGGCACGCCCGCGCCCAGCGTCACCTGGTAGAAGCCGCTGCGCCAGCCCGGCGTCCAGCGGCGCGTACCTTCGGGCGACAGGCCCAGCCAGAACAGCTCGGCGTTCGTGCGAGCCAGGTCAATGCGTTCCACCATCTGGCCCACCACGCCCTGTGGCGCGTGGCGCAACACCGGCACGCCACCTACCCAGCGCAACCATCGCCCGAAGACGGGGATGCGAAACAAGGTGTCCTTGCCCCAAAAGCTCACCTGCAAACCCAGTGACCACTTGGCCATCATCGCCAGCACAAAGTCCCAGTTGCTGGTGTGTGGGTAGACGGCAAACACACCCTGCAAGGCGGGCAAGCCCTCAAACCGCAGCTCCCAACCACACAGGCGCAGCACCCAGCGCGCCAGCGGGTTACCCCGCAGCTGCACGGGCTGCGGGGGCTTCTCTGCCAGTTGCACCCGCTCAGCCCTTGACGGCGCGGTAACCGATATCGCTGCGGTACTGCATGCCCTGAAAGCGGATCTCGCTGATCACCTGGTAGGCGCGCTGTTGTGCCTGCTTCACGCTGTCGGCCAGCGCAGTTACGCACAGCACACGCCCGCCGGAGGTTTGCAGCTGTCCATCCTTGAGCGTGGTGCCAGCATGGAATACGGCGGCGTCTTCACTGTCCTTGGGGATGCCGGTGATGGCATCGCCTTTGCGCGGGTTCATGGGGTAGCCGTGCGCGGCTAGCACCACGCCCAGCGCCGTGCGGCGGTCCCATTGCAATTCCACCTCATTCAGCTTGCCGTGCGGGCCGGGCTCGGTGGCAGCCAGCAGCACGTCCACCAAGTCGGTCTTCAGACGCATCATGATGGGTTGGGTTTCGGGGTCGCCCATGCGGCAGTTGAACTCCAGCGTCTTGGGCTGGCCGTTCTTGTCGATCATCAGGCCCGCATAAAGGAAGCCGCTGAAGGGAATGCCATCGGCCTCCATGCCCTTGACCGTGGGCAGAATGATCTCGCGCATGGCCTTGGCGTGGATGTCGGGCGTGACCACGGGGGCGGGCGAATAGGCGCCCATACCGCCGGTATTGGGGCCCTGGTCGCCGTCCCGCAGGCGCTTGTGGTCCTGGCTGGTGGCCAGGGGCAGCACATTCTTGCCGTCCACCATGACGATGAAGCTGGCCTCTTCGCCTTCCAGAAACTCTTCAATCACCACGCGCGCGCCGCCATCGTTGTGCGCCACGCCCAGGGTGTTGTCCACCAGCATGAAGTCAATCGCTTCGTGCGCCTCGGCCACAGTCATAGCCACCACCACGCCCTTACCGGCAGCCAGGCCATCGGCCTTGACCACCGTGGGGGCGCCCATCTTGTCCACATAGGCATGGGCGGCGACGGGGTCGGAAAAAGTAGCGTATTCGGCCGTAGGGATGTTGTGGCGGCGCATGAAGGCCTTGCTGAAGGCCTTGGAGCTTTCCAGCTGGGCAGCAGCCTTGGTCGGGCCAAAGATGCGCAGGCCGTGGGCACGGAACTCGTCCACCACACCGGCAGCCAGCGGTACCTCGGGACCCACCACGGTCAGCGCGATCTTGTTGTTCTGCGCCCAGGTGCGCAGGCCCACCACGTCGGTGATAGCGATGTTTTCCAGGTGCGGATCGATGGCGGTGCCGCCGTTGCCGGGGGCGACATAGACCTTCTGGATCTTGGGGGACTGGGCCAGCTTCCAGGCCAGGGCATGTTCGCGACCACCGCCGCCAATAACGAGTACGTTCATAAGTATTTAAGAGGCTGCTGAATTAAAGGGCTGCGTTGTGGAAGATGTCCTGCGTGTCGTCCAGGTCTTCCAGCACGTCCAGCAGTTTTTGCATGCGCTCGGCGTCGTCGCCGGAGAGCTCAATCGTGTTTTCAGCGCGCATGGTCACACCAGCCACCGCGGCAGTCAGGCCTGCGGCCTCCAGCGCAGCTTTCACCGCTTCAAAGTCGGTATAGGCCGTCAGCACCTCGATGGCGCCTTCGTCATCGGTGATCACGTCCTCGGCGCCGGCTTCCAGTGCCACTTCCATGACCTTGTCTTCGCTGGTGCCGGGGGCAAAAATCAGCTGGCCCACATGCTTGAACTGGAAGGCCACCGAGCCTTCAGTGCCCATGTTGCCGCCGTTCTTGCTGAAGGCGTGGCGCACTTCGGCCACGGTGCGCACCTTGTTGTCGGTCATGGTGTCGACGATGATGGCCGCGCCGCCGATGCCGTAACCTTCGTAGCGGATTTCCTCGTAGCTGATGCCGTCCAGCGAACCGGTGGCCTTGTCCACGTTGTATTTGACGCGGTCGGCGGGCATGTTGGCGGCTTTGGCCTTTTCAATCGCCAGGCGCAGGCGCGGGTTCATGGCAGGGTCTCCGCCCCCCTGGCGGGCTGCCACCGTGATTTCACGGACGATGCGGGTCCAGATCTTGCCGCGCTTCTCGTCCTGGCGCCCCTTGCGGTGCTGAATATTGGCCCATTTGCTGTGTCCTGCCACGCGAAATCCTTCAAAAATTCGTTACGCTACTCCCTCGATTGTACTTTTCGGGACATCCATGGCCTCTACCTCTGACGCGGGCATCCTGATCGCCCAGCACGGCACCGGCAACTCCACCGTTCAGTGCTTTTTGCGGCCCGACAAGGCCAACCGCCATGGCCTCATCACTGGTGCCACCGGCACCGGCAAGACCATCACCCTGCAAACCCTGGCCGAGGGCTTCTCCAGCATCGGCGTGCCGGTCTTCATGGCCGACGTCAAGGGCGACCTCACCGGCATCTCGCAGACCGGCAAAGTGAGCGACAAGCTCGCCAAGGTACTGGCCGAACGTGGCATTGACACCCCCGAGTCCGCCGCCTTCCCCACCACGCTGTGGGACGTGTTTGGCCAACAGGGCCACCCGGTGCGCGCCACCGTGAGCGACCTGGGCCCGCTGCTGCTGACCCGCATGCTCAACCTGAACGAGACCCAGGCCGGCGTGCTGCAGTTGGTGTTCAAGATTGCGGACGACGATGGCCTGCTGCTGCTGGACATGAAAGACCTGCGCGCCATGTGCCAGGACGTGGGCGACAACGCATCAAGCTACACGACCGAGTACGGCAATATCAGCGCCGCCAGCATTGGCGCCATCCAGCGCGGCCTGATGCAGATCGAGCAACAAGGCGGGGACCAGTTCTTTGGCGAGCCCATGCTCAATATCGCCGATTTCATGCAGACCGATGGTTCTGGCAAGGGCGTCATCAACATCCTGGCAGCCGACAAGCTCATGCAGTCGCCCCGGCTCTACGCCACCTTCCTGCTGTGGATGCTCAGCGAGCTGTTCGAGGCCCTGCCCGAGGTGGGCGACCTGGACAAGCCCAAGCTGGTCTTCTTCTTTGACGAGGCCCACCTGCTGTTTGCCGACGCGCCCAAGGTGCTGATCGAACGCATCGAACTGGTCGTGCGCCTGGTGCGCTCCAAGGGCGTGGGCGTGTTCTTCGTCACGCAGAACCCGCTGGACATTCCCGACAGCGTGCTGGCCCAGTTGGGCAACCGCGTGCAGCACGCGCTGCGCGCCTTCACGCCGCGTGACCAGAAAGCTGTGAAAAGCGCCGCCGACACCATGCGCGCCAACCCCGGCCTCGACGTGGCCACCGCCATCACCGAGCTGGGCGTGGGCGAAGCGCTGGTGAGCCTGCTGGACGAAAAGGGCCGCCCCGCCCTGACCGAGCGCGTCTTCGTGCTGCCCCCGGCCAGCCAGATCGGGCCCATTACGCCGGATCAGCGCAAGACGCTGCTCACCGAATCCATCGTCGCTGGTGTTTACGAAAAGGCCGTGGATCGTGAGTCAGCCTTCGAAAAACTCAAGGGCCGCACCCAAAGCCGTGCGCCTGCCGATGGCGGCGAAGCTCCGGCACCCACACCCCGCGCCGGCCGTGGCGCTGCCGCCGAGCCCGCGCCAGCTGAATCGTCGGGCGGCGGCATCCTGGACAGCATTGGCGACATGCTGGGCGGAGGCCCGCGCCGCTCGCGCGCCAGCGTGGGCGAACAAATGATCAAGAGCGCCGCCAGCTCCATCGGCCGCGAGGTGGGCCGCCAAATCATCCGCGGCGTGCTGGGTAGCATCCTGGGTGGCAGCACCACCCGCCGCCGTTAAGGGCCACCACCGGGGCCGGGCGCGAAACCTGCTTGCTTTGCGACAATCGCACCATTGCCCCCATACAGATTCAAAGGAACAAGAACATGGTCACCATCAACCCCGAAGCCCGTGCCAATGTCACGCTGATCGACCACCCCCTGGTGCAACACAAGCTCACGCTGATGCGCAAGAAGGAAGCCAGCACCAGCAGCTTTCGCCGCCTGCTCAACGAGCTGGCCGGCCTGATGATTTACGAAGTCTGCCGCGACATGCCGCTGCAGGATCTGGAAATCGAAACCCCGCTGGAAAAGACCACCGGCAAGGTCATCGACGGCAAGAAGCTGGTATTTGCCAGCGTGCTGCGCGCCGGCAACGGCATTCTGGACGGTGTGCTCTCCGTGGTGCCCGGCGCCCGCGTGGGCCACGTGGGCCTGTACCGCGACCCCAAGACCCTACAGGCCGTGGAGTACTACTTCAAGATGCCCAGCAACATGGAAGAGCGCGACGTGGTGGTGGTCGACCCGATGCTGGCCACCGGCAATTCCGCCGCCGCCGCCGTCACCCGCCTGAAAGCCTGCAAGCCCAAGTCCATCAAGTTCCTGTGCCTGCTGACCTGCCCCGAAGGCATCAACACCCTGTACAAGGAACACCCCGATGTCCGCGTCTTCACCGCCGCCATCGACCGCGGCCTGAACGACCACGGCTACATCATGCCGGGCCTGGGGGATGCGGGAGACCGGATTTTTGGCACTCAGTAATCTGTAAGTCTTTGAATTTATTGAATGTTCAATGTATTATCTAAAAATAGAAAATACATTGAACATGCCCTCCAGCACCTTCTTCCTCGACCAGTCGGAAAGCCAGAAGCGTCAGTTCATTGACGCGGAAACGGTGTTTCTGGCTACAGCCAAAGCCAAAAAAGCTGCGGCAGAGGTGCGTGGCAGCATGCTCTGGCGTGAGTTGCGCGGCAAATCCACATTGATTCGCACGTCAGCCAACGGCGCCCAAAAATCTCTGGGGATGCGCAGTGAAGAAACAGAGTCGATCTACGCCAACTTCATGGCCCGCAAGAAGTCGACAGAGGAACGACTCAAAGCGCTGAAAGCCCAACTTGCGACTCAACAACGCCTGAATCGCGCGCTGCGCGTGGGCCGCGTGCCGAATGTGGTGGTTGGGGTGCTCAACGCACTGGAGAGCATCGGGGTGCAGGAGCACTTCCTGGTGGTCGGCACCCACGCTCTGTATGCCTACGAAACAGCCGCTGGTGTGCGGATTGCCGAGGAAGCCATGGCCACGCGCGATGTGGACATGCTGTTTGACGCCCGCAAACACATCTCCTTTTTCACGACCATGAAGAAGCTCGACAGCTCCCTGATTGGCGTGCTGCGCAAGGTGGATCCCAGCTTTGAAGTGGTGGAAGACCAGTTGTACACGGCCAGGAATCAGGACGGTTTTGAGGTCGACATCATCCGCCGCGCCGCCAAAGATGCCGATCCGCATCCATTGCGCATGAGCGATGAGGACGATGACTTCTGGGCGGTACAGGTGTCCATGGGCGAACGGTTGCAATCGGCTCGGCGCATGGACCAGGTAGTGGTGGCTACTTCTGGCGAGATGGCGCTGATGCGCACCATCCACCCGCTGGACTTTGCACGCATCAAACAAGGCCTCTCCATCCAGCTGGGGCGCGACCCGAACAAGAGCGGCAAAGATGCGCTGCAGTCCCGCATCGTCACCGAATTGGTGAACGAGTACTTGCCACACTTCTTGCTTGCTGAAGGTGGCGCCGCATCAATTGAATAGACATCTAGCCCACGTATTCATTGCGCAAGCAGCTATCAAATTAGTAGTAACCATCAGGACATTTCCATGCTCGACCTGCTCATCCACAACGCCACCCTGCCCGACGGGCGCAAGAACATGTCGGTGGCGGTGCAGGCCGGGCGGATTGTGGAGGTGAGCGAAGGCCTGATGGCCCCGGCAGCCGAGGTGATGGATGCGGGCGGCATGCTGCTCTCCACGCCCTTTGTGGACGCCCATTTCCATATGGACGCCACGCTCAGCCTGGGCCTGCCACGCTTGAACCAGAGTGGCACGCTGCTGGAGGGCATTGCACTGTGGGGCGAGCTGAAACCCCACCTGACCTTTGATGCCCTGGTGCAGCGCGCCCTGGCCTACTGCGACTGGGCCGTGGCCAACGGCCTGCTGGCCATCCGCAGCCATGTGGACACCAGCGACCCGAGCATGCTGGCGGTGGAAGCGCTGCTGGCCGTCAAGAAGCAAGTCGCGCCATACCTGGACCTGCAGCTGGTCGCCTTCCCGCAAGACGGCGTACTGCGCACCCCAGGTGGCGTAGACAACCTCAAGAAAGCGCTGAGCCTGGGTGTGGACGTGGTGGGCGGCATCCCCCACTTCGAACGCACCATGGCCGACGGCGCGGCCAGCGTGAAGCTGCTGTGCGAGCTGGCGGCCGAACAAGGCAAGCTGGTGGACATGCACTGCGACGAGTCCGACGACCCGCTCTCGCGCCATGTGGAAACCCTGGCTTTTGAAGCCAACCGCCTGGGCCTGCACGGCCGCGTCACAGGCTCCCACCTCACATCCATGCACAGCATGGACAACTACTACGTCAGCAAGCTCTTGCCGCTGATGGCCGAGGCGCAGTTGAGCGTCGTGAGCAACCCACTCATCAACATCACGCTGCAAGGTCGCCACGACACCTACCCCAAGCGCCGCGGCATGACCCGCGTGCCCGAGATCATGGCCGCCGGCATGACGGTCGCCTTTGGGCAGGACTGCTGCATGGACCCCTGGTACAGCATGGGTAGCGGCGACATGCTCGAAGTCGCCAGCATGGGCCTGCACGTCGCGCAAATGACCAGCCAAGCCGCCATGGCGCAATGCTTTGACGCGGTGACCAAGAACCCCGCCCGCATCCTGCATTTGCAGGGCTACGGCTTGGAAGCGGGCTGCAACGCCGATTTCGTGCTGCTGCAAGCCCAAAACCCCGTCGAAGCCATCCGCCTCAAAGCCACCCGCCTGCGCGTCTACCGCCGCGGCAAGCTGCTGGCGCAGACGCCGGCGCGGACTGCGGCGCTGAGCATTCCGGGGCGACCGGCGCAAACTGCCTTCCTCCACGGACAATAGGCCTTTTGGGCCTCTGGCCCGCATGGATACTGCGCGAGCAGCTAGCAAAGCTATAGTGGCGGCTTGTCCAAGCTGTCACACTTGCCATGCCCAAAAACCTTTTCTTTGCCAACTGGCCTGTCAACATGTTGGAGACCACGGCCAGCCATTCGCTGCAACAGAAGCTCAGCCAGCTGGCCATCATGGTGGATGAGGCCGAGCAGTTTCTGACTTCGGCGGCCTTGCGCATCAAGGCCAAAGATCCCATTTACGTTCTCACGCTGCCCGAGTACTACTTTGTCAAAGGCATCTCCGTGGTCAACAGCCGGGGCGTCTGGGAGCTTTACGACAGTGGCGAGAAAGACAGCATCTATGCCGGCCTGAAGCAGATCAGCGCGGCCTACCCTAACTTCATCATCTTTCCCGGCACGGTGTACTGGAAGACACCCCGCCAAACCCCCAGCGTGCGCGATCCGGCCCGTGTCTTTGATGGCATCAACGTGGCCCCCGTTCTCTACAAAGGCAAGGTGCAGTTCGAGTACGAGAAGAAGTTCAACGACGGCTCTTGTGGAGACTACACCAAGGATGTTGTCTTTCGGGCCGGCAATGGCGAACAGGCCTTCAAACTGGAAGGCGTGCGCTTCGGCATTGAAGTGTGCGGCGATTTTGAAGAATCCCGCCTGGCCGCGGCCACCAACAAACCGCTGGACGTGGAAATCTACATGTCCGCCACCAACCCGCACGCGTTCACCGACGACTACATGGCCCGCATCCCCGTGCGCAATGGCGGCTACCTGGTTCACTGTGATGCGTCCGGCGAAGCCAGCAAGAACGGCGTCTGGCTTATCAACCGGGGCAGTGGCTGGCACGGCATGGCGCTGAACGTCGACCAGCGTGACGCCAAGCTGTACGACCCCTTTACCTGCCAGCCCATAGACATCGGTCACACACTGGGCAGTGGCTACCAGGCCTATCGTGTTACCGGCGAAACGGTGGCACTGAGTAAGGTCTTCAAATCCGCACTCGACGCCAATCACCACCACGTCAACTTGCCCGTGCTGCTGGCGCCCCCCAAACCCCTGCCAGCTCCCTTGGGTGGAGCGTATTCGTTGCGCTTCAGCGGGCTTGAGCCTTTGGCCATGACGGACCTTGGCTTCCGCGCCAAAGCCACCGTACAAATCATCGGCAAGGGCGGGCCCGGCCAGCGCCTGAGCTCTGCGGCCATTCAATTCAGCTGCCCACAGGGCCTGGTTACTCCGCCGCATGGCGTCACAGACACCAAAGGCTTCGCCAGCTGCACGGTCACCGCCACAGGCAACGGCCCACTCACCGTGACCGCCAGTTGGCAAGGCGCCAAGACCAGCGCCACCATCGAACTGCTCAACCTCGGCATGGGCAACGTCAGCAAGATGGGCAAGCTGCACGGCAACCCCAACGATGCATTGCCCAGCTGGCACGTTCTGCTTTAAGCACTTGGAGACCATATATGCCCCTAGTCCCCATCAATATTGCGCAAGCAGCTAGCAAAAACATAGCATTCACCATCGCCGCAGCCCAAAGCACCTCTGTGCCGCTGGACGTGGCGGCCAATGTGTGGGACCACCTGCGCTATGTGGAGGCGGCTGCGCAGCATGGCGTGCAGTGGCTCGTCTTCCCCGAGCTATCCCTCACCGGCTACGAATTGGCCGCCATGCCCGATCTGCTGCTGCATGCCGGCCACGCCCAGTTGGCCCCGTTGCGCGAGGCCGCCGCCCGTACCGGCATGGCCGTCACCGTGGGCGCGCCGGTGGACAGCGGCACCGCCCTGCCCTCCATAGGCGCCATCACCCTGCGACCGGACGGCAGCCACGCCGTCTACGCCAAACACCACCTACACGGCCCGGAAACCCAGTTCGCCACCGCGGGCGCCACACCCGTGCACCTGCAACCCTGGGCCGGCCACCAAATCGCCAGCGCCATCTGCGCCGACACCAACCACCCCAGCCACGCGGCCAACGCCGCCCAAGCCGGCGCCCAGATCTACGCCGCCGGCATCCTCACCTCCGCCAACGGCTACGCCGCCGAAGCTCCGCTATGGGCCAGCTATGCGCGCGAACATCGCATGACCGTCCTGATCGCCAACCATGGCGGGCCCGCAGGCGGTTACGTATCGGTGGGGAGAAGCGGGATTTGGGATGCTGAAGGGGCGCTGGTAGCGGAGGCTTCGGGGACGGGGGACTGGCTGGTGGTGGCACGCGCCGCATAAATTTGGAATCCTGCCGGCACTTCACGGATCGGGAGTATCAGGCGGCTTTGGGCCAGTTACGGTAATTGGCGAATGACCGCTATGCAGCTTCACTGCAATCGACTTCAGTGAGTCGGGAGATGAAATTTTCGATGTGTGATCCGGCAGACTATAGTTGGGACCTTACTGTTTGAAAGTCATATAAAGACACATGTACAACCGACTTTCCCGATTCATAGGCTGGCACACTGAGCACAAAGGCCTTGGGAAGGCTGGTTGGCTGCGAAAGCTCTTCAGAGTATCGGCCCGTCCATCGAGCGAACCTTCCATTCCTACAGGTTCCGTAGACGCAAGCAAAGATCCAGAGTGGGTCACGGTCGCAAATGTTGTTTATCTGCGGCAGTACGGCCCAGGTGGCGCCAAAACGACGTCGGGAACAAAGCAGTTGTCTCCTGGGGGGAAAGTCTTCGTCTTCGCCAGTTTCGCTGGAAGCCCCGGTATGGTTGTCACTGTAGTCGGTCGGCATAGAGTTTCAAAGCGCTACATCACGCTTCACATGTCTGCTGAACACCTAATCAACTGGCGAGCAGAGTTGCTCTATAGCCCCCACGTTTTACGGCAGGTTCGAGCGTATGGTTGGTTCGCTTCGCCCGCCTCTTCGCCTGCCGAAGCACGAGCACGCGCCGAGGGTTTTGTAAAGCAGTACTCGAAGGCCTAGCTGTAGATTCACGCCTAGACTGGGCGGTGGTAATCGCCCGGACTGGGTGCAACCGCTGGTTCGGGCCAGGTGCGGTCGTCGATGGATGTCTGCTTTGGGACGCTAGACTCCGAGCCTCGTCGAAGATGACAGCTTGCGTTCACATGATCTTGTAATCGAACAGGAACAGGTAGGTATTACTGATCGGGTACCTTCCGACGAAACAGCTCGTGTTCGTCCTTTTGCGTACCGATACCCTGGTCTTTTGCAAGCAACCAGGGCATGGAAGCGAACCATTCAACCCGCAGCAGTATTCCCTTCCGTTGTTGTCTTGTTCCGTCGACGCGCGATAGCCCCCATCAAACCCAGGCCGGCAAGCAGCATCGCATAGGTTTCCGGTTCCGGCACTGCGGTTGCAAATCCGATGGCGTTGTCACCAATGCCGTCGAGTAGGCCAAAGTTGCCTGCCTGGTATTCGCGAGCGTTCGTGCGGATGATTTGCGTGAAGCTTGTTGTTCCAGGATTGATCTTGGAAAGACCGCTGGGAACAAAATTGAAGCCAATCACGCCCAGGTTGGTGCGGTCTGCATAGTCAGACTTTTCGGTGCCACTGACGAAGAAACCGAACGCGGCATCGGTCTGGTAAACGCTGACTGCAGTGGCACCCAGGCTGCTGAAGTCATAGCCGGTAAAACGCTCGATTCCGTTCTTGGAGCTCGCGTTGTTGGTGAACTGGTAGTAGAAGTCCAGACCAGTCCCCGTGTCATAGACCGCTGCGCGGGCGACGCCGTTGTAGCTGGAGTTGCTGATGTTGGTCAGTGTCTGGGCCAGCAGCGTGCCTCCAAATGAACTGGCCGAATAGTCGACGTTCGCTGTGGGGACGTTGCTGACCAAGCTGGTTGCCTGCGCGCTGCTGAAGGCAGTGACTGCAAGCAATGCGATGGCACTGTGGATCATTGAAATTTTCATGGATAGATTCCTCATGGGGTTGAACGGGGAGTGATTCACCGATCTGTTTTCCGGCGAATCAAGTGCAGGCTAGTGAGTCGGACGGATTCGATATGTACGCTGCTGCACATTGCATCCGAATGATTAACTCCACGGCACAACAAGCCAGCTGAATCGCACATGACTGTGTGCTCTGCCAGACAGACCGGACGTTAGAAGCTGAAGAAACTGCGGACATCAGAACCCATGGCAACAGGCGCTCAAGCTTGTTGACATGGGTAATGAATCGTGGCGCGAGGCAATTCGATCGTCGGCGCCGCACCACTGTCTTGTTACTCAGGAGGCTCCATGCCCATTTCCCTTTTCCGTCCTGTCGTTCTCTTCATTGGGTTGACTGGCAGCACCATGCTTCTGGCTCAGGGCCTGCCCAAGGCGGAATACATCGCGGCGCAGCAAGCGCTTGCAGATGACTACCAGGTGGCCAAGCGCAAATGCGAAGCGTTGTCGGGGCATGCCTCGGATCTCTGCGTGGTTGATGCCAAGTCCGGCCGAATGGTGGCCAAGGCCGAGCTGGAAGCCAGCTATCAGCCGAGCGCCAGAAACCACTACAGGGCCCGATTGGCCAAGGCTGAAGGTGACTACAGCATGGCCAAGGAGCGTTGCAACGAGAAATCTGGAAGCGCCAAAAGCATATGTGTCCAGGAGGCGAAGTCATTGGTGGTGGCTGCCAAGGCTGATGCCGTAGTACAGATGAAAACCCGGGAAGCCAATGCACAGGCCAAGAGCAGCGGTGAAGACGCCCGCAAAGATGCAAAGGAGGAGAAGATGAACGCAGGCTTCGCAGTTGCCAAGGAAAAGTGCGACGCCCTGGTCGGCGCTGCACAGGAGCGCTGCATGAGTGATGCGCAGGTCAGATTTGGCAAGCAGTAAATCTGCTCATTTCCACAGATTTTGGAGAAACACCATGAATGACGTCAGTAAGGCAGCGTTTGCTGCCATCTACGCAGTGACTTTGGCCAGTCTTGCAGGCTGTGCGGGCATGACTGCACAGGAGAAGGGCACCGCGATTGGCGCGGGTGCGGGCGCCGTCGGCGGCGCCATTTTGGGAGGTGGTACCTTGGGCACCATCGGTGGCGCCGCTGTGGGCGGCGTCATTGGACATGAGGTCACCAAGCCGTGATCCGCCATGCCTCGGGTCGACAACTCATTTTTCCGCAACAGGAGCATCTCATGAATACATCCAACATTCCCCAACCCACAGAGCCGTTGAGCGATGGCATTCTGCCTTTGATACATGACGCTGCAGAGCAGGCGGATGCCCTTTTGGAGCGAGGTGGAAAAGCTTTGCGCCAGACACGTACGGGCTTGCAGCAGCGCGCTGTACAGGCGGGCGAGCTGACATGTGACTATGTGCGCAAGGAGCCTTTCAAATCCCTGCTGATGGCGGCCGGGGCAGGTGCCTTGCTGATGGGGGCGCTGATATTTCTGAGCCGTTCCCCCGTGCGTGGGTAGGTGCCATGGCAGCGCGAGAAGCGGTTCTCGGCCAGCAACTGTTGCGTTTGTTGACGCAAAGGCCTGAACTTCTGCTGGCCCACGCACAGGGCTATCTGCAGGTGTTTCGGCAGGATGGGGCGGTATTGACGGCGTACTGGGGACACAAGGCTTTGCTCTATCTTGGGGCGCTGCTACTGGCCACCGTCGGAATCACGCTGATTGGAGTTGCAGCCATGCTCTGGGAGATTACCCCTGTACCGGCACAGTGGATCCTGCTGGTAATCCCGGGCGTGGGCGTTGTGGCGTCGGCCGCATGCTGGTTGGCAGCTCGTACAGGAGGGCCGCACCCGGGCCTGGACCAGTGTGTTGCCCAGCTTGAGGAGGATCAACTCATGCTGTATACCGGTACTACCGAGCCATGAAAGCCAGAGACCCGGCGCAGCAAGGCTTGCGTCGGTCACGTTTGGCGATTGCAGAGGCTTTGCGCTCGCAGAGCGCCGCCGCAGACATTCCGAATCTACTGGTACTGGCGCAGCGAATTGCCATGCACGCCCGGACGGGGGCGCAGGCCCGTGGTGCCGTATGCGATGCAGCGCGCCGATCACCCCTGATCACCGTGGGGACTGCGGTGTTGGTGTCGGTCGCGCTTCTGTGGGTGCGTCCCTGGCATTGGCTCGGCCATTCACCCGCCGTCCGGAAGCTGACTTCCGAGTGGGCGATTCGTACCATTGCAGATATGGTGTTCAGGGATGGCGGAAAGCCCTAGCCAGCTTCTCCCAGCTGGTCATAGAAGGCATAGCCGGTGTGCAGCCGCTTGGCATGGTACATGGCGGTATCTGCGTTCTTCAGTAGCGCTTCTGTAGTGACACCATCATTCGGGCATATGGCAATGCCAATGCTTGGGTGCACTGTCAAATCCTGTGTGCCAATTTTGGAAGTCGCATTCACGGAGTCAAACAGTTTGCAGGCGAGCTGTGTCAGCTGCTTGTGGCTTTCCATGCCGCGCAGCAGGCAAGCGAATTCATCTCCCCCCAGCCGGCACACCACATCCTCCATGCGTACGGCTTGATTCAGGCGTGCTGCGACAACGCGCAGCAATTCATCGCCGATGCCATGGCCATGCGTGTCATTGATGCTCTTGAATTCATCGAGATCCAGAAAGAGGACAGCCAGGCCTCCGCCAGTCAAGATATGTTCTTGCAGAGCGCTACGCAGCTGATCTTCGAAGTAAACGCGGTTCGGCAGTTGGGTCAGGCTGTCGTGCTGTGCAGAGTGCAGTGCCCGCCTCTCGCCCGCGCGCCTGCCTATCAACTCCTGGCGTGCCTGCAACAACGCGGCCTGGGTCTCGAGCATTTCCAGCTTCAGCAAGGCGTTGTGGTTCACTTCACTGTCCAGCCGAGTTTGCAGTGCATCTAAAGTCTCGATGCATTCGAGCACACTGATGCAAAAACGCGAAAGCATGTGTTGGTCGGCATGGCCGTTGCCCTGTGCGGACAACTCACCGACTGTCAGGTTGAGGCGCAGTTTGACAGCATTGAGCATGCTGTCCCAGTCAGGAGACGGTACAGGCAATGGGGAAGTTTTTGCATGGAACGGAGTACTGATACCGGATAGGGCGCTCATGGCAAATCAGCTCGTTTTGCCTGGAGGGAGGCGAGCCGGCAAGGCTTCAACTTCTGGAGTCAGCCTTCTTGGGAGGTGCAGGGTGTGCTTGTGGGTTTTCGTGGGGGTAGCCTGCGGCAATTGCAGGCTGTTTTCAGGTGTCTCGGCAATTGTCGGTTGATTGTGGACATAGTGCTTCGGACTCTTGCTGATGGTGATACTGGTCATGAGATCTCCCCGGCATATGGAGTCTTCTTTGTAGCGCTTGCTGAACCAGGAGTCTGTTCGCCAGCGAACACGCCAATTCCCTTGTCAGCGCATGGTGGTGAAGCGTACAGATGGGCCGTCGATTTGCCCACAGACTGAGCGCATCATTCACTGCAAAGGACAACATGAACGCCCTCTCTGGCCCTCGGAGGATCGATTCCGCCCAGCAGAACCTGCTGCTGGCACGTTTGCCTCCAAAAGACCGTTTGGCAGTGCAAACGCAATCGACGCTGGTGGATTTGACGTTGCGGCAAGTGCTTTGGGAGCAGGCAGGGATTGTTGAATACGTGTACTTCCCGCTGTGTGGCTGCGTATCACTGATCCGTACAACGGATGAAGCACATGCCATTGAAGTGGGCATGGTGGGGGCCGAGGGGATGTTGGGGACTGGCGTTGCCTTGGGAATGACGCGGTCCACGCTGCGGGCAATGGTGCAAGGCAACGGACAGGCCCTGCGCCTGGAAAGCAGGGCGTTCTCCACCCTGTTGAGCGAGTCCTCATCATTGAGCCACCTGGTCAGTCGCTTTACGTTTGTGGCCATGGCCCAGTTGGCCAATGCTTGTGCCTGCGTCCGCTTCCATTTGATTGAGCAGCGCCTAGCCCGCTGGCTGCTGATGTCTCACGATCGAGCCCCTGGCGATGTGTTTCCCATGACCCATGTATTCCTGTCCGCGATGCTGGGTGTGCGCAGGGTGGGCGTGACCAATGCTGCCACTGCCATGCATGCAGCCGGACTGATTGAGTACCGCCGTGGTGTTGTGCGTGTAGTCCAACGCAAGGGCTTGGAAGCTGCGGCATGCGGCTGCTACCAGAAAGACTGCGAGAGCTATGAAGAGGCTCTATCGCAGCCTATCAAAAGGAGCAGGGGATGAGTTTTCATACCTTGACCCTGCTGGGGCAGCCGTAGCGTTTTCATGTCGCGGGGCGCTTGGGTAGCAGTCGGTCGTATTCAATCTTGACCACGTCGTAACACTCGCAAGCCCGGGTTTCAAGGCCACGGCGATCCAGTACCTTGATGTGTCCGCGTGCGTAGCTGATCAGGCCTGATCGCTGTAGTTTGAGTGCTGCTTCCGTGACCCCCTCGCGCCGTACCCCCAACATGTTGGCGATGAGCTCCTGTGTCATCCACAGTTCGCTGCCGCTGAGCCGGTCCAGGCTCAGCAACAGCCAGCGGCAGAGCTGCTGGTCCAGGGTGTGGTGACGATTGCAAACGGCAGTTTGGGACATCTGCGTGATCAGTGCCTGGGTATAGCGCAGCATCAGATGCATGACCGGGCCGGAGTGATTGAACTCCTCCTGCATGGTGTGTGAATTCAGACGGAAGCCTTTGCCGGCGCTTTGGACTACCGCACGGCTGGGGGTGGATCCTCCTCCCATGAACAGCGATATACCGACAACGCCTTCAAAACCAACGACGGCAATTTCCGCGGAAGACCCATTTTCCAGTACGTAAAGCAGGGACACGATGGCAGTCGTTGGAAAGTACACGTGGCGCTGTGTGGCGCCGGATTCATAGAGTACTTTGCCAAGTGGAAGATCTACTTCTTCCAGTAGGGGTTCCCAGCGGGCCCAATCGGCATCAGGTAGGCAGGCGAGAAGTTGATTGCTTTTGGAAAGACTGTCTTTCTGCAAGGGTACCTCCGGTCAGTTTTTTTGGGGGGCATTGACCCGCAGAGGGGCCGCATGGGGCAGAGCCAGTCTAACCATAGGGATTCACTTTGTATGTGCGGTATCGCACAAAACTTGCGCCCCAGGCCTGGGCTGGGTACGTTGCCGAACAGACAAGAAACAGCGTCTTGCGCACCATGGGGGTTTACAGAACGGAGGTACGCAATGGGACTGCTCACCGTGGAACACCGTCCATGGGCGTACTGCTTGGACTTTGTCTTTTACATCCTGGCAGTGCTACTTCTGGGGGGATTCCTGGTGGGGCAGACCCCACCTTCCATGGCTTGGTCCGTGGCGGGATGGGGTGTTTTGGGGCTGCTGGCATGGAGCCCGCTGGAGTATGTGCTGCACCGTTTTGTGCTGCACGGCCTTCACCCCTTCAAAGAGTGGCACCAGGCGCATCACGCCAGGCCTTTGGCACCCATCTGCAGCCCGACCCTTTTGAGCGCAGGCAGCATCTTCTGCTTTCTGTACCTGCCTGCATGGTTTGTTCTGGGCATTTGGCCCGCTGGCGGTCTGACCCTGGGCGTTCTTTTGGGTTACCTGTTCTACGCATTGGCCCACCATTCCATCCATCACTGGCATGCGCCCTATGCATGGTTGCAACGAAGAAAGAACGCCCATGCCTATCACCACGGGCATGGACGGGACCACTATGGCGTGACCACCGGAGTGTGGGATCAGATGGGAGGAACTGGTCATCTTGATTGGGAGGGCACATGAAGCAAGCGCTTTCCTTGAGACCGCAATGGAGTACCGCTGCCTTCGGGTCTCCGGCAGATACGACCCCCATGGAGCTGGATGTCTTGTGTGAACATCTGCGACGCTGTACTTCCCGGCGCAGCAATGCGCAGCGCGCGCGCGTTGCCGCTGAAACTATGGTGCGTTTTGTGCTGGGACGCGCTGTCACCAGCTTTGTCTTATTGACACTACTGAGTGCGGTGGCCTCCATGGCCCTATGAGGTTCTTCCTTAAGGCGTCACTGCGCGATCTGGTGCCTTTGGCACCGGCTGGAATGGATCAGGTGCTTGACTTGCAGGCAGGGTTTCTGGAGCCCCCGATTCGCTCGGAGGTTTTCGGGGAAAGCCGGTTTTCACAGCATGGGCGCAGCCTGGGAAGCACGCACCAATGCACCAGTGTGAGACGCCGAAGGGAGAGTTTCACGCCCCGCTTGCGCAACAACATCCAGCGGCTGCGCCTGGCCAACGCCTACATTGGAACCCAGGCGCAGACCGGCTATGACATCAGTCCGGCTGCGGAGTGGCTGCTGGAGAACTTCCACCTGCTGGAGGCGCAGTTCAAGGCGGTGTACGAGGGGCTGCCCGCCTCTTACTTTCAATCCTTGCCGGTTCTGGTGCAGGCGCCTTTGGCCGGCTTGCCCAGGGTGTACGGTGTGGCCTGGGCATTTGTGGCCCATACGGATGGTGCTTTTGACGAAGACCTGTTGGTGCAGTTTTTGCGCGCGTATCAAGAAACGTGCACGCTGAATTTGAGCGAGCTGTGGGCCTTGCCGACCACCTTGCGGGTTGTGCTGATGGAAAACCTGCGCCGCCTGGCGGACCGCGTGGCTGCCAACAAGGCTGCCCGTGAGTTGGCCAATCTGGTGTGCGATGACCTTGAGCGTTATGACCTGGCCCGGTTGAATGCATTGCTGGGGTTGCTGCGCCCCCGCGGTGTAGGGGGTGTTTTCCTGGCGCAGATGACATTGCGTTTGCAGGCCACGTCGCTGGACAGCAACACGGTGTGCAAGGACTGGTTGCGTCTCGCTTTGCCCGATGTGGCTGCGATGCTGGCGCAACAACGCGCAGACCAAGCGGCTGACAATGTAAGCGTGAGCAACTCGGTGACCTCTTTGCGCACGATTGGCGACACCAATTGGGACAGCCTGATCGGCCAAGTAGATACTGCCACCCGCCTGCTGCTGGAGAGTCCGGCGTTCCAGGCAGAGCACACCTTGACACGGGAAGACACCTTGCACGGGGTGGAGGCGCTGGCCAAGCGCAGTGGGAGAAGCGAGGCGGATGTTGCAACGGCCTTGTTGGCTGCCATGGCACACGCGAATCCGGAACACCCGGCCAGCACGGTACCCGCCTACTGGTTGCAAGGGGAAGGTGCGCCTGCGCTGCACCAGGCTCTGGGGCTAACGACGAAACACCTTCGACGATCAGAGGCGATGCGGCGGTTGGCATTGCCAGCCTACTTGTGCGCCATCGCCTGCGGTACTGCCGGGTTGATGTACTGGCTGATGGCAAAGCATTGGGATGGGGGGCTTATGCCGCCTGCTGGTGTGTATTGGCTTGCGGTCGTATTGTTGGGCCTGTTGGCATCGGAAGTGGTGGTGGCGTTGGTCAACCGCCTGGTCAGCGAGTCGGTGCGGCCGGTTCGACTGCCGCGACTGGCTTTTCTGCAAGGCATTGCGCCGGAGCACAGGGTACTGGTGGTTATCCCTTGCATGTTGGTGAGCCGGCAGGGCATCGAGGCACTGGTTCATCAGCTGCAGTTGCATTACCTGGCAAACAATGAGGAGCAGGCGCAGTTTGCCTTGCTGACTGACTGGCTGGATGCACCAGCCCAAAGCATGCCAGGAGATGCCGACTTGTTGGCGCATGCGCTGGACTGCATTGTGGGAATGAATATGAAATACCCACGACGAGGCACCGCGCAGTGTCCACGCTTTGTCTTGCTGCACCGTGAGCGGCGGTTCAGTGACTCCGAGCAATGCTGGATTGGCTGGGAGCGCAAGCGGGGCAAGCTGGAGCTGTTGATCGCGACGCTGGCGCGCGGGGGGCACGCAGGCTGGCTGGACTTGGGGGCAGCCAGTGCGTTGCAGGCCGATACCCGCTATGTCTTGACGCTGGATGCGGATACGCAGCTGCCCTCCGGCCGCTTGCGCTCGTTGGTGGGTATTGCTGCGCACCCCAGCAACCATCCGCGCGTAGATCCAGCGACGCGCACCGTGGTCTCCGGCTACGGCGTCCTGCAGCCGCGCGTTGCCACGCCATTGCCGCAGCCGCATATGCGCACACCCTACCACTGGCTGTTCGCGGGTCAATACGGCATTGACCCCTACAGCGCAGCCAGTTCAGAGGTGTACCAAGATATTTTTTCCCAAGGCACTTTTAGTGGCAAAGGACTGTTGCACGTGCAGGCCTTGCACCAGGTACTGGCTGAACGCCTTCCAGAAGGCCGGGTACTGAGTCACGATTTGTTGGAAGGTGCGATGGCGCGTTGTGCAGCCGTGACCGATGTGACGGTGATGGAAGACGCACCACACCACCCGGATGTGGCCTACGCCCGCATCCATCGCTGGACGCGCGGGGACTGGCAATTGCTTCCTTTCATGCTGCGGGCCAGGTGTTACGGCATCACGGTCATCAACCTCTGGAAGATGCTGGACAACTTGCGTCGTTCACTCGTCGCCCCTGCTGGCGTAGGCTTGCTGTTGTTGTCTTTGTGCGGGGTAGGACTGTCTCCTGTCCTGTCTGCAGGATTGGTGTTTATGGCCTACGCTGCCGGTCCGCTCATGGGCGCCTTTGCTGGGTTGCTTCCGAGCCGGCCGCATGTGGCTCTTGTTTACTTTTATGCCCAGGCAGGCACTGAGCTGCTGCGCGCACTGGGTGTAGGTGCCTGGCAGTTTGCGCAGCTGCTGCGGCAGGCCATTCTTGGTCTGGATGCGTTGTGCCGAGCACTCTACCGAATGCTGTTCAGTCACAGGAAGCTGCTGGAATGGACCACGGCGGCGACTGCACAGGCCTTTGCCAGAACAGGCTTGCAGCCATTGCTGCGGCAGCATTGGCCGACACCGGCCCTTGCTCTGGCGTTGGCTCTAGTGCTTCTCCCGGGTCATGTGCATGCGGTGTACACCCTTTTGCTGCTGGGGCTTTGGTCGACTTCCTCTCTGGGGATATGGTTGGTCAGTCGGGTGTCAGAAGTGGGCGCTGCCCAGACCCTGTCGGAGTCTGACCGGCTTTACCTGGGCAGTGTGGGGCGGGATACCTGGCGCTTTTTTGAACGCTGTGTCACCGCGCAGGACAACCATCTGCCACCTGACAATCTGCAGGTAGTGCCTGGTGACCAGGTGGCCCATCGCACTTCCCCTACCAATGTGGGCCTGTATCTGTTGAGCACAGCCTGTGCGGCGGAGTTTGGCTGGATCAGCACCGCCGACATGTTGGACCGCATGGAATCCACTTTGGCCACGCTGCGCGGCCTGCCGCGCCACAGGGGCCATTTTTTCAACTGGTATGACACACAGACCCTGGCGCCTTTGCTTCCGGTGTATGTCTCTACGGTGGACAGTGGAAACCTGAGCGGCCACCTGCTTGCCAGTGCGCAGGCCTGCCTTGCCAGAAGCGCGACATCGCCAGTCCCGCTCCAGGGCGAACGCTTGCGCGCACTGGCCCAGGCGATGCAAAGCCTTGCATGGGAGGCAGAGTATGGTTTTCTGTACAACGCCAAAAGACGGCTGTTTCACATTGGCTACCGGGTGCAGGAACGCGAGCTTGACGCCAGCTACTACGACCTGCTGGCCTCCGAGTCGCGGCTGACCAGCCTGTTGGCCATTGCCAAGGGTGATGTTCCGGTTTCCCACTGGGCGGCCTTGGGGCGTATGCATTGCGTGTCGGGAGCACAAGCTGGATTGTGTTCCTGGTCAGGGTCCATGTTCGAGTACCTCATGCCGTCCCTGGTGCTGGCCGAGCCCGAGGGCAGCGTACTGCAGCTTGCAGGCCGCATGGCGGTGCAAGCGCAACAGGGCTACGGGCAGTTGCGCGGTGTGCCATGGGGTATTTCGGAGTCGGCATATGCCGGGCGCGACAGCTCGCTGGCGTATCAGTATGCGCCGCAAGGTGTGCCGGCCCTCGCCCTGCGTCGCACTCCTGCCGATGTATTGGTGGTAGCTCCATATGCGACGGCACTCGCTGCGCAGGTGGACCCAGTATCGGCAATTGCAAACTTGCGGCGCCTGGAAGGCTTGGGGGCGCGTCAGGCCTATGGCTTCATTGAGGCATTGGACTACACACCCGTACGTCAGAATGGCCCCGAACTTTTCACGCCAGTGGCCACCTATATGGCACACCACCAGGGCATGTGGATTGTGGCGCTGGCCAATGTCCTGATGGGGGGCGTGGTGCAGCGATGGGGGATGGCTGATCCGCATCTGGAGGCTGCATCCGGCTTGCTCCACGAGCGCCTGCCCAAGGAGGTATCGCGTCAACTGATGGTGACTGCCACATCGCCTATGCAAATGTTGCAACACCAGGCGCCTGGCATGTTGCGCAGCGTAAGTCCCGGTGCAACGGCTGTGGAGCCCAGCCATTTGCTGTCGAACGGAAACTACAGTGTTGTGTTGAGACCCAATGGCGCAGGCTGGAGCCGCTGGAAGGGCGCAGATATCTCCCGCTGGCGCGATGACGCCTTGCGCGATCACTACGGAACGTTCTTTTATCTGCGCTTTCTGGCAGAACAGCCTGTTGGTCAGCGTCATTCGCTCACGCAACATCCTGCGCCAGATGCCAATGCCGTGTATGGCTGTGATTTCCATGCAGACAGGGTGGTGTTGTCTGCCCAGTGGCCGAACTTGCAGGTCCAGATCACCGTGTGGGTGAGTCCGGAAGATGACATCGAGTTTCGGCAGATCGAGATCAGCAATCACGGCGCGGAAGGAACTGTTCTGGAGCTGTCCTCTGCGCTGGAGGTGACCCTGGCACGGGCCCAGGCTGATGCGGCGCACCCCGCGTTTTCAAACCTCTTTGTCAATACACGCTGGTTGGCGCCTCATCGCGCCCTCTTGTTTGAACGCAGGCCACGAATTGCCAGTGAGGCAGCCATGCATGCCGTTCATTTTGTCGCGCGCGCTGATGCCTGTGTGCAGCAGGTCCGGGCTTGTGCAGACCGTCAACAGTGGGCCGGGCGCAACAGAAAGCCCGGGGAAGACAGTGGCTGGAGTGGGGCCAACTCGATTCCATTTGCATACTTTCAGGATGTGGATCCGGGTGCCAATGGTCTGGATCCCGTCGCTGCGTTGGTCGTTCGCCTGCATCTGGAGCCGCACGCCAAAACTGTGCTGACCTTTGCCACAGCAGCTGCACAGGAGCCTCGCCTGTTGCATGCCTTGCTCGATAAATACCAGCAGGCCAACCACTTGCAACGCGCTTCTTTGATGTCGGCCACGCTAACGGGCATCCGCCTGCGTGCTTTGGGCATCAGCCCCCCGAGTTTTGCTGCGGTGCAGTCCCTCACCACAACCCTTTTGCTTGCGCTCGCTAAACCCCGCTTGGGGCGGACTTTGGCTTCGTTTGCGCCAGAGGTGGTCTGCGACAAAGCGGTACTTCGACGGTGGGGCATATCGGGGGATCGTCCCATCCTGCTCGTATCCATTGCCATTTTGCAGGGACTGGGCTTGGTGCGCTCGCTTGCCCAGGGATTGCGGATGTGGGCCTGGAGCATGGTGGAGTGTGATCTGGTCGTGATCAATGGTGAGCCTGCGTCCTATCATCAGCCCCTGCAGCGTGAGCTTCTGGAACAAGTACAACGCCTGCAATCGGATTGCCCCCCGGCCAGTGCGCGGGGAGCTGCCCAGTTCTTTGTGCTGCGCAAGGATGCGCTGAGCGCAGACGAACGCAGCACCTTGCATGCGTTGGCCCGCATCCACATCGATGCCGATGGCCGCCCGTTGGCGCACCATGTGTCGGAATGGGAGGCCCTGCATCAGCGCGATGCATTGCTGCGCTTGCAGTGGTCCAGCCAATCTGTCGGTGTGGCCTGCCCGCCGGTGAAGACGGAGCAGGTGAGCGAAGGCAGTTTTGATGCAGTGTCGGGGGAATTCACTTTCGGTGTGATGCAGCAACAGCGCCCCCTGCGTCCTTGGGCCAATGTGCTGGCCAATGCGGACTTTGGTACGGTCTTGACCGAAGCAGGTGGCGGGTACACCTGGGCGCGCAATAGCCGCATGAACCAGTTGACCCCGTGGTCCAACGATCCTGTGGCTGACCCTCCGGGGGAATGGTGGCTGCTGCAGGATTGCAAAACGCTGGAGACTTGGTCTCTGGCCCCCAGTGCCTGGGGCGATATGCGTTGCCGCTACACCGTCGTGCATGGCCCCGGCAGTTCCCGCATTTCGCACCAGCACGGCCCACTGGACATCAGCCTGCACTGGTCTGTGGATCCGCAGACGGCAGTCAAACAGGTCGCTCTGAGCGTTCATAACCGAGGGACGCGTCCTGCGGTACTGCGTCTGGTTGCCATGGTGGAGTGGATATTGGGGGCAGAGCGGCAGGATCGCGCGAGTACCTGTACGTCCAGCCACCAGGATACCCTGATGGGGGGGCGCAACACGGTACTCTTGTGCCAGCAGCGTGAGCGCTCGGGCGGATTGGGCGGCGGAACGGCCTTCCTGGCGATGACGGAGGTCAGTCGTGGTGCTGACCTTGAGTGGACGTGTGATCGCCGTGAGTTTTTTGATGCCGCTGGTTCGTTGCAAATGCCCTCGCGACTGGCTTCGCGTTGTGGCGAGGGATTCGATCCCTGCGCCGCGCTGTCCCAAAACCTAGAGGTTGGCGGCGGACAACACTCCGGACGCGTGTTTCTTGTGGGCTATGCACCGGACGCAGCCTCAGCGTTGACACTGGCCCACGATGCACTGCGTGTGCCAAGTGTCCGTCGCGCGGCTGCAGTGCAGGCGCACTGGAATGGGCTGTTGGAAGCAACGCAGGTCCAGACCCCGGACCCCTGGTTTGACGTGCTGGTCAATCGCTGGCTGCTTTACCAGACGGTGGTGTGCCGCTTGCATGCCAAGGCCGGGTTTTACCAGGCTGGTGGGGCTACGGGTTACCGCGATCAGCTGCAGGACGCCATGGCGCTGAGTTGGGCCCGCCCCGAGCTGCTGCGCGCACAAATCGTGCTGTGCGCCTCGCGCCAGTTTGAGGCTGGGGATGTCCAGCACTGGTGGCACAGCCCTCTAGGTGCTGGCGTGCGCACCCATATCTCGGATGACCTGCTGTGGCTGCCTGTGGCCTGCAGTCGCTACCTGCTGGCGACGGGAGACAAGACGCTGCTTGATGCAACTGCCCCATTTTTGCAGGGGTCGGACATTCCACAGGGGGCAGAGGACATGTATTTCATCCCCGAAGTCAGTGCGGTGCAAGACACGGTGTATGAGCATGCAGCCCGGGCAATTGACCACAGTCTCACACACGGTGTGCATGGTCTGCCTCTGATGGGGGCAGGGGACTGGAACGATGGCATGAACACCGTGGGTAACCTGGGCCGAGGAGAGTCGGTGTGGCTGGGCTGGTTTGTATGCGACATCGTGCGTGATTGGGCGCCTCGCGCGCAGGAACGGGGCGAGTTGATGCGGGCACAACGCTGGCGCGAAGCGAGTGCCCGCTGGGAGCAAGCCTTGCGCACCAGTGCATGGGACGGCAACTGGTTTCGGCGAGCCTACTTTGACGATGGCCAGGTACTTGGGGCCAGCAGCAATGCCGAGTGCCGCATCGATCTGGTGGCCCAGGCATGGGCCGTACTGTCCGGAGTCGCGTCGCCAGGTCAACAGGAAACTGCCATGGCCTCGGCCCACACGGAGTTGGTGGACCCGCAGGCCGGACTGATCCGACTTCTGGCGCCACCCTTGCAGCACATGTTGCCCCGTGCAGGCTATATCCAGGCCTACCCTCCTGGCGTGCGGGAGAACGGCGGGCAGTACTCCCATGCCAGTGTATGGGCGTTGATGGCACAAGCGCGTCTGGCGTGCGCCGGGGGGGCGGACCTGCCCTACACCTATTTCACATACCTGAGTCCGGCCCATCGCAGCCATCACCCCAGACACGGGCTGGTGTATGGCCTGGAGCCCTATGTGATGGCGGGCGACGTGTATGCCGCAGCACCCTATGTGGGGCGTGGCGGCTGGAGCTGGTACACAGGTTCTGCAGGTCTTATGCATCGCGCGGCCCTGGAGTCCATTCTGGGTTTGCAGCAGAGGGCTGTGGAGCTCTGGTTCACCCCGTGTCTGCCAGCGCACTGGCCGGAAGTAACAGTCCGTTTGCAGCGCGACGGACGTGACTTGCATTTCACTTTGCAGCGGCTCGATGCCTCCGAAGTTGCAGCCAGGGCCCAGGCGTTGCATGCAACGGTCCTGCATGTTGGGCAGAAATTGGTATGGACCGCAGTGGCAGGATCTGCGCGCTATCTGATTCCGTTGTAGGTGTTGTTGGGTACGGCAGCGCACCGACGAACCGGGGGAGAGCTCCTACATTGGCTTTGAACCTCTTACTTCCTTCTGGAGAAAACCATGAAAACTTCTGTTCTTCTCGCCGGGACCACGTTGGTGCTCGCTTCAGCTTTGCTACCTGGCTGCGCTGTACAGCGCGGCCAGGAGAGTATGGGCGCCTATATCGATGATTCCACCATCACCACCCAGGTCAAGAGCCGGTTTGTGGAGAGCAAGCTGGTCGATGCTGGCGCTATCAGTGTTGAAACGATGAAGGGAACGGTCATGCTGTCCGGTTTTGCCAAGAATGCCATCGAAAAAAGTACTGCAGAAAGCATTGCCCGCAAGGTGAGCGGTGTGACTGCTGTGAAGAACGAAATCGCGGTACGTCCGTGAACCTACCCACCAACAAATACTGGAGAAACTCATGAAAGACGCTGCACGTTACTGGGCACTGGTTGAAAGCAACTGGAAACAGGTGGCTGGCCAGGCCAAAGAACATTGGGGAAAGTTCACAGAGGATGAGTTGACCGTGATTGCTGGCAAGCGTGAGCAATTCATGGCCAAATTGCAGGAACACTACGCCCTGAGCACCTTGCAAGTCGAGTGGCAAATGGCGAAATGGGCCCGAAAAGCCAGCGAACCCTGGTTCAAAAAGGCGCCGCTGAAAGGGCGTCAGTCATGAACACGCATTTCCCCTCCCTCTGGCGGATCTGCAGCTCCGTGCTCCTGGGTATTCCCCTGATCCTTCATGCGCAGGCCGATGTGAGGCCCGGCTATTGGCAGGACACAGGCGGCCGATCTATCGGATCCGCAACACCTGGCCAGTGCTGGCATACCGGAGAGTGGACCCCGTCGCTGGCTGCAGCGCCCTGTGACGGAGCTGTTGCCGCTGTCGTCGCTGTACAAGCCCCCGAACCGCCCGCGGAGATTGTTTCTGACGTTGTCGTTGCGCTTCCCATGCCGGTTCCGCCCGTACCTCAAAAAATGAGTTATTCGTCGGATGCCCTCTTCACGTTTGGCAAAGCGACCTTGAGCAATGAGGGAACGAACATGCTGGATGAACTGGCCCTCCAACTCGATGGCGCCAATTACGAGGTTGTCCATGTGACAGGACATACCGATCGGATAGGTACTGGTGCCTATAACCAGCGGCTTTCGATGCGCCGTGCAACGGTAGTGAGTGAGTATCTGGTATCTCGAGGCGTTACGAAATCAGCCATCAATGCGTCGGGTCAGGGCGAGACACAACCCATTACAGCAGCGGGTGATTGCCTGAGGGGCGATCGAAAGACCACGATTGCCTGCTTGGCACCTGATCGCCGCGTGGAGGTAGAAGTTCAGGGTACCAAGGGATAAGAGGCCTTACCCTGGCCTTGTCCGAATGCGGAACGTCTCTGGTTTGCTGATTTGCTCTGCTGGCGGCGCACCGTCGCGCAACGCTTGAGCAACCACAGTGCCATCGTTGACAAGAGTCTCCGCGATAGCCGGCTTGACCCGGAACGGCACGAACTGCCCCATCGGCTTTGTTTTCCACTCGTCATAGTTCAGAAGAAAAACACTGCCGACGATATCGTGGGTGAGCCTGCCGGCCGGCCGGCGAAGTTCCAGAGCAGAGCTGGATCCAGTGGTTTGCCTCTGTATCTGCAAGCAATGAAAAGGGGATGATATGAGGCTCCCCGTTGCGGTGCTCAGTCGTGCTTGCGCGCGGGGTGCAATCCCTTCAAGGGCAAGCGGATGCTGGCCCGCACCCATGTTGACTCCCGTCTAAACGCTTGCGTGACTTTGCTGCTTACATTATTCGCCAGGACCAAACCCCTGGTTGGCCAGCCATTGCCAAGCTTCTTCCATGCTGCGACAGTGATGGTAGTTGGCGAGAGTTCTTGCCTCGGCGAACAAGTCTTGCACCATCAACTCATGGAACTTCGACGGCAGCACATCCGTGACCGTCGTCATGCCATTGGCCACCGCATCTTTGAAGAAAATCAACCACTGGTCAAAAACCTCATCGGAGCTTCCCGTCCAATCACGTGCATCAGAGAACATAGCCCATGGACGTCGAGGTGGCTCCACCCACGCTGCCTTCGCCGCCTTGTGCAGGGCCAGTACAGCTTGGCGGTTCCAATCTTTGCGGTAGGTAACAAGCAATACGTCCCCGCGCCAGGCCAGGGAAAACTCTCCGTGTGGGGGGAGGTCGCGTTCCTTCATGGCCAAATATATTGCCATTATTTTTAGGCCACGCCAAACAGCGAGGGTCTAACCCAAGGGAGCAATCCACCACAGGGTGTACTCGCCCCGAATGTCCGCAATCTGGCAAAGAATTTCGGTGGCTTGGAGACCGCTTTGGGTCGAAAGCAGCGACACGTTCAGGCTGCTCCACCCTTTCAAAAGGCCACGCCCTTCAACTCCAACCGCCCTGCCCCCAACTCCCCCCGCAGAAACTCCAGACACACCTGCAGCTTCGCCGACTGCGTAGAGCGCATGGGCATGACCGCGTAGATATCCGCACTCTGCCGATATTCCGGCAGCACGCGTTCCACCGTGCCCTCCCGCAGCGCCTGGGCCACGTCCCATTGCGATAGCAGTGCGATGCCCAGGCCTTGGCTGGCCCATTGGAGGATGGGGTCGCTCTGGTTGGAGCCCATGGTGCCGCTGACCTGCACCGCCTCCTCGCCCTGCGGCCCCTGCATGCGCAGCGTGGTGAAGGGCTGGTCGCGGTCGCGGAAGAGCAGGCAGTTATGCCGGGCCAGCTCGGCCAGCGCGGTGGGCCGGCCGTGCGCGGCCAGGTAGCTGGGCGCTGCGCACAGGATGCGGGCGCTGCTGGCCATCTTTTGCGCCACCAGGTGCGGCTCGCGCACCTCACCCACGCGGATGTCGATGTCAAAGCCCTCGGCAATCAGGTCCACGCGCCGGTCCACCAACTCCAGCCAGACTTCCAGCTCAGGGTGCTGCTGGCGCAGCAGTGCCAAGATAGGCGCGATGTGCATGCTGCCCAGCCGGTGGCTGGTGCTGACCTTGAGCGAGCCGCTGAGCGCACCGCGCGACTGGGCCACTTCCTGGTTGAGTTCATCTGCGGCTTGCAGCACCTTGCGCGCCCAGGTGTAGACCACCTCGCCCTGGGCGGTGATGCTGACGCGCCGCGTGGTGCGCAGGAACAGCGGCGTGGCCAGCACCTTTTCCAGGTGCGCGATGCGCTTGGTCACGTAGGCCACGGAGATGCCCAGGTCCACCGCTGCACCAGTCAAGCTAGCGCGGCGCGCCACAGCGCAGAGCACGCGCAGGTCGATCAATTCCCAATTATTTTTAACCATTAGGAAAATATAAATCAACAAAACCGCTTATTGCCGATATTTCAATAGCCAATGAGCATGTGGGTCTATGACAAACAAGCCCCCTACCCGCATCGCCCTTGCCGGCGCCGGCCTCATCGGCCAGGCGCACATGAAGGTCATCCAGCAACGCAAAGACTGCGTGCTCAGCGCCATCGTGGATCCATCCCCCGCCGCTGCGGTAATCGCCGCACAGGCCGGCGTGCCGCTGTTCACCCGGCTCGAGGACCTGCTGGCGCAAGACCGGCCGGACGGCATCATCCTCGCCACGCCCAATGCCCTGCATGTGCCGCAGGCGCTGCTGTGCGTGGCGGCAAGCCTGCCGGCGTTACTGGAGAAGCCCATCGCCACCAGCGTGCAGGAAGCGCAGCCCCTGGTGGACGCGGTGGAGCGCAGCCAAGCCCGCCTGCTCATAGGCCACCACCGCGCCCACAGCCCCATCATGGCCAAGGCGCAGCAGGTCGTGGCCTCCGGCCAGCTGGGGCGGCTGGTGGCGGTGATGGGCAGTGCCACTTTCTTCAAGCCTGACCAGTACTTTGACGATGGTCCCTGGCGTCGCGTGGCGGGCGGCGGGCCCATCCTCATCAACATGATTCACGAGGTGCACAACCTGCGCATGCTGTGCGGCGATGTGGTGGCCGTACAGGCTTTTGCCTCCAACGCCACGCGCGGCTTTGCGGTGGAAGACACCGTGGCCATCAACCTGCGCTTTGCCAGCGGCGCGCTGGGCAGCTTCATGCTGTCGGACACCGCCGCCTGCGCCCGCAGCTGGGAGCAAACCAGCCAGGAAAACAAAGCTTATGCTAGCTACGACGACGAGGACTGCTACGTCATCACCGGCACTATGGGCAGCCTGTCGGTCCCGACCATGCGCCTCAAGACCTACGCGCGCGCCGAGGAACGCTCTTGGTGGAAGCCATTTGAGGTGGGCACCGTGGGCCTGGTGCGCGAAGACCCGCTGGACTGCCAGATGGCGCATTTCGTCCAGGTCATCCAGGGTGAGGCAGCGCCCCGCGTGACCGCCCGCGACGGGCTGAACAACCTGCGCGTGACGGAGGCCATCACCCGGGCTGCGAGTGAAGGCGGCAATGTGGAGTTGGAGGTGTAGGCGGGGTTTTCCGCGGCACGGCAACGCGGTACGCTAGGGGTCTGTCCATCACAGCCCCTTTGCCCCATGCCCCACTACTGGCTCATGAAAGCCGAACCCGCCGAGGCTTCGGTCGATGACGTTCTGGCCATGCCCCAAGCCACCGTACCGTGGACCGGCGTGCGCAACTACCAGGCGCGCAACTTCATGCGCGACGGCATGCAGGTGGGGGATGGCGTGCTGTTCTACCACTCCAGCTGCGCGGAGCCGGGCATAGTGGGCATTGCCCGCGTGGCATCGGGCGCCTACACGGACCCCACGCAGTTCGATCCGAAGTCGCACTACTTCGACGCCGCCAGCAAGCCAGAGGCGCCGCGCTGGATATTGGTGGATGTGCAGGTGCTGCACAAGACGCGCAACCTCACCCTGCCCGAGCTGCGCGCGGATGCAGCACTGGCCGACCTGATCGTGCTCAAGAAGGGCAACCGACTCTCCATCACGCCCGTGGAGCCGGCGCACTGGCAACACATCCTGCAGCTACTGGACATCCCGGGTTTATAGAAAAATCTGCATCTAGCCCCTGTGGATAGTGCGCGAGTAGCTACTAAAATCATAGCAAGCTGCGCACATCACGCTCAGGCGTGCTTGCTCTCCAGCAGCTTTACCAGCGCCCAGAGCACGCGGTTGGCTGGCGTGGCAATGCCTAGCGCCTGGCCGCGGCGCACCACCAGTCCGTTGAGGTAGTCAATCTCGCTGGGCTTGCCGCGCGCAAAATCCTGCGCGGTGGAGGAAAACTGGTTGGGCATGGTGTCAAAAATCATGCGCACGGCGGCATCTACATCACCCGCCACCTGCACGCCTTCGGCCTTGGCCACAGCCAGACATTCGTTCACCACGTCGCGCATCACGTCCTGTACGCCCTCGCCAACCGCCGTCTTGCCATAGGGCAGCTGGCTGATGGCGGAAACGGCGTTGTACGCGCAGTTGAGGATGAGCTTGAGCCACAAGGCGCCGCGCACGTTGTCGGATACCTCCGCCCCCACACCAGCAGCTACCAGCGCCGGGGCCATGCGGCCCGCGCTGGGCTCAATGACCAGGTCACCGCGCCCATGGTGTTTCACATGGCCGGAGCCCGCCATCTCGGTCGCCACGTAGACCACGGCCGCAGCCACGGTATGGTCCGGCAACACGGTGCGCAGGCGGCCCGCGTTGTCCACGCCGTTTTGCAGGCACAGCACCAACGTGTTCGGCCCCAGGTGCGGGCGAATCTGGGCGCCGGCGGCTTCGGTGTCGGTGGATTTGACGCAGAACAGCACCACGTCTGCCCCCTGCACTGCGCTAGCCTCGGTGCTGGCGGCCAGGCGCACCTGTTCGTCAAAGGTTTTGGTCTCCATGCGCAGGCCCCGGGCCTGGATGGCCTGCACATGGGCCGGCCGGGCGATCAGCGTGACGGCGTGGCCCGCGCGGGCCAGCATGCCGCCGTAGTAACAGCCGACGGCACCAGCGCCCATGACGGCAATGCGCAGAGTGGAGGGGGTGAGTGTGGTGTTCATGGCGATGGCGTGTTGCGGCAAAGAGGTCCTGCCATTCTAGGCAGCGCCGCACACCCGCCACCTCCTCTACACTGAGCGCTTTCAGCCCTTTGCCCACACCGCCATGACCACTGCCACCGACCTGGAACGCCTCGCCCTGCAAGAACAGCGCCTGCAGTTTGACGCCTTTGACCAAGGCACCGCCTGGACGCTGGGCACCAACATCAAGGCGCTGTGTGAAGCCGCAGGTGTGGCGCTGGCCATCGAGATCCGCCTGGCCAAGGACACGGTCTTCTACTACGCAATGCCAGGTACCGGCCCCGGCAACGCCGACTGGGCCCGCCGCAAGCGCAATCTGGTGGAACTGTCCCAGACCAGCTCTTACGCCATCGGGTTAAAGCTGGAGCAGGAAAAGAGCTCGCTGGAAGAGAAACAGGGCCTGCCCCTGCGCGACTTCACCGCGCACGGCGGCAGCTTCCCCATCCGCGTGCGCGGCGTGGGCATGGTGGGCGTGGTTACGGTATCGGGCATTCCCCAGCGCGAAGACCATGCCATGGTGATCAAGGCGCTGGCTTCCCTATGCGGCGTACCGCTGGCCGAGGTGGCGCTGGACTGACTAGAGCGCGCCGCGGGTAAGTTTGGCGTACTCCGCCTCCAGCTTCGCGCGGTCCACCGTCTTCAGCGCTGCGTCAAAGGCGTTGCGCTGCTCCAGCCCTGCCGGTGTGCGCTTGAAGCATACGTGCAGGCTCAACTCGGCAATGGGCTTGGCGCCGAACACGATCTTGTCCGAGCCGCCCGTGTGGGCCAGGGTGTAGTCCAACACGTTCTTGTCGATGACGATGCCCCGGATCTTGCCGCTGTTGAGCTTGTTGACGTTGATCGCGTCGCTGGCCGCCACCTCCACGCGCTGGCGCTTGTCTTTCACCAGTTGGTCAAAGGCCTCGCCGTTGGAATAGCTGTCCACCACACCCAGGCGGACATCCGCCAGGTCGTTCAGCACACTCCAGTTGACGGGTGCACTGCGCAGGGACGCAACGCCCAGCACGCTCATGCCCATGGGCTGCGACAGGTAGCAGGCCTGCTCGCGCTCCTTGCTGTAGTACTCGGGAAAGTAGCCGTCGAAGTTGGGGTCTTTTTCGCCCTTCTCCAGCGTCACCGACCATTCGAAGGACGCTGTCATCAGCTTGTAGCCCGCCGCCTTGGCCACCACAGACGCGACGCGGGTGGACACCCCCGATTGCGGCAACAGCGTGCCGGTGTACGGCGGCCACTCCAGTGTTGAGAGGCGCATGAGCTTGGTGGTCTGCGCAAATGCGCCAGATGCCATCAGCAAAGACAAAGACAAGGAAAAACCCCAAGACCAGCCCCAATGCCGCATGTGCGTTCTCCGATCCAGCCAGCCAACATTGGCGACAGCTTAGGGTGAACCTTATCGGCGGAGGGCCTGTGCTGCTGGACGCAGCACGACCTGAAGTGCCTCAATTACGACGCAGTGCAGCATTTTTGACACGATAGGCCAGCCAAACGACCTGACGCCGCTGCGCCAAGGTGGCGCTGGACTGAGCGGCCGTCAGGAGGCCAGCGGCGCCGCAAGGAAGTTGACCTCGAATTCCTCGGCCGGCAAGGGCCGGGAATAGAAGTAGCCCTGCAGCAAATCGCACTGCTGCTGGCTGCAAAAATCAGCCTGCGCCTGGGTCTCCACGCCTTCGACCACGATGCGCATGTTGAGCGCTTTGGCAAAGGCGATGATGGCCACGAACAGGGTTTCGCTCTTGCCGCCCTCACCCACCGCAGACACAAAGCTCTTGTCGATCTTGAGCACGTTGATGGGAAACAGCTTGAGGTGGTCCAGCGAGGAATAGCCGGTACCAAAATCGTCCAGCGACATGGCCACGCCATGGGCCGAAATGGCCGACAGCATGGCCACCGTTTCGCCAGTCACCTCGATCAGCATGCTTTCGGTGATTTCCAGCTCCAGGCAATCGGGCGGCAGGCCGTGGTCATCCAGCGCGGAAAGCACGGTGCGTGCAAGGCTCGGTTGCTTGATTTGTACCGCAGACAGGTTGATCGCCAGTTTGAGGTTGGCAAACATGGGGGCATAGCGCTCGCGCCAGGTCTTGAGCTGATGGCAGCCTTCGCGCAGCACCCAGGCACCAATGTCCACGATCAGGCCGGTTTCTTCCGCAATGCCCAGAAATGCCGCTGGCGACAGCACACCCAGCCGGGGATGGTTCCAGCGCAACAAGGCCTCCATACCAAAAAGGCTGCCGTCGGCGGCGCGAATTTGCGGCTGGTAGTAGATACATAGCTCGTTCTTCTCCAGCGCGCGCTGCAGGTCGTTCTTGATGACGGAGCGGAACTGCACCGCCTCCTGTAGCGCGTCGGAATAGAAGCGGCTCTTGTTGCGCCCGTCCAGCTTGGCTTGGTACATGGCCAGGTCGGCATACTTGAGCAAATCGGCGGCGGTCTTCGTGCTTCTGTCGAGCACAGCAATGCCGATGCTGGCTGTGATGGTGCGCTCCGTGGAGCCCAGAAACACAGGCGCCCGCAACTGCACGTTGATGCGATCCGCCAACACGATGGCCTGGTCGTCGTGCTCGAAACTGGTCATCATCACCACAAACTCGTCGCCCCCCAGACGGCACAGCAAGTCCCCATCGCGCACGATGAAGCTCAGGCGGCGCGCAATCTCCACCAGCAACTCGTCACCCGCATCATGTCCCAGTGTGTCGTTGATGCCCTTGAAGTCGTCCAGATCCAGCAACAGGATCGCCAGCCGCCCCTCGCTGCGGCGTACCCGCGCCAGGTGCGCTTCCAATGAACGCTCAAAGCCCCGGCGATTCATCAAGCCCGTCAGCACATCGTGCTCCGACATGCTGCGCACCTGCTCCAGGCTGTAGCGCAAGCGCTCCTCGATCTGGAAGCGCTGACGCGCTTGCAGTACCACTCGGGTCAGGTGGCGGCTGTTGACTTCATCCTTGAGCAGAAAGTCCTGCGCGCCCGCCTCCAGGCACTCCTCGGCCAGGCTTTCGTTCTCAAATCGACTCAGCATGACCACGGCCACACCGTCATAGGTGCCACCGCGCAGATGGCGCAGCACGTCCAGACCATTTTGGTCTGGCAGGCGGTAGTCGAGCAGTATGGCGTCGAACTTGGTGTTGGAGGCTTTTTCCAGGCCCTCTGCGGCTGTTGCCGCATGGTGCACCGCGCAAGGCAAGGTGCTCTTGTGCAATACACGGGTGATGGCGTGGCGGTCCACCTCGTCATCATCAATCAGCAGCAGGGAGAGTTCTGCAATCATGGGCAATACGGTTAGTACGGTCAGGCCAGCAGTTCCACCACACGCCAATAGCCGTGCAGCATGTCCATAGCGCGCATCACGCCGTCACTCACCTGACTTTTGATGATGTAGCCGGCAATGTTGTGCCGATATGCCACCAGCTTGTCCTCCTCCGCCTTGGAGGTGGTCAGCACAAAGACCACTGCACTGGAAAGCTCGGGATCTCTGCGGATTTCAGCCAAGAGCTCCAACCCATTGAGACGCGGCAGGTTCAGGTCCAGCAACACCAGATAGGGTTTGCGGGAGGCATGGCATTCCCGCAGCTTGGCCAATCCTTCAAGCCCGTCACTGGCTCGCACGATGGGGTTGTGGATTTCAAGCTTCTTCAACGCCCGCTGAACCCCCATGACGTCCACATCGTCGTCATCGATGAGCAGCAGCGTGACGTCTTTGGTGGTCTTGGTGTCTTGCATGGTGAAGGCTCCTCAATCAGCGCGGATCGGCCAGGTAAATCGGAAGGTACAACCGGTCTTGCCGTCTGACACCAGGGTGACCGTGCCACCTACTGTTTCCACCGCTTTCTTCACGATGGCCAACCCCATGCCGCTGCCCTCGACCTCGTCACGCGGCTTCAGAGTCTGGAAAATGGTGAATACGCGTTTCTGGTGCTCGGGCGGAATGCCCGGACCATCGTCGGTCACGGAGAACTCATGCCCCCCCGGACAAGGCGTGGCACTCACCCGGATGATTCCTTCAGGCTTGTCGTGGTGCTTGATGGCGTTGTTGATGAGGTTGCGCAACACCAATTCCAGTGGAACCTTTTGTGTGCGCATCTGGGGCAACTCGTCCACCACCAGACGGATTTTCTTGCGCGAAGCCGCCAACTCAAAGATGTCATTCACCAGTGCATTGGTGTTCACCAAGCCGACTGGATTGTCGGACTGCCCCACGCGGGAATAGGCCAGCAAGTCGTCGAGCAACATTTCCATGCGGCCGATGCGGTTGCGCATGAGCCGCAAATGCTCTTTGGTTTCATCACTCAGGGCGTCGTTGAGGTCTTCTGCAATCCAAGTGGCCAGTTGGTCCACCCCGCGCAGGGGTGACTTCAGATCGTGTGAGGCCACATAGGCGAAGTTATTGAGATCGTCGTTGCTGCGGGTCAGTTGGCTGACCAGGTTGCTCAGGTGCAGCTCGGATTGTTTGCGCGCGGTGATGTCCACAATAGCGGAAAGCACCTTCACTCCGGTAGAGGTCACGATGGGATTCAGGCCAATCTCTACGGGGAATTCGCTGCCATCCTTGCGCAGGCCGTAGAGATCGCGCCCGCTCCCCATGGCGCGCGGACTGGGACCGGAAAAGTAGGAGGCACGGTGCTGCGGATGGTGGCCGCGAAAACGGGCCGGCAGCAATAGATCAATGGACTGCCCCAACAGTTCGGAACGGGCATAGCCAAAGATGACTTCGGCTTGAGAATTCACCAGTTCGATGATTCCAGCCTCATTGATCATGACCATGCCATTGGGCGCCATCTCCACCACCTGGCGGAACTGCTCTTCCTGGCGCTTGCGCTCGGTCAGATCCACAATGGCCGACACCACTTTCATGCCCTTGGTGGTGCGGATGGGGGTGAGGCCAATTTCGACGGGGAATTCACTGCCGTCCTTGCGGCGGCCATTCAGGTCACGGCCAATGCCCATGAGCCGTGGACTGGGCTCCCGCATGAAGCCGGCACGATGGGGCGGATGCAGGCTCCGGAAACGCTCCGGCAGCAGCACCTCAATGGCCTGCCCCAGCAGCTCGCTCCGGGTGTAGCCAAAAATGATCTCGGCCTGGCGATTGATCATCTCAATGCGCCCTGTTTCGTCAATCATGACGATTGCATACGGAGCCATCTCCACAATATGGCGGAACTGCCCCTCTGACCCGTACTCCTGCGCGATATCCATGCACCTCCCCCGCCTTGTGCACCCAAGGCAATGCAATCCATTCACTTGCCACGCTGCTCTGTGCTGTCAAAAGGCAGCTGCAGTCTGTAGCGGCAAGTAGGACTGACTATGGCGGAATCCTGATCTTTGTCAAGACGCCGGTCCGCCTGTCTAGTGGGCTGCCCCCTCGCCCAGGTACTTCTGGTAGATGGCCTTGAACTGCCCGCTCTTTCTGAGCGCAGCCAAACCGGCATTGAAGTCATCGCGTATGTGGGCATCCCGGAATACGGGTCGGTAGTCCATGGGGTTGAGCTTGACAAAAGCATGCTCAGTCACCGGTGCCAGCAAAGTGCCCTCGCTGCGCATAACCTGTGCACTGAAGTACTTGAAGATATTGCGATCACTGAGGACTAGGTCGTAGCGCTTCTTGTGCAGGGTCAGCACCTGCAAGGCCTGGTCATTCTGTTCAAAGTAGCGGCCTTCAGCCTTGACGGGATTCAGCCACTCGGGGTAGCGCTTGAGCGCGCCCACGAAGGCAATCACGGTGAGACCGCGCAGATCCTCGGGGCGGCGGATCAGCAACTTGCGCTCTGCAAGGCTGATGAACACATTGTCGTAAAACACGCCGGGATCGCCATAAAAGGCACCATCACCGGTGAGATCCGTCCCCAGATCCGACATGGCTGCGTCGACTTCACGGGACTTGAATGCCACAGGAATCCGGGTGAAGGGAAAGTACTTGGGCTTGAGCACATGGCCTCGGTAGGCCAGTGCTTCGCGCATCACCTCCACCTCGATCCCTGAATTGGTTTCTGGAAAACAAAACGGGGGAATCCGCTCGCCAAACGCCATGCTGACGTCCGCCGCACGCGCAGCGGCCGTACTGCACAGGAGTATGGGGATGACGAGTTTCCAGAAACGCATACGGCCTCCCAAAAAGGATCAGCGTCGTCTTGCCGCTCTTACACCGGCCAACTCTCCCACAATCTTCAGCACCCGCGCCAGCCGGCCGGATTCGGCCACTTCCACGGTGAAGGTCATCCAGGCAATGCCTTTGACCGACTGGGTCTGCACGCCGATGACATTCATCTTCTCCTTGGCAAATACCTCGGAAATGTCACGCAACAAGCCTTGGCGGTCAATGGCCTCAACGGCTACGTCCACCGGGTAGACATTGCTGTCCTTGCCAGTGGGCACGCCCCACTCCACTTCGATCAGGCGGTCGCCGCTGCGGTTGACCATGTTGCGCAGGTTGGAGCAGTCTGACCGGTGCACGCTCACGCCCTTGCCGCGGGTCACAAAGCCGCTGATCAGGTCGGGCGGCGCGGGCTTGCAGCACTTGGCCAGCTGCGTCATCAGCGAATCGATGCCCACCACCAGCACGCCACCCTTGCCCCCCGAGGCCCTGGGCTTCTTGAGGGGCATGTAGTCGTCCTGCGTGGTGGCAGGCTCGGGCGGGCGCAGCAGCATCTCAATGTTGCGCAGCGAAAACTCGTCCTTGCCCACCACCTCGAACAGCGCATCGGCGTTGTTGAAACCCAACTGGCTGGCTAGGTCGTCGAGCTTGATGGCGGTCTTGCCCTCGCGCTGCAGCAACTTTTCCACCGCCTCGCGGCCCTTCGCCATGGTCTCGCCCATGGCCAGCGCGTTGAACCAGGCGCGCACCTTGGCGCGCGCGCGGTGGCTCACCAGATAACCCAGCTCGGGGTTAAGCCAGTCGCGTGAAGGGCCGCCCTCCTTGACCGCGGTCACTTCCACCGTCTGGCCATTTTTCAGGGGCGTGTTCAGCGGCACCATGGCTCCGTCCACTTTGGCGCCGCGGCAGCGATGGCCCAGGTTGGTGTGCACGCTGTAGGCAAAGTCTACCGCCGTGGCGCCCTGGGGCAGCTCGACGATGGCTGCATCCGGCGTGAGCACGTAGATGCGGTCGTCGAACATGCCCTGCCCGTCGGCCCCCGTGTGGGCGCCCGACAGGTCACGCTCCCAGGCCAGCAACTGACGCAGCACGGCGATCTTGGCGTCATATTCTCCCGCCGCAGTGACTGTGCCGCCGTAGCCCTTGGCGCCCGCTTCCTTGTAGGCCCAGTGCGCCGCCACGCCGTGTTCGGCATGGTCGTGCATGGCCTGGGTGCGGATCTGGACCTCGATGGGCTGGCCGCCCGCGTCACGCACTACGGTGTGCAGCGACTGGTAGCCGTTGGGCTTGGGGCGGGCGATGTAGTCGTCAAACTCTTCGGTCACCGGCACAAACCGGCTGTGCACCCAGCTCAGCGCGGCGTAGCAGTCGGGCACCGCCGGCACCACGATGCGCAGCGCGCGGATGTCATAGACCTGGTCGAAACCCAGCGACTTGCCGCGCATCTTCTTGACGATGCTGTAGATGTGCTTGGGCCGCCCCTGCACCGTGGCCTGTACGCCCTGCCCGGCCAGCTCGTCAGCCAGCTGCTGGCGCAGGCGGTCCACCGAGGCCTCGCGCTCGGCGCGTTTTTCATCCAGCAGCTTGGCGACCTGCTTGTAGGTGTCGGGCTCCAGGAAGCGGAAGGACAGGTCTTCCATCTCCCACTTGATTTCCCAGATGCCCAGGCGGTTGGCCAAGGGCGCAAACACCTGCAGTGCCTCGGACGCCAGACCGGGCGGTACAGGCTGCTTGGTGGCGGCAAAGTGGCGCAGTGTCTGCAGGCGCGAGGCCAGGCGCAACATGACCACGCGCAGGTCCTTACTGAAGGCCAGCAGCATCTTGCGCACGCTCTCTGTCTGCGCGGCGGCCGTCTGCGCCATGGGGGCTGCGCTGCCGGTGCCGGGTGCCTGCTGGCTGTGGGCCAGGCGGGCCATGCGCTGCAGGCGCACCAGCTTGGTGGTTTCCAGCGCCAGGTCGGCAAAGTTCTCGCCAAAGGCTTTGGCAATGACTTCGTGCGGCTTGTTCAGGTGGTCGCAGGCGTAGACCAGGTAGCTGGCGGCCTGCATGGCCTCGGACCCGCCAATGGTGCGCAGGATGGCGGCCACAGCATCGGCGTGCTGCAGCACGTTTTCACCCGTGTCCAGCGCCTCGCTGGCCAACAGCGGCTCGGCAAATGCCCGGGCCCGGGCCAGGGCGCCTACCTGTTCGGGCAGGCTGTCCGCCGTGGCCGCAATGACCTGCGGGGTGGCCGAAGCAGTGTGCTCGGCATACGAACTTTTCATGAAACGCTCACATCAGCCGGGATGCGTCACCCCAGCAAAAAACTTGTCACGGTGTCCACCTGGTCCGGCGCAATCAGCGTGGGCGCATGGCCCACACCGGCAAATTCGACCAAGCGGGCCTTGGGGCCGCGCTGGGTCATGGCCTGCGCCGTGGCAGGGGACAACAAATCAGAATTCGCCCCGCGCAGCAGCAAGGTCTGCGCCGTCAGGCTGTCATACAGCTGCCAGAGCTGGGCTTCGCCCTGCGCAGCAATCTCTTGCGTCACCGCACCAAAGGGCACGGCAATGGCAGGATCGTAGTGCAAGGCCACACGGCCATCGGGCGCGGGCTTGACCATGGCGCGCGACAGCTCCAGCCACTGGGCAGGCGTATGCGGGCCAAAGCTTTGCGAAATGGCCCACATGGCGTCGGCCGCCTGCTGTAGGGAATCAAATGTCTGGGCCTTGCCCAGGTAGGTGCCGATGCGGGCCAACGCTTCCCACTGGATGGCCGGGCCCACATCGTTGAGCACCAGCCGGCGCACGCTGACTCCCACGGCCTGCGCATGGGCACAGACCGCCATGCCAATGAGCCCGCCCATGCTGGTGCCCACCCAGTCCAGCGTGGCGGGTTTCAGTAGCGCCAGCAGCGCGAGCATGTCAGCCGCGTAGCCGGGCAACTGGTAGCCCTGCGGGTCCTTGAGCCAGTCGCTCTGGCCGCGGCCCACCACGTCAGGGCAGACTACGCGCAGCGGCTGCGGGCTACGGGCAATCAGCGCCTGTGCCAGCACATCGAAGTCGCGGCCCTGGCGCGAGAGGCCGTGGGCACAGACGATGGTGTGGGCCGCATCCGCGTCGCCCCACTGCCAATACGCCATCCGGTGACCGCCCTGCGCGTCGGCGCAGGGTACGTAGTTCAGCGTAGGGTCAGCCATGGTGCAATCAGTGGTTTGATAATGACCACATCCTAATGGAAACCCCCCTACTCTTTTGGAAGGACGCAGCAATGTTGAAAGGTAAAACCGCCATCGTCACCGGCTCCACCAGCGGCATCGGTCTGGGCATCGCCAAGGCCCTGGCTGCGCAGGGGGCCAACATCGTGCTCAACGGCTTTGGCGATGTGGACGGCCCCAAGGCCGAAGTCGCAGCGCTGGGCGTGCAGGTGGGCTACCACGGTGCCGACATGAGCAAGCCCGCCGACATCGAAGCCATGGTGCAGTACGCCACCACCACCTTTGGCGGTGTGGACATTCTGGTGAACAACGCCGGCATCCAGCACGTGGCGCGGGTGGAAAACTTCCCGGTGGAAAAGTGGGACGCTGTGATCGCCATCAACCTGTCCAGCGCTTTCCACGCCAGCCGCCTGGTGCTGCCCGGCATGCAGGCCAAAAACTGGGGCCGCATCATCAACGTGGCCAGCGTTCACGGCCTGGTGGGCTCCGCCGAAAAGTCGGCCTATGTGGCGGCCAAGCACGGCATCGTGGGCCTGACCAAGGTGACCGCGCTGGAAAACGCCACCAGCGGCGTGACCTGCAACGCCATCTGCCCCGGCTGGGTGCTCACGCCCCTGGTGCAAAAGCAGGTGGACGCCAAGGCGGCAGCCCAAGGCATCAGCAATGCCGACGCCACCAAGCAGCTGCTGGGCGAGAAGGAGCCCTCGCTGCAGTTCACCACGCCTGAGGAGCTAGGCGCATTGGCCGTGTTCTTCTGCTCCCCGGCGGGCGACAACGTGCGCGGCGTGGCCTGGAACATGGATGGCGGCTGGGCCGCACAGTAAGAGCTCTTAATCTCACCTAAGCGCGTTTTAGGCCTCTAGCCCACGTGGATAGTGCGCGAGCAGCTCCTGTTTTGCTAGCAACTACGCCGCGGGGCTGAGGCTGGTGTGCGGCCGCTGGCGGCTCGCCCACCAGCTCATGGCCATGGACGCCAGCAGGCCCGCCAACGCAAACCAGTGCAGCGAGCCCATGCCGTCGTGGGCGATGAGCCAGCCACCGCTGGCCGCGCCCAGCGCCTGCCCTGCGTACATGGCCGAGCTGTTCAGCGCAATGGAGCCCGAGGCCAGCGCCGGCGCAACGCCCACCAGCCGCGCCTGCTGTGCCGAGTTGGACGAGAAGCAGCCCAGCGCCCAGGGAATCAGCACCAGCGCGACCATCCCCAGATTGGTCCCCAGCGGCCACAACACCAGACTCAGCGCCATGGCGCCCACGCCACACATGACAGCGCGCGGGGCGCCCATGCGGTCGATGCGGCGGGACATGACGATGTTGCCCAGCAGCCCGAACACGCCGAACCAGGCGAACAGCAGGCTGAGTTGCAACGGCGTGATCTGCACCAGTGCCTTGAAATACGGCGCAAAGTAGGAAAACAGCACAAACTGCCCCGCCGAATACAACAGCGTCACGGCCACCGTCAGCATGAGCACCGGAGAGCGCAAGGCCTCGCCCCATGCCGCGCGCGACAGCGCTGGCGGGCGAATGCCGTCGGGCATGGCACGCCAGACCCAGCCGGCGCTCACCAGACTCAGCAGCGCCACCACCCCAAAGGCACTGCGCCAACCCAGCGTGCCGCCAATGAAGGCGCCAATCGGCATGCCCAGCACCGAGGCCACCGACCAGCCCAGGAACACAAAAGTAATGGCACGCCCACGCTGCTCCAGCGGCACCAGCAGGCCCACACAGGCCGCAGCCTGTGGGGTGAAGATAGCTGGCGAAATGACGGTGAGCACCCGCACGATCAACAACGAGCCAAAGCTGGGCATTAGCGCGCTCAAGCCCAGGAAGGCGGCGTACCACAGCAGCGACAGCGCCAACAACCGGCGCCGGTCCCAGCCCGCCACCAGGCTGGCCAGCAGCGGCGCGCCCACGCACATGACCGCTGCCGCCGCGGCAATCAGTTGCCCTGCAGTGGCGACCGAGATATTGAGCGAGCTGCTGATGTCGTTGAGCGTGCCCGGCACCACCATGACGCCGGTGCCGATGACGAAGTTGCCGAAAAGCAAGGCCCACAGGACGGGCGAGGAAGACGTGGAAGCAGGCGACGTAGGGTTGGATTGCATCGGGGGCCGGGCGGTGAAGCGGCATTCTCGCAGTGCGGGCCGCATCCGGTATGCCTCGGGGCAGGACAACCCTGTTGGCAACATTGATTAAAAATGGCACCCAGCCGGCGTGGAATCTGCGCAAGCAGCTCACAAATCAGGAGCATCCCCCTTCGCAAGCCCTTCAGCCGGACTGCTTGACCGCCATGACCGCCTGGTTGCGCAGGGTGCGCAGCAGGGCCAGTTCCTTCTCGTCGAGCTCCAGTGCACCGCGCACGGCCTTGTCCGCATAGATCAGGCCGAAAGGCGTGCCCTTGATCTGCACAGGCAACAGCAAAAAGGTAGGCGCATTGATGTGCTGGCGGTACCAGTCGGGCAGGCGGTTCACGATGCGTGTTTCCGATGCATCGCTGATCATGGTGTCTGCCCCCTTGATACTGACCACGCCAAACAGGTCCGGCGTGGCTGCCTTCAGGTGCGTGCGAAACACCTTGACGCAGCCCTCCACATCGCGCCCCAGGCCAAAGCGGCCCACCATCATCTCGGTTTTGGCGTCGCGCATGCAGAAGATGATGCGATCGAACGCCATGGCGCGGTACATGGTTTCCAGAATCATGCGCAGCACATCGCTGAGCCGGAAGTCCTCCACCATTGCATTGGTGATGTCCTGGATACCGGCGGCCAGCGTGTCAGCCACCTGGCGGGCCTGCAGCGAGGCCATTTCCATGGCTTCCTGAGGCGTGGCCTGCAACTCCAGGCTGGCGAAGTGCGATTCCCCTGCCGGGCTGGGCGAACGCATCTCCATCAGCGGCTCGGCCGGCTTGAGCAACTGCGCCGCCGCCGACCCCGGCGCCACCCGGATGTCCATGGCCGCAGCCAAATCCACCAGCTTCTGTCGCCCCTTGCTGGTCGCCGACTGCACCTCCCGCGCGCTCACGCCCATGGCGGACATGTACTTGCGGGTGACGGCGGCCAGACGCGCCTCGCGCTCCGACAGCTCGCTGTGCAGCAGCACGTCTGCCATGTCGTTGGACGCCAGCGCCACCCAGCGCACGCGCTCGGCGCCATCGGCCGGGGCGCGCAGCGGGGGCTCGCCCGCAGGCTTGCGCATGCAGCGCTGGATGTCTTCGGGCAAGCTCCAGGCCCTGGCAATGCCCAGGCCTAGCGCCTCAAAGCTCAGCCCCAGAACGCTGACAGCCGCCGAAATCTCGGACAGGGGCTGGCGCGGGTTCTGCATGAGCCCGCGCACACGGATGGCTTCTTCGGGAAAGTAAAACAGCACCAGCAGGCGGCCCAGGTTCTGGAACATGGCGCCGATGAAGGCTTCCTCGCTCTCGCGCAGCTCGGGGCAAAGTTCGGCGCCAATGCTGCCCGCCAGCAGGGAACGCAAAAACTCTTCCTTGAGCTGTGCTGCGTGGGTCTTGTCCTGCATGTGCTCCAGCAGCACCAGGCTCAGCGCCATGTTGCGGATGCCATTGAACCCCACCAGGGTGACGGCGCGCGAGACGGTGCTGATGCTGCCGCTGCGGCCGTAGTGGGCGCTGTTGACCAGGCGCAGCAGCTTGTTGGTCAGCGCCACGTCCTTCAGGATTTCGTTGGTGATGCTGCTGATGCTTTCAGTCTCGGACGCCGCGAGGTTCTGGATGCGCACCACCGCGTCCGACATGGCCGGAAAGTCGCTCTTGTGGCGCATGCGCCGCATCAGGAACTCCAGCGTGTCGCTGCTCTGGCTATGGCCCACCGCCGTGTGCGTGCGGCTGTTGGCATCGGCCTGGCTCCACTGCTCCAGTTCGGACTGGAACACGCGCGCGCTGACAAAACGCTGGCGCGGGTCGTGCGCCAGCGCGCGGTTCACGATGGCGCGCAACTGGTCATCCACGCCGGGCAAGGCCGCATCCGGCAACAGCAGTTGTTCATGCTGCATGCGGTGCAGTGCCTGCTGGGGATCGGCCTCCTCCACCAGGGGGCGCCCGAGCAGCATTTCAGCCAGCACCAGCCCGGCAGAAAAGATGTCGGCACTTGGCACGGGCGGTGCACCGCTGGCGGCTTCCGGCGCAAGGTAGCGCGGGTTGGCCTCTTCAGGGGCCGCGTCCGCGATGCGGGCGTGGCCGGCGCTGTCAATCACTACGAGAGAGGGTTGCAGATCATGGCGCGACACGCTCGCAGCATGGGCCACGGCCACCGCGTCGAGCACATCCACCATCCAGCTGACAGCCTGCGGCACCGTGGGCGTGCCATGCTCGCGCAGCCATTGCGCAAGCGTAGGGCCAGAACCCCCAACGACCGGGGTGGTTTCATTATTCGTCACACCCCCAGTATGGCACTGCGACGGCCTGCATAACAGCCCGGGAGACCCCCTACTTAACCCACAGCAACGACGGCAGGCTGCTGCTGTGCCTTGCGCACAAAGGCGACAAACTCGGGCACGGGAATGGGTTTGCTGAAAAAGTAGCCCTGGAACAGGTTGCAGCCATGGGCAACAAGGAAATCGCGCTGACCTTCGGTCTCCACGCCTTCGGCCACCACGGCAAAGCCGAGGCTCCTGCCCAGGGTGATGATGGTGTGGGCAATGGCAGCGTCATTGGAGTCCAGGAGCACATCGTGCACAAAAGACTGGTCGATCTTGAGCTGGTCCAGCGGCAGACGCCGGAGGTAGGTGAGCGAGGAATAGCCGGTTCCGAAATCGTCCAGCGAGCAGCCCACACCCAGAGCCTGTAAGGACGCCATCTTGTGCACGATGTCGTCCATGTCCTCCACCAGCATGCTTTCGGTCAACTCCAGCTTCAGGCGCTGGGGATTGGCGCCAGTGCGTTCCAGCACGGCCTGGACCTGCCCCACAAAATCGGGTTGCCGGAACTGCCGCGCGCTCACGTTGACAGAAATGCTGAGGTGCGAGAGCTCCGGCACCTGGGCCCAGGTGACCAGCTGGGTGCAGGCACTGCGCAGCACCCAGGCGCCCAGCGGCAGGATCAGCCCGGTCTGCTCCGCCATGTCGATGAAATCTCCCGGCGCTACCAGCCCCAGCTTGGGGTGGCGCCAGCGCAGCAGGGCCTCGGCACCGAGCACATCACCGCGATGGGTCACCTGGGCCTGGTAGAGCAAAAAAAACTCCTCCCGCGCTATGCCTTTGCGCATATCCATTTCCAGCGCGCTGGACTCGGACACCTCGGTCACCATGATGTGGACCAGCGCGTACAGCCCGAGCATGGCCAGGGCCGTATTGATCCAGGTACCGCTGATGCGCACCTCGTGCGGAATCAGGTAGGCAGTCTGGATGCCCCAGGTGGTGCTGCTCAGCGCAACATAGGACACGAACAACAGGCCGATCACGCTGTGGCGCAGCCAGTTGGCTTCATCCCGCAAGACCAGCATGGCGGCCAGCGCCAGCACGAGAATGAAATGGTGGGTAGACCGGGGAACCTGTGCATCCGGAATGTCGAACACCAGGCCGAATGCACAAATGGAGGCGTAGACGGTGGCCAGCATCACGAAGAAAGCCAGGCGCGTGCGGCGGTACTGCGTCAGGCGGGCAACCACCACGCCCAGCACCGCCATGCACATTTCCACCGCCACGATGATCCACACGCCGCGCAGGGCAAAGAAGACAGACCAGCCCACACCAATGCAGACCATCAGGATGGCCGCCACCCACAGCATCATCCGCACCCGACGCTGGTGCAGCTGCCCGGGTGGAATGATGGGCTGGTTCATACAGTTTCCTGGATGGACTGCCGGGCCTGCACATAGGCCACAAACGCAGCCTCCGGCAAGGGCCGGCTGAACAGGTACCCCTGGTAGGTACGGCAGCCACTGCTGATGAGGAAATCACGCTGCTCCCGCGTCTCCACGCCTTCCGCAATGACAGCCAAGCCAAGGCTGTGGCCCAGCGCCACGATGGTGCGGGCAATGGCAGCGTCGTTGGGATCGGTCAGTACGTCGCGCACAAAAGACTGGTCAATCTTGAGCTGGTCCAGCGGCAGGCGCTTGAGGTAGCTCAGGCTGGAGTAGCCGGTTCCGAAATCGTCCAGCGAGAAGCCCACGCCGCGCGCGCGCAGGGCCGTCATCTTGGCAATGACGTCCTCCACGTTCTCCACCAGCAGGCTTTCGGTCAGCTCCAGCTTGAGGCGGCGCGGGTTGGCGCCGGTGTAGTCCAGCATGGCCAGCATGTGGTCGGCAAAGTCCTGCTGGCGGAACTGGCGCGAGCTCACGTTCACAGCCAGCGTGAGGTGCTCAGTCGCCGGGTCCTGCGCCCAGGCCACCAGTTGGGAGCAGGCGGTCTCCAGTACCCAACTGCCCAACATCACGATCTGGCCCGTCTCTTCGGCCACAGGAATGAAGGACGCTGGCGACACCATGCCGCGCACCGGGTGGCGCCAGCGCAGCAAGGCTTCGGCACCGAGCACCTGGCCTTGGGCATCCACCTGGGGCTGGTAGTGCAACTCGTACTGCCCAAAAAGCTGGCCCTGGCGAATGTCCGCTTCCAGCTCGGCGCGCTGGGTCACGGCGGCCTGCATCAGCGGGTCGAAGAAGCGCAGGCCATTGCGGCCCACATTCTTGGCCTGGTACATGGCCAGATCGGCCTGCTTGAGCAGCTCGTCCAGCGCGGCTTCATGGCCACTGAAAATGGTCAGCCCCATACTGGGTGTACTGTGGTATTCGTGGCCAGCCAACCGGTAGGGCAAGTTGAGCGCCGCGATGATCTTTTCCCCTACCAGCGTGGCCTGGGTTGCCGCCGCAGAACGCTCGGTGTCCAGCCCTTCCAGCATCACCACATACTCATCCCCACCCAGGCGGGCCACAGTATCTTCTTCCCGCACCGTGTCCATCAGCCGATGCGCCACCTCCTGCAACAGCAAGTCGCCCTTGTCGTGGCCCAGGGTGTCGTTCAGGGTCTTGAAGTGATCCAGGTCGATGAAGAGGAGCGCACCGCATGCGCCAGACCGCGCGCTTGCCGCCAGCGCGTGCTGCAACCGGTCCATCAGCATGCGGCGGTTGGGAAGGCCCGTCAGCGGATCGTAGAACGCCAGTTGGCGGATCTGGTCTTCGTCGGCCTTGCGCTGGGTGACGTCGATCATGGTGGCCACGTAGTGCGTGATCCGTCCATCGTCATCCGAGACCGTGGAAATCTGCATGAAATGGGGTGATATCTCGCCGCTCTTGTTGCGGTTCCAGAGCTCCCCCTCCCAGTGGCCCTGCTGCGCCAGCTGCTTGTTCAGTTCGGCGTAGAAAGCGTCGTCGTGCCAGCCCGAGCGGAACATGGCGGGCGTGCGGCCAATAACCTCATGGTCGGCATAACCCGAAATGCGGGTGAAAGCCTTGTTGACGCGCAGGATCTCCCGCCGCGCGTTCGTCACCATCATGCCCTCCTGGGACTCAAAGGCAGTGGCTGCCACACGTAGTTCGGTCTCGTTGCGCCGACGCTCAGTGAGGTCAATGTCGAACCGGAAAAACTCGGACACGCTGCCGTAGGCATAGACCGCCGCATGGCTGGAAAAGACGGGCACCTCGTGGCCGTCCTTGTGCATCAGGGTCAGCTCCTGTGTCACAAAGGCTTGCGGACCGGCCTGCATGTCCTGCAGCAACTGCTGCATGTCGCTACGCAGCGTATGGGGCACAATCAGCACAAAGATATTGCGCCCCACGGCCTCCTCAGCAGAGTAGCCGTACAGGCGCTCGGAGGCGTGATTCCAGTAGGTAATGGTTCCGTCCGGCGTATAGCCCTGCACTGCCACGGCACCCACGTTCTGCAATAGCCCCCGAAAACGCGCTTCCGACGCCTGCAATGCCGCATCGGCCTCGCAACGCTCAGTAACATCCCGGGCCAGCAGCACCAGGGTCCGTGGCTGCCCAGCCACGGGTTTGAGCGCATGGGCACGCCCTTCAAAACGCCGCACCCCGTGGCGCGTGTGCAGGTCAAACTGAAAGGTCTGGGTGTCCTGTAGCTCCAGGGTGCGCTGCAGGTGCTGCAGCAATGCCTCTCCGTCCTGGTCGCCCAGCACATCGTGCAAACGCCTGCCGGGGAGTTCGTAACCCCGCCCGCGCAGCAGGGCCGCGTCCGATAGCACTTCGACAAAAGTGCCATGTTCGTCAATCACATACAGCAGGTCCGGGATGGCCCGTATGGTCACACGCAGACGCTCTTCGTGGCTGCCCAGCGCCTGCTCGGTTGCCGATCGGGCCTGAACGTCCTTCAGGATCAGGCCCATGAGCATGGTGGCGGGTGAAAAGACCAGCAAAACCGGCAACGCAACGGTCTGCATCACAGTCACGGCCAGCCCCACCGGCAGAAGGCTGAATAGATACAGGGTGACACCGTGGACCAGAACACCGAAGGTCAGCAACTGCCACCAGTCCTGCCCGACAAGTCCCCTGCGGTGCAGGGCCCGGTAGGCCAACCCCATGCCATAGCAACTCAAGATGACCGCCGACCCGACATAGACCCCAGCGCCTCCAAGACTCCAGCGGTAGGCCAGGGCAATCGCGGCTGCGATGGTGCCCACCCATGGCCCGCCAAACAGGCTGGCCGTGCACAGGACAACTGAGCGGGCATCAAAAATCACACCAGGCACCACGTGCAACGGCATGGTCATGCCGGTCACGCAGATAGTGCCAAACAAGAGTCCGTTGACAGCCTGGCTGAGGACGGGACGGGAGCGCAAGGCGCGCACGCAGTAGCTGTACAGCTGGCTCAGGGCCAGCAGCAGCGCTACACCCTTGGCAAGCTCTAAAAGCAAGAGAACCTCCTGCAGTTCGGACCGCTACAGCACGCCAAACCCCTCTCCCCCCTGAAGTTGGATGCAAGCATTATGGCCCGCAGAGGCGGAATTGCGACAGGTATTGCACCTAGCTGCCAGAACAGGCGGCTATTGTCTAAACGGGCTCAGCGGGAGGGCTGGTCCCGGAGCTGGCGCCGCAATTCGGCGCGCTCAATGGGGCTGAGCTGACGGCCGGCGCCCGCCTCGGAGGCAGGTACCGCAGCCTCCTGCTGCGGCACCAGGGCCTGGCGCAAGGCCGCACGGCGCTGGTCCTTGTTCTGGTCACCACCACTCTCAGCCGCCGGCATGCCGGCAGCCCGGGCCGGAGGCGCAGGGCCATTGGCCGGACCCGCAGCACCCCAGAGGGGAGCGGCGAGAAGCGCAACGAAGAACAGAAGGTGACGCATGGTGATTCAACGCAGGAAAGGACAGGGCGGGAGACATTGTTGAATTCCCTCCCGGTAAGCAGGCTTGCTTATTTGTAACATAGTGTCAAAGTACCGGGGGATCGCGGCATTCGCGGATCGGCGCACCGCAAAATCGCGCCTGTTACAAATTCTGAGTACGCCATGCAACCCAACGCAAACCGTCCCAACAAGATTCTGGTGGTCGATGATGATGCCCGCATTCGCGACCTGCTGCGCCGCTACCTGACCCAGGAGGGCTTTGACGTGCTCCTGGCGGAAGACGGCAAGGCACTCACCCGAATCATGCTGCGCGAAACGGCGGACCTGATCGTGCTGGACCTAATGATGCCGGGTGAAGACGGGCTCTCCATCTGCCGCCGGCTGCGTGCAGCCAATGACGTGACCCCCATCATCATGCTGACCGCCAAGGGCGAAGACATTGACCGCATCGTGGGCCTGGAAGTCGGTGCCGACGACTACCTGGGCAAGCCCTTCAACCCGCGCGAGCTGCTGGCCCGCATCCACGCCGTGCTGCGCCGCCGCCCGGTGGCCGAAGTGCCGGGCGCGCCCTCCAGCGACAATGAGGTCGTGAAGTTCGGCACCTTCGTCTTCGACTTGGGCGCACGCACGCTGACCAAGGCCGGACAGGAACTGACCCTGACCACCGGCGAGTTCGCCATGCTCAAGGCCCTGGTGCGCCACCCCCGCATCCCCTTGTCGCGCGAAAAGCTGGCCCAACTCTCGCGTGGCCGGGAATTCGAGCCCTTTGACCGCAGCCTGGACGTTCAGGTCTCCCGCCTGCGCAAGCTCATCGAGAGCGACGCCACAACCCCCCGTTTCATCCAGACCGTTTGGGGCGTTGGTTATGTCTTCGTCCCTGACGAAGCCGTCTGAGCGCCCCGCCCTCGCCTGTGTCCCAGACGCTGCCACCAGAATTTGACCCCAGTGCGGTCGCGGCCCTGTCCGCGGACGAGGCACCGCGCCGCTTCCGCTGGCCGTTGGCGCGGCTCAGCCTCTTCTGGCGGACCTTTTTCCTGCTGGCGCTGTTGCTGCTGGGCAGCATCCTGGCTTGGCTGCAGACTCTGCGCTCGCTGGAGTTCGAGCCGCGCGCCCTACAAACAGCGCAGCAGCTGGCTTCGCAGGTCAACCTGAGCCGAGCCGCGCTCATTCATGCAGACGGCATCGCCCGCCTCTCGCTCCTCAAGACCATGCGCGACGAGGAAGGCCTGCGCATCGTGCCGCGCGAGCCCACCGACCAGTTCTCCTTGCTGGACAACGATGCCCTGAGCCGGCGGGTGTCCGTCGACTTGGCAGAACGGCTGGGCAAGGGAACCGTGGTGGCCAGCGAAGTCAATGACCATCCCGGCCTATGGGTCAGCTTCACCATCGACGGTGACGAATACTGGCTGCAGACCGACCAGAACCGCGTCTCGCTGGCCGCTGGCACCACCTGGATGATCTGGCTATTCGTGGCGGCAGCCCTGTCTCTGACGGGAGCGGCCTTGATTGCAGGCCTGATCAACCGCCCGCTCAAGGAACTGTCCTTCGCGGCCAGCCGGGTGCGCGAGGGCAATTTCAGCGCGAGCCAGCTCGACGAGCATGTCAACACCAGCGAGATCCGCGAGGTCAACATCGGCTTCAACCGCATGGCCCAGAAGCTGGCCAAGGTGGAGCAGGACCGCGCAGTCATGCTGGCCGGCATCTCACACGACCTGCGCACGCCCCTGGCCCGCCTGCGGCTGGAGACCGAAATGAGTGTGGCGGATGAAAGCGCGCGCGCCTACATGGTGGCCGACATCAACCAGCTTGACGCCATCATCGACAAGTTTCTGGACTACGCCCGCCCGGACCGCGGCGTGGCACTGGCCCCGGTGGTGTTGGGCGATGTGGTGGACACGTGCGTGTATTCGCTGCAGAAGCTGCCGGATGTGCGCATCAAGGTGGACATGCAGGAGGACCTGGTGGTCATGGCGGACGAGGTGGAGCTGGGCCGCGTGCTGACCAACCTGCTGGAAAACGCCAAACGCTATGGCAAATCGGTCAATACCGGGATCGCGATGATCGACATTGCCGCCATCGCACGGGAAAAATGGGTGTTGATCAAGGTGCGTGACCACGGACTCGGCGTGGCCGATGAACAACTGCAACAGCTGACGCAGCCGTTCTACCGCGGAGAAGCCGCCCGCACGGCAGCCAATGGCGCCGGCTTGGGCTTGGCGATTGTGGACAAGACGATCCAGCGCATGGGCGGCGTGTTTCGGCTGACCAATTCCAGCTCAGGCGGCCTGTCCGCCCAGATTCGCTTGCAGCGCGCTACGCGCCTTTGAAAAGCAGCGCCACGGCGCGGGCTTCCATGGCCCGCCCTTCGCCCACCGGCCCCATTTTCTCGGCCGTCTTGGCCTTCACGTTCACCTGCCCCACATCCAGCCCCAAGACCGAGGCAATACGCTCGCGCATGGCCTGGATATGGGGTGCCAGCTTGGGCGCCTGGGCAATCACGGTGCTGTCGACATTGCCAATGGCATAGCCCATAGCGCGCACATCGGCAGCCACCTGGGCCAGCAGCACGGCCGAGTCTGCACCCTTGAAACGGGCGTCGGTATCGGGGAAATGCTTGCCAATATCACCCAGCGCAGCAGCGCCCAGCAGGGCATCGGTGATGGCGTGCAACAAGGCATCCGCGTCTGAATGGCCCAGCAGGCCCTTGCTGTGGGGAATCTCCACACCACCCAGTATGAGCTTGCGCCCCTCCACGAGCTGGTGCGTGTCCCAGCCCTCACCGATACGGATATTCATGCCTTGCATCCTGTGTTCAGACCACCGCAAAGGTGGTGACCTCCATGCCCGAAATGGAGACTTGCATCTCCGAAAAGCCTAACGCCGTGTCGGCACCCAGTGCCTCACGCACCGCACGCGTCACCAGCACCTCGCCTGGGCGCGCAATGTCCTCGCCCAGCTTGTAGGCCAGATTGACCGCATCGCCAAAGCAATCCTCCTCGTGAATCAGGAGGATGTCTCCGACATCAATACCCACGCTGAAGGCCAGCACCGGGATATGGCCTTCTGTCACCGCGCCACGGACCATGGCGAGACCGGCGGCCACTGCATCCGCCACGTCATCAAACACAGCCAGCAGGTTGTCGGCCTCGTTTTTTACGACTTCGCCCCGGTGCGCATGGACGATGGGGCGGGTGATCTTGTGCATGCGCCGGATCTGGCACAGATAGGCCAAAATGCCATCGCGCCGCACGGCCAGCGTGAACCCGCTCATGTCCAGCGCCAGCACCGCCTTGCGGCACTGGAAGGCGTCCAGAATCATCTGCTCCACGGCAGGCCGGCGTTCGGTCGGGGCCGCAATCAGGGTGTCCAGCAGGGCTGAAAATGCTTGCATACGGCTAGCCTCCGGGTGGTGTGAACCGCTACCTGCCGCGCGCCGCCAGCACTGCCTGGGCCAGCGCAAAATCTTGCGGATAGGTGACCTTGAAGTTCTGGGCACTCCCCTCGACCAGGCGTGGCGCCTTGCCAGCCAACTCCATCGCACTGGCTTCGTCCGTCACGGCATCCCCCGCTGCCAATAGCGCAGCCTGCAGGGCCTCCACGCGGAACATCTGGGGCGTCTGCGCCAGCCATTTGTCACTACGGTCCACCGTGGCCGCCACGCGACCGTCCCGGGCCTGCTTGAGGGTGTCTGGCAAAGGCAGTGCCAGTAAGCCCCCAACTGAGTCCTCCTGGCAGGCATCCATCAATTTTTCGATCTGGGCGGGCGTAATCAGACAGCGCGCTGCGTCGTGCACCAGCACCCAGTCCTGCGCTCTAGCACCTTGCGCGCGCAGGGCAGAAATACCGTTAAAAACACTCTCTGCCCTCGTAGAACCTCCGCAAGCAGCTATCGAAACCGTAGCATCCAGGGGCAGTTCCGGAGTCTCGAAAAACCGGTCACCGGGGCTGACCACCACTAGGGTGCCGCTCAATCTGGGTACGGCCGCAAAGGCAGCCAAGGTGTGCAGCACCATGGGCAAACCCGCCACCGGCTGGTATTGCTTGGGGCCGGCCGCGCCAGCACGGTTGCCGGTTCCGGCACAGGGAATCAGGGCAAAGAAGCGCGCGGGCAAAGCTGTCTGCATGGTCAGGACCACTCGCGGACCGGGATACTCAAATGGGAAGCAGGGAGAACCATGGGCGCAACAGGGGCAGAGAAAAAACGGGGCAGCTGTGGCAAAATTTTCGCATCCATCCGCAGGGCAGAGATTCACCACCGTAGGTGAACAATGGATGTCAATCCTTAGCAGCAATGCATCATAGCAACTGAGCCCATGCCCTATCTTGTGCCCCAATACGAACCCACTACCGTCGGCCTCTCGCTGCTGATTGGGTGTTTTGCCTCCTTTGTCACCCTGGAGCTGGCCAAGCGCATGCGCTCGCCCGACCAGTCGCTGGCCCGTTTCTGGTGGTTTGGCGGTGCCCTGACCATGGGCACCGGCATCTGGTCGATGCACTTTGTGGGCATGTTCGCCTTCTCGCTGCCCATCGAACTGGGCTACCGCGGTTTGCAGACCTTTGTGTCCTGGGTCGCCGCAGTCGTGGTCTCGGCCATTGCCCTGCGGGCGGCCAACTTGGGCGAGCTCAGCCGCCAGCGCCTGGTCGTCAGCGCCCTGCTAATGGGCGCCGGCATTTGCGCCATGCACTACACCGGCATGGCCGCACTGGACATGGCGCCAGGCATCGTCTGGAACTGGTGGCTGGTACTGGCTTCGGCCTTCATCGCCGTTGCTGCGTCGGCCGTGGCCCTGCTCATCTTCTTCTGGCTGCGCCGTGTCAAGCGCCAACAGCTGTGGGCCTACCAGCTGGCCGCCGCCATCGTCATGGGCATTGCCATTACCGGCATGCACTACACCGGCATGGCCGCCGCGCAGTTCCCGGCCGACTCCATCTGCCTGAGCGCAGATGCACTGGCGGGGCGGGATCTGGGCCTGTTCGTCATGCTCGGAACCGTGCTCCTGCTGAGCATGACCATGATCACCTCCATCCTGGACGCGCGTATGCAGGGCAAAGCCAACCGGCTCTCGGAAAAACTGCAGTCCGCCAACCAGGAACTTCAAAAAGCCAATCAGGAATTGCAGCAGCATGCCTTCACGGACGCGCTGACCGGCCTGTCCAACCGCCTGCTGCTGGAAGACCGGCTGCGCCATGCCCTGAGCCGCTTTGAGCGGCAGGAGCGTCCACCAGGTACGCGCGGCCAGCAGCGCATCGCCGTGCTGTTCATCGATTTGGACGGCTTCAAGCCCATCAACGACACCTTTGGCCACGCCACGGGCGACCTAGTGCTCAAGGAAGTGGCGAGTCGCCTGCTGCAGTGCGCGCGCGACGCAGACACCGTGGCCCGCATAGGCGGCGACGAATTCGTACTGCTGCTGGAAGACCTGGGTAACGCGGCAGACGCCGTGGCCCTCGCGCAGCGCATCATCAGCCTGTTTGACAACCCCTTCGAGATCAACGGCCGCGCCCTCCAGTTAGGCGCCTCCATCGGCATTGCGCTATGCCCGGACCACGCGCAAAGCGAGAAACTGCTGGTGCACGCCGATGCCGCCATGTACGCCGCCAAACGCCTGGGCGGCCGGCACTATGCCCTGTTTGAAACCCATATGGACGCCAGCCACCATGGCGAGGTGGGCCTGCATGCCGACCTGAGCCAGGCCTTGGCGCGCGGCGAGATGAGCCTGCACTACCAACCCAAGGTAGACAGCCGTCGAGGCAAGATCCGCGGTGTAGAAGCACTGCTGCGCTGGCAGCACCCGCAACGCGGTGCTGTGGGCCCGAATATCTTCATCCCCATCGCCGAACGCTATGGCCTCATCAATGCGCTGGGCGACTGGGTCATCAACGAAGCCTGCCGGCAAATGCAGGTCTGGCAAGCCATGGGGCTGAACATCTCGGTAGCGATCAATCTCTCGGTCTACCAACTGCGCCAGGAGACGCTGGGTGAGCGCATAGCGGCGGCTCTGGAGCGCCATCAGATTCCAGCCGAACGCCTGGTGTGCGAGATCACCGAATCGGTCGCCATGGAAGACATCCGCGCCACCCAAGCCGCCTTCGACGCCATCAGCCGCCTGGGCGTGCTGCTCTCCATCGACGACTTTGGCACCGGCTACTCCAGCCTCAGCTACCTGCGCCAACTCCCGGCCAAGCAGCTCAAGATCGACCGCAGCTTCATCCTAGACATTCACGACAACGTGGACGCGCGCGCCATTGTGGACGCCGTCATCAAACTTGCCCATGCCCTAGGCCTGCGCGTGGTCGCTGAAGGCGTGGAGACGGCAGGCCAGCGCGACATCCTGCTGGAGCTGGGTTGCGACGAAATGCAAGGCTATCTGTTTGCGCGCCCCATGCCCTCGGATGCCTTGCAGGCACTGGCGCAAAACCTGCAGGGCGACAACGGCACCAGCTTTTCGCCTTCGGTGTTGGGCCAGGGCCCAGCCACTTAAAATACGTCTGATCCTTTTTCACACCCCCACACTTTTGTGTTTGGGGGTGTTCTGCATTTCTCGCCGCCCTGCATACCCCTATGGAACTCCCCAAGCTCACCAGCGGCAAACGCTTCACCCTGCCCCGCCCCGCCGGTTCGGCCGACGCCCTGCTGCTGGCCCGCCTGGGCGAGCGTGAAAAGGCTGCCGGCCGGCCCATGACCGTGGTCACGGCCAACGCCGGCGACGCCCAGCGCCTGCTGGAAGAAATTGCCTTTTTCGCACCCGCGCTGCGCTGTGCCCTTTTCCCCGACTGGGAAACCCTGCCCTACGACACCTTTTCGCCGCACCAAGATCTCATCAGCGAGCGCCTGGCCACTCTGTGGCGCATCAGCCAGCGCGACAAGGACACAGGAGCTGACGTGGTCATCGTGCCCGCCACCACCGCGTTGTACCGGCTCGCTCCGCCGAGCTTTCTGGCGGGCTACACGTTTGAGTTCAAGGTCAAGCAAAAGCTGGACGAGGCCCGCCTCAAGGCCCAGCTCACGCTGGCGGGTTACAGCCATGTGACGCAGGTGGTGAGCCCTGGCGAATACGCGGTGCGCGGCGGGCTGATCGACCTGTTCCCCATGGGCAGCCCGGTGCCCTACCGTGTCGACCTGTTTGACGACGAAATCGACAGCATCCGCACCTTCGACCCCGACAGCCAACGCAGCCTCTACCCCGTACCCGAAGTGCGCCTGCTGCCGGGCCGCGAGTTCCCCATGGACGACGAGGCGCGCGCCAAGTTCCGCAGCCGCTGGCGCGAACTGCTGGACGGGGACCCGACCAAGAGCCGCATCTACAAAGACATCGGCAACGGCGTGGCGACGGCCGGCATCGAGTACTACCTGCCGCTGTTCTTTGAAGAAACGGCCACGGTATTTGACTATGTGGGTGCGGACGCCACCGTGGTGCTGCATGGAGACCTGGAACCCGCCTTCCAGCGCTTCTGGCAAGACACCAAGGACCGCTACCGTCTGGTGCAGGGCGACCCCGAACGCCCCGCGCTGCCGCCCGAGGCCCTGTTCCTGGGTACCGAGCAGTTCTTTGCCACAGCCAATGCTCACGCCCAACTGGCCATCCGCGCCCAGGGCGAGGGCACCGAGTTTGTGGAATGGACCGGTTTGCCGCCGCTGTCCGTGGAGCGCGGCACCGAAGACCCGCTGGCCCGCCTCAAGACCCATGCGCGCAACACGCAGCACCGCATCCTGGTGCTGGCGGAAAGCGATGGCCGCCGCGAAAGCCTGCTGGACTTTGTGCGCGCCAGCGGTATCCAGCCACCAGCCTTTGATTCCCTGCAGGAATTCCTCTCCAGCGACGAGAAGTTTGGCATTGCCACCTCTGCCCTGACCGTGGGCTTCAGCTGGCTGGAAGCTGGTATCGACCTGGTCACCGAGACCGAGCTGTTCGCCTCCGGCCCCACCACCCGCCGCCGCAAGAAGCAGGAGCAGGTCAGCGATGTGGAAGCGCTGATCAAGGACCTGAGCGAGCTGAACCTGGGTGACCCGGTGGTGCACAGTGCCCACGGCATAGGCCGCTACCGCGGTCTGGTGAACATGGACCTGGGCAACAAGAACGCGGCCGGCGAGCCCGAGCTGCAAGAGTTCTTGCACCTGGAGTACGCCGACAAGGCCACACTCTATGTGCCCGTGAGCCAGCTGCAGCTCATCAGCCGCTACACCGGCGTCAGTGCCGACGAGGCACCGTTGCACAAGCTGGGCAGCGGCCAATGGGAAAAGGCCAAGCGCAAAGCGGCCGAGCAGGTGCGCGACAGCGCAGCCGAGCTGCTCAACATCTATGCCCGCCGTGCCGCACGCGAAGGCCACGCCTTCCGCTACAGCCCCGGCGACTACGAACAGTTCGCTAACGACTTCGGCTTCGAGGAAACCGCCGACCAGAAGGCCGCCATCCACTGTGTCATCCAGGACATGATCTCGCCGCGCCCCATGGATCGCCTGGTCTGCGGCGACGTGGGCTTTGGCAAGACCGAAGTCGCCCTGCGTGCGGCCTTTGTGGCGGTCACGGGTGGCAAGCAAGTCGCCTTTTTGGCACCCACCACGCTGTTGGCCGAGCAGCACTACCAGACGCTGGTGGACCGCTTCAGCAAGTGGCCCGTCAAGGTGGCGGAGATGAGCCGCTTCCGTTCGGCCAAGGAAATTACCGCCGCACTCAAAGGCGTGGCCGATGGCACAGTGGACATCGTGGTCGGCACCCACAAACTGCTCTCCGAATCCACCCAGTTCAAGAACCTGGGCCTGCTCATCATCGACGAGGAGCACCGCTTTGGCGTGCGCCACAAGGAGCAGATGAAGGCGCTGCGCGCCGAGGTGGACGTGCTCACGCTGACCGCCACCCCCATCCCGCGCACGCTGGGCATGGCACTGGAGGGCCTGCGCGACCTCAGCGTGATTGCCACCGCACCGCAGCGTCGCCTGGCCATCAAGACCTTTGTGCGCGCCGAGGGCAACGGCGTGATCCGCGAAGCTGTGTTGCGCGAACTCAAGCGCGGCGGGCAGGTCTACTTTCTGCACAACGAGGTGGAAACCATCGAGAACCGGCGCCAGAAGCTCGAAGAGCTGCTGCCCGAGGCCCGCATTGCCGTGGCCCATGGCCAGATGCCCGAGCGCCAGCTGGAAGCCGTGATGCGCGACTTCATCGCCCAGCGCTACAACCTGCTGCTGTGCTCCACCATCATTGAGACCGGCATCGACGTGCCCAGCGCCAACACCATCGTCATGAGCCGCGCCGACAAGTTCGGCCTGGCGCAGCTGCACCAGTTGCGGGGCCGCGTGGGCCGCAGCCACCACCAAGCCTATGCCTACCTCATGGTGCCCGACATCGAGGGCCTGACCAAGCAGGCCCAGCAGCGCCTGGACGCGATCCAGCAGATGGAAGAGCTGGGCAGCGGCTTCTACCTGGCCATGCACGACCTGGAGATCCGCGGAGCCGGCGAGGTGCTGGGCGAGAACCAGAGCGGCAATATGCTGGAAGTGGGCTTCCAGCTCTACAACGAGATGCTGAGCGAGGCGGTGCGTTGCCTCAAGAACGGCCAGGAGCCGGACCTGCTGAGCCCGCTCAACGTCACGACGGAGATCAACCTGCACGCCCCCGCCCTGCTGCCCGACGACTACTGCGGCGATGTGCACCTGCGCCTTTCCTTCTACAAGAAGCTGGCCACGGCCAAGAACACCGACCAGGTGGATGCGCTACTGGAGGAAATCGTGGATCGCTTTGGCAAGCTGCCGGCCCAGGCACAGACGCTCATTGATGTACACCGCCTGCGCGTCATCGCCAAACCCTACGGCGTGGTGAAGGTGGACGCGACGCCCGGCGTGATCACCATCACCTTCAAGAAAGATGCGCCCATTGACCCCATGGGGGTGATCGCGCTGATCCAGAAGAACAAGCACATCAAGCTGGTGGGCAACGAAAAGCTGCGCATCGAGCGCGAGCTGCCCGAGGTGAAGGCCCGGGTGCAGATGGTGCGGGACGTGCTGCGCAGCCTGGGCACACCGGTCGCAGCGAAATCCGGCGCCTAGAGGCGGCCTGTCACGGAATCCGCCACTTTTCCGGCTACATTTTCGGCACAACTTTTTACCGGGGAGCCCATGGATCAAGACAACACCAACATCACGGCCAAGAATGTGCAAGAACTGGGCGGCAAGTCCTGGACCGCCTACATCGGGACCGTGATTCTGACCCTCATCCTGGCGATCCTGGCCTCCATGTTCCTGTACGCCAACATCATCGGCGGCCTGATCGTCTCCAGCGTGTTCACGATCGGCATCATCCTGCGCATCTTCTCCATCAAAAGCCACCGCCTCTACATGGACGACATCGGTGTCTGGCGCTCGTCCGGCTTCCTGCCCTGGACCAAGGGCACCAGCGGCGTGAAGTGGCGCGACCTGGACGAGGCGGTGTTCTACAAATCCCTGTTCAGCTGGATGTTCAAGTCGTATTCCATCCGCATCGGCCACCGCTTCACCAAGGACAGCGAAGTCTTTCTGCACCACTGGGACCGGGGCGACAAAGCCGTGATGGCTATCAATGCCCGCCACCAGGAGCTGGTGCGCGCCAACGCGCTGCATTGAACGCCAGCCGGGCTATGAAAGAAATAAGCCTCTAACCCCCGTGGAATATGCGCAAGCAGCTACCAAATACATAGCAGTCGATTCAATCATGTCAGAACTCTCTCCCGGCCTTGTCGTCCAGAACCTGCCCGCTGCGCTGCGCCTGAGCGACTACAAGCTCATCGCCTTCGACATGGATTCCACGCTCATCAACATCGAGTGCATTGACGAGATTGCCGACGCCGTGGGCCGCAAGGCCGAGGTGGCTGCCATCACCGAAGCGGCCATGCGCGGGGAGATCACCGACTTCAAGGACAGCCTGCGCCGCCGCGTGGCGCTGCTCAAGGGCGTGACCGTGGCGGACCTGGAGGCCGTCAAGCGCGAACGCCTGCAACTGAACCCTGGCGCAGCTGCGCTGGTAGCCGCCTGCAAGCAGGCTGGACTCAAGGTCTTGCTGGTCAGTGGCGGCTTCACCTACTTTGCCGAACATGTGCGGGAACTGCTGGGCATCGACTACACCCGCTCCAACGTGCTGGAAATTGCTTCAGGTCCCAACTGCGGCGAATTGACAGGCGGCCTGGTACTGCAAAGCTGGGGCGACATCTGCGATGGCGCCGAGAAACGCCGCACCCTGCTGGAAGTAGCCTCGCTGCTGGGCATTGAGCCCGCGCAGTGCATCGCCATGGGCGACGGCGCCAATGATCTGCCCATGATGGGCGCTGCCGGCCTGTCGGTGGCTTACCACGCCAAGCCTGCCGTGCGCGCGCAGGCCCAGGTCGCCATCAACACGGGTGGGCTGGACCGGCTGCTGGAAGTCCTGAGGTAGACCCCTTGCGCCGGGCACCTCAGGCCCGGTGCAGCTCTGTCCTGCCCGGCTCCACCGCGAATGCCGCCAGCGTCTGGACGCCGGAATCCGCACGCGTCGCATCGACCACCGCACGCAAAGTCACGCTGAGCTGTTTGGGCGTGAACTCCGCCACGCCATAGCCCCGTTTTTCCCGGTCTGCGAACACAAAGTGCGGGTTTTCGGCCAGCACCTCTGGCAGGTTCTCGTTGCTGCCACCACGCGAAGTAATGCTGGTGCCGCAGAACTCCACCCCCACCGCCTTGCTCTGCGGCTTGGCGTAATCAGCCTTCACGTGGCCCACCCAGCTGGAGTGCACATCGCCCCCCAATAGCACCGGATTGCTCACTGCGTGACGCTGCAAGGCATCCGTTACGCGGATTCGCGCCGCCGCATACCCGTCCCACCCATCGTTGGAGACACGTACGCCCTCGCCCATGTGGAAATCCCGTTGGCCAAATGCGGTCTGCTGGCCCAAGACCGTCCATTGCCCGCCTCCGGTGGCCAGGGACTGGTCCAGCCAGCGCTCCTGCGTTGCGCCCAGCAAGGTGCGCTTGGGATCAGCCAGCGCCGCACAGTGGGCCGGATTCACGGTACTGGAACCTGGCCCGCCTCCTTTGGTGCAGGCCTGAGGGTCACGGTACTGCCTGTCATCCAGCAAATGCAGTGTGGCCAGGCGCCCAAACGCCACGCGGTCATACAGGCGCAGCTCCCGGTTGGCGCCCCATACGCCGTTGAAAGCGCGCCCCAGCGTTGCCGCGCGCAGCGGCATGTGTTCGTAATAAGCTTGGTAAGCAGCGGCTCGGCGGGCGGCAAAGTCGATCCCCTCGGGCCCCTTGTTGCCCGGCGTCTCACCCGCGTAGTCGTTCTGGACCTCGTGGTCGTCCCAGGTCAGCAACCAGGGGCAGGCCGCATGCATGGCCTGCAGATCGGCATCGGTCTTGTGCAGGGCGTAGCGGGCACGGTATTCGTCCAAGCTGACGGCCATGCCGCTGGTCACGCTACGAACGGCTTTACTGCTACCGGCGTACTCGTAGATGTAGTCACCGAGGAACAGCACCGCGTCCAACTGCTCGGCCAGCATGTGGCGGTAGGCGCTGTAGTAGCCGTGCTCCCAGTGCTGACAGGAGGCATAGGCCAGGCGCAGGCGCTGTGCGGCAGCGGCGGGCGCTGGAAAGGTGCGCGTGCGCCCCACCGTGCTGGTCGCCGCCCCCAGCTGGAAGCGGTAGTGGTACCAACGGTCAGGCTCCAGGCCCTGTACCTCCACATGCACTGAATGGGCCAGCGCGGGCACGGCCTGCACCTGGCCAGATTGCACGGGACGGCGAAACTGCTCGTCCTCCGCCACTTCCCAATGCACCGCAATGGGCGCGCCACCCCATGGCGCAGTGCCCTGCGGGCCGTCCTGCACCAAGCGCGTCCATAACACCACAGACTGGTGCGTGGGCGAGCCGCTGGCCACGCCCAGCGCAAACGGGTTGCTCTGCAGCCGCGGCTGGCTCCAGGCACTGCGCGGCAGCCAGAGTGTGCTGGCGCTGGCAGCGGCCAGGCACACAATTTGCCTGCGATCCATCAACCCGCAGCGATCTGGCGCAGGGCCTGCTCAAACACCTCGGGCGGCTGCCCGCCAGAGATCAGGTGGCGCTCATTGATCACCACGGCTGGTACCGAATGGATTCCGTTTTGCAAATAAAACTGTTCCTGCTCGCGCACTTCGTCGGCGTAATCGCCCGAAACCAGCACGCGCTGCGCCTCGTCCACGTCCAGCCCGGCCGCGGCTACCGCACGCAGCAGCACCTCGTGGTTGCTGGGGTCTTCGCCATTCGTGAAATAGGCGGCAAACAAAGCCTGCTTGAGCGCCAGTTGGCGCCCGGACGACTCTGCCCAATGCAACAGGCGGTGCGCATCAAAGGTGTTGTAGATGCGCCCGCGCTTGTCCATGTTGAAGGTAAAGCCCAGGGCCTCGCCGCGCTGGCGGATGTTCTCGCGCGCGGCCGCAGCCTGCTCGGGGGTGGAGCCGTACTTCTTGTTCAGGTGTTCGGTGATGTCTTCACCCTCCGGAACCATCTGGGGGTTCAGCTCAAAGGGCTGGAAATGGATGTCGGCCTGGACCTCACCCTCCAGGCGCCCCAGGGCGGTCTGCAAGCTCTGCAGACCAATGGCGCACCAAGGGCACGATACATCGGAAACGAAGTCGATTTTTAGAGTCTTTTGCATCAATTTTCCTAGTTGCTTCATCGGTTTTTAACCGTCCGTACCATTATGCTAGGTGCTCCCTGATGGTGCCGCGTCAGGGGTTTGTCAGTCCTTTCAACCGCATGTCGACGTCATGTCCGCGATCCGTTTTCTGGTGGCCGATAGCAGCCCCGCCCTGCAAACTTTTCTGCGAAAACTTCTGGAAGGCCATGGGTTTGAGGCCGGCAGCATCAAAACTGCCAGTACGCCCCAGGCCGCGCTGGAAGTCGCCGCCGATCACCCGCCCCACCTGCTGCTGAGCGACCACTTTCCCAAGGAATCCCTGTCGGGCCTGGCGCTGCACGAGGCCGTGTTGCGCCACAACCCACAATGCAGGCTGGGATACATGGCCGAGCTTCTCGATGCCAACTTGCAAGCGAAGGCGGAATCGGCCGGAGCCCTGTTCGTGCTGGGAAAGCCATTCACCGCCGCAGACATCAAGACTGCGGTGGGACGGGCATTGGAAGTTTTGTCTTCGCACCACCCCCATGTGGCCAGCCTACTGCGCTCCACGGCAAGGGCACGTCTAAGCGTGCCTGCCCTGCCCCGCCTCCGATCTGGAGATGCAGTGATCTACCAAGGGCGCCAAGACATCGTCAAGACCGTGATCCTGCGGCAAGGTGAGCTGGTGGTGCACCTGCAGGGCACGCCGGGCATGGTGCCGGCGAGCAAACTCAGCAGGGTGTAGACGCGCCGCTCAGAGTGCCTGGCCCAGGCGGCCAATACCCTCTTCGATTTTGGCCACGTCGGCCGTGGCAAAGCTCAGGCGCAGCGAGCTCAGGTCCGGGTCGTGCGCATAGAACGGCGCGCCAGGCACAAAAGCCACCAGCTTGTCGATGGCGCGCTTGGCGAACTCGCCCGCATTCTTTTCCTTGCCATTCGCGCCGGTCAGACGTGCCCAGAAGAACATGCCGCCCTGGGGCCGGTCAAACGCAATCGCATCGCCCAGCTCGCGCTGCAGGCTTTCAGCCATCACACGGGCACGCTCGGCATAGGTGGCACGCACTGTGGCCAGGGCCGTGGGCAGGCGGTTCAGCGTGAGGTAATGGGCGGCGGTGGCCTGCGTCAGGTTGCTGGTATGGGCGTCGCTGAACTGCTTGCACATGGTGGCTTTGGCCAGCAGCTCGGCCGGGGCAATGAGCCAGCCCACGCGTAAACCCGGGCTCAGCACCTTGCTGAAGGAGCCGCAGTGCGCCAACCACGCACGGCTGCCGGACACGCTGTCGCTCAGCGCCAGCAGGCTGGGCGGCGGAGCCTGGTCGAAGAACAGTTCGCCGTAGGGGTCATCCTCGACCACCAGGGTCTGGGTGCGGACGGCGATCTCCAGAATGCGTTTGCGGCGCTCCAGGCTCAGCATGGCGCCACTGGGGTTGCCAAACGAGGGGATCAGGTAGACCAGCTTGGGTTTGTGCTCTTCGATCAGCGCTTCGAGCTTGTCCACATCCACACCGTTGGCGTCAATCGGCGCGCCGATGACCTGCGCGCCATACAGGCGGAAGCACTGGATGGTGGCCAGGAAGGTGGGCGCTTCCATGATGACCTTGTCGCCGGGCGAGATCATGGTCTTGCCGATCAGGTCCAGCGCCTGCTGGCTGCCCGTGGTGACGATCAGGCCATCGGGGGCTACCGTGGCACCCTTGCCGGCCATGTGGGTGCTGATGCCTTCACGCAGGGGCTGATAGCCCTCGGTGGCACCGTATTGCAACACCGGGCCGGGCGTGGCCTTGAGCACTGCATCCGTGGATTCACGGATGCCTTCGACGTCGAACATGGCGGGGTCAGGAAAGCCCCCGGCAAAGCTGATGATGCCGGGCTTGCCCAGCAGCTTGAACAGCTCGCGGATGGCGGAAGTCTCGACGTTGTTGAGGCGGTCGGCAAATTGCATGAAACTTTCTTTCGGCTGGCAAAGGACTTGAAAAATTTGTCGCAGGCCCGGGCTCAAACCGGGTAAAACAAGGCTGCGCTTGGGGTAAATTGTCACCGATTGGTGTCGCAATCTTTTTTGAGGGGAATCCATGGTCAACCTTGAGTCTTTCTTCGCAAGCGTCAAATTGCCATCCATGTCCGAGGTCGCGCATGCGCTGATCCAGACCCTCAACGATGACGATGCCTCGGTCGCCCAGATCCGCGATCTGATCGCCAAAGACCCCGCACTCTCTGCCAAGCTGCTGCGCCTGGCCAATAGCGCGCAGTTCGGTTTGCCGCGTGGCGTGGGCACGCTGGACGACGCCATCACCATGGTCGGCATGGCCAAGGTGCGCACCCTGGCGCTCGGGGCCTGTCTCAGCGAATCCTTCCCCAACCTGCCTGACCTGGACCGCCAGGAGTTCTGGCGCTCCAGTATGGCCTGCGCGGGCTACGCCCAGTGGCTGGCCAATCGCCTGGGCATCGACACCCAGCTCGCCTGGCTCACCGGCATGATGCTGCGCCTGGGCGAACTCCTCATTGCCCAGGCCGACCCGGCCACGCTGCATGAGATTGAACGGCTGCCCCACCTGCCCGGCGTGCGCTGGCAGCGCGAACAAAGCCTGGTGGGCTTTACCGAAGGCCAGATCACCGCCGAACTGGCACGCCGCTGGAACTTCCCCATGCAGATGGTGCAGGCCCTGCAGCGCTCAGCTGACCCCATTACCGAACAGGCCTTCTCGCGCCTGGGCGCGGTGATCCATCTGGCCGGCCTGCTGGCCGAAACCGACCACGCCGGCCCCGATGCGGTCGAAGACCTGCCCGCCGACGTGATTTCCGCCCTGACGCTGGACAAGGACTGGCTGCGCACCAAGTTTCCGGACCCCAGCACCTTCCTGGATGTAACCGCCTAGTGACTCCGGCCGCCGTAGAAACCTTTTTCGCCACGCTGCAGGCGGCCAATCCGCATCCGCAGACGGAGCTGGAATACAGTTCCGTGTTCGAGTTGCTGACGGCCGTGCTGCTCTCGGCCCAGGCCACCGACGTGGGCGTCAACAAGGCCACGCGCCGCCTGTTTGCCGTGGCAAACACCCCGCAGAAGATTCTGGCCCTGGGCCAGGAGGGGCTGGAGCAACACATCAAGACCATAGGCCTGTACCGCAGCAAGGCCAAACACCTGCTGCAGACCTGCCGGATGCTGACCGAGCTGCATGGCGGCCGGGTACCGCGCACCCGGGAGGCGCTGGAAGCCCTGCCCGGCGTGGGGCGCAAGACTGCCAATGTGGTGCTCAACGTGGCTTTTGGCGAGCCCACCATGGCGGTGGACACGCATTTGTTCCGCCTGGGCAACCGCACGGGCCTGGCCCCGGGGAAGACACCACTGGAGGTGGAGCTCAAGCTGCTCAAGCGTATCCCCAAGCCCTACCTCGTGGACGCGCACCACTGGCTGATCTTGCACGGCCGTTACATCTGTCAGGCACGCAAACCACTTTGCTGGCAATGTAGCGTGGCCAAGGTCTGTGGCTTTACACTCAAGACTCCGGCCCCCACCTCCTGAAACACGCCCTTCCCATGACGGACATCAGCGCCTTTATCCAAGCGGTCAAGCTGCCTGTCATGCCGGAGGTGGCCCATGCCCTGATCCGCACCCTCAACGACGAGGATGCCGACGTCGTCACCGTTCGCGACGTCATCGCCAAAGACCCCGCCCTCACCGCCACCCTGCTGCGCATGGCCAACAGTGCGCTGTTTGGGCTCTCCCGCTCCGTCACCACGCTGGACAGCGCGGTCAGCGTGGTTGGCATGTCCCAGATCCGCGCCCGCGCGCTGGGCATCTGCATGGCCCAGGTGTTCACCCTGCCTGCAGGCATGAACCGGCTGGAGTTCTGGCGTTACAGCATGGTGTGCGCGGGCTATGCCAAGTTCTTGGCCTGCGAAATCCATATTGATGAACAACAGGCCTGGCTGACGGCCATGATGATGCGGCTGGGCGAACTGCTGCTTGTGCAACACCGTCCCAGCCTGCTGGAGGCGCTGCAACAGCAGCCCAGTGCGCCCGGCGAACGCTGGCAACGGGAACGTACACTGGCCGGATTCGACGAAGGCCGCGTCACCGCCGAAGTAGCCCGCCGCTGGGACTTTCCCGATGACGTGGTCCAGGCGCTGGCGCATTGCGGCGATACCCAGTCTGCCATCGCACAGTCCAAGCTGTCCGCTGTCGTCCATCTGGCCGGCTGGCTGGCTGACCAGGCCGGCAGCCACACCCAGGTTCAACAGGGCATGCTGCAGCTGCCCGCCGGCTTGCAGCAGTACCTGGCACTGGTACCCGACACACTGCACAGCCCCCTGCCCGACCCGGATACCTTCAGTGACGTCTCCACGCTGCTGAGCTGAAGGAGATCTGTTGGGGGCCTTTCTGAAGCTGGACGCTCGCACGATTCTGGTCATGACAGCCCTGATGGGCCCGCTCATGGCGATCGTGCTGTTCTCGCTGCGGCGCAACTACCCGGTCAGCGTGCGCGGCCTGGGGTGGTGGGCCAATGGGGCGCTGGTCATGTTTCTGGGCATCGTGCTCATCGCCACGCGCGACCTGCTGCCCATGGGTTTCTCCATCTTGCTGGGCAATGTGCTGCTCATGTCCGGCAGCCTGATGTGGGTCGCGGGCACCGAGAAATTCCTGGGCCTGCCCTCCAGCATGCGGCTGTGTGTGCCACTGCTGGGCCTGTCCAGCCTGGCCGTGGCCACCCTGCTGCTGGTGTGGCCAGACTATGCGATCCGCGTGCTGGTCATTAACTGCAGCATGATTGCCATTGCCCTGCTGCATAGCCACCGCCTGGTGCTGCACAGCCGCTTCGAGTTTGCGGGCCGCTTTCTGGTGCTGGCGCTCATGGCGGGCGCCTGCACCTGGCTGGTCCACGCGGCCGGAGCCATGGTGGGCTACACCGGCGGCAGCGTGTTCGCCCCCACCAGCTTCAACATCATCTGCAACGCCGCCCTCACGGGAAGCACCTTGCTCACGCTGATCGGCTTTGTGCTGCTGGCCAGCGAGCGGGTCCGCGAAGAGTTTGAGCGCCTGGCCACGCGGGACTCACTCACCGGAGCGCTCATGCGCCGGGCCTGGAACGCGGCAGCCCAGCTGGAGCTGGACCGCCACCGCCGGCACCAGCGCGAGCTGTCCATGGTGGTCATGGATTTGGACCACTTCAAGCGCATCAACGACACCTATGGCCACCAAGCTGGCGACAAGGCGCTGGTGGATTTTGTGGAGCGGGTCAACGCCCATTTGCGCAGCCAGGACCAGATGGGCCGCCTGGGTGGCGAGGAGTTTGTACTGCTGCTGCCCGAAACCACGGCCGACGAAGCCTGGGTGGTGGCTGAGCGCATCCGCGAGTCTTCGGCCAAAGCCGGCAACGATGTGCGCTACACGGTGAGCATGGGCATTGCCACACTACGCGAGGAAGACCATTCCGTTCAAGCCCTGCTGGCCCGGGCGGACGAAGCCCTGTACCGCGCCAAGGGCAACGGACGCAACCGCATCGAGTTTGCGTGAAGCTAAACGCGACAGACCTCAGGGCAGCACGCGCATCCATTGCCCATAAGCCGGGGCCTGCGCCGGCCACTGCTCGGCACAGTCCACCCGACGTATGCCCTGCGCCAGCAGCGTCACCGCCCGGGCCACGCCCGCATGGGTAATCCAGACCTGCGCCTGGCCCACTGCCCGTGCAGGCTGGCAGGCGTCCCACACCTCGCCCACGCGACCCATGAACTCCGCCAGAGACTCCTGCCCGCCAAAGCGGTGGTTCCAGAAGTCTGCTGTCCAGGCGTCCAAGGCCGCCTTGCCAATGTCCGCCCAGGCCGCGCCCTCGTGCAGGCCAAAGTGCATCTCCACCAGCCGCTGCTCGGGCTTGAAGGTCAAATCAGGCCGTAGCCCTCGCAGATATTGCGCGAGCAGCTCACATCTTTGTAGCACCGAGGTATGCACAAGTGCCCCTTGCGGCAGCACCTGGGCCAGTGCGTTTGCCGCAGCCTGCGTCGCCTCAGGCTCGGCTGGCAAGTCCAGCGCGCCATAGCAAACACCGGGCGCCACCCGCGGCTGCGCATGGCGCACCACCCACAGCGTCATGCCAACCCGCCGCGCGACGCCGCACCCCAGGCCAGCGCTAGGCCCAAGTAGAAAGCCAGCTCGCAAACCTGCTGCGTGGCGCCCAGACAGTCGCCCGTGAAGCCCTGCAAGCGTCGCGCAAACCAGCGCAACATGCCCCACCAGGCCAGCCCGCTGGCCACAACCCCGGCGGCGAGCCACGGCATGAGAGCTTGAACAGCTGATACCGGCACTACAAAAACCATAGCTGCTTGCGCAATCAGCACGAGGGCTAGAGCACCAAAAGACCAAAAACCGGCCACCCACAGGCTACCCAGGCTGATCTGGTCCGCCAGCGGTTTGGATTTGGACCCCGCCACATCGCCCACATGCGGCAATAGGCGGATGGTCAGCAGCGGCCAAAAGCGCGACACCACATGGCCTGTGAACAGCGCCACGCACAACACAGCACCGTGTAGCGCCCCCAGCAGCGCCAGCAGGCTCACCTTTGCCAGCAGCGCCAGCACCACGGCAATGGCGCCAAAGGCACCGACGCGCGAATCCTTCATGATCTCCAGCGCACGTTCCCGGCTCTGCGTGCCGCCCAGGCCATCGGCCACATCGGCCAGGCCATCTTCGTGGAAGGCGCCCGTCATCAGCACGCTGACCACCGTGCCCAGCACGGCGGCCACCAGCGGCGCAAACGGGCTGGCGGGCAGCAACGCGAGCAACACCCAAGTGACCAAAGCCACCACGCCGCCCACCAGCCAACCCACGCCCGGCAGGTGCGCGGCACTGGCACGCAGCATGGCGGGGCTGAAGCCCACCCACTCCGCCAGCCGGCCGGTCACCGGCACGCGGGTGAAGAACTGCAGCGACAGCAGGTAGTGGCGGAGAAAACGGGCCATGGCGGGCTTAGTGCGCGGTCACGGGGTCGGCGCTTTTTTCGGACACCCCGGCCGAGGCAAAGCTGGCCATGTCGCGCAGAACGGTGCAGGCCGACTGCAGCAACGGCCAGGCCAGTGCGGCGCCCGAGCCTTCGCCCAGGCGCAGGCCCAGGTCCAGCAGACCCTGCACGCCCAAGTGCTGCAGCATGAACTCATGCCCGCGCTCGCCCGAGCGGTGCGCGAACACACAGCGCTGCAACACCAGCGGCTGCAGCGCGTGGGCCACCAGCACCGCGCTGGTGGCGATGAAACCGTCCACCACGATCACGCGCCGCTCATGAGCGGCTTGCAGCACTGCGCCCACCATGGTGGCAATCTCAAAACCGCCCAGAGCCGCCAGCGCATCCAGCGGCGCGGTGGCGTCCGCATGGCGCGCCAGCACCTCGCGCAGCACTTCGGTCTTGCGCTGCACGGCGGGAGCGTCCAACCCGGTGCCGGCGCCGGTACAGACGGTGATGTCCAGCCCGGCCAGACGCGACAGCAGCAGCGACGCGGCCGAGGTATTGCCAATGCCCATCTCGCCCAGCAGCAAGGCATTGCCCGGCAGGGCCTTCACCAGATCGACACCGTGCTGCAGCGCTTCGTCGCACTGAGCCGTTGTCATGGCTGGTTGCACTGACGAATCCGCCGTGCCCAACTCCGCACCCGCAGCCTTGCGCACTTGCAGGCCGGGCCGCGTGCTGCCGGCGGGCAAACCCGCCAGAAAGTCGCGCTTCACGCCGCAATCCACCACCGTCAGCGCAATGCCGTTCTGCTTGGCCAACACGCTCACCGCCGCACCGCCCGCCAGAAAGTTCTCCACCATCTGCCACGTCACGTCACTGGGAAAGGCCGAGATGCCACGCGCCGTTAGCCCATGGTCCCCCGCAAACACCACCATCTGCGGCTGTTCCAGTACCGGTGCAGTACTGCCCAGAATCTGACCAATCTTTAAGGCCACGTCTTCCAGGCGGCCGAGAGAACCGAGCGGCTTGGTCTTGTTGTTGATCGTCGCCTGCAGGGCTTCGGTGAGGTTGGCGTCGGAGATATCGGCGAGGATAGGGAGGGAGAGAATCATGCTGATGTCCTAAGAATTGCAATCAAAAGAATTGCGGGGAAACGTAAACCACCTTGCCCAGCAAATTGGCCTGCGGCACAAAGCCCCAATAGCGACTATCGAAACTATTGCTGCGGTAATCACCCATGAAGTAGTAATGCCCTTCGGGCACTTTGCAGATGATTTCATGGACTTCGTAGCGGCAGTTCTCCATGTGCGCGAATTTCTCTTCCGGCGCGGAGATAGGGGCTAATTTTTCATCTAGCAAGATGTCATAGCTATGTGATCCCAGACGCTCCTGAAAGCGTTTGATATAGCGCATGGAGGACTCTTCCATGTAGTCCGCCTTCGGAGTAAGCGGCACGATTTGCCCATTGATCGTGAGCCGTCCATCACGAATCAGCAGCGTGTCTCCGGGTAGAGCGACAACGCGCTTTATATATTGCGTTTTTTGCAGCGGAGGTAATTCAAACACCATGAGATCGCCACGCTCCACAGGCTGCGTGAGCGCAGCGCGAACGATGTGCATCCCATAGGTTCCGTAATTACCGTAACCCCACTTTTGCACTATCAGGCGTGCACCAGCGGAGATCCCGGGCTGCATGGAACCAGATGGCCCCCTGAATGGTTCGTATAAAAAAGCGCGAAACGCCACGATGGAGGCAACTATGACAAAACCGCAAAGCAACAGCCCAGGCCAGCGGCTGTAGCCCGGCCGGGGACGCTCAGGATCAAAGTCACGCGCCTGCACGTACGCAAAGCGACTAACCGTAACGGCTACTGCCAAGTTAAAACAGGTAGCAATTTCCGGTAACCCCGAGAGATACAGGACGTCCAACAAGGCCATTGCCAGCACAGCGACGGTAACAACCACAGCCCAACGCCAACGAGCTACATACAACAGGCCAAGCGCTGATACAAAAAAACCCAGCACAGCGGCCAACCATTTGTTCGGACGATTCTTCAATTTTTTTTCTCCCTATTTTTTACTTATCAACTGCATCAGATAACCTGTTGCAAAGTGCCTTTCCACATAGTCCGCCAAGCCGTCAAACACCGTCTCCAACGTAGGCACGGCGCCGCCGATCTGGGCGCCGAACAGGGCCTGCAGCACGGCTGGGTCTTCAAACATGCCGTGCAGGTACAAGCCCAGCACATTGCCCCGGGCGTTGATCCAGCCTAGATCGTTGGGCAATACAGCCTTAGCCACATTGCCAGCGGCAGCCATGGCGGCATGAGGGGCGGTCTGGCCGTGGTGGATTTCATAGCCAGAGACAGATACACCCGCAAGGGAATACCAAGGCGATGGCGTCGAGTTCGCCGATCGCACGCCCTGGTCCAAGCGCGAGGCGGCGAAGCCGGGGGCCGATTTGTGCGCATTTGGCACCATGAGGTCCCCGGTTTCGCCGCCTCGCGCAGGCGAAAGCGAAGGAAAGAATGCCGCAGACGTATGCCGCACCGTCTTGTCCTCCGCAAACACCGTCACCGCCGGCAACAAGCCCAGCCCAGGCGCATTGCCATCAATCCCATGCGGATCAATCAGCGCCTCCCCCAGCATCTGCAAGCCACCGCAAATGCCCAGCACCGCCCCACCCTGCTCCGCATGGCGCGCAATGGCGGCATCCAGCCCTTGCGACCGCAGCCAGGCCAGATCGCCACTGGTGTGCTTGGAGCCGGGCAGGATGATCCAATCCGAAGGCGTGAGCCCAGCCAGTTCTGACGGGCTGCGCACCCATTGCAACCGCAGCCCCGGAATATTCTTGAGCGGCTGGAACTCGTCCAGGTTGCTGATGCGCGGATAGGCCACCACCGCCACCGTCAGATTTACCGAGCCCTTGGCCACACTACGGTCGTCAAACACACCGTCTTCTTCCGGCAAGCCGTGCTGCCACCACATGGGCAGCGTGGCCACCGTGGGCACACCCGTCAGGTCCTGGAGCATCTGAGGCGCAGGGGCCAGCAGTGTGGTGTCACCGCGAAACTTGTTCAGCACAAAGCCCTTGATGAACGGCCGCTGCTCTTCCGGCAACAGCGCCCAGGTGCCATACAGGTGGGCGAACGCACCGCCCCGGTCAATGTCGGTGACCAGCAGACAGACTGCGTCGCCATGCTGGGCCACGCGCATGTTCACCACATCACTGGCCGCCAAGTTGATCTCGGCGGGCGAACCCGCGCCCTCGATCACCACCACATCGTTCTCGGCCCGCAGCGCGTCCAGCGCCGCGGCAATCTGCGGCCAGACCTTGAGGCTTCGGCCGCGCCATGGCATGGCGCTCAGCTCGGGGCTCACCTGCCCCATGAGTACCACCTGGCTGTGCGTGTCGCGCTCGGGCTTGAGCAGCAGCGGGTTCATGCGCACATCGGGTACGGCATTGGCAGCCAAGGCTTGGAAGTACTGGGCTGAACCAATCTCGCCCTGGCCATTGTCCGACGCAACCACCCGCGCGTTATTGCTCATGTTCTGCGCCTTGAAAGGTGCCACCTTGAGCCCCTGGCGCGCGTAGTAGCGGCACAGCGCCGTGGTGAGCCAGCTCTTGCCAGCGCCGCTGGTGGTGCCCAGCACCATGATGCATTTGGCGGTCATGCAGCAGTTTCCAGGGCCTGGACCAGCGCCTCTTGCGCTGCCGGGGCCAGCGCCCCCAGCCGTACCCAGCCCGGCAAGCCAAACGAGGTGGCGTCACGCAGCTTGATGCCCTGCGCGCGCAGGCGCTCGCACAGTGCAACCGCATCCACACCCTCGGGCGGGCGGGCGCATAGATAGTTCGCGTCCCCCGGCATGCACTGCCAGCCCAGCGCTTGCAGCGCATCGCATTGCCGCGCTTTCCAGTTGCGCAAGGTGCCCAGGCTTTGGGCCAGCCAGCTCGCGGTTTGCGATTGGGCCCAGGCCTCCAGCATGGCCGCGCCGTGCGCACCCAGCACCCAGGAGGGGGCCATGGCGTCCAGCGCGGCTGCGGTATCCGCGCTGTGCAAGGGCGCGATGGCGTAGGCCGCGCGCACGCCCGTCAGCCCCAAGGCCTTGTTGGGCGAGAACAGTTGCCACACGGCATCGCGCTGCGCGCCCTGCAGGGTGGGCAATCCGTCCAGGCGCAGGGGTTCATAGGCGCAATCCAGCACCAGCGGGCTGCGCGCCAGTGCTTCGGGCCAGCCGGCATGGGCCTGACCGGTAGGGCTGGCGGGCTCGCAGGCCCAGACCAGATCGGCCACGTCCGCACCATCCACGCGGCGCAAGCCCCATGCATTGGCCGCCGCCGCATAGTCGCCATAGGCATGGGCTGGCAGGTGCACCGTGCCTCCGCCCGCGCGGCGCACCCAGGCCGTGATGCGGAAGATGAATTCGCTGGCGCTGCCGGCCAGCACCACGCGCCAGACATCCACACCATGCCGGTGCGCCAGATCGGCGCGCAGGCGGGTGTAGGCCGGGTCGGGGTAGCGCGTGGGGTCCGCCGCCTGCACGGCCGCCAGGGCATGGGGGCACGGGCCGCAGGAATTGCTGTTGGTGGAAAAGTCGTATTGCGGCGCACCTTGGGCGTCGGGGCCGCCATGAACGCGCGGCAAAGGCGGAGGCGTCATGTCCATGACTTGCCTCCCATTACTATCAAAACCATAGCTGCTTGCGCAATCAGAACAAGGGCTAGCAGTGCTTTGGATGCATAGACCAGCGCACCGGCTGTGTCGGCCACCGCCGCCGCGCGGCCGGTGGGGTTGAGCACATAGACGCCGGGCTTGCGCAGCGCCACATCCAGATTCAGCGCCATGGCGGCCATGGGCCAGCCGCTGTTGGGCGACGGCGTCTGGCGCGCCTGCGTGGGCAGTTGTCGCGCCAGGCCCCATCCCCGCCAGCCGGCCGCCAGCAAGAGCATGGCAGCGGTAATGCGCGCCGGCACCCAGCTCAAGCCATCATCCACCCGGGCCGCCCATTTGCCAGCCCAGGCCCAGTTGCGGCCCTTGTAAACGCCGGGGTAGCCCCACATGGCGTCGGCCGTGTTGGCAAAGCGGTACAGCGCCGCACCGGGCAGGCCCAGCAGCACAAACCAGAAGATTGGCGCGACGACCGAGTCGTTGAGGTTCTCGGCCAGCGTTTCAATCGCGCTTTCGCGCACCTGCGTGTCGCTCAGTTGCGCCACGTCCCGGCTTACCAGCCAGCGCAGGCGCTCGCGGCCCGCGTCCAGCGATTCACCCAATGCGGACTCCACCGCCAGCACTTCGCGCCTGAGCATGGCCCAGGCCAGCAAGGGCTTGAGCGCGAGGCCCAGGCCCAGGCCGGCGGCCCACCAGGGCAGCGTGAGCAAGGCAGCTTGCAGCGCCCATGCCGCTCCTGAAACCATAGCTGCTCCCGCACACCAGACGAGGGCTGCAAGCCAAAAAGCCTTGAAATCCCGGGCTTCAGGCTGCTGCAGTGCATGGCCTTGCACCCAGGCACCCACGGCGCCCAGGTAGTTACCCATCCACACCACAGGGTGCAGGCGCAGGCGCGGCTCGCCCCACCAGCGGTCTACCGCCAGTGCGACGAGCAATGCCAAGGCCAGCGCTTCCATGCTCGGTGGGCAGCTCTTCAGGGCGCAGGCTCGGGCTTGCCGGTGCGCAGACCCAGGCGCTGCAGCAGCGCGACGTCGGCATCCACATCGGGGTTGCCAGTGGTGAGCAGCTTGTCACCGTAGAAGATGGAGTTGGCACCGGCCACAAAGCACAGGGCCTGCACCGCGTCGCCCATGCTTTTCCGCCCGGCCGACAGGCGCACGCGGGCACGGGGCATGGTGATGCGCGCCACCGCGATGGTGCGCACAAACTCCAGCGGGTCCAAGTTGGGCTGGTCAGCCAGCGGCGTGCCCTCCACCTTCACCAAGTGGTTGATGGGCACCGACTCCGGGTACGGCGACAAGTTCGCCAGCTCCGCAATCAGCCCCGCACGCTGCAGACGCGACTCACCCAGGCCCACGATGCCGCCGCAGCAGACGCTGACGCCTGCGTTGCGCACGCGCGCCAGGGTGTCCAGGCGGTCCTGGTAATCCCGCGTGGTGATGATGTCGCCATAGAAGTCGGGCGCGCTGTCCAGGTTGTGGTTGTAGTAGTCCAGGCCGGCATCGCGCAGGGTTTCCGCGTGGCCGTCATTCAACATGCCCAGCGTGGCACAGGCTTCCAGACCCGTGGCCTTGACGGCCTTGACCAGCTCGGCCACGGCCTCCACATCGCGGTCCTTGGGCGCGCGCCAGGCGGCACCCATGCAGAAGCGCGTGGCACCCGCGGCCTTGGCACGCTCGGCCGCCTCGCGTACTGCGTCCACGCCCATCAGCTTGCCGGCCTCCACGCCGGTATCGAAGTGCACGCTTTGCGGGCAGTAGCCACAGTCCTCCGGGCAGCCCCCGGTCTTGACGGACAGCAGCGTGGCCAGCTCCACGAGGTTGGGGTCGAAGTGCTGGCGGTGCACCGTCTGGGCCTGGAACAACAGGTCGTTGAAAGGCAGTTCAAACAGGGCCTGCACTTCCTCCACGCTCCACACCCGCTGCCCCGCATCGGGGCGCTGCACCTTGAGGTGCGCGGGCGTTTTGTGGGGTGCGTGGAAATGCAGGGTCTGCGGCTTGTCGAGCGTGGTATCCATCGTCAAACGGTCGCTCACTGGGGTGCCTGCACCGAGCCCACGGCGGGAGACTGCAGACGCTGCAGCACGGTCAGCAGTGCCGGGCGTACCCAGCGCTGGAAGGCGAAGCCGCTTGCCAGTGCCATGCACAGCCAGAAGGACAGCGACACCCAGGTGGTGGCCCAGATGAACTGCTGGCCCAGCACGCGCAGGCTGGCCTGGGCTTCACCGCTGAAGCCTGCCAGGGGGTCGGCCGTGATGTGCGGAGCGCCCACCACAAAGGGCAATGCCAGCCACGCAGCAGCGGCTACCCAGCGCCAGTGGCTGCGCAGCAGGGACAGCGACACACAGGCCAGCGCAGCGCTGCCAGCGGCCAGCACCCACCAGCCCTGGCGCGAGCCCAGACGGGCAGCGTCCATGCCGGGGATCTCTGCATGCAGCCCCAGCGAAGGCCAGAAATGGAAGGCCAGCCAGCCCGCAGCGGCGACCCAGCCCGCCAGCGCCATGGAGCGCAGATTGCTGTTGCGCGCCAGGCTCAGGCCCATCACGGCAAACACCAGCAGCGCCATGCTGAAGGCGTGCAGCACATTGGCCACCCAGGTCCAGAAGATGCGTTCTGCGCCATCGGCGGGAGCCCATTCTTCAGCGGCGTCGTGGCTATGGGCCGCTGCGGCGTCACCATGCTCGTGGGCCGCGGCCAGGGCCACAGGCTCAGGCGCTTCCACCTTCTGGTTCTCGAACACTTCGGCGGCCAGGATGATGGGCACGGCCTGCAACTGCTGCACACCGGTCTGCACGCTGCCTACCAGCAGGGCCACGGCCAAACCGGCCCAGATCAATCGTTGAAAAATCATGGCTGTCTCCTTGGGTAGCGGGTGCTCAGTGGCAGGGCTTGACGGTCACGTGGCGCACATCGTGCGCGGCGTTATGGGCCAGCGGGCTTTCGGCAAAAGCCACGCCGTACAGGACCACCAGGCCCAGTGCGGCCGCAGCCAGCAGCGGGCCCACCAGGGCCAGGGTCAGATGGGCGCCCTGAGAGGGGCTGTGGGTCAGCGTCGTCGGATCGGTCATCGGGTTCTCCTTGGGGTTACGGGTTGAAAAAACGGTTCGACTAAAAAACAACTCATGCCTGCGCCCGGTGGTGCTCTGCGCCCCAGCGCATCGCCCAATCGGCACACCGGCCCAGATTCTTGCGTGGATCATCAAAATCCACGATCACCACATGTTGCGGCGTGCGCGGCGCCCGGGGCTGCTCCAGGGTACGCCCATCGGTCAGCAGCCACAGCCAGCTCTCCTGCGGACCGCTGGTGCGCGCAGCGCGCTGCAACAACTGCTCCGCCTGCGCCAGTGCCTCGGCCAGTGGCGTGCCACCACCACCGCCCACCGGGCGCAGGCGCTGGCTGCCAGAGGCGCGCGCGCGGCCAGGGGGCAGCAGCAGCTCCACGCCCTGCCCGCCAAAGCGCAGCAGCGCCACATCATCGCCCTGGCGCGCGGCCTGCTCGATCATCAGCGCCGCATGGCCCTTGGCCAGGGCCAGACGGCCGCGCTGGCGCATGGAGCCCGAGGTGTCGAGCACGATGCAATGCAGTCGACCCGTGCGCAAGGCGATGGGCTGGTGGCGCAGGTGCGCGCGCTGCAAGGGCACCGGGCCTTTGGCGACCAGCGTGGGCAGCCAGGCAATGGCCGAGCCGTGCTGGCGCGCACCAGGCCCGATGCGGCTTGCAGAAAGATTCTGGGGCGGAGGCCACCGCCAGCTGCCAGGCCCGTTGTGCGGGCGGCGGCTGGGGTGGCCTAGACTTTTTTTGGCGGCCACCCGGCGATTTTCTGCACCTTAGTCGTGCCCTCGGGCTGGGCGGGCAATGCGCCCCAGTCTCCCTGGGGGGTGGGAGCGGCGGCTTGCGGGTCGTGCGGACGTTGCGGGTTCTGTGGTGGCGTCTGCGATGCGCTGGTGCCGCTGGGTTGCTGCGCCGCACTGCCCTCGGGGCGTCGATGCGCCAGCGCCAGTTCAGCCACGGCGTCCACATCGGCCGTGGTCACGTCGCCGCGCCCCTCCAGCGCTGCCAGCGCACGCGCCGCACGCAGCATCACCAGATCGGCTCGCATGCCATCCACCCCGGCGGCGATGGCGCAGGCCGCAGCGTGGTGCAGCACCTCGTCGGACCAGGTCAAACGCGGCAGGACTTGGCGCGCGCTCACCAGCGCGGCGCTCAGGGCCGCTTGTTCTTGTGCATGCTGCTTCGCCAGCGCAGCGGGGTTTTCATCAAAGCCCAGGCGGGCGCGCAGGATCGCCGTGCGCTGCGCAGCGTCGGTGGGGTTGGCCAGCGCCACCGACAGGCCAAAGCGGTCCAGCAACTGCGGGCGCAGTTCGCCCTCCTCCGGGTTCATGGTGCCCACCAGTACGAAGCGCGCGGCGTGTTGCTGGGAAATACCGTCGCGTTCGACTGTATTGACGCCACTGGCGGCAACGTCCAACAAGGCATCCACCAGCGCATCGGGCAACAGGTTCACCTCATCCACATAGAGCACACCATCGTGAGCCCGTGCCACCAGGCCGGGCGAGAGAACGACCTTGCCATCGCGCAACACGTCTTCCACATTCAAGGTGCCCACCAGCTGCTCCAGGCTGGCGGCCAGAGGCAGCGTCACAAACGGGGCGCCGGGCAACAGCGCCGCCAGCGCGCGCGCCGCCGTGGACTTGGCCGTGCCGCGCGGGCCGCTGATGAGTACGCCCCCAATGCCGGGGTCAATGGCGGCGAGTTGCAGCGCGCGTTGCAGTTGCGGCTGGCCCACCAGGGCGGTGAATGGAAAGGCCGGGGTCTTTGTCGATGTACTCATGCCAGAGGTCCTTCTCCGTATTCTTCAACGCGGCGCTCCAGCGCCAGCAGATGGTCTTCGATGCGTTCGCGCTGGTCGCCCGGCTCGGCCCACAGGCCGCGCTGCATGGCCTCCAGCAGGCGCTCGCCAATGCTGCGCAGCGCACCGGGGTTGTGCTGTTCCAGGAACGCGCGGTTGGTGTCGTCGTGCAGATAGGCATCGGCCACCAGCGCGTACTGGTGGTCGCCCACCACGCCGGTGGTCGCGTCAAACGCAAACAGGTAGTCCACCGTGGCCGCCATCTCGAACGCGCCCTTGTAGCCATGGCGGCGCACGCCCTCCAGCCACTTGGGGTTGACCGCGCGTGAGCGCACGACGCGCGCCACCTCTTCGCCCAGCGTGCGGATGCGCGGCGCACCGGGCACGCTCAAGTCGCCATGGTAGAGCGCCGCGGGGCTGCCGGTCAGGGCTTCCACGGCCACCGCCATGCCGCCGTGAAACTGGTAGTAGTCGTCCGAGTCCAGCACATCGTGCTCGCGGTTGTCCTGGTTGTGCAGCACCGCGTCCAGCCCGGCAATGCGCTGCTCAAAGCTGCCGCGCGCCGCCGCACCGTGCTCGCCCTGCCCGTAGGCAAAGGCCCCGGCGCGCAGATAGGCCTGGGCCAGATCGGCGCCATCGTTCCAGCGGCCGCTGGCCATGAGTTCCTGCAGGCCGGCGCCATAACCGCCGGGCCGCGGGCCAAATACCCGCCAGCTGGCCTGCCGTTCTGCCGCCTCCGCGCTCAGGCCCTTGGCCTGCGCATCGGCCGCCTCGCGGCGCACGCGGGCGCGAATGGGGTTCACTTCATCCGGTTCATCCTCTTCGGGGATCGCGGCCACGGCGCGCACCGCGGTATCGAACAGGTCGATCACATTGGGAAAAGCATCGCGGAAGAAGCCCGACACGCGCAACGTCACATCCACGCGCGGGCGGCTCTTGAGACTCATGGGCAGCACCTCGATATCTGTTACCCGGCTGCTGCCATCAGCCCACTTGGGCCGAACGCCCAGCAGTGCAAAGGCTTGGGCAATGTCCTCGCCGCCCGTGCGCATGGTGCTGGTGCCCCAGACCGACAGGCCCACCTGGCCCGGCATGCAGCCATGGTCCTGCAGGTGACGCTCGATCACGCGGTCCGCCGCCGCCGCGCCCATGGCATAGGCGGTCTGCGTGGGCACGGCGCGCGTGTCCACCGAGTAGAAATTGCGCCCCGTGGGCAGCACATCGGGACGACCACGGGACGGCGCACCGCTGGGGCCGGGTGGCACCAGGCGGCCTGACAGCCCGCGCAGGCATTGGGCGATTTCCTGCGGGCCACAGGCATCCAGGCGCGGGCGCAGCACGTCGCGCATGCGCTGCAACACGGGCGCCGCATGCGGCCAGGTGGCGTCATCCACCGCCACATCCGCCAGAACAACATCCATCACCAGCTGCCGCGCCAGCAGCTCCAGCCGCTCGCGCGTATGGCCTGCGTGGCGCCAGGCGTCATCACGCTGTGCCTGCAACACGGCGGGGCGTGGACCATTCCAGGGCGTAGACCACTCGGGGCTCAAGGCGTTGAAACCGTCCGCGCCTTCCAAACTCAGATCCTGCGACAGCGCCACCAGCAGGCTGCGCTGCCCGGCCGCCGTGCCGCCGGGAAAACGCGCCAGTGCCACCAGTGTGTCAACCTGCTGGCGCCCCTGGGGCGATGTGCCCAGAATATGCAGGCCATCGCGGATCTGCGATTCCTTGATCTCGCACAGATAGGCGTCCAGGCGCTGCAGCAGTGCCTCGCGGCCTGCGTCGTCGGCGGGTTTGGCAAAGCCCAGGTCGGTGTGCAGGTTCTCGGTCAGCACGCGGTCCAGAATGTCGCCGCGCAGGCGCTGGGCACGGCGCGGGTCCAGCGACAGGGCCTCGTAGTACTCGTCCATCTGCCGCTCCAGCTTTTGCAGCGGTCCGTAGGTCTCCGCGCGCGTCAGGGCGGGCATCAGGTGGTCGATGATGACGGCCTGCGTGCGGCGCTTGGCCTGGCTGCCCTCGCCGGGGTCGTTGACGATGAAGGGGTACAGATGCGGCAGCGGGCCCAGGATGGCATCGGGCCAGCAGTTGGCGCCCAGGGCCACACTCTTGCCTGGCAGCCATTCCAGGTTGCCGTGTTTCCCCACATGCACCACCGCGTCCACCACAAACTGACGGCGCAGCCAGAAGTAAAACGCCAGATAGTTGTGTGTGGGCACCAGATCGGCATCGTGGTACGTCGCCACCAAATCCAGATCACGTCCGCGCGCGGGCTGGATGCCGACAAACACCTGCCCATAGCGCTGGCCGGAAATCATGAAACGGCCGCTGCGCACCATGGGGTCCTGCTCCGGCTGCCCCCACAGCGCATTCACCGCATCGCGGCTGGCGGCGTCCAGGCGGTTGAAGTCCTGCAGATAGTCCAGCATCGCCAGGCTCTGGCCCGCGGGGCGCATGTCATTCGCGTCCAAGTTGTTGGTCACGCCCGCCACCAGCGCGGCAATCAATGCGTCGCCGCCCTCGGGCAAATCGCCCGTGGCGTAGCCTGCCTCCTGCATGGCGCGCAACAGCGCTACGGTGGAGGCCGGGGTGTCCAGGCCCACGCCGTTGGCCAGGCGCGCGTCGTCATTGGGGTAGTTGGCCAGAATCAGCGCCACGCGCTTGTCGGCATTGGGGGTGTCACGCAACGCGCACCAGCGGCGCGCCAGCTCGGCCACAAAGGCGATGCGCTCGGGCTCGGCCTGGTAGCGCACCACATCCACCTCGGTGCGTTCACAACGCCAGGCTAGGCCTTTGAAGCTGATGGCGCGTGTGCCGACGCGGCCGTCCACCTCGGGCAGCACCACCTGCATGGCCAGATCGCGCGGGGCCAGGCCATGCGGATCAGCCTGCCACTGCTCCTGCGCGCAGCCGGCGGTGATGAGCTGCAGCACGGGCGCATCACCCGCCAGAGCCTGCACCTGCGTGCCCAGCACGCGGTCGCTGTCATCCACGTCCAGAGCGCTCAGCGCAAAGCTGGTGGCGTTGAGTACCACACCCACGCGGTGCTCCTGCGCCAAAGATTGCAGCAGCGCCAGGCTGGCAGGGTTCTTGAGTGAATCCACCGCCACGGCCACCGGGTTCAGCCCCTGGGCCGACAAGGCAGCCTGCAGGGCTTCGAATACAGCCGTGTTGCCGGCCTGCCAGTGCGCGCGGTAGTACACCAGCACGGCCACTGCCGCGTCCGCGTGCCAGGGCAGATCAGCCGCCACACCCTGCGGCGGCACCAGCAGCGCGGAAGGCAGCGGCTGCGGAGGCGCAGGCCGCGTACCCAGGCCAAATGCGGCATGGCCAATCAGCGCAAAGAAGCTGCGCGCATTGTCCGCCCCACCCTCGCGCAGGCAGCGCCAGAGGTGGCGGCAGTCCTCATGCGCGGCGGTGCTGCGCAACAGCAGCTGCAGGTCTTCGCCAAAGTCACCCGAAAACAGCGCCAGCCACTGGCCACGCTGCTGCGCCAGTTCGCGCACTTGCTCCACCAGATAAGCCCAGTCGCTGGCCGCGCCCAGGTGGTCGATGACGATGACGCGCGCGTGCTGCAGCACCTCGTCGATGTACATATCGGCCGAAGCCGGCTGGCGCAGCCACATCAAGTTGGCCAGGCGCACCGTCGGAAAATCCGCTGGCAATTGGCGCGCGGCATCCGACAACAGGGCCAGCGTGGTGTCCGCCGCGCTGAGGATCACGATGCCCCCCCGCGTCTGCTCCACGCGCACCACGCCCTGGCCACCGTCTTCAACGTGGCCTCCGGGGCGGGTGGAAAGCAGATGCATGGTGCGCGTCTTTCTGTTTAAGCGGCCACGGGTGCGGCCAGCGCCGCGTTCAGTTCGGCCTGCAACACGGCGCCATCCAGTTCGGAACCGATCAGCACCAAGTGTGATTGGCGGGCCTCGTCTGCGGCCCAGGCGCGATCGAAGTAGCTGTCAAAGCGAGTCCCCACGCCCTGCACCACCAGGCGCATGGCCGCACCGGGCAGCGCCACAAAGCCCTTGGCGCGGTAAATCTCGTGACTGGTCACCAGGTCACGCAGCGCGGCCAGCAGCGCTTCGCGGCTGGATACATCCACCGTGACTTGCACCGAGTCAAAGGCGTCGTGGTCGTGGTCCTCTTCCTCGTCGTGGTGGGTCTTGCGCTGGTCGATCTGGTCTTCCACCGCGCGCTCCAGGCCCAGCAGCAGGTCAATGGCGATGCGTCCATGCTGGCCATGCACCAGCTTCACACCGGGCTGGGTCTCGGCGCGAATGGCGGCTTCCACGGCCACCAGTTGCTCTGGCGTCACCGCATCGGTCTTGTGCACCACCACCAGGTCGGCGGTGGCGAGCTGGTCTTCAAACAGCTCGTGCAGGGGGGAGTCGTGGTCCAGGTTCTCATCAGCACGGCGCTGGGCGTCCACGGCCACGGGGTCGTCGGCAAAGTCACCGGCGGCCACGGCAGGCGCGTCCACCACGGTGATGACGGAGTCCACGGTAAAGGTGTTGCGCAGCGCGGGCCACTGGAAGGCCTGCACCAACGGCTTGGGCAAAGCCAGGCCCGAGGTCTCGATGACCAGGTGGTCGATCTGATCACGGCGCGCGGCCAACTGCTCCATCACCGGGGCAAACTCTTCCTGCACGGTGCAGCACAGGCAGCCGTTGGCCAGCTCAAACAGCTGGCCGTTTTCTTCACCGTTCTCGTCGCAGCCAATGCCACAGCCGCGCAGCAGTTCGCCGTCGATGCCCAGCTCGCCAAACTCGTTGACGATGACGGCGATGCGGCGGCCCTGGGCGTTGGCCAGCAGTTCACGCAGCAGCGTGGTCTTGCCGCTGCCCAGAAAGCCGGTGACGATGGTGGCAGGGATTTTTCGGGTTTGCATAAGCGTCTTTCGGTACAGAAAATTAACGGGGTGCTTAACGTGGAGGCAAGGCCTTGAGGCAGTCCACCAGCATTTGCGCGGCCTCGCCCAGGCGCGGGCCGGGGCGGGACAGCAGGTCCATGCGTTCGGTGTCTAGCAGGCACAGCTGCTGCTGGCGCACGGCGGGCAGGCTGGTCCAGCCCGGGCGGTCGGCCAAATTGGCCAGCGTGGCACGCGGGCCGATGATGAGGTCCGGCGGGCGGCGCAGCAGCAGCTCGGGGTTGATGCGCGGGAACAGGCCCAGCTCGCCCCCCACCACGTTCACCAGGCCGAGCTTGGCCACGGTCTCGCCGATAAAGCTCTTGTCGCTGGCAGCGGAGTTGGTTCCCACCTCCACATACACGGTACGCCCGCGCAAGGCGGCGGGCATGCGGGCCGCGGCGGCTTCCAGCTCGGCGTCCAAGCGTGCGATCAGCTCGGTGGCACGGGTCGGTTCACCCAGGGTGTCGCCCAGCTTCACAAGCATGCGTTTCAGGTCGGCGTGGGTGCGTGCGTCCAGCGTCATCACCGGCACGCCCAGGGCCTGCAGGCGCTCCCCTGCCCGGCTGCGCGGGCCCAGCAACACCAGGTTGGGCCGCAGCGTGACGATGCGTTCGATCTGCGCGTCTTCCAGTCCACCCACCTTGGGCAGCGCCTGCGCGGAAGCGGGCCAGCTGGAGTGGCGGTCCGTGCCCACCAGCTGTGCGCAGCGGCCCAGCGCGCACACGGCCTCGGTCAGCGAGGGGGCGAGCGTGACGATGCGGGACACAGGCTGCGGCGCCTGGGCGCCCGCCACACTGGCAAGCAGCCACAAAACCCATCCAACGACGAGGGGAGGTAAGCGCAACATTTAATCTTCGATGCCGCGTTGAGCCGGGATGCCGGCCTTGAAGTGGTGTTTGACCAGGGTCATCTCGGTCACCGTGTCCGCCAGGTCCACCAACTCGCCCGGCGCGTTGCGGCCTGTCAGCACCACATGCACATGCGGCGGACGCTCGCGCAGGCAGGTGAGAATGGTTTCCAGCGGAATCCAGCCGTAGCGCAACGGGTACATGATCTCGTCCAGCACCACCATGAAATGCTCGCCCGCGCGGATGGTGGCCTCGGCCTTGGCCCAGCCGTCCAGCGCCAGCTGCGCGGAATGGTCCAGGTCCTTGCTCTTCCAGCTGAAGCCGTCGCCCAGGCCTTCGATGGGAATGCCCAACTGCTCAAACAGCCGGTGCTCACCAAACCGCGCGCTGGGTACTTTCATGAACTGGTAGACCTTGACGGCCTTGCCGCGACCATGGGCGCGCAGCGCCAGGCCGAAGGCGGCCGTGCTCTTGCCCTTGCCGTGGCCGGTGTGGACCAGAATCAGGCCGCGGCGCTCGGCCGTGGGAACAACGCGCTCGTAGTCGACGGGTGGGGTTTCGATCTGCATGGAGGCTCTCTTGGGTGTGGAGGTGACTTTGGGCAGCGCAATCCACTGCCCCTGCACGGGGTGAACGGCCAGGCGGCCGTCGAATACATCTTCCAGCGCGCGGTGCGTGGCCAGGTCCACGCAGGCGCCCTGGTGGGTGACGCAGCCTGCGGCCATGATGACCATGCTGTCGGCCTGCAGCGCCATGGTGATCTCGTGCAGCACGCTGACCACGGTCTTGCCTTCGGCCACCAGCGCACGCACCACATCGAGCCAATCGGCCTGGTGCGGCGGGTCCAGATTGGCCAGCGGCTCGTCCATCAGCAGCACCTGGGCCTGCACGGCCAGCGCTCGCGCCAGCAGCACACGCTGGCGCTCACCGCCCGACAACTGGCCCAGCGCGCGCGCACGCCAATCCCAGGCGCGCGTGGCGCGCAGGGCTTGTTCCACCGCCGCATGGTCGGCCGCGCTGGGCGGCGCCAGCCAAGCCTGGTGCGGCAAGCGGCCCAGCATGGCCACGTCCCACACCGTCAAATCGTCGGCCGAGGTTTCGTTCTGGCCCAGCCAGGCCAGCTGCCGCGCGCGTTCGCGGTGCGGCAGGCTGTGCAGCGGCTGGCCCAGCAAGGTGACGCTGCCACTATGTGGCATCACTCCGGCCAGGCACTTGAGCAAGGTGGACTTGCCCGCGCCGTTGGGGCCCACGATGCTGGTCCACTTGCCGGCTGCAATATCGAGACTGATGCCGTGCAGGATGGCTTGCTTTTGCACACCATTCCCGAGGCTAACCCCTATGGAATCTGCGCGAATAGCTATGGTTTTCGTAGCGCCACTCATGCCACACGCCCTCCGCCCAGGGTGCTGCTGCGGTGCATCAGCCACAAGAGATAACCACCACCCAGCACGGCGGTGAGCATGCCCACGGGCAACTCCTGCGGTGCAATGAGTCCGCGCGCCAGCGTATCCGCCGCCATCAGCAGCACGCCACCCATGAGGCTAGAGAGCAGCATCAGGTGCGCATGCGTGGTCTTCACCACCGAGCGCACCAGGTGAGGCGCGGCCAGGCCGACAAAAGCAATCAACCCGGTCTGCGCCACGGCAGTACCCGTGGCCAGCGCCAACACGGCCACCAGCGCCGCACGCATGGGCGCCACCGGCAGACCCAGGCTGAGGGCGGTGGCGTCACCCAGACTCAGGCCGTCCAGCACGCGTGCCAGCAGCCAGGCCGCCAGCACACACAGGCCCCAGACACTGGCCATGAGCACGCACGAAGTCCAGCCCACAAAGGCCGTAGAGCCCAGCATGAAGGCCTGCATGGCCTGCAACGATTCGGGCGAGAACAGCAACACCAGATGCGTCATGGCGCCCAGCACCACGCCCACCACCACACCGGCCAGCAGCAGGCGCAGCGTGTGGCCCACGCCGCGCGACAGCACCAGCGTGAGCAAGACCGCAAACACCGCGCCCAGGAACGCCGCACCGGTCAACCCCAAGCGCACCCACAGGCTGCTGGAGAACACGCTGACGGCCACGCCGCCACTCATCATGCTGGCGGCCGAACCACCCAACATACCCGCACCACCGCCCAGCGCCGCCAGCGCCAGGGCCACGCCCAGCGAGGCGCCGGATGCGCTACCCAACAGATACGGATCGGCCAGCGGATTGCGAAACAGGCCCTGCGCCACCGCACCGGCCAGACCCAGCAAAGCGCCGGCCGCCCAGGCCCCCAGCGTGCGCGGCAGGCGGATCTGCCAGACGATTTGCTGCGCCATGGCGGTTTGCTGCAGGTCCTGCGCGGGGTTCCACAGCGGGGTGATGAGGTTCTCCAGCCCGGCGCTGCCCACACAGATGCCCAGCACCACCAGCACGAGCGAGCCCAGCACACCGGCCCAGACCAGCCACCACACGCGGCCTTGCATCATGGTTTGGCTCCCGGTGCTTTCGTGCCCAGGCATTGGGCCATCAGGCGTGCGGCCTCGGCCATGCGTGGGCCGGGGCGTACCAGCATGTCGGCCTCGGCTGGCGGGAAGATGCAGACGCGCTGTTCGCGCAGCGCGCGTATGCTTTGCCAGCCGGGCCGTGCGGTGAGCCCGTCAGCGCTGCGCTGGCCGATCATGATGAGGTCCGGGTTGGCACGAACGATGTACTCGGGGTTGAGCTTGGGGAACGGGCCCAGATTGGCCGGCACGATGTTTTTGGCACCCAGGCGCGCCAGGGTTTCGCCAATGAAGGACGATTCGCTGGCCGCATACGGGCCCTGGTTCACTTCAAAGTAGACCTTCACAGTACGCACGCTGGCCGGCAGCGACTGGGCGGCGGCCGATACACCGGCATCTATGGCGCGCCAGATGCGGGCCGCGTCAGGCACTTCCAGCAATTGGCCCAGTTTGAGCATGACGCGCTGCACATCGGCATGGCGCTTGGGTTCCATGGCCAGCACCTTGATGCCCAGCGCCTGCAGCCGGTCGCCTGCACGTGACGAGGTGGCCATGAGCACCACGTCGGGCTTGAGCGCCACGATCATCTCGATGTTCGGGTCCAACCCGCCGCCCACTTGCGGCAGCTTTTGTACGCTGACTGGGAAGTTGGAATAGCGGTCCACGCCGACCAGGCGCTGGCACTGACCCAGCTCACAAACGGTTTCAGTCAGGGAAGGCAGCAGACTCACGATGCGTTGCGGCGCGGCGGGCAGCGTGACGGTGACACCGCGGTCGTCGGTGACCTGCAGGGCGTGGGCTGTCCCCGCAATAGTCAAGGTCAATACGATGGCCCATCCGGCCAGGCGACGGAGTACCGGCGCGTTTTGCTCCGTGTCCCCCGCCCGCTTTGCGGGCTCCTCCTTTACCTGCGCAAAACGCACCGGTACTCCGACGCTTCGCAGCGCGGCATGTCGCAAGAAACAGCATAGTTCATGGAACTTCATGCGGGGTCTTTCAAAGTCAGCGGCAGGCCGGCGGCCATTAGCGTTACGCGCTGGCACTGTGCGGCCACGTCCTGGTTCAAACGACCCAGAGCGTCCACAAAGGCACGCACCTCGCGCCCCATGGGGATGACACCCAGGCCAATCTCATTGCCCACCAACACCACGGGGCCAACGGACTTTTCAATTGCTATTAAAAGAGAAGCTGCTGGCGCACTATCCACGGGGGCTTGCGGCCATTTTTCTTCATGATCCGCTGGCATCAGCCGATTGGTCAGCCACAACGTCAGGCAGTCCACCACCACCAGCGTATCGGCCCGGCCGTGCTTTTGGATGGCTTCGGCCAACGCCAGCGGCTCTTCCACCGTGGCCATGCCGGGCACCCGCTCCGCGCGGTCGGCCTGGTGGCGGGTGATGCGCTGGCGCATCTCTTCGTCCCACGGCTGGGCGGTGGCGATCAGCACGGCGCGGTGGGCGGAACTCTGGTCCATCCACTGGCGCGCCAGTAGCTCCGCGCGGCGCGACTTGCCGCTCTTCTGGCCGCCCAGAATGAGTTCGCTTTTGGCAATCGTCAGCGTGCTCATGCGGCAAAGGCTCCTTGCTGGTCTGCGTCCATCCACTGCGTGATGATCTGGTGCATCTTCGCCACGCCATCGGTCAGCGCGGCGGGGCCGGGCTGCAGGATGTCGGGAGACTTGATCTCGAAAAGCTGCTGGTGGCGCACCGCATTCACCGCGCCCCACCCCTCTCGTGCCACCACGTTCTCGGGCCGGAATTTTTTGCCGCACCAGGAGCCGAGGATGATGTCCGGGTTGCGGCGGACTATCTCGGCGCCGTCGGCAACTATGCGCTGCTTGCCCAGGGGTTCCGCGGCCAGCTCGGGGAAACAATCGTCACCACCGGCGATGCCCATCAGCTCGGACACCCAGCGGATGGCGCTGATGTGCGGGCTGTCCCATTCCTCAAAAAACACTTTCGGACGACGCGCACCCGCAGCCACCTTGGCAGCCACTGCGACCTGCATGGCCCGCAGATCGACCTGTATCTGCGCAATGCGCCGCGCGCCCTGCTCTGCCTCGCCCACCATGGCGGCCAGCTGGTAGAGCATGGAGAATATCTCGGCCACGCTGCGCTGGTTGAAGATGGTGACCTGCACGCCGCACTTGACCAGATCGGCCGCAATGTCAGCCTGCAGGTCCGAAAAGCCCAGCACGCAATCCGGCTGCAGCTCCATGATCTTGTCCAGCTTGGCGCTCAGAAACGCGCTGACGCGCGGCTTCTCATCCCGCGCGCGCTTGGGACGCACGGTGTAACCCGAGATACCGACAATCCGTACCTCTTGCCCCAGCAAATACAGCCACTCTGTCGTCTCCTCGGTCAGGCAGACGATGCGCTGCGGGCCTGGCGTGTAGTGCAACAGATCGATGCTCATGCTGCTACCCCCACCCGGGCCGTGAACAGCTCCACCACTGCCTCGGGGCAGGACGGAAACCAAGCATGGAAGTAGCTGGCACGCACGCTACCAAGCTGCCACAAAGCCTCCCCCACATCCGGCGCAGGCACCTCGCCGGGACGACAGGTGCGCGCAACGGCTGACAAGAGCGTCGCCGCAGTGGAGTAATGGAAGGTATGACCGCGCAACGTGCCACTCTCCAGCGTCAACTGCTGCGGGCCTAGCGCGGCCAGGCGCTTGTGCATGGTGACCTCCCCGGGCAGCAAGCCCCATTGGGCATGGCGCTGGCCGTCGGATATCACCAGGGTTTCAAACAGGGCCATCATGCCGCCGCACTCTGCCCACACCGGCTTGCCCGCAGCCGCGTGCGCCACCAGGCTGGAGCGCATGCCGGTGTTGGCAGCAATGGTGTCCGCGTGCAACTCGGGGTAACCGCCGGGCAGCCAAAGCGCATCGCAGGACGGCAGTTCGGCGTCCGCCAGCGGGGAGAAAAACACCAGCCTCGCACCCAGGGCACGCAGCGTGTCCAGGTTGGCTGCGTAGATGAAGCAAAAGGCCGCGTCGCAGGCCACGGCCACCGTCAGGCCTTGTAAGGCCGGCCCCGACACTGGGGCAAACATGGGCGGCGCAAAGTCCACCATCCAGCGCTGCTGGAGGGCAGCCAAGTCCATCTGGCCCAACGGTGTGGCCGCCAGTGCATCGGCCGCCGCATCCAGACGCTGCAGGGCGTCCGGCAGCTCGCTGGCCACAGTCAGGCCCAGGTGGCGCTCGGGTAGAGTCATGGCCGGGTTGCGCAGCACAGCACCCAGCCAGTGTTCCGGCGCCACGCTGGCCTGCAACATCTCTGCATGCCGGGTGCTGCCCACACGGTTGGCCAACACACCGGCCCAACGCAGCCCGGGGCGGTAATGCTGCAGACCGAAAGCCAGCGCACCAAAAGTCCCGGCCATGGCAGACGCATCCAACACCGCCAGCACCGGCAGGCCAAAGCGCTGCGCAAGATCGGCCGCGCTGGGTTCACCGTCATACAGCCCCATCACCCCTTCCACGATGATGAGATCCGCCTCCTGCGCTGCAGCATGCAGACGCGCACGGCAATCCGCCTCCCCCGTCATCCACAGGTCGAGCTGATATACGGGCGCACCACTGGCCAGGCTGTGCCAGTAGGGATCGAGAAAATCCGGCCCGCACTTGAACACCCGCACCCGCCGCCCCTGGCGCGTGTGCAGCCGCGCCAGCGCCGACGTAACCGTCGTCTTGCCCTGCCCGGAAGCGGGCGCGGCAATCAGGATAGCGGGGCAGGACGCAGGAGCGTGCATAGGTGTCAGGGGGCCCACTTCAGGCCGACATAGAGCGTGCGGCCGGCCGTGGCATAGGTGTCAGCCAGTTGGTATTTGGTATCCGTGGCATTGTCCATCTTCAGCAATACCGACCACTCGCGCGACACGGCACGTTGCGCCGACAGACTCAGCAACACATAGCCCGGCAAGGCATTGGTGTTGGCCGCATCGTCATAGCGCAGGGACGAGAGCTGCATCTCTGCGCTCAGAAACCAGCTGTCCAGGCGTGAATCCAGGCCCACCACCGCGTGGTGCGTCGCACGGCGTGCCAACAGCTTGCCGGTCACGCTATCGCGCGGGTCCTGCAAATCCAGCGAAGCCCGAAGCCGTCCCAACTCCAGGGCACGTTGTGCCGTGAAACTCACACCCTGGTACTGCGCCTGGGCGGTATTGGAATAGCAGCCGGTGGCTGGCACGGGGCAGCCCGCCGCCGTTGCGCCCGACAGAAAGCTCAGCAGGTTGGTCAGCGTATTGCGGTACACCACCACGCCAAAGGCATTGGCGCCTTCGGTGTAGTTCAGCCCCACCTCCATATTGCGGCCTGATTCAGGTACCAGCGTGGACACACCGTACTTGCTGAAACGCTGGTACAGCGTGGGCACGCGGAAAGAGCTGGCTGCGCTCGCCGAAGCACGCCACTGCGGGTTCAATGCGTAGGCGTAGGCCACCGAGGTCGTGGTTTGCCCGCCAAACTCGCTGTCGTTGTCATTGCGGGCGCTAAGCTGCACAGTGTGCACCTCACCCGACCAGGCGTAGCCCAGGCCAGCGCCAGTCTGCGACTTGGCCTTCTCGATACGCGGTGTGCCCGAGAGCTGGAAGGCGTCATTGCGCTGCTCCAGCGTCGCGCTGAAGCTTTGCGGCCCCAGGCGGTATTCGTTGAACCACAGTGCGCTGTCGATCTGCGTGCGGTTGTTCGAATCGGCCGGCAGGTCACGCCCCAGGTCCAGGCCCTGGCTCAAGCTCACCTTGGTCGCGTAGCGCTCGGTCCACTGTGCACTCCACTGCAGGCTCTGCGTGCTGTTGCTGTTGATGGTGCGGTAGTCCTTGGTCAGGCCGCCGTCGTACTGGGCATCCATACGGCTTTGCAAAGCGGTCAGCTCCAGGCGCTGGTCTGGGTTGATCTGCAGCCCCAGGCGAACATTGCCACTGTTACTGATGTACCCATCTGCATCAGGGTTCTGCGTACTGACCGTGCGGATGTTGTAGCCGTCACTGGTGGCGCCGGAGATACCGAAGGAGTAGTCCAGCAGGCCAGCGCTGCCACGGGCAGTGAAGTCCAGCGTCTGGGTGTTGTAGCCGCCGTAGCCAAAGGCCAGCGAAGGTGCGAAAGCGCCCTCGCCTTTCTTGGTGAAAATCTGGATCACACCGGCCACGGCGTCAGAGCCATAGACCGCACTGGTCGGGCCCCGCACGATTTCGATGCGGTCAATCTGCGACAGGGGAATCGTATTCCAGTTGGCGCCACCGCTCACGTTCTGCGAATCCAACCGCACACCGTCCACCAGTACCGCCGTGTGCCGGCTCTCGCCACCCCGTACAAACACCGACGTGGCGTTGCCGAGACCGCCATTGCGCATGATCTCCAAGCCGGGCACACGCGCCAGCACGTCGGCCAAGCCGACCGGGCCGGCCCGCTCCAGGGTTTCCCGGTCAATGACAGTGACATCGGCCACCACATCTCCAGCCGGTCGCGCCATGCGCGTGGCCGTGACCACCACTTCTTTCAGGCTGACAACAGGCGTACTCGCCTCTTCCGCCTGCGCGGCCAAGCCGCACAGGCCCAGGGCGACCACAAGGGTTTGGCGCGCCCGCAACATGCACAATTTCATGAAACAACTTCTGACAAGGCACCCTCCCCGGCTTCCCCGCCAGGGCTTGGGCGTTACGGAAATGCGTCAGGCGCACTTCCACCACATTGGCCGGTATCCGGGCTGGTGGAAACAACCTCCATCGTCTTCCCAGGCGCATGTTCAAGCGCCCAGTGACCATGATGAAAGCAGTGTCAAAACGACACGTCCACTTACCGTTGCGGGGGCAGCGCAGGTTAGGCGGCTGTGGCACAGCGTCACCCTCCTGCTTCCCGTTGAACTGCGGCGTGTGAACCACACCGCGAGCACCAACGCGCGCATTTTACGCTGCCCCAGCTTTCGCTCACCCTACAATGCGGCTTCTATGTCGAACCCGACCCCCATCGACCAAATCGCCGAACGTGTGGAGCGCCTGCTGGTGCGCTACGAGGAACTGCAGCGCACCAATGCCCTGCTCGCTTCCCAGGTGGAAACGCTGACCCACGAGCGTGACGGGCTGAAGTCCCGCCTCAACGCGGCGCGGGCCCGGGTCGACGCGCTGCTGGAACGCTTGCCCGATGCACTGGCAACGCAAAAAGACCCAACATGAAACAGCTAGAAGTCCAAATCATGGGGCAGAGCTATCTGCTGGGCTGCCCCGAAGGCGGCGAAGCGCGCTTGCTGGAAGCCGTGGAGCGCGTGGATACCGCCATGTGCAAAATCCGGGATGCAGGCAAGGTTCGCGCCCGCGACCGCATTGCCGTGCTGGCCGCCCTCAACCTCGCCTTTGACCTGGCGGAGCGCCCCGCGATCGCTGCACCCGCCGCGGCTGAAACGACTCCCGCAACCGTCGGTGCTGGCCAGAACCCTGCGGGTGACGGCACGCTGCTGCTGAGCTCCCTGCTCGAACGCCTGGATGCAGCGCTCGGCGAAGACGGCCGCCTCCTGTAAAGCACTGATTTTTTGCCAGCACGACGCTGGCCGGCGGCCTACAATAGAGGCGTCTGTGAAGCTGCCGGGCTTTATATTTCCTTGAACCAATGCTCATTGAGCCAGGGCTTGGAACATGGCCCAGCGAGCGTGATCATCTCGCGTCAGATGAACCCAATGCTGGTGCTGACCTCGCCCACCTGAACCCCGGTTCAGGATGCGGGTCCGGTGGACTTCGCAGACACCCTTCACCTTCCCGCCTCGCGCCCCCTCTTCTTGCTTCCCGCATGACATTCGAACCCCTGCTCATCGTCGAGTTGGCAGCCCTGGGGCTGGCCACCGGATTTCTGGCTGGCCTGTTGGGCATAGGCGGCGGCATGCTGATCGGCCCCTTTCTCACACTGATCCTCTCGGCGCGTGGCATTCCGGCCGACCTCGCCGTCAAGATGGCCATTGCCACCTCCATGGCCACCATCATGTTCACCAGCATCTCCAGCGTGCGCGCCCACCACCAGCGTGGCGCCGTGCGCTGGGACTTGGTCAAGGGCTTGGCCCCGGGCATCGTGCTGGGCGGCGCCCTAGCCAGCCTGGGTGTGTTCGCCTTGCTCAAAGGCACCACGCTGGCGCTGTTGTTTGCTGCCTTTGTGGGCTACTCGGCCACACAGATGTTTCTGGACAAAAAGCCCAAGCCCAGCCGCCAGATGCCCGGCTTTGTGGGCCAGACGGCCACGGGCAGTGTCATCGGGTTTCTCTCTGGTTTGGTAGGCGCAGGTGGCGGCTTCGTCAGCGTACCCTTTATGGTGGCGTTTAACGTCCCCATCCTCAATGCCGTGGCCACCAGTGCCGCGCTGGGCTTTCCCATCGCACTGGCCAACACGACCGGCTACATCTGGAGCGGTGCCAGCGTCTTGGGCCGGCCGGACTGGTCCCTGGGCTATATCTGGCTACCAGGCCTGCTGGTCATCGCCTGCTGCAGCGTGCTCACCGCCCCCCTGGGCGCCAGTACGGCGCACCGCTTGCCGATTGCGAAACTCAAGCGGATTTTTGCCATCGTGCTCTACGCACTGGCCGCCTATATGCTCTACAAGGGACTACACGGCTAGAAGCCCAGAGCGCCTGGCTGCGGGCTCGCCGCAAGCTGCCGGGCGAGTGCATCAAACTCCTTGACTGGCAGACCCGGTGCGCACAAAAAGCCTTGATACGACGCGCACTGCACTTCACGCAGGTAATCACGCTGAGCCTCAGTCTCCACCCCTTCCGCCACCACTGAGAGCTTGAGTGCGCGCGCCATTGCGATGGTCGCGCCCACGATGGCGCGGTCGCTTTCGTCCTCTGGCAAGCCCATGACAAAGGTGCGGTCGATCTTGAGCTTGGAGATGGGAAATTTCTTGAGGTAGGCCAGGCTGGAATAGCCCGTACCAAAGTCGTCAATCGCCAGACTCACGCCCAGACCCGCCAGCGCGTGCAGGCGAGAAAGGGCTTCATTGGCATCCTGCACGAGAATGGATTCGGTCAGCTCCAGCTCCAGCAAGGCAGGATCGAGTTCCGCTTCGGCCAGACAGTGCGCCACGCGCTCCACAAAGTCCGGCTGCTGAAACTGCAAGGCAGACACGTTGACCGACACCACCAGCGGCCGCCCCGCGCGCTGCCACACAGCCGCTTGGCGCACGGCCTCCTGCATGACCCAACTGCCGATGTTGATGATGAAACCCGACTCTTCCGCCAGCGGAATAAAGGCACCCGGCGAGACCTGACCCAGCTGGGGGTCGGTCCACCGCACCAGGGCCTCGGCCCCCAGCAGGCGACCATCCTCCAGCGACACCTGCGGCTGGTAGTGCAGACGGTACAGGCCAGACTCCATGGCCTGGCGCATGGCGTGGTCCATCTTCATGCGCGCGAGCAGGTCCACATTCATCTGCGGCTGGTAGAAACGGAAGTTGCCGCGCCCGCGGTCCTTGACACGGTACATGGCCGTGTCTGCGCATTTGATAAGGTCGTCCAACGAGCGGCCATCGGCCGGGTACATGGCAATGCCAATGCTGCAACCCAGCGAGAAGTTCATACCGTCGACAAGGAAAGGCTGGGCCAGTGCATCCAGAATGCGGCGCGCAGCCACCTCGGCACCCAGGGCATCGGCGTCCTGCAGGAAGGCGACGAACTCGTCTCCGCCCATGCGGCTCAGGGTATCCACATCGCGCATGCAATGCAGGATGCGGTCCGCCACCTCGATGAGCACGCGGTCGCCAAAGGCATGGCCGAGCGAATCGTTGATGTTCTTGAATCGGTCCAGGTCGATGAACATGACGGCAAATGTGCCGCCGCCGCGCTCGGCCAGACGCAGCGCAAAGTCCACGCGCTGGCCCAGCAGCAAACGATTGGGCAGGCCAGTCAGCACATCGCGGTAAGCCAGCTTTTCGATGCGGCGCTGGGCCTCCAGACGCTCGGTCATGTCCTTGAAGAACCCCACCGTGTGGCTTATCTGCCCGCCTGTATCCTGCAGGGCTACCCAGGACACCTCGACCGCCACCACCATAGCGTCATCCCGCCTGCGCCAGACCTCACCGGTCCAGAAGCCGTTGGCCAGCAGCGCCATCTCGATGTCGGCAAACAGCTGGGGATGCGCTGGGTCGTGAAAGAAATCACGTGCCGAACTGCCCAGCAAGCGGTCTGAATGGTGGCCCGCCAGGGCTTCGCAGCGCGGGTTGACCTGCACGACCTCGAAGGCCGCATTGGTGATGAAGACTGCCTCGGGGCTGGACTCAAATACCTTGGCAGCAAGACGCAACTGATGGTCCGCCTGCAGCTGGGCACTGATGTCGCGGAAGGAATCCACCCTGCCCCGCACACGCAGACCGCTGCGCTGGGGCACGCTGCGCCGCTCCAGCGTAGTGCCGTCGCGCAGCTGCAGCACATCCACGGCATGCAGGTTCTCATCAGCCCGCCGCTGCGCTTCGCTGGCCAGATAGGCCGGCAGGTCCAGCACCTGTTGTTGCAGGTAAGCCTGCAGATCCGCATCCGGCTGCAACATCGCCTGTGGCAAGGACCACAGCTCCGCAAACCGGTGGTTGAAGTTGCGGACCTGCCCGTCAAGGTCCGTCACCAGAATGCCGTCGCCAGTGGACTCCAGCGTAGCCCGCAACTCGGAGAGCCGATGCTCCAGCAGGTCCTCCGTCACCTTCTCGGCACGCATATCGCGCAGGGCCACCAGGTAGCAGGGCTCGTCCGGCTGCAGCCAGATACGGCGCACCTTGCGCTCCACGGCAATGGCTTCGCCATCAACCGCGCGCACCATCGCATTGGAATGGATCTCGTGCACCAGACCGGCGGCCACATCCTCCCAGAAGAACATGTCTTCCGGCGTCACTGCCAACGCGATGGCCGGCATGCCCGCCATGGCCTGGGCATCCATACCCACCAGACGGCCGGCCGCAATATTGGCAGCGGTGATGCGCAGGGTCTTGGGATCCACCAGCCAGATGGCATCCAGCGTGCTGTCAAGCAGCTCCGCCAGGCCCTCGCGGGTCATGCCCCAGGCTCAGGCGACGCGGAGTCGGGAGCCTGTTCAAAGAAGTAGCAGATTCGCTGACGCGGGGACAGATAGTCCAGCGCCGAAGGCGGCAGGGCCGACGGTTTGAGACTGCGCCGGATACCAAGCTGGGGCGTGTGTTCCAGGTCCAGAATCAAGGCCTCATGCTTGGGCACGCTGGGCTCATGCACGATGACGCGCGGTTTGAGCGGACGTGCCGAGTTGACCGACACCACGATGGCGTAGCGGTCATCAATCAGCTGCACCACCGAGCCCGGCGGGTACACGCCCATCATGCGGATAAAGGCGCTCAGGGCCGCCGCGTCAAAACGCGTCTTGAGCTGCGCAAAAATCAGTGACAGCGCTTCGTGGGGCGTCAGCGCGGTGGCGGGGCGACTGGGGTTGCAGAGGTTGTCGTAACGGTTCACCAGCGCCACGATGCGGCCGCCCACCGACATGACCTCACCCTTGATGCGCGCCGGGAAGCCGCTGCCATCAGCAAGTTCATGGTGCTGGGCCAGCGCCAGCAGCGCACCGGGGCGCAGCTCCATGGCGCGCCCAAGCAAAACACCTTGGGCCACGTGCTCTTGGTACATGCGGTACTCGGCAGTGGAAAAATTTTCTTCCACCCAGCGCACGCGGTCGGGCACCTTGACCTTGCCAATGTCGTGCAGAAAGGCCGCCATGCCCAGATCCTGCAGCTCCGCCGCGCCCAGGCCCATGGCCTTGCCCAGCAGCAGGGACACGATGGTCACATTGACCGGATGCATGGAGGACTTGTCACCCGCCGCCTCAGACAGCAGGCGGATCGATGCCTCGCCCTTGTCCATCAGCTCGCTCACATAAGTGCCCACCATGGCCTGGCACTGCTCGGCAGCCAGCTTGGGTTGGGTCTGCACCAGGTCCATGGCTTTACGGTACAGGCGCACCGATTCACCAAAACGGCGTTCGCACACCACCAACGCGCGGTCCTGCGCAGCCAGATCGGCAATACGCTGGCGGCGCAGCTCTTTCTCGCGCAAGGCGGCCTGTGCGCGCTCTTCGGCAGCGGCGGCCTGTGCGCGCGTCTGCGCCGCAAGCTGCTCGGCCGCAGGATCAGGGTCACTCTTGGAGGGAATGCTGCGGATGCGGGGCTGGCCCAGCCCCTGCAGGGTTTCGATCTGCTTCTGGGAGCTGATCTTGAAGCTTCCCGTGGGAAAGGGATGGGACATCCAGCCCACATCCAACTCGATGTAGAGCCCGATGCGCAACTGCCCTACATCAACCCAAAGGGAGTCTTCAATGGTCATATTCTGTGCTTGCAATACCTGCAACAGATTTGTCATCTGCCGCGCTGAGCGAGCATACCCCACGCACCGAGGGGAAAATTGGACTTGGGGCTCCAGTTTGTGCATATCTGCAACAGTGTCAGCCGCCGTTTACACAAAAAAAAGGCCCGCACATGGCGGGCCTTGGAACAGACGCAAATCGGGAGCATCAGCCCATGTGCAGACCGCCGTTCACCGAGAAGTCTGCGCCGGTGGCATAGCCGCCTTCTTCGGACGCCAACCACGCAATGATGGAGGCGATTTCGGACGGCTCGCCCAGACGCTTGACTGGCACCGTTGCCACGATCTTGGTCAGCACGTCCTCGCGGATGGCCTTGACCATGTCGGTGCCGATGTAACCGGGGCTCACGGTATTCACCGTCACACCCTTGGTGGCCAGCTCCTGTGCCAGCGCCATAGAGAAGCCGTGCATGCCGGCCTTAGCTGCGGAGTAGTTGGTCTGGCCAGCCTGGCCCTTCTCGCCGTTCACCGACGAGATGTTGATGATGCGGCCCCAGCCCTTTTCCACCATGTCGGGCACCACTTGCTTGGTGACGTTGAACATGGAGTCCAGGTTGGTGCTCATCACGGCGTCCCAATCCTCGCGCGTCATTTTCAGGAACATGCGGTCGCGCGTGATGCCGGCGTTGTTCACCAGCACATCGATGGCGCCATGTTCGGCCTTGGTCTTGCCAAAGGCCTCCACGGTGGAATCCCAGTCACCCACGTTGCCCACGGAGGCGTAGAAGGTGTAGCCCAGCGCCTTTTGCTCGGCCAGCCATTTGGCGTGGTCGCGTGTGGGGCCACAGCCGGCGATGACCTTGAAACCATCCTTGTGCAAGCGCTGGCAGATGGCGGTACCAATGCCACCCATGCCGCCGGTGACGTACGCTACTTTTTGGCTCATATTGTTTCCTCGTTTTTCAATTGAATACTATTAAATCCATAGCCGCTTGCGCATATTCCATGCGGGCTGGCAGCCAAACTCCCTAAAAATCAGCGCTCCACAGCCAGGGCCACGCCCATGCCGCCGCCAATGCACAGCGAAGCTACGCCTTTATTGGCGCCGCTGCGCTGCATCTCGTGCAGCAGCGTCACCAGAATGCGGGCGCCGGATGCACCGATGGGGTGGCCGATGGCGATGGCGCCACCGTTCACGTTCACCTTGGCGGGGTCGATGTCGAGCAGCTTGTTCACGGCGCAGGCCTGCGCGGCAAAGGCTTCGTTCAGTTCAAACAGGTCCACGTCCTGCGCCTTCCAGCCGGCACGCGCCAGGGCACGCTGGGTGGCGGACACGGGGCCCAGGCCCATGAGGGCGGGGTCAAGACCCGTTGTGCCAAAGCTGGCAATGCGGGCCAGCGGCGTGAGGCCCAGGGCAGCCGCCTTCTTGGCGGTCATGACGACCACGCCGGCCGCGCCGTCGTTGATGCCGGAGGCATTGCCCGCCGTCACGCTGCCAGCCTTGTCAAAGGCGGGGCGCAAGCCGGCCAGCGCTTCGGCATTGGTCTTCTTGTTGATGAACTCGTCGGTGTCAAAGACGATGGGATCGCCCTTGCGCTGGGGGATGGAGACGGGAACGATCTCGGCCTTGAACTTGCCGGCGTCCTGCGCAGCGGCAGCCTTTTGCTGGCTGCCCAGTGCCAGGGCGTCCTGCTGTTCGCGCGTGATGCCCTGGGCCTTGGCCACGTTCTCGGCGGTGATGCCCATGTGGTACTGGTTGTAAACGTCCCACAGGCCGTCGGTGATCATGGTGTCAGCCATCTTCCACTCGCCCATGCGCTGGCCGTCGCGGCTGCCCAGCAGCACGTGGGGCGAAGCACTCATGTTTTCCTGGCCCCCGGCGATCACGATTTCGCTGTCCCCCCAGGCCACAGCCTGCGCCGCCAGCATCACAGCCTTGAGGCCGGAGCCGCAGACGGCGTTGATGGTGAGGGCCGGGGTTTCCTTGGCAAGGCCGGACTTGATACCTGCCTGGCGCGCGGGATTCTGACCCACGCCTGCGGCCAGCACCTGGCCCAGGATCACTTCGCCCACAGCATCTGCGGGCAGGCCACTGCGCTCCAGCAGGCTCTTGATGACGATGCTGCCAAGCTCGGTCGCGGGGGTCTTGGCAAGTGAGCCACCAAATTTTCCGACTGCAGTACGGGCCGCAGCAACGATAACGATGTCTTCCATCAGGTGTCTCCTTCTCTCTTGGTAAATCAAAAAACTCTCAAGCCCTGGCTTGAACATAACGACCCGGAGCCGCCTCTATGACTTTGTACTTCCCTTTGCCATAGCCCTTGGGTGCAGCAATTTGCTTGCCAGCATGGCCCTTGAGCCATTGGGACCAGTCGGTCCACCAGCTACCGGCATGCTCCGTCGCACCCTCCAGCCATTGGGCATGCGTCTTGGGCAGCTTGCCGTCGGCGCGAATCCAGTGGCTGCGTTTGTTTTTGGCCGGCGGGTTGATCACGCCAGCGATATGGCCCGATGCGCCCTGCACAAAGCGCTTCTTGCCGGGCAGGAGTTGGGTGGACGCGTAGGCGCCGCCAATGGGCACGATATGGTCCTCGCGCGAGCCATAGACGTAGACAGGAATATTGACCTGGCTGAGGTCCAGCTTTTCGCCGCAGACGGTCAGCTTGCCGGGCTTCTTGAGGTTGTTTTCCAAGTAGGTGTTGCGCAGGTACCAGGCGTACCAAGGGCCGGGCAGATTGGTGCTGTCGCTGTTCCAGTAGAGCAGGTCAAAAGGCGGTGGGGTTTCGCCCTTAAGGTAGTTGCCGACCACATAGTTCCACACCAGGTCATTGGGGCGCAGGAAGCTGAAGGTGCTGGCCAGGTCCTGACCCTTCATCAGGCCGCCCTTGGAAAACTCAGCCTCGCGGAACTTGACCATGGCTTCGTCGATGAAGACGTCCAGGATGCCCGTGTCCGAAAAATCTAGGAAAGTGGTGAGGAAAGTGGCACTGTCCACCGGCTGTTCACCACGCGCCGCCAGTACACCGAGGGCGGTGCCCAGCATGGTGCCGCCCACGCAAAAGCCCAGTGCATTGATGGTGGCTGAGCCACTGATCTCCTGCGTCACACCAATGGCGCGTATCACGGCGTCCTCGATGTAGTCGTCCCAGGTCTTGGTCGCCAGCGTGGCGTCAGGGTTGCGCCAGCTCACTACAAAAGTCCGGTGACCCTGCTCCACCGCGTAGCGGATCAGCGAGTTCTCGGGCTGCAGGTCCAGGATGTAGAACTTGTTGATGCATGGGGGCACCAGCAAAAACGGTTTCTCGTAGACCTTGGCGGTCAGCGGCTTGTATTCGATGAGCTGGAACAGCTCGTTCTCGAACACCACGGCGCCCTCGGTGGTAGCCACGTTCTTGCCGACCTCGAACAGGCTCTCGTCCGTCATGGACACATGGCCCTGGCGGATGTCGTGCACCAGGTTCTTCACACCCTGGGCGATGCTCTCGCCCTTGGTTTCGATGGCTTTTTTCTGCGCTTCGGCGTTGAAGGCCAGGAAGTTGCTGGGCGCGGCAGCCGCCATCCACTGCTCCACCGCAAAGCGGATGCGGCTCTTGGTCTTGGCGTCGGTGTCCACCGCCTCAGCCAAGCCCATGAGGGTGCGCGCATTGAGCAGGTAGACCGCAGCGGCGTAGGAGGCAACGGGGTTGTCACCCCAGGCGGGCGCGGCAAAACGGCGGTCGCTGCTGGCGGGAGACTGCGCTGGCTGGGTCAGGCCCTGGCTGAACAGACCCATGGCCTCCTGCAGGTACTGCTGCTGCAGCGCCTGCAGTTTTTCGGGGGCAAAGTGAATTTCTGGCGGTTTCTCCGCCATGGCCGGAAAACCGGCTCCAGCCGCCCCAAGATCGAGGCCCTGGAAAGATTCGAGCGCCTTGGACCAGCTCTGAGTGAATGCCTGCTGGAACTGTTGCGTAGCCTGGGCCAAAAAGTCGGTATTGGATTGGGTCACGCCATCACCTTCGGAATTAGTGTCTCTAGTCTAACGCCCAAGTATGGCAATCTGCGGCCCGCGCTATGCTGCGCCCTGCTAAGAGAAACCCTATGTACATAGTCCCTATTGCCTGGCTCTACGTGGCCCTCATGATGGCCGTGGCCGAAGCCACCAACACCACTGGCACCGTGCTGGGAGCCATCGTCACCTTTATCCTCTACGGCCTGCTGCCAGTGGCGCTGATGGTGTATTTCATGGGCACTCCGGCCCGCAAGCGCAAGATCCGGGCGCAGGAGATGGCCGAACGCGAAGCCGCGATTGCCGCCCACGCAGCGGCAGCAGCCGCTGCCTCCCCCATTGCCGCGGCAGCGGCCTCAGTCCAGCCAGATGCAGGCGGCCAGCCGCCCGCTGACCCGGTCGCGCCGGTGGGAAAAGAAGTGTGACGGGTTGTTAACCGTGCACCACGGCGCGCTGCCGTCATTGCCGTAAACCGCCTTCACGCCCGCCGCCGCCAGGCGCCGGCGCGCCAGGGCCGGCAGGTTGGCCAGCCACTTGCCGGGGCTTGCCGGGGCAAAGCAGTCCACCGCCGCCGCATCGCCCGCAACAAAGGCAGCCCGCACCTCGTCCCCCACCTCAAAGGCCGTGGGGCCAATGCAGGGGCCCAGCCACGCTATGGTTTCAGGAGCTGCTTGCGCACTATCCACAGGGGCTAGAGCCTCTTTTTCCTTAAAAACAGCCGCCAGCGTGCTTTCCACCACGCCCACACCGCCCTGCCCCGCCAGGCCGCGCCAGCCCGCATGGGCGGCAGCCACCCAGCGGCCGCTGGCGTCGCACAGGAAGATGGGCAGGCAGTCCGCCACCATGATGGTGCAGGCCACGCCGGGTTGGCTGCTGAGGCATGCATCGGCCACCACCCCATCGGGCGTGTCACCGGTCAGAACTTGTACCTGCGTGCCATGCACCTGCTCCAGAAACACCGGCCTCACGCCCAGGGTACGCTGCAAGACGGCGCGGTTGGCCAGAACATCGGCCAGGTCATCCCCCACATGGGTGCCTAGGTTGAGGCTGTCGTAGGGCGCGCGGGACTGGCCACCCTGGCGCGTGGTGAACAGCGCCTTGACCCTTGCGGGCGCAGGCCAGTCGGGCACCAGCCAGTCTGCGGGAACGCTCATGGCGTGAAATCCGGGCAGCGGCTGGGTTGGGCTGTGTCGAAGGCAGGCAACGCCATGCAGGCATCGAATGCCGCCAGCGTCAGCGGCAGGCCGCCAAGGTCCGTGTCAAAGCGACGGGCGTTGAAGATTTGCGGTACCAGCAGACAGTCCGCCAACGTGGGCGCGTCGCCATAGCAAAAGCCCGTTGGCCGCAGACCGCCAGCACTCAGGCGCTCCAACTGGCGCTCAAAGGCCAGCAGGCCCTGGCGCACCCAGTGGCGGTACCAGGTGTTCTTTTCACCTTCCGAGCATTCCAGCGTGCCCGTCAGGTACTTGAGCACGCGCAGGTTGTTGATGGGGTGGATCTCGCAGGCAATGGTCTGGGCCAGCGCACGCACCTGGGCACGGCCCAGCGCAGTAGCGGGCAGCAGGGGCGGCGTGGGACGGGTTTCGTCCAGGTATTCGATGATGGCCATGGACTGGACCAGCGCGTGGCCGTCCACCTCCAGCACCGGCACCAGGCCATCGGCGGACAGCGCGCGGTAGCCGTCCTGCAGCTGTTCGCCGCGCACCAGGTGCACGGGCAGGTAGTCATAGGGCAGGCCCTTGAGGTTGAGCGCAATGCGCACCCGGAACGAGGCCGAGGACCGGCAGTAGTTATGCAGCTTCATGCCCGCGAGGATAAACCCGAAGCCGTTACCATTGGAGGCTCTCTCAACGACCTATCCCCTGCCTGGAGCCCCCATGATTCTGGAACTCGCCGACATCCGCATCCACCCCGGCCAGAACGCCGCGTTTGACGAAGCCATCGCGCGCGGCCTGCGTGAGGTCATCTCCAAGGCCAAGGGCTTCCAGGGTTACAAGGTCAACAAGGGCATTGAGAGCCCCGAGCGCTACATCCTGCAAATCTTCTGGGACACGCTGGAAGACCACACCGTGGGCTTCCGCGGCGGCGACCTGTTCCCCCAGTGGCGCGCCATCGTGGGCCCCTTCTTTGCCCAGCCGCCGGTGGTGGAGCACTTTGACCTGGTCGTGAAATCCGCCTGAGGAGCCGCACCATGGACTACGTCGTCACGCCCCCGGCCCTGCCCAGCCTGCCCGTGGTGGGCAGCAGCGCGCGCTTCCCTATCCACCGCATGTACTGCGTGGGCCGCAACTACGAAGACCACGCCAAGGAAATGGGCCACACGGGTCGCGAGGCGCCTTTCTTCTTCATGAAGCCGGCCGACGCCGCCCTGGTAGCCGAAAGCCCCGAGGGCGTGTCCATGCCCTACCCCACGCTCACCAGCAACCTGCACCACGAGGTGGAGCTGGTGGTGGCGATTGGCAAGGGCGGCAGCAACATCCAGGCAGCCGACGCCCACCAGCACATCTACGGCTACGCCGTGGGCCTGGACATGACGCGCCGCGACCTGCAAAACGAGATGAAGAAACAGGGCCGCCCCTGGTGCATCGGCAAGGGTTTTGACTTTGCTGCCCCCCTGGGCCCCATCACGCCTGCGGCCCAGGTGCCCGGCATTGGCAACGCCACCATCGCCCTGCAGGTCAACGGCCAGGACCGCCAGCGCAGCACCATTGCCAAGCTGATCTGGAACATTGCCGAGACCATCGAGCAACTGTCCACCGCCTGGGCGCTGCAGCCTGGCGACCTGATCTTCACCGGCACGCCCGAAGGCGTGGGCGTCGTGGTGCGCGGCGACGTGCTGCTGGCCAGCGTGGACGGCCTGCAGCCCCTGCGCGTGCAGCTGGTCTGAGCCGGGGCATGCTGCGTCCCCCCATCCGCCATTGCCGACAGTGCGGCACCGCCGTGGTCTACCGCATCCCCGATGACGGCGACACCAAGGAACGCGCCGTCTGCCCGGCCTGCGGCACCATCCATTACGAGAACCCACTCAATGTGGTGGGCACGGTGCCACACTGGGGCGACCAGGTGTTGCTGTGCAAGCGCAATATCGAGCCGCGCTTTGGCAAGTGGACGCTACCCGCCGGTTTCATGGAGCTCAATGAGACCACGGCCGAAGGCGCCGCGCGCGAGACGGATGAGGAGGCCGGCGCGCGGTTCGAGCTGGAAGGACTGTTCACGCTGCTCAATGTGGCGCGCGTGGGCCAGGTGCACCTGTTCTACCGTGCCCGCCTGACCAGCGACCAGTTCAACCCCGGCACCGAGACCATCGAGGCCCGCCTGTTCCGCGAGGACGAAATCCCCTGGGACGAGATTGCCTTTCGCACCGTCAAGGAAACGCTGGAACGCTACTTTGCGGACCGGCGCGCGGGGCACTACGGCATCCACGCCATCGACATCATCTAGCCCAGCCATGCTGCCCTGCTTTGTCATGCTGGACCTGGAGACCACCGGCGGCAGCGCGGTGCGCGACCGCATCACCGAGATTGCCGCGGTGCGCGTGGAGCATGGGCAGGAGGTCGCGCGCTGGAGCACGCTGGTGAACCCCGGGGTGCCGATTCCTCCCTTCATCGAAAGCCTGACCGGCATCAGCGATGCCATGGTGGCCGATGCACCTACCTTCGACGAAGTAGCGCCGGATCTGCTGGCGCTGCTGAAAGACGCAGTCTTCGTGGCCCACAACGTGCGTTTCGATTACAGCTTTGTGCAGCAGGAACTGGCGCGGCTGAACCAGCCGCTGGATATCAAGACCCTGTGTACCGTGCGCCTGGCGCGCAGGCTCTACCCGCAGCACAAGGGCCATGGCCTGGACGCTATCATGCAGCGCCACGGTCTGCGCACCGAAGCGCGCCACCGCGCCATGGGCGATGTGGATGTGGTGCTGCAGTGGCTGCGCCTGGCCGAGGCCGAACTGGGCGCGGCAGCCGTGGAGCGCGAAGCCCAGGGCCTGCTGCAGGGCAACGCCAGCCTGCCGCCCCTGCTGGAAACCCCGGTGCAGGACATTCCAGAGTCGCCCGGCGTCTACCTGTTCTACGGTGACGAAGCCAAGCCGCTGTACATCGGCAAGGGCAAGGCCCTGCGCACCCGCGTGCTTTCGCACTTCCAGGGCGCGAGCAAACCCGCGCGCGAGCAGCAAATGCTGCAGGCGCTGCGCCGTATCGAGTGGCGCGAGACGGCCGGAGAGATGGGCGCCCTGCTGCTGCAATCGCGCCTGGTCCGCGAGCTACAGCCGCGCTACAACCGCAAATCGCAGAAAAAAAACCAGCTGGACCTGGTGCAACAAACGCTTGCGCGCTGGCCCCATACCGGTCGTATCGCCATCCGCGAACACCATACTGCCAGCGAGCGCACCGATATCCATGTATTCGAACAGTGGTGCCACGTCGCCACAGTCCACTCGGAAGACGAACTGGACGATGCCCGCCGCAGCCGCGCCCCGCTGGCGTTTGACCTGGAGCTTTACCGCGTTCTGGAAAAGCGTCTGACGCCACCCTGGGGCCATGACCCCGCCGTCTTCCGCCTGGAGCCCGCCCATGGCTAAACGCAGCCTGCCCGTGCGCATGCAACTCGCCAGTGCCATTCTGGAGTTGGTGATGAAGGTGCCATCCAGCGACGAACCCATGCAGGAACACCCGGCCCAGCGGGCCCACGCCATCGCCCGCAATGCTGCGCGCCAGGCCAGCCTGCTGGCGGGCTCGCTCTCGCTGCCTGTGGGTGTGTGGGGCTGGGTCACCGTGCTGCCCGAAATGGTGGGCGTGTGGAAGCTGCAGGCCCAGATGGTGGCCGACATCGCAGCCCTCTATGGTCAACACCACCGCCTGCGCCGCGAGCACCTGCTCTACTGCCTGTTCAAGCAGATGTCGGCCCAGCTCTTCCGCGACTTGGCGGTGCGCGTGGGCGAACGCGTCGTCGTGCGTCCCACCACACTCAAGGTCTTGCAAGTGCTGGTGCAGAAGCTGGGCGTCACGCTGGCCGGCGCCGCGCTGCGCAAGGGCGTGTCCCGCTTTATCCCCTTGCTGGGAGCAGTCAGCGTAGGGGCTTACGCCTATTACGACACGCTGCAGGTGGCGCACAATGCCGTCGCCTTGTTTGAAGATAAAAATGATGGTCAGCCCGCATAAACAATGCGCGAGCAGCTATCAAAAGAGGAGCGAATTTGGACATTCTGCACAACCTGCAATGGGTATTGCCCCTGCGCTCGCCCGCAGCCACCCAGCTGGCCGTCGCCTTTTCCTGGCTGGGCTATGCCACCTTTCTGATGTTCTTCATGGCCATTGGCTACTGGGTCTGGAACAAGGAGCGCTTCTACCGCCTGCTGCTCATCGTGGCCGGCAACGCGCTGCTCAACGCCTATGTGAAAGACCTGTTTCAAGACCCGCGCCCGCCGCTGGAGCTGCGCCTGGACGATCTGGTCGGCGCCAGCTACGGCCTGCCCAGCGGCCACGCCCAGCTGGCCGTGGCGCTATGGATGTGGTTGGCCTGGGAGGTGCGCCGCGCCTGGGTCTGGTGGGCCTGCAGCGCCATTGCGCTGGGCGTGATCTTCAGCCGTCTCTACCTTGGGGTGCATGACCTGGAGGATGTGCTCGTGGGCGCAGGTCTGGGTAGCGCCGGCCTCGTGCTGTTTGCTTGGGCCCTGCGGCAGTCCACCCGATTGCACCGCTCCCTCCCCCTGCAGTTGCTGGCCATCGTCGGCGTCGTGGCGCTGGCCCTCATCACCTGGCCGGGCGGCGAGCCGCCGGACTATGTGCCCATGCTGGCGGCCTGGCTGGTGATGGCCACGACGCTCCTGAACTGGGACCGACGCCATTGGCAGTTTACCAACCCGCAAGCCCCTGCACGTATCCTCGCTTGCGCACTACTGGGTGCTGCGCTGTTCTGGGGCGAGCAAAAGCTGCTCAAAACCTTGGGTCTGCACCTGCAGTGGAACCCCATGCTGTGGTCCGCCGCCAAGGGGGCCGTCAGTGGCGCCTTTGTGGCCTTCTTCGTTCCCTGGGTGCTGCACATGGTGCGCCTGGCGCCCGGCAAACCCTTGTAATGTTGTTGTTCTGATTCCCTGTTTCCATGGCCAAACTGTTTTTCCGCTATTCGGCAATGAATGCCGGCAAATCCACCTCGCTGCTGCAAATTGCCTACAACTACGAGGAGCAGGGCCAGACCGTGCTGCTGTTCACCGCCGGCATTGACGACCGCAGCGGCCACGGCCGCATCGCCTCCCGCCTGGGCCTGGAGCGTGATGCCCAGGTGTTTGACGCCCACACTGATTTTTGGGCCCTGCTGCAGGGCCAGAAGCAGCTGGCCTGCGTGCTGATCGACGAATCACAGTTCCTCACACCGGCCCAGGTCAGCCAGTTGCACCGCATCGTCCATGCGGAAGGCATCCCGGTCATCTGCTTTGGCCTGCGCTCGGACTTTCAGGGCAACTCTTTCCCCGGTGCAGCCCAATTGCTCACGCTGGCCGACGACATCGAAGAGATCAAGACCATCTGCAGCTGCGGCCGCAAGGCGACCATGAACATCCGCCTGGATGGCCAGGGCCAGCGCGTGCGCGAAGGGCAGCAGGTGGAGATTGGCGGCAACGAGCGCTACCAGCAGGTCTGCGCACGCTGCTTTTACACCGGGGCCTGAGCCGGGAGGCCCGCTTCAGTCGGGCGCGCGGTATACCAGCACCTTGAGCGCACGGGCGTCCGACACATCGGCAAACGCGACCGGGTTGGCGATGCGCTCCACGAACTGCAGCCCCGGCGCCTGCTCCTGCATGGCCGCGTGCAGAAAATCAGGGCCCAACTCGGGCGCGTTGAGGCACAGCAACGCATGGCCGCCGGGCAGCAGCAGCTCGGGCAGGCGGCGCAACAGGCGCGCGTAATCCTTGGTCGCCACAAAGCTGCCCTTCTGGTAGCTGGGAGGGTCCAGCACGATGAGGTCATACGGGCCGCAGCGCGTGATCTTGCCCCAGGTGCTGAAGATGTCGTGCGGCAAAAAGCTCACGCCCGTGGTCAGGCCGTTGCGGCGGTGGTTTTGCTGGCCAATGGCGAGTGCGCCCTGGCTCATGTCCACATTCACCACCTGGCGCGCGCCGGCCTGTAGCGCCACCACGGAAAAGGCACAGGTGTAGGCAAACAGATTGAGCACGCGCACACCAAAGCGCCCATCCTTGCGCTCAGCAATGTGCTCCCGCACCCAGCGCCGGCCTTCTGCCATGTCGAGAAACAGGCCATGGTTCTGGCCGCGCATGAGGTGCACCAGGTAGCTGCTGCCCTGCTCGGTCACCCAATGCGGCTCGGGTACGCTGCCCGCCATGCATCGCGTCTCAGTACGCCCCTGCTGCTGCCGGCACTGGAACACCCAGTTCAAGGACTGCCCTGGGGCCAGCTGCTCCCAGCGTGCGACCAGCGCAGCGTGCACCACAGCCAGATCTTCCTCGGATACAGGCTCAAAGCTGGTCAGCAGCCAAACCGGCGCAAACCAGTCCAGCGCCAGATGCTCACACCCCGGGTACAGCCCGCCACGCCCGTGGAAGACACGGCGCGCATCGTCCGACAGATCTGCGGTGGCGATGGCGTCGAACAGGGCTTGCATGCGAAAAAAAGGGAGGGCAGAAAAGAAGAAAGGACTTAGCTCCTTGCGAAGCTAAGTCCTTGATTCATTGGTCGGTGTGAAAGGATTCGAACCTTCGACCCCTTGCACCCCATGCAAGTGCGCTACCAGGCTGCGCCACACACCGATCGAGCCTCAAATTATAACCTGTGTTTTGACCGGTTTCAGGCTGCTTCAGCAAGAAGTTCACGAATCTCGAACAATTCGCGTTTGAGCTGCACCAATTCCATGGCCGGCAAATCAGCTGCTTCGATGTCCGCAAGCTGGCTGTCCTCAAAATCGTCCAGATCCATATCGTCGACCTCGACCACTTCAAGACCATCCAATGGCACCTCGCCGTTGCGTTTTTTGTCGCGCTCGCTTTGCAGGAGCTCCTGCATCTTGTTGCGCGCACCACTGATGGTGAAGCCCTGGTCGTAGAGCAAATCGCGGATGCGGCGGATCATCAGCACCTCATGGTGTTGGTAGTAGCGTCGGTTGCCACGCCGCTTCATTGGGCGCAGCTGCGTGAACTCCTGCTCCCAATACCGTAGCACGTGGGGTTTGACGCCGCACAGATCCCCCACCTCACCGATGGTGAAATAACGTTTGGCCGGAATGGGGGGGAGCGTTTTCTCCATTGAAATCAATGCTGTACGAGGCAAAGCGCAGAGGTTACTCTAACTTTACCCGGAGTGCAAAGCCCAAATGGATAGGCCCGAAAAATAGGGCCCGAGTGTGGCTTAAATCACGTTGACGACTTTGCCTTCGTCCTGGATTTGTTCTTTGAGCTTATGACTAGCGTGGAAGGTCACCACGCGGCGCGCGCGAATCGGGATGGCCTCGCCGGTACGCGGATTGCGACCAGGGCGTGGCGCCTTGGTGCGGATCTGGAAGTTGCCGAAGCCCGATATCTTCACATCGGTGCCGTCCACCAGACTTGCCGCTATCAGATCGAAGAAGGCATCGATCATGTCCTTGGACTCGCGCTTGTTCAGGCCAATCTGCTCGAACAGCATGTCCGCCAGTTGGGCCTTGGTCAGGGCCGGCGTTTCCAGACTTTCAACAGAAAATTCCATGGCGGATTGCACCTTCTGCGCTAGTAAGGGACTGCTCATACGCGCTGACGAGCGCCCACGGCGGCCGCCAGTTGCTCCACCACGGCCTTCACCGCGGCATCGATCTGCTCTTCGGTCAGCGTAGCCTCTTCGCTATTGAGCGTGAGGCGCACAGCCAAGCTGCGGTCGGTCGCGCCTTCCGTGGCCACGGCGTCCTTGGCCAGCTTGGGGCGGTACACGTCAAACAGCTGGGCATCGCGCAGCAGGCCAGCCGTGGGTGCGGCCCAGACGGCGGCCATCAGGGCGGCGTGGGTCACGCTGTCAGCCACCACCACGGCGATGTCGCGCTGTACGGCCTGGAACTTGGCCACGGGCTTGAACTCGGGCACGGCGCGCGCCAGCACCGCGTCCAAAGCCAGCTCGAACACCACAGGGGCGCTGGCGAGCTCATAGGACTGGCGCCACTTGGGGTGCAGCTCGCCCACATGGCCGATCACCTTGCCACCCAGCACCATCTGGGCGCAACGGCCGGGGTGCATGGCGGGGTGGATGCCGGGTGCGAACTCGGCCTCGAGGGGCGCGAGCAGCGCTTCCACATCGCCCTTGACGTCAAAGAAATCCACGCCCTGCTCCTTGCGGCCCCATTGCAGCGCATCCGCGCCACCACTGGCCAGGCCGGCGATGCGCATGGGCTGGTCAAAGCCTTCGACGCTGCTGTCGGTGCTTTTCACCGACGCATCGCGCAGGAACACGCGGCCGAGTTCGAACACGCGCACACGCGGCGCCTTGCGGGAGGCGTTGAAGCGCAACACCTGCAGCAGCGAGCCGATCAGCGAGGAGCGCATCACGCTCATCTGGCTGGCGATCGGGTTGAGCAGCTTGATCGGGTTGGGGTTGCCGGCGAGCTCGTGCTCCCAGCGCTCTTCCACAAAGCTGAAGTTGATGGTTTCCTGGTAGCCCATGGCGGCCAGCGCGCGGCGCACGGCAAACGGGCTGCGCTGCGCCTCGGTGCGGATCTTGGCAGTGATGGGGGCCTGCGGCGGTGTGTGCGGCAGGTTGTTGTAGCCCACCATGCGCGCCACTTCCTCGATCAGGTCTTCCTCGATCTGCAGGTCAAAGCGGTAGCTGGGCGGGGCCACGGTGACGGTGCCCTCGCCTTCGGTCACGGGCAGGCCTAAGCGTTTCAAGGCGTCGGCGCATTGCGCTTGCGTGAGCGGCATGCCAATCACCTTGACGGCACGTGCCACGCGCAGCGTCACGGGCGCGGGGGCCGGCACATTGGGGCTTTGGTCATCGACCGGGCCACAGACGGTCTCGGGCGTGCCGCAGATGTCGATGATGAGCTGGGTGATGCGCTCGATGTGCTCCACCGTCTGCACCGGGTCCACACCGCGCTCGAAGCGGTGGCCGGCGTCGGTGGAGAAGTTGTAGCGGCGCGAACGACCGGCAATCGCCTTGGGCCACCAGAAGGCGGCTTCCACATAGATGTTGCGCGTGTCGTCCGAGACGGCGGTGGCGTCACCGCCCATGATGCCGGCCAGCGACTCAACCTGGGAGGCGTCGGCGATCACGCCGACCTTGTCGTCCACGGTGATGGTGTTGCCATTGAGCAGCTTGAGCTGTTCACCGGCCTGGCCCCAGCGCACGTCCAGGCCGCCGTGGATCTTGTCGAGGTCAAAGATGTGCGAGGGACGGCCCAGCTCAAACATCACGTAGTTGGAGAGGTCCACCAGCGGGCTCACGCTGCGCTGGCCGCAGCGGGCCAGGCGATCCACCATCCATTGCGGTGTCTTGGCCTGGGTGTTGACGTTGCGCACCACGCGGCCGGAGAAGCGGCCGCAGAGGTCGGGCGCGCTGATCTTCACAGCCACCTTGTCTTGCGTGCCCACGGCCACAGGGGCAATGGGGGCTGTGATCAGGGGCGCGCCGGTCAGCGCGGCGACTTCGCGCGCCACGCCATACACGCTGAGGCAGTGCGCCAGGTTGGGGGTGAGCTTGAGCGTGAACAGGGTGTCGTCCAGGTCCAGGTACTCGCGGATGTTCTGGCCCAGGGGTGCGTCCAGCGGCAGCTCCATCAGGCCGCCATGGTCTTCGGAGAGCTTGAGCTCGCGGGCAGAGCACAGCATGCCCTGGCTTTCGACGCCACGTAGCTTGCCAACCTTGATCAGGAAGGGCTTGCCGTCCTCACCGGGCGGCAGCTCGGCGCCCACCAGGGCGCAGGGCACACGGATGCCCACGCGCGCATTGGGCGCGCCGCAGACAATGTTCAGCAGCTCAGTCTGGCCCACATCGACCTTGCAAACGCGCAAGCGGTCGGCGTTGGGATGTTGCTCGGCTTCCTTGATTTCGCCCACCACGATCTTGGTAAAGGGCGGGGCCACGGGCTGGAGCTCCTCCACTTCCAGGCCGGCCATCGTCAGCGTTTCGGCCAACTCGGCGGTGGAGAGAGAGGGGTTGCAGAAAGTGCGCAGCCAGGATTCAGAAAATTGCATGGTCGGTCAGGCGAGAAATTTGACGGTGGGCGATGGAGGTCGTATCGCAGTTACTGAAACTGGGACAGGAAACGGACATCGCCGTCAAAGAACAGGCGCAAGTCATTGACGCCATAGCGCAGCATGGTCAAACGGTCGGGCCCCATGCCAAAGGCGAAGCCGATGTACTTCTCGGGGTCCAGGCCCATATTGCGGACCACATTGGGGTGCACCTGGCCGGAGCCGGCCACTTCCAGCCAGCGGCCGGCCAGTGGGCCGGTCTGGAATTGGATGTCGATCTCGGCGCTGGGCTCGGTGAAAGGGAAGAAACTGGGGCGGAAGCGCAGAACCAGGTCGTCCGACTCAAAGAAGGTGCGGCAGAAATCGGTGAAGACGAACTTGAGGTCCTTGAAGCTCACCGCCTCACCCACCCACAGGCCTTCGCACTGGTGGAACATGGGCGAGTGCGTGGCATCGCTGTCGACACGGTAGGTGCGGCCCGGCGCAATGACGCGGATTTCGGGCATGTCACCGGAAAACAGGCCGTCGGCGGACGCGCCGGACGCGGCGCGGTATTTCTTGACATGCTGCACCGCGTAGCGGATCTGCATGGGGCTGGTATGGGTGCGCAGCAGATTGGGCGCAGTCTCCGAGCCACCTTCCACATAGAAGGTGTCGTGCATGGAGCGCGCGGGATGGTCTTCGGGCGTATTCAGGGCCGTGAAGTTGAACCAGTCGGACTCAATTTCAGGGCCCTGGGCCACGTCGAACCCCATGGAACCGAAGATGGCCTCGATGCGCTCGAGCGTCAGCGAGACCGGGTGCAGACCGCCCTGCCCGCGCTGGCGGCCCGGCAGCGTCACGTCCAGCGCCTCGGCCTGCAGTTGCGCCTGCAGCTCGGCGTCGGCCAGGGCCTGCCGGCGCTCGGTCAGCGCAGCCTCGATGGCCTGCTTGGCCAGGTTGATGGCGGCACCGGTGGACTTCTTTTCTTCCACGCTCAGGGCGGCCATGCCTTTCATCAACTCGGTGATGCGCCCCGACTTGCCCAGGAACAGGGCCTTGGCATTTTCCAGATCGGCGGGCGTCACGGCCTGGGCAAACGCTGCCTTGGCGGTGTCAATGAGGGCATTCAACTCGGTCATAGATTCGGAGAACTTCTTTAACAGTAAGAAAAAGGGCTAGTGCTCTTTCAAGCGCTAGCCCTTGTTTCTGGTGCGCGAAGCGCTACAAAACGTGTAGCACCCCGCCGCGAACTCAAGCAGCCAGTTTGGCTTTCACTTGTTCCACGATGCCAGCAAAAGCAGCCATGTCATGGATAGCGATATCGGACAGGACCTTGCGGTCGATCTCGATGTTCGCCTTCTTCAGGCCATTGGCAAACTGGCTGTATGTCAGGCCGCACTGACGGGCTGCAGCGTTGATACGCGCAATCCACAGCTGACGAAAGACACGCTTCTTGGTACGACGGTCACGGTAGGCATATTGCCCAGCCTTCATTACTGCCTGTTTGGCGATACGGAAGACATTACCGCGGCGACCACGGAAACCTTTTGCAAGGGCCAGAACTTTTTTATGGCGGGCGCGAGCCGTTACACCACGTTTGACGCGAGGCATGTGATTACTCCTTGTTCGTCGTTAAATTAAATGCCTTGGCCGGGCAACATCTGCGCCATATGACCCATGTTGGTCACGTGCACATTGGTTGCACCACGCAGGTGGCGTTTATTTTTGGTGGTCTTCTTGGTCAAGATGTGACGCTTGAAGGCTTGACCGCGCTTGACGGTACCACCGGGACGGACGCGGAAGCGTTTCTTCGCCGCGCTCTTGGTCTTCATTTTGGGCATGTAATGCTCCTTCTACTTTGTGCTCGTGAGGCGTCTGGAAACTGCTTCCAGCCTTGTTGGCCCCGAGCCACTTGTGTGGCGAGTTCTTAGGCTCTCCACTGCAGCAGACCTTGCAGTCTGCTACTTCATTTTTGCCAGTGACCGTACTGGCAAAAAGAATTCTTATGCCGCAGCCGCTGGCGTGTCCGCCGCCGGCTTGGCCACTGCACCTGGCTTCTTGCGGCCTGGTGCAATCATCATGATCATCTGGCGACCTTCCAGCTTCGGGAATTGCTCCACGATGATGGTGTCACCCAGTTCGTCGCGCATACGCTGCAACATGGCCAGACCAATTTCCTGGTGGGTGATTTCGCGACCCCGGAAACGCAAAGTGATCTTGCACTTGTCGCCTTCGGCCAAGAAACGCCGGATGTTGCGCATCTTGATGTTGTAGTCGCCGTCATCGGTACCCGGACGGAACTTGATTTCCTTGATCTCAATGACCGTCTGCTTGGCTTTCGCTTCCGCCGCCTTCTTCTGCTCCTGGTACTTGAACTTGCCGTAGTCCATCAACCGGCACACAGGCGGGTTGGCAGTTGCCGCAATTTCAACCAGATCCACATCCAGCTCGCCTGCCATGCGCAGGGCTTCCATCAGGCTGACGACGCCCAGCGGTTCATTCTCGGGGCCGGAGAGGCGTACCTCTGGGGCCATGATTTCCCGGTTCAGGCGGTGTTTGCGTTCTTCACGCTGACGGCGGTCACGAAATTCAGTAGCGATGGCTCAATCCTTCACAATTTTTGCTACACAAACTGTAGCGGTTGCTGCACAGCGCACGCGGGCAAACCTATTACTTGGGCAAAGACTCAAGCCGATTTGTTGGCAATGTCGGCGAGGATTCTTTGTACAAAGGCCTCTACCGGCATTGCACCGAGGTCTTGACCACCCCGGGCGCGCACTGCGACAGCGCCTGCCGCCATCTCCTTGTCGCCAATGACAACCAGATACGGCAGCTTTTGCATCGAATGCTCCCGTATTTTATAGGTTATTTTCTCATTGCGCAGGTCTAAATTGACCCTAAGCCCTTGATTTTGCAGCGTTTTAGCCACGGAGCGGGCATATTCGGCTTGGGAATCGGTGATATTGAGCACCGCCACCTGCACCGGCGCCAGCCAAGCTGGGAGGGCACCGGCACTCTCTTCGACCAGAATGCCGATGAAGCGCTCCAGGCTGCCCACGATGGCGCGGTGCAACATGATGGGGCGGTGGCGCGCACCGTCTTCGCCCACGAATTCGGCGTCCAGACGCTCGGGCATGTTGGGGTCGACCTGGATGGTGCCGCACTGCCAGGGGCGGCCCAGCGCGTCCTTGAGGGTGTATTCGATCTTGGGGCCGTAGAAGGCGCCCTCGCCCGGCAGGTACTCAAAATCGCAGCCCGAGGCACGCAGGCCCTCAGCCAAGGCGGCCTCGGCACGGTCCCAGCTCTCTTCGGTGCCGATGCGCTTTTCCGGGCGCGTGGAGAGCTTGTAGATGATGTTGGTGAAGCCGAAGTCCTTGTAGACCTTCTGCAAGAGCGTGGTGAAGGCCTTCACCTCGGCCTGGATCTGGTCTTCGGTACAGAAGATGTGACCATCGTCCTGCGTGAAGGCGCGCACCCGCATGATCCCGTGCAGACCACCCGAGGGCTCGTTGCGGTGACAGTTGCCGAACTCGCCAAAGCGCAGCGGCAGGTCGCGGTAGCTCTTGATACCCTGCTTGTAGATCAGGATATGGCCCGGGCAGTTCATGGGCTTCAGGGCGTAGTCGCGCTTCTCGGACTCGGTCACGAACATGTTTTCGCGGTACTTGTCCCAGTGGCCGGTCTTCTCCCACAGGCCCTGGTCCAGGATCTGCGGGCCCTTGACTTCTTGGTAGCCGTTGTCGCGGTAGACCTGGCGCATGTACTGCTCCACGTTCTGCCACAGCGTCCAGCCCTTGGGGTGCCAGAACACGGTGCCGGGCGAGTGCTCGTCGATGTGGAACAGATCGAGTTCGCGGCCCAGCTTGCGGTGATCCCGCTTTTCGGCCTCTTCCAGCATAGTCAGGTACTGCTGCAAATCGTCCTTGGTGGCCCAGGCCGTGCCGTAGACGCGTTGCAGCATCTCGTTGCGGTGGTCACCACGCCAGTAGGCGCCCGCGACCTTCATCAGCTTGAAGAACTTCAGCTTGCCGGTGCTGGGCACGTGTGGGCCGCGGCACAGATCTTCGAACTTGCCCTCGCGGTACAGGCTCACATCTTCATTGGCGGGGATGCTGGCAATGATCTCGGCCTTGTAGGCCTCGCCAATGCCCTTGAAATACGCCACCGCCTCGTCGCGCGGCAGCACGCGGCGCACCACGGGCTCGTCCTTGGCGGCAAGTTCGGCCATCTTCTTCTCGATGGCGGCCAGGTCCTCGGGCGTGAAGGGACGCTTGTAAGAGAAGTCGTAATAGAAGCCGTGCTCGATCACCGGACCGATGGTGACCTGGGCGTCGGGGAACAGCTCCTTGACGGCATAGGCCAGCAAGTGGGCGGTGGAGTGACGGATCAGCTCCAGGCCGTCGGCGTCCTTGGCGGTGACGATGGCCAGGCTGCTGTTGGCGGCGATGGAGAAGCTGGTGTCGACCAGCTTGCCGTTGACCTTGCCACCCAGAGCGGCCTTGGCCAGGCCGCTGCCAATGGAAGCTGCCACTTCGGCAACCGTTACCGGGCCGGGGAATTCGCGTTGGGAACCGTCGGGGAGCGTAATTTGAATCATGGTGTACCTAGGAAAGAGTCGAGAGCCAAAAGAAAAAGCGCGGAACAGTCCGCGCTTTACTATGAATTTGGTAGCTGCTTGCGCACAAGGCGCGCGGACTACGGCCTTATTCGCTTCTGAATGTCGCCGGTGTAGTTCGCGGTGTCATAACCAAACTGCCTTTCTCGCTCTTACATAAAAGTGGAAGCCGGATTTTACCCTGAGCCCGGCCCAGGGCCAAACCGCCCGCTGCACACAAGCAACGAAACCACACCGGAATCAGGTCTGCTCCGGTTCTGCCGATAAGCACAGGACATCCCAAATTCCGTCTCCATGCGCATCTCCAGCACCACCGCCCTCCCCGCCACCTGGCTCGCCAGCACCGCCCAGCGCGCGATCGCGAGCACCGTTGCAGCGGCCGCCCAAAGTACGGCCACCATCTCAGCCGTGACCGCCATCGATGCGTTGCATATGACCCAGTTGCCTGCCGGACTCAGCGATGACGACGCCACCTACGAGGCACTGGGACGCATACGCCTCACGGCCGGCCAGATGCAGGCTTGGGAGCAGGCGCCCAACGACGCGGTGAGCGACCTGCTGGCGCGCAACAGCAGCAGCCAAGGCACGGCGCAGCGCCTCTCCGGACTGGGTAGCGCCCTGCTGGAGCAAATCGGCAGCGGCAACAGCCAGTACCGGCAGACCGTGGTCAACACGGTAGCCCCCAGCACACGCAGCCAGATCAGAACCCAGGCCACGCTGGCCATCAACGCGCTGCAGACCCAGCCCAGCGCCAGCGTGGAGCTGCGCGTACAGACCCAGTCGGGCAGCACAGTCGCGCTGCGCCTCGTGGACCAGCAGGAAGGCGGCAGCGGCGGCACGGGCATCGCTGCCGAAATCCAGGTCGACGGCACGCTGAGCGCGGCCGAGCAGGAAGCCATCAAGGCACTGGCGGGTGGCTTCGAGCAAGCCCTGCGCGGCCTGGCCAGTGAAGAAACCCAAGTGGACCTGGCCCAGCTCACCCAGTTCGACAGCTCGCTGATCACGCGCCTGGACCTGAAGACCCAGATCTATGGCCGCGACAGCTACGGCGCGCGCATCCAGAAGCTGGCCGCCACCGTGCACGCCGATGCGACGACGCGTGAGATCAAGCTCAAGCGCCCCGAAGGGGAGGTCAGCATGTCGGTGGACCTGCGCCAACCGGCCTTCTGGGGCAGCGCAACGCAAAAGGCCAAGGCGGTGGACCAATACCTGGCGCGCTTTGACCAGGCCGCCACGCGCGGCCATGCAGACCGCGGCCTGGCTCAGCTCTTCAAGTCCGCCTTCAGCGCGCTCACCGCCTCCTATGGCACGCAGGCCACGGTCAGCCCGGATGCACTGGCCGCTGAAGACGCCAGCTGGCTCACCGGTTTGGCCGACTTCAAGACCCAGTTGAACGCCACCTCCAAGGTCAGCAATCCGCGCAAGCGCCAGGAGGTGGACCGCTTCCAGTACAGCGTGGACCAGACCACCACTGATATTCAGGGTGGCGCCGGTGCGCGCACCGTGACGCAAGCGCAGGACGCCCAGCTCAGCGCGGCCTACCACCAGTCGCTGTTTTCCTCGGGCGTGCCCTATCTGGACGACAGCGCCAATTCGCAGAACTACTTCTACAAACAGGTGGACGATCGCAGCAGCACCGAGGTGCGGCTGCAGTACGACAAGAACGGCCTGGTCGCTGCCAGCCTGACGCGCCTGGTCGAGCAGTCGCTGCGCATCCAGAAGTTTGAGCTCGACAAGCTGGTCGACGACCAGACGCACACCAGCCAGCAGCCCAGCGTCACCGACCTGCTGCCGCGCCTGCGCACCCTCAAGGACCGCGAAGCGCAGGGCGAGATCACGCCCGAGGAAAAGGCGCAGCTACTGGCCGACTGGAACGACGCCGTGTTCCAGGCATAAAAAAGCCCGGCACACCGTGCCGGGCTTTGACTGCGAAGGCCTCCTCGGGCCGTTCTTCTCTTCTTAGTGGAACTGCTCTTCTTCGGTGGAACCGGTCAGCGCCTTCACGGAGGAAGAGCCGCCCTGGATCACGGTGGTCACGTCGTCGAAGTAACCCGCGCCCACTTCCTGCTGGTGAGACACGAAGGTGTAGCCCTTGTCGCGTGCGGCGAACTCAGGCTCTTGCACCATGTTCACGTAGTGCTTCATGCCTTCGCCGTTGGCGTAGGCGTGGGCAAACTGGAAGGTGTTGAACCAGTTGATGTGGATGCCGGCCAGTGTGATGAACTGGTACTTGTAGCCCAGCGCGGACAGCTCTTCCTGGAAGGAAGCGATCTGGCTGTCGTTAAGGTTCTTCTTCCAGTTGAAGGAAGGCGAGCAGTTGTAGGACAGCAGCTTGCCGGGGCAGGCAGCGTGCACAGCCTGGGCGAACTCGCGGGCAAAGCCGATATCGGGCACGCCGGTTTCGCACCACACCAGATCAGCGTAGGGCGCGTAGGCCACGCCGCGGCTAATGGCTTGTTCCAGGCCGTTCTTCACGCGGTAGAAGCCTTCTTGCGTGCGCTCGCCGGTCAGGAAAGGCTTGTCATTGGCATCGTGGTCAGAGGTGATCAGGTTGGCGGCCTCGGCGTCGGTACGGGCCAGCACGATGGTGGACACGCCCATCACGTCGGCAGCGAAACGTGCGGAGATGAGCTTTTCGCAGGCCTCTTGCGTGGGCACCAACACCTTGCCGCCCATGTGACCGCACTTCTTCACGGCAGCTAGTTGGTCTTCAAAGTGAACGCCAGCCGCGCCGCTTTGAATCATGTTCTTCATGAGTTCGAAGGCGTTGAGCACGCCGCCGAAACCGGCTTCGGCATCGGCCACGATGGGAAGGAAGTAGTCGATGAACTCCTTGTCACCGGGGTTGATGCCACGGCCCCACTGGATTTCGTCGGCGCGCTTGAAGGTGTTGTTGATGCGGCGCACCATGGTGGGCACGGAGTCGTAGGCGTACAGCGACTGGTCGGGGTACATGGTCTCGGAGGTGTTGCCGTCAGCGGCAACTTGCCAGCCCGACAGGTACACGGCTTCCAGGCCAGCCTTGGCCTGCTGCATGGCCTGGCCCGCAGAGATAGCGCCGAAAGCGTTGACGTAGCCCTTCTTGGCGCCGCCGTTGATCTTTTCCCACAATTTTTCAGCACCGCGCTTGGCCAAGGTGTGCTCGATCGGCAGCGAACCACGCAGGCGGACCACATCGGCAGCGGAGTAGCCGCGCTTCACACCCTTCCAGCGAGGATTGGTCGCCCAGTCTTTTTCCAGCGCGGCGATCTGCTGTTCACGGCTCAGTTGCGAGTTGAGGTTTTGCGTCATGAGAACACTCCTAGGTTGGTTGATTGGCTGTGCACCTTTGCATTGCAATTCTGGTGCCCATGGGTGAATTCTATGTCTTATATAAGACATATTTTCAATCTTGTGTCTTATATAAGAGTTAAATTTAATTCATATAAATCAAATACTTATTTAATTCATTTCTCAATACAAAACACCATCAATGCATATGAAAAATCAAGATGCAGATTTCTCATCCAACGTTTCACCATAAGAAAAGGGCTGACGCCTATCGAAATGCGTCAGCCCTGAGGCGGTGCGTGGCTGCACCGCGCGGGTGCTGGATGGGGACGTGGCCTAGAAGAAGTTGGCGTAGCGCGCCAGTTCCCAGTGGCTGATGTGCTGGGTGAACGCAGCCCACTCGGCGCGCTTGAGTGCGAGGAACTGGGCGCAAAAAGCCTCACCCACTCCGGCGCGCAGCACCGTGTCCTGCTCCAGCGCCTGCAGCGCAGCGCGCAGATCCGCCGGTAGCGTGGCAGGCATGGGCCCGCCCTGCTGAGCGCGCTGGTAGAGGTCGTCAGCCACGGGCGTAGGCACCGGCAAGGCCGCGTCCATGCCATGCAGGCCGGCCACCAGCGTGGCTGCGATGGCCGCGTAGATATTGCAGGAGGGGTCGGGCAGGCGCCATTCGAGCCGGCCGTCAACCACCCGCACCAGGCAGGTCCGGTTGTTGTCACCATAGGCCTTCCAGACGGGCGACCAGGTGGTGCCCGAGGCGCTCTCGCTCACGGCCAGACGCTTGTAGCTGTTGACCGTGGGCGCGCACAGCGCGGCCAGCGCGTCAGCGTGGTGCAGCAGGCCAGCGGCAAACTGGTGACCCGCCGTGCTCAGGCCCAGCGCGCCCAGCGGGTCGGCAAACACCGAGCGGCCTTCGGCGTCGGTGATGCTCATATGGAAATGCAGGCCGCTGCCCGGCGCATGCGCCAGCGGCTTGGGCATGGCACTGAACACCATGCTATGACGCTCGGCCACCGCGTGGGCGGTGAGCTTGAACAGCATGTAGCGGTCGGCTGCGGCCAGCGCGTGGTCGAAGCGGTAGTTGATCTCGTACTGGCCGCAGGCGTCTTCGTGGTCGATCTGCTGCAGCTCAAAGCCCAGCTCCACCAGCGTACTGCGCATGTCTTCCAGCCAGACCGCGTTGCGGTGGATGGATTTGAGGTCGTAGGACGGCTTGGCCAGTTGGTCCTGCGTGTCGGCCACCTGCCATTGGCCTCCGGCCTGGCGCAGCAGGAAGAACTCGGGCTCCACGCCCACCCAAAGGCGCCAGCCACGCGCCTCCAGAGGCGCTAAAGCGCTTTTGAGTACCTGGCGCGAACAGGTGTCAAGCGCCTCGCCGCCGGCAAAGCCATCGCAGACGGCGCGCGCGACGCCAGGCAGAAAGGGCAAGGGCTGCAGCGACTCGGGCTGCACGCGACCGTAGTACTCGCTGCGCGGGCCCATGCGCGGCAGGCCCGTGCCCCAGATGCTGGGGCCGGCAAAGCCTGCACCCACCTCCACCCACTCCTGCAGTTTCTCCAGCGGCACCAGCTTGCCCTTGGCCACGCCATGGATGTCGCAGAACTGGGTCAGGATGCTGTGCACGCCCCGGGCTTGCAGGGCGTGGATGATTTCGGCGTAGTTATGCATGAAATTGGCCTCTAGCCCCCGTGGAATGTGCGCGAGAAGCTATGAAATAAGTAGCAAAACTGCTGCCGGTGCAGCACGGCTCCGGCTCACACCGGGCTGTCGATGCGCACCCAGGTGGTTTTGGTTTCGGTGTATTTGTCGAAAGCGTGCAGGGACTTGTCGCGCCCTACCCCGCTTTGCTTGAAGCCGCCAAAGGGGACGGTGATGTCGTCCTCGTCGTACTGGTTCACATGCACGGTACCCGCACGCAGCGCGCGCGCCACGCCATGGGCCTTGTTGATGTCACGCGTCCAGACGCCAGCCTGCAGGCCGTAGGCGCTGTCGTTGGCGATGCGCACCGCCTCGGCCGTGTCGGTGAAGGACAGCACGGACAGCACCGGGCCAAAGATTTCTTCGCGCGCAATCGTCATGTCGGGACGCACGCCGTCGAAGATGGTGGGCTGCACATAGCAGCCACCACTCTCGGCCAGCGCCTGTTCGCCGCCGGCCAGCAGCTTGGCGCCCTCGGCGCGGCCGCTCTCGATATAGCGCAGCACGGTGGCCATCTGGGTCTGGTCGACCACGGCACCCATGATGGTCTCGGGCAGCGTGGGGTTGGCTGGTGCATAGGCGGGCACCAGGGCCAGCGCTTTTTCCAGAAAGCGCTCCTTGATGCCGGCCTCGACCAACAGGCGTGAGGGCGCGTTGCAGCTCTCGCCCTGGTTGAAGAAGATGCTGCCCACAGCGGCCTCCACGGCCTTGTCCAGGTCCGGGCAGTCCGCAAACACGATATTGGGCGACTTGCCACCCAGCTCGGTCCAGGCGCGCTTGAGGTTGCTCTGCCCGGCCATCACATGGATCTGCTTGCCCACGCGCGTGGAGCCGGTGAAGGCGATGCAGTCCACATCCATGTGCAGGGCCAGCGGCGAGCCGGCCTCGGCACCAAAGCCCGGCAGCACGTTGAAGACGCCGGCGGGGATGCCCGCCTCCAGCGCCAGATCGGCCAGGCGCAACGCCGTGAGTGGCGATTTCTCGCTGGGCTTGAGCACCACGCTGTTGCCAGCGGCCAGGGCTGGCGCGATCTTCCAGGCCGCCATGATCATGGGGTAGTTCCAGGGCACGATGACGCCCACCACGCCCACCGGCTCGCGCGTGATGAGGGCCAACGCCGTCTCGGCCGTGGGTGCAATCTCATCGTAGACCTTGTCCACCGCCTCGCCATACCAGCGGATGCAGTTGGCCGCGCTGTTCACGTCCACCGCGCGCGCGTACTTCACGGGCTTGCCCATGTCCAGCGTCTCGGTCAACGCCAGGGCGTCTGCGTTTTCCAGCAGCAGGTCGGCAAAGCGGATCATCACGCGTTTGCGCTGTGCGGGCGGCAGACCGCGCCAGCGCTTGTCCTCGAAGGCGGCACGGGCGGCGGCCACAGCGCGGTCCACATCGGCCGCGCCGCACTGCGCTACCTCAGTCAACACTTGGCCGTCCACCGGCGAGACGCAGGCAAAGCGTGCGCCGCTGTGCGCATCCACACGCTTGCCATCAATCAGGGCCCGTCCATCGAACTGCATGTCTCGCTCCTCTTGTGTGTATTTATCGTGCGGCCACGGGCTCCACCCGCGCCGCAGCGGCGATCTCGCGCTCGCGCTTGCGCGTCTGGCGCGCCACCCATACGCTGTAGCTGATGATGACGATAGTTACCGTAGTGATGAGCAGCGTGGCAGCGGCGTAGATGGTGGGATTGATGCCGCGACGCGCGTAGCCGAAGATGACCTGGGGCAGCGTGCTCACGCCGGGGCCGGACAGGAACTCGGAAATCACCACGTCATCGAACGACAGCGTGAACGAGAGCAGGAAAGCCGCCAGAATGCCCTGCGCGATATTGGGCAGCGTGACCAGGAAGAACACCTCGTAGGGCTTGGCGCCCAGGTCCATGGCAGCCTCTTCCAGCGAGCGGTTCACCTCCAGCAGGCGCGACTGCACCACCACCATGCCGTAGGCCATGCCCAGCAGCGTGTGGCCCAGGATGATGGTGAGCATGCCGCGTTCGGGCCAGCCGAGCAGGTTCTGCGCGCCCACCATGAGCAGCAGCAGCGACAGGCCGATCACCACCTCGGGCATCACCAGCGGCGCATTGACCATGCCGGAGAACACGGTGCGTCCCAGGAAGCGCCGGTAGCGTACCAGCACAAAGGCCGCGAAGGTACCCAGCACGGCCGATAGCACGCCGGTGATGGCAGCCACCTGTAGCGAGAGCCAGAAGCCTTCGACGATCTTGGTGTCACGCGTGAGCGCCTCGTACCAGCGCAGCGAGAAGCCGGTGAAGTTGGCGTCCTGGCGCGTGCTGTTGAAAGAGAACACCACCATGAACAGCAGCGGTGTGTAGAGAAACAGGTAGACCAGCAGCATCCAGCCCTTGCCGAAGTGCTTGTGCAATGCATTCTTCATGGGGGTGCCCTTACTTCTTGCCAGCACCGTCTTGCGACTCGCCGGTGTAGTGGTAGTAGATGGCCAGCGGCACGATGATGAGCGCGATCATGACCACGGCCAGCGCAGTGGCGCGCGGCCAGTTGTTGCTGGTGAACATCTCGTCCCAAACCACGCGGCCAATCATGATGTTCTCCGGTCCGCCCAACAGCGAGGGAATCACGAACTCGCCAACAGCCGGAATGAACACCAGCATGAAACCGGCCACGATGCCCGCCTTGGAGAGCGGCACGGTGATGAGCCAGAAGGCCTTGAAGGGTGTGGTGCCCAGGTCGTAGGCAGCTTCCAGCAGGCGGAAGTCCATTTTCACCAGATTGGCGTAGAGCGGCAGTACCATGAAGGGCAGATACACATAGGTCATGCCCACCAGCATGGAGACATTGGTGTAGAGCATCTGCACTGGCTCGCTGGTCAGCCCCAGCGCCATGAGCAATTGATTGACAACGCCCTGGTCGGCCAGGATGCCCTTCCAGGCGTAGACGCGCAGCAGGAACGAGGTCCAGAACGGCAGCATCACCATCATCAGCAGCGCAGGCCGCACACTGGGGGCGGAACGCGCAATGAAGTAGGCAAAGGGATAGCCGATGAGCAGGCACAGCACGGCGGTGCACAGCGCATACCAGATCGAACGCAGGTAGGCTTCGATGTAGATGGTCTGAAACAGCGCGCCGTCCTCCGTGCTGCGGAAGATGGACCAGTAGTTCTCGTACTTGAGCTTGAGCAGGCCGGTGGCGGTGTCCCAAATCGGCTTGAAGGGGCTGATGTCGTTGCCCATGTCCACAAAGCTGATGTAGAACAGGATCAGGAAGGGCAACAGAAAGAAAACCAGCAGCCAGGTGTAGGGCACGCCGATGACGAAACGGCGGCCGGGCATGGACAGTGAAAGAGGAAGGGATCGCATGGCGGTCGTCCTCAGTCGCGCAGCACCACGGCCGCGCGATCACCCCACCAGAAATACACCTGGTCATCCCAGGTGATGTCGGTCAGGTCCTGGCGCGAGGTGTTGGCCTCGGTGATCTTCACGCGGGTGCCGTCTGTGGCCACCACGATGAAGGTGTTGTAGGAGCCGAAGTAGGCAATCTCCTTGACCTTGCCGGTGAAGACGTTGTGGTCGACAGGCGGGCGAGTCTTGCTGATTTCGATCTTCTCGGGGCGCACCGCAATGCCCACGGGCATATTGAGCGTGCCGCTCACGCCATGGCCCACGCGCACCTCGCCAATACCGGTGATGGCGGCGCAATGGTCCACCTCGTCCACGCTGAGGCGGCCCTCGAACATGTTCACATTGCCGATGAAGTCGGCCACAAAGCGGTTGGCCGGGTGCTCATAGACCTCTTCGGGTGTACCGACCTGCAATACACGCCCCTTGCTCATGACAGCGATGCGGCTGGCCATGGTCATGGCCTCTTCCTGGTCATGCGTCACCATCACGCAGGTCACGCCGACCTTTTCGATGATGTTGACCAGCTCAAACTGGGTTTGCTCGCGCAGCTTCTTGTCCAGCGCACCCAAGGGTTCGTCCAGCAACAGGAGCTTGGGCCGTTTGGCCAGGCTGCGTGCCAGCGCCACGCGCTGCTGCTGCCCGCCGGAGAGCTGGTGCGGCTTGCGCTTGGCGTAGGCGCCCAGCTGCACCAGGTCCAGCATCTCGCCCACGCGCTGCTTGATCTCGTCCTTGGGCAGGCCCTCGCGCTTGAGACCAAAAGCCACGTTCTCCCAGATGTCCAGGTGCGGAAACAGCGCATAGCTCTGGAACATCATGTTGATGGGGCGCTGATAGGGCGGCAGATTCGCCACGTCCTGACCGCCCAGCAGAATGCGGCCCGAGGTCGGCGACTCGAAGCCGGCCAGCATGCGCAACAAGGTGGACTTGCCGCAACCGGAACTGCCCAGCAGCGCAAAAATTTCGCCCTGCGCGATGGAGAGGGACACCTCGTCCACAGCCACCGCCTCGTCAAAGCGCTTGACGAGCTTCTCCGTGACCAAATACCCGACCTTGTCCGCTTGCATTGCCATGGTGAGAGAACCCTTGAACTTGTCTCAGAAACAAAAAGGGCTGTTCATACAGTCCGTACAAACAGCCCTCGCTGGTAGGCCTAGGCCTGCAGAGGCTTACTTGCCTTTCTTGAACGCATTGAATGCGTTGGCCATGCCTTCACGCGCTTCGTTGGTGAAGCTGCTGGGCGGGATCATCTTGCTGAAGTAGTCGGCTTCCACAAAGATTGACTTGTTACCGGCAATTTCAGGCTTGATCTTGTCAACTGCCGCCTTGTTGCCTGTGTTGTAGTTCATCTCGTTGGTCATCTGGGCGGCGTTTTCAGCGCGCAGATAGAAGTCGATGAAGGCCAAGGCGTTGTTCGGGTGCTTGGCGTCCTTGGTCAGCGCGATGGAGTCGATGAAGATCAGCGCGCCGGTGCTGGGCAGCAGGGCTTCAATCACGTCCTTGGAGCCGTTTTCCTTGGCGCGGCCGGCAGCGATGTTGATGTCGCCAGCCCAGCCGATCACGGCGCAGGCCTTGCCGCCTGCCACGTCGTCGATCATGGTGGAGCTGAACAGGCGCACGTCCTTGCGCACCTTGGCCATCATCGCAGCGGCCTCCTTGTAGTCAGCCGCGTTGTTGGAGTAGGCGTCCTTGCCGATGTAGTGCAGAGCCACAGGCAGGATTTCGGTGGGCGAATCCAGATAGGCGATACCGCAGGACTTGAGCTTGGCGGTGTACTTGGGGTTGAACACCAGGTCCCACGCGTTCTCGGGCATGGGCATGCCGCCCAGGGCCTTCTCAACCTTGGTCTTGTTGATGCCCACGGTGGTGAAGCTCCAGGCCCATGGCACCAGGAACTTGTTGTCCGGGTCGGCCTTGGTCATGGTGGACATCAGGGCGGGGTCCAGATTGGCCAGGTTCTTGACCTTGGACTTGTCCAGGGGCTGCAGCAGGCCGCCTTCGATCTGGCCCTTGGCGAACACGGTGCCGGGCACCACAATGTCATAGCCGGTGTTGCCAGCGACCAGCTTGGCGTGCAGGGCTTCGTTGGTTTCGAAGGTGTCGTAATTCACCTTGATGCCGGTTTCCTTTTCGAACGCGGCGACCATGCCCTCTGGAATGTAGTCGGGCCAGTTGTAAATATTGAGCACCTTTTCTTCGGTGTTCGCAGGCGCAGCAGGCGCACTGGCAACCGGTGCCGCTGCGGGGGCCGCAGCAGGCGCTTCTTCTTTCTTACCGCAAGCAGCCAAAGCCACTGCTGTCAGCGCAAAAGACCAGAGGATTTTGTTCATGGCGGGTGAATCTCCAATAAAAGAGCGTTGGGTTAGGGACAGTCAAATGCTTAAAAACTATAAGCAAATTTCAGACCAAAAATGATTATAGGAGCGCAAAAGCGCCTATTCACACCAAACCGCGTGCCTTCAGGTCCCTATGGGTCAAATCCAGCGCCTGACGGATCAGACGCATCATCTCGTCAATGTCGGAGCGGGTCATCACCAGTGGTGGCGCAATGATCATCCGGTCGCCCACGGCCCGCATGATGAGCCCGTTGCCAAAGCAGTGGCCACGGCAGACCATGCCCACCGCATACTCCTCGCGGAAACGCTCCTTGGTCGCCTTGTTCTTGACCAGCACCAAGCCGCCCACGAAACCGCAGGTTTCGGCCTGACCCACCAGCGGGTGCTCGTTGAGCTCGGCATAGCGCTGGGCAAAGTAGGCCCCCGTCTCACCGCGCACCTTTTGGGGGAGCTGCTCTGCCTCCATGAGGTCCAGATTGGCCAGCGCCACGGCACAAGCCACGGGGTGGCCGCTGTAGGTGTAGCCGTGGTTGAACTCGCCGCCCTGCTCTATCAACACCTTGGCCACGCGGTCGCCCACCATGACACCGCCCAGGGGGATGTAGCCGCTGGTTACCGCCTTGGCAAAGGTCACCAGATCGGGCTTATAGCCAAACTTCTCGTAGGCAAACCAATGGCCCAGGCGGCCAAAGGCGCAGATCACCTCGTCGCTGATGAGCAGGATGCCGTACTTGTCGACAATGCGCTGGATTTCTGGCCAGTAGGTGGCCGGTGGGATGATCACACCGCCCGCACCCTGCACCGGCTCGGCGATGAAGGCGGCCACCTTGTCCGGCCCCACGGCCAGGATTTTTTCCTCCAGCCAGCCGGCTGCGCGTATGCCGAACTCTTCGGCTGTCTCCCCGGGCTTACCGTTCTCGTAAAAGTAGGGCTGCTCGATGTGCGTGATGTTGGGGATGGGCAAGTCGCCCTGCGCGTGCATGCCGGACATGCCGCCCAACGAAGCGCCGGCCATGGTGCTGCCGTGGTAGGCGTTGTGGCGGCTGATGATGACCTTGCGCTGCGGCTGGCCCAGCAGGTCCCAATAACGGCGCACCATGCGCACATTGGAATCATTGCTCTCGCTGCCGCTGCTCGAATAGAACACATGCTGGAAGCTGCGTCCGCCCACGGTGGGCGCCAGCCCGGCCAGGCGCGTGGCCAGCTGCACGGCCGGCACATTGGTGGTCTGGAAGAAGCTGTTGTAGTAGGGCAGCGTCATCATCTGGCGCTGCGCCGCATCGGCCAGGGCCTGGCGGCCATAGCCGACGTTGACACACCAGAGGCCGCTCATGGCGTCCAGGATTTGCTTGCCCTCCGAATCCCAGACATAGATGCCCTCGGCGCGCGTGATCACGCGCGCGCCCCGGCCGGACAGGTCCTTGAAGTCGGTAAAGGGATGCAGAAAATGGGCGCTGTCCAGGGACTGGATCAGAGCGGTGTCAACAACAGTGTTCATGGCGGCTCAGGTCGTTGGAGTGGCTTACACGTGCAGCAACAGGTGCTCACGCTCCCAGGGAGAAATCACTTTCATGAACTCGTCGAACTCGAGTTCCTTGATCTCGGAGTACACGGTGATGAATTCTTTGCCCAGCACCTCATGCAGATCGGTTTCCTTGCGCAGCCAGTCCAGCGCTTCGCCCAAGCTGCGCGGCAATGCGTAGGGAGAAAGGTAAGCGTCACCGCGCATCTCGGGCTTGGGCTTGATCTTATTCTTCAGGCCCAGGTAGCCGCAGGCCAGCGTCATGGCCATGGCCACATAGGGGTTGGCGTCGGCACCGATCACGCGGTTTTCCACGCGGCGCGCGGCTGGCGCCGAGATGGGCGAGCGGATGCCCACAGTGCGGTTGTCATAGCCCCACTCGATATTGATGGGCGCGGCCGTGTTGCGCGAAAGGCGGCGGTAGCTGTTCACATAGGGCGCCACCAGCACCATGGCGGCCGGGATGTAGCGCTGCAGGCCGCCGATGTAGTGCATGAAAGCCTCGGAGGGCGTGCCATCCTCGTTGCTGAATACGTTCTTGCCACTGGCGATGTCGATCAGGCTCTGGTGCACATGCATGGCACTGCCGGGCTCGCCCGCAATCGGCTTGGCCATGAAGGTCGCATACATATCGTGGCGCAGCGCGGCCTCGCGCACCGTGCGCTTGAAGAAGAACACTTCGTCGGCCAGACCCAGGGGCTTGTTGTGGAAGAAGTTGATCTCCATCTGCCCGGCACCGACCTCGTGGATCAGCGTGTCCACATTGAGCTCCATCTTGTCGGAGTAGTCGTAGATCTCCTCGAACAGCGGATCGAACTCGTTCACAGCGTCGATGCTGTAGGCTTGGCGCGAGGTCTCGGCGCGGCCGCTGCGGCCGATGGGCGCACGCAGCAGGGTGTTGGGGTCAGTATTGCGCGCCGTCAGGTAAAACTCCAGCTCCGGCGCGACGATGGGCTGTAGGCCCTCGGCCGCGAAAAGATCGCAGACCCGGCGCAGCACGCTACGCGGTGCAAAGGGGACGAGTTTGCCTTCGTGGTCAAAGCAGTCGTGGATCACCTGGGCGGTGGGGTCGGTGGCCCAGGGCACGATGCGCACCGACGAGGGGTCGGGACGCAGCTGCATGTCCTTGTCGGTGGGGTCCACCACGTCGTAGTAGGGGCCACTCTCGGGGAACTCGCCGGTCACCCCCATAGCGACGATGGCCTGGGGCAGGCGCATGCCGCGGTCTTCGGTGAACTTGCCGCGCGGCAGGATCTTGCCGCGGGCCACCCCCGTCAAGTCGGGCACCAAGCACTCCACCTCGGTCACCCGGCGTTCATTCAGCCATTGCTCCAAATCATTGAAGCTCATTGTTTTGTTCTCGCTCATCACGATCTCCTTGCGACACACCACCCAGAGGGTCTGGAATGGAGCCAAAGCCACTGTAGCAGTGCGCGCTTCGTTAAAACCATTCTGCTGCACAATTGGCAGAAAAATAGAGCCATTTGGCAAAACCTGATGGTGCCACTTTAACCACATCACCAAAGCCCCTCCATGCTCTGTGAATGGCTGCTTGCCGATATGCATCAGGGTGCGACCAGCACCGCCCTGCCCCTGCACCGCCAGCTCTATGAAAGCCTGCGCCGCGCCATCCTGCAAGGCCACCTGAGCGGCGGCGACCGCCTGCCTTCCAGCCGCGAACTCACGCAGGACCTGGAGCTCTCGCGCAATACCGTCATGACTGCGCTCAACCAGCTCAGCGCCGAGGGCTATCTGGTCAGCCGCGTGGGCAGCGGTACCTATGTCAACGACCAGCTGCCTAGCCCGCGCCGGCGCAGCAGCCGCGCGGCCAACGCAGGGGCGCGGCTGTCGCGGCGCGGCCAGGCGCTGGCCACACAGTTCACCTCGGCCGCGCTGGAGATACAGCCCTTCACGCCGGGCGTGGCCGACTTCAGCGCCTTTCCGGTCGCGCTCTGGCAACGTCTGCAGAACAAGCACTGGCGCATGAGTCACCCCGACATGCTGGACTACTGCTATTCGGGCGGCCACGCCCCGCTGCGCCGCGCCGTGGCCGACTACCTGCGCATCTCGCGCAGCGTGCCGCTGGACGTGGATCAGGTCATCATCACCAGCGGCACCCAGCAATCGCTGGAACTCTGCGCCCAGCTGCTGGCCGACCATGGCGACACCGTCTGGCTCGAAGACCCGGCCTACTGGGGCGCCGTCAAGGCCTTTATGGCGACCGGCCTGCGCACCCATGGCGTGCTGGTCGACGCCGACGGCATGGCCCCCACCGCCACCGATGAGCGCCACCCGCCACGCCTGATCTACACCACGCCCTCGCACCAGTACCCCACCGGCGCCGTGATGTCACTGGCGCGCCGCCAGCAGCTGCTGGCCCTGGCGCAGAAGCACCAGGCCTGGGTGCTGGAGGACGACTACGACAGCGAGTTCCGATTCAGCGGCCCGCCCATGTCCTCGCTGGCCGGCCTGGCGCCCGACGAGCGCGTGCTCTACCTGGGCTCCTTCTCCAAGGTGCTCTACCCAGGCCTCAAGCTCGGCTACCTGGTGGTACCCAAGGCGCTGGCACCGGCATTTCGCCAAGCCCACTACGACCTCAACCGCCCCGGTCAATTGCCGCTGCAGGCCGCGCTGGCCGAGTTCATTGCGCTGGGCCACTTTGCCAGCGCACTGCGCAAGGCGCGCCACAGCTATGCGCAGCGGCGCCAACAGTTGCTGGACGCATTGCAGCCCTGCCTGGGCCCGCAGGCCCAGATCAGCGGTGCCGAACAGGGCCTGCACCTGTGCCTGCGCCTGCCCGCCACGGTGGATGACCAGGCGCTTGCGCTGCGCATTGCGCAAAAGGGACTGACCGTGCGCGCGCTTTCGGCCTACTGCCTGCAGCGCAGCGACGCACGCGGCCTGGTGATCGGCTACGGCTACGCAACGCTGCACGACATCGCGCAGTGGGGGCCGGTACTGGCCACCGTAGTGAAGAAGGAGTTGGGCTCCAAACCGGGTTACAGCACGTCGCGCAAGCGGTGATACAGCATGCCCAGCACCAGGCTGGGCGTGCGCAGCCAGGGTCCACCCGGAAACGGCCGATGCTGCAGGCGCGCAAACAGGTCAAAGCGTTCGGCCTGACCGGCAATCGCCTGGGCCGCCAGCTCGCCAGCCAGCCCGGTGAGCGCCACGCCATGGCCGCTGAAGCCCTGCAGGTAATAGAGGTTGGCGCCAAGGCGGCCGAAATCGGGCGCGCGGTTCATGCTGATGTCCACAAAACCACCCCAGACATAGTCCACGCGCGTGTGCTGCAAGGCAGGAAAGATGCTGGCCATGCGCCGCGCCATGCGTGCCTGCAGCCCGCTGGGCGTGCGCGTGGAATAGCTCACACGCCCGCCAAACAGCAGGCGCTGGTCGGCGCTGCAGCGGAAATAGTCCAGCACAAAGTTGTTGTCGCAGACCGCCGCCCCCGAAGGAATCAGCGACTGGCACACGGCCTCGGACAACGGTTCGGTGCCGATGATGTAGGTGCCTACGGGCATGGTGCGCGGCGCAAGCTCGGGGGCCACGCGCGGGCCGTACTCGGGCAACATGCAGTTGCCAGCCAGCACACCGAAGCGCGCGCGCACGGAGCCTTGCGCCGTGCGCGCCCACAGCGGCTCGCCGCGCTCCAGTGCGGTCACGGCCGAATGCTCGAACACTTGCACGCCCAGCGCCTGCGCCGCACGCAACAGGCCCAGGCCGTACTTGAGCGGGTGCAGATGGCCGGAGGTGTTCTCCACCGCCGCAGCGCAGTAGCGCGTGCTGCCGATGTGCTGGCCCACCTCGGCGCCAGAGTAGAAGGCCGATTCAAAACCATAGCGTGTGCGCAAGGCCGCTGTCTCCGCTTCGAGCGCGCGCGCCTTGCGCGCCGAATCGGCCACCGTCATGTAGCCCTTGTGCAAGTCGCAATCGATGGCAAACGTACGCACGCGCTGCTCCAGCAGTGCCACCGCGTCCAGCGACATGTCCCAAACCTGACGCGCTGCGTCCAGGCCCAGTTGCGCCTCAAACGGCCCCTGACCGCTGGCCACCCCCACAATGAACTGCCCGCCATTGCGTCCCGACGCGCCGCTGCAGACCCGGTCGGCCTCCAGCAGCGCCACGCGGTAACCGCGCTGCGCCATCGCAATCGCCGCCGACAGGCCCGCAAATCCACCGCCCACCACCAGCACATCGGTCTCGATATCGCCCTGCAAAGCCGGCAGCGCGGGCGGGCGCTGCACGCTGGCCTCGTAGTAGCTATTGCGGTTGAGCTGGGTGTCGGACTGCAGCAGCATGGTGCCTCCGCTCAGACTTGGCGCTTGGCGACCTGCGAGGCCAGGTAGGTCCAGACAAAGGTGGCCGCTGCGTTGCTGGTGAGCTCGGCGTGGTCATAGGCCGGGGCCACTTCCACACAGTCCATGCCCACAAAGTTGAGGTCTGCCAGGTCTTCTAGCAGGGTCAACACCTGCGAGCTGCTCATGCCACCGGGCTCGGGCGTGCCGGTGCCGGGCGCAAAGGCCGGGTCCAGGCAGTCGATGTCCAGCGTCAGATAGCAGAGCTGCTGGCCAATGCGCGCACGGATCTGCTGCACCACGTCCTGCAGGCCCGCGCCGTCGCGGCCACGCAGTGAACGCGCGGTAAAGATCAGGCCGCCCTGGTCCTGCACATACTCGCGCGCCGCGCGCGTGCCGCTGGAGCGCAGGCCGATCTGGACCGTCTGGCTGGGCACCACCAGGCCTTCCTGCAGCGCCTCGTAGGTCCAGGTGCCGTGGCCCGAGGCCTCGCCAAAGTGGTCTTCCCAGGTGTCGCAGTGCGCGTCGAAGTGGATCAGCGCCACCGGCCCGTGCTGCGCATGCAGCGCGCGCAAGAGCGGCAGCGTGACCGAGTGGTCGCCCCCCAGAAACACGCAGTGATGACGCGCCATGAGAGCCGCCGCCTGGGCCTGGATGGACTCCCGCACCTGTGGCAGCGCGCCCGCATTGGGTAGACGCAGATCGCCCGCATCACCCAGTACCTCCAGCGGCGAGACACCAAACACCGGGTGCAGGCCGTCGCAGAGCATGAGCGAGGCGCGGCGGATTTCCTGCGGGCCAAAGCGCGCGCCGGGGCGATTCGTCACCGCGCCGTCAAACGGAATGCCGGCCAGCGCAAAGGGCTGGGCCTGCAGGGGGTGGCTGGCCAGAAAACGATTGCTGTTGTTGGCGTAGGCAAATTCTCCAATGGCCATAGGGTCCTCGTAGCGTGAAAACGGATTGGCACGCACGTTAACGCAAAACCGGCGCCGCAATGGAGCCACTTGGCAACTGGTTCATGGGGACGCATGGTGTAGGCTTGCCGCTTTGCCCTGACTACCGCGCCACGCATGCCCCACTCCACTTCCGCCCCGAACCGCCTGCTCGCCTACTTCTTCCTGGCCCTGAGCATGGCGCTGGTGGGCAGCTATGTCGCTCTCTCCAAACCCCTGGTCGCCGCCCTGCCCGTGTTCCTGCTGGCCTGGCTGCGCTTTGGCATTGGCGGCCTGGCCATGCTGCACTGGCTCAAGCGCCCGGCGGGCGAGCCTGCCATGACGCCGCACACCAAGGCGCTGGTGTTTCTGGAGTCGCTCTTGGGCAACTTCCTGTTTTCCATCTGCATGCTGTTTGGCGTGAGCATGACCAGCGCTGTCTCGGCTGGCGTCATCATGGCCACCATTCCGGCCGTGGTCGCGCTCATGAGCTGGATCTTCCTGCGCGAGCGCATCGGCCTGCGCACCTGGCTGGCCGTGGCCTGCGGTGCGCTGGGCATTGGCTTGCTTGCGCTATCAAAACAGGAGCTATCCGCGCACACGTCATCGGGGCCAGAAGGCGATTTGGCACATAACAAGGCACTACTGGGCAATCTGCTGGTGTTTGGCGCCGTGGTCTGTGAGGCAGCCTATGCCGTCATCGGCAAGAAGCTCACCGGCGCGCTTTCACCCAAGCGCATCACGGCGCTCATCAACTTCTGGGGCTTTGTGCTGATGACCCCCATGGGCGCATACGCGGCCTGGCATTTCAACTTTGCCGGCGTGGCCACGGGCTCCTGGGTGCTGCTGGTGTTCTATGCGCTGGCCGCCAGCGTGTGGACCGTGTGGCTGTGGATGACGGGCCTCAAGACCGTGCCCGCCGCGCGCGCAGGAGTATTCACCGTGATGCTGCCGATCTCTGCAGCGCTGGTCGGCGTGCTGGTACTGGGCGAGAGCCTGAGTGGCATGCAGCTCCTCGCCTTCGGCATTGCGCTTGTGGGCGTGGTGCTCGCCACCCTGCCCTCACGCAACGGCAGTTCTACAGCAGCGCACTAGCCGACACGACGATGCCGTCTTCATCGGCATAGAGCCAGTCGCCGGGGCGCACCCACACGCCCTGCACCTGCACGGCCACACCGGCCTGGCCTTCATTGCGCTTTTCGGTGGGCATGGGCATGGCAGCCAGCGCGCGTATGCCTACGGCCTGGGTCGCCAGCTCGGCGGTATCGCGCACGCAACCGTCAATCACCACACCAGCCCAGCCATTGCGCGCCGCAGCGGCGCCCAGGTTGCCGCCCAGCAAGGCCTTGCGCAGCGAAGCACCGCCGTCGACCACCAGCACCTGGGCCACCTGGCCGGCGGGCGTGTCTATCCATCCCTGTGAATCCACGGCTGCCTTCACCAGCGTGTTGTCCTCGAAACACTTCACCGTGACCACCGGGCCGGCGAACTTTTGCACCGCGCCAAAGTCGCGAAACGCCGGGGGCAGCACCCGGAAATTGCCGCTGGTGTCGGCCTTGTGGGCATCGCAAAGATCACAGGTGGCAAAGGCAATCGGCATGAAAGAGGCTCCAGAACAAGACACAGAGCCATTCTCCAATGAAAAAAACAACATCCCAGAGGGAAAAATGCAGTTTCTCCCTTGGAAACGCGCTTTTTTGCCATTAGCATCCGCAATACCAGTGAAGAAGCAGTTTTTTGCTGGCGATTAATCAATCTTCTAGAAGGACAATCAATCATGGCAACTGCGAAAAAAGCACCGGCAAAAAAAGCCGCTCCCGCAAAAAAGGCGGCTCCTGCTAAGAAGGCAGCCGCTCCCGCGAAGAAAGCCGCCGTGAAGGCAGCACCCGCAAAGAAGGCGGCCCCCGCCAAGAAAGCCGCTCCCGCCAAAAAGGTAGCAGCCAAGAAGGCCCCCGCCAAGAAGCGCACCGTGAACGCCGCGTTCATGAAGGCCCTGACCCCCAGCTCCGCACTGGCTGCTGTGGTGGGCGCAGCCGCTCTGCCCCGCACCGAAGTGGTGAGCAAGCTGTGGACGTACATCAAGAAGAACAAGCTGCAAGACGCCGTCAACAAGCGCATGATCAACGCCGACGCCAAGCTGAAGGAAGTCTTCGGCAAGGCCCAAGTGTCCATGTTCGAGATGGCTGGCCTGATCGGCAAGCACCTCAAGTAATCACCAATAGCGTGATTCAAAAAGGCCGGTACACTCCGGCCTTTTTTTATTGGCACTCTGTTTGCTTGTCTCCTGGGTGACTGGTGTCTGACCCCATAAGGGAAAGTCGCTAGTTGTTATTGGTGTTGATCACGGTTCAACACCATCCTACATGCCTAGAATCCACCCCCTCATGCTGAGATTCCTCTTTACCCGACTGAGCCTCATCATCCCGACTTTCTTCGGAATGACGTTGCTTGCCTTCTTCCTCATCCGCCTGGTTCCGGGCGATCCCATCGAAACCCTCGCAGGTGAACGCGGCATCGATGCCGCACGCCACGCCGCCCTGCTCAAGGAATACGGGCTGGACCAGCCGGTCATGGTGCAGTACGGCATCTACATCGGCAAGGTGCTGCAAGGCGACCTGGGCCGTTCCATCGTGACACGCGAATCCGTGCTCAGCGAGTTCGGCACCCTTTTCCCCGCCACCATCGAGCTCGCACTCTGCGCCATCCTGTTTGCGCTGCTGCTGGGCATACCGGCCGGCATCATCGCGGCCGTCAAACGCAACTCCTTTCTCGACCATGGGGTCATGGGCGTGTCGCTCACCGGCTACTCCATGCCCATCTTCTGGTGGGGCCTGCTGCTGATCCTGCTGTTCTCGGTGCAACTGGGACTGACACCGGTTTCGGGTCGCATTGCCGTGCAGTACTTCATAGAACCGACCACGGGCTTTCTCCTGATAGACACGCTACTGTCCGAGGACAAAAGTGCGTTCTGGTCGGCGCTGTCGCACCTGATCCTGCCCACTATCGTGCTGGGCACCAACCCGCTGGCGGTGATTGCGCGCATGACCCGCTCCGCCATGCTCGAAGTCATGGGCGAGGACTACATCCGCACCGCCAAAGCCAAGGGCCTGACCGGCCTGCGCGTGGTGGCGGTGCATGCGCTACGCAATGCGCTGATCCCCGTCATCACCGTCATCGGCCTGCAGATCGGCGTGCTGTTCACCGGTGCCATCCTGACCGAGACCATCTTCTCCTGGCCCGGTGTGGGCAAGTGGCTGATTGAAGCCATCAGCCGACGTGACTACCCGGTCCTGCAAGGTGGCATGCTGCTGCTGGGCGTGGTCGTCATGACCGTCAATCTGCTGGTGGACATCACCTACGGCATCATCAACCCGCGCATCCGCCACCAAAAGTAATGTCTACTTCGACTCTCAACGCACCGGTGGCGAGCGCTCCGTCCCACCCCCTGCAGGAATTCTGGCGCTACTTCAAGGGCAACAAGGGCGCGCTGGCCGGCCTGGCCATCGTCATCGCCGTGCTGCTCATGGCGCTGTTTGCACCCTGGCTCGCGCCCTACCCGCCCGACCTGACCAACAACAACGCCTTCCTCAAGCCCCCGGCCTGGCAGGCGGGCGGCTCCAGCGCCTACCTGCTGGGCACCGATGCCATCGGCCGCGACATCCTTTCGCGCCTGATGCACGGCGCGCGACTCTCGCTGGTCATCGGCATTGCCGTGGTCTCGCTCTCCGTCGTGGCCGGCACCGTGCTGGGCCTGGTGGCGGGCTACTTCAAGGGCATGCTGGAAATCGCCATCATGCGCGCCATGGACATCATCCTGACGCTGCCCAGCCTGCTGCTGGCCATCGTGATCGTGGCCATTCTGGGCCCGGGCCTGGTCAACGCCATGCTGGCCGTGGCCATCGTGGTGCTGCCGCACTATGTGCGCATCACGCGCGCTGCCGTGATTGCCGAGACCTCACGCGACTACGTGACGGCCGCGCGCATGACCGGCGCCGGCCATCTGCGCCTGATGTTCCACGAGGTGCTGCCCAACTGCACCGCGCCGCTCATCGTGCAGGCCTCGCTGGGCATTTCCACCGCCATTCTGGACGCGGCCGCGCTGGGCTTTCTGGGCCTGGGCGCGCAACCACCCTCACCCGAATGGGGCACCATGCTGGCCGATGCACGCGAGTTCGTGCTGCGCGCCTGGTGGGTCGTGACCTTCCCAGGTCTGGCCATTTTGATCACGGTGCTGGCGTTCAACTTGCTTGGTGATGGACTGCGCGATGCGCTGGACCCCAAGCTCAAGCGCTAAGACCAACAGAGAACAACGCCCATGGCATTGCTAGAAATTGAAAACCTCTCCGTAGAGTTCCCGTCGCACAACGGCGTGATGCATGCGGTGCAGGATGTCAGCCTCTCACTTGAGGCTGGAGAAGTACTGGGTGTGGTCGGCGAGTCCGGCTCCGGAAAGAGCGTCACCATGATGGCGCTCATGGGCCTGGTGGCTTTTCCGGGCCGCGTACAGGCCAAGACCCTGCGTTTTGACGGACACGACCTGCTGGGACTGAGCGAGCGCGAACGCCGCCGCTTCACCGGCAAGGACATGTCCATGATTTTTCAGGACCCCACCACCAGCCTCAACCCCTGTTTCACCGTGGGCTACCAGCTCGCCGAAACGCTGAAGCTGCACCTGGGCCTGGACCGCAAGGCCGCGCACAAGCGCTCCATCGAGCTGCTCGAGCAAGTCGGCATCCCCGCTGCGGAGAGCCGCCTCAAGGTGTATCCGCACCAGCTCTCGGGCGGCATGAGCCAACGCGTGATGATCGCCATGGCGATTGCCTGCAACCCCAAGCTGCTGATTGCCGATGAGCCCACCACGGCGCTCGACGTGACCATTCAGGCGCAGATCTTGGACCTGCTCAAGAGCCTGCAAAAAGACCGCGGCATGGCCCTGGTGCTCATCACCCACAACATGGGTGTGGTGTCCGACATGGCCCAGCGCGTGGCAGTGATGTACGCCGGCCAGGTGATGGAAGAGCGCACCGCCGAGTCGCTGTTCGCCGCGCCGGCCCACCCCTACACCGAGGCCCTGCTCTCGGCCATGCCCGAGCGCAGCCTGCACCAGAGCCGCCTCAACACCATCCCTGGCATGGTGCCCGGCCTGCATGACCGCCCCAGCGGCTGTCTGTTCAGCCCGCGCTGCAGCCACGCGCGCCAAGGCAGCTGCGAGCAGCGCCCCAGCCTTACGCCCTGGAAGGGCGGCAGCGTGCGCTGCCACTTTGCCCTGGGCCAACAGGAGGTTGCAGCATGAGCACCCCCACGACAAACACCACCGTGGTCGAAGCCAAGGAACTGCGGCAGGTCTACACCATTCGCCGCGGCTTCATGCGCGCGCCCGACAAGCTCCAAGCCGTCTCTGGCGTGTCCTTCAGCGTGCAGGCCGGCCGCACCCTGGCTGTCGTGGGTGAGTCGGGTTGCGGCAAGTCCACACTGGCACGCATGGTTTCGCTCATTGAGTCGCCCACGGCTGGCGGCCTGCAGCTCACCGGCGTGGATGCCACCGACCCCAAACACAAGGCCGCGCTACGCCAAAAGGTACAGCTGGTGTTCCAGAACCCCTACGGTTCGCTGAACCCACGCAAGCGTATCGGCCAGATCCTGGAAGCGCCGCTGGAGATCAACACCGATCTCAACGCCGCCCAGCGCCAGGAAAAAGCCCGTGCCATGTTGGCCAAAGTCGGCCTGCGCCCCGAGCACTACGACCGCTACCCGCACATGTTCTCCGGTGGTCAACGCCAGCGCATTGCGATTGCACGCGCGCTGATGCTGGACCCGGCGCTGGTAGTGGCCGACGAGCCGGTCTCCGCGCTGGACGTTTCCATCCAGGCCCAGGTGCTCAACCTGCTGGCCGATCTGCAAAACGAGCTGGGCCTGGCCTACCTCTTCATCTCGCACGACCTGGGTGTGGTGCGCCACATCGCGCACGACGTGATGGTGATGTACCTGGGCCAGGTGGTGGAGCAAGGCGACAAGAGCACGCTGTTCGAGCAGCCGCTGCACCCCTACACCCAGGCGCTGATGGCATCCACCCCCGGCATGCATGCCAAGGGCCCGCGCATCATGCTCAAGGGCGAGTTGCCCTCGCCCCTTAACCCGCCTGCGGGATGTGTGTTTTCGACACGCTGCCCGCATGCCAATGCACGGTGCCATACTGAGCGCCCTGCGTTGCAAACTTTGGCTGGCAGGCAAGTTGCTTGTCACGAAGCTTCGCGTTTTAGTCAACCCGCTGCATAGGCAGCATCAACCCCAGAGGAGTCACTCCCATGAACCTGAACCTGAAGAAGGCCACGGCCACACGTCGCACCAAAAGTGCGTTGTTGTGCGCACTGGCACTGCCCGCTGCTCTGGCCCTTTCGCCGGTAGCCGCCAAGACCCTGGTGTACTGCTCGGAAGGCAGCCCCGAAAACTTCTACCCCGGTGTGAACACCACGGGTACGTCGTTTGACGTGACTGAACAGATCTATGACAACCTCGTGCACTTCGAGCGTGGCGGCACCAAGGTCGAGCCCTCGCTGGCTGAGAGCTGGACCATCTCCAAGGACGGCCTGGAGTACACCTTCAAGCTGCGCAAGGGCGTGAAGTTCCAGTCCAACAAGAACTTCAAGCCCAGCCGTGACTTCAACGCCGACGACGTGCTCTTCATGTTCGAACGCCAGTGGAAGGAAAACGACCCCTACTACCGCGTGACCAGCCCCAACCACGCCTACTTCGGCGACATGGGCATGCCCAAGCTGCTCAAGTCCGTGGACAAGGTCGACGAGTACACCGTCAAGATCGTGCTGAACCAGCCCGAAGCGCCCTTCCTGGCCAACCTGGCCATGCAGTTCGCCGGCATCCAGTCCAAGGAATACGCGATCGCCATGCTGAAGGCTGGCACGCCCGAAAAGATCGACCAGGACCCCCTGGGCACTGGCGCCTACCAGGTGGTGCAGTACCAGAAGGACTCCATCATCCGCTTCAAGGCCAACCCCCAGTACTGGGCCGGCAAGGCCAAGATCGATGACCTGATCTTCTCCATCACCCCCGACGCGTCTGTGCGCTGGGCCAAGCTGCAAAAGGGTGAATGCCATGTCATGCCCTACCCCAACCCCGCTGACCTCGACGCCATCCGCAAGGACCCCAACGTCACCGTCATGGAACAGCCCGGCTTGAACATCGGCTACCTGGCCTACAACACGACCAAGAAGCCCTTTGACGACGTGCGCGTGCGCAAGGCCATCAACATGGCCATCGACAAGAAGGCCATCGTGTCTGCCGTGTACCTGAGCACAGGTGTGGCCGCTGTCAACCCGATCCCCCCGGGCCAGTGGTCTTACAACAAGGCCCTGAAGGACGACGCCTACAACCCCGCTGAGGCCAAGAAGCTGCTGGCCGCCGCCGGCTACCCCAACGGCTTCAGCACCGACCTGTGGGCCATGCCCGTACAGCGTCCCTACAACCCCAACGCCAAGCGCATTGCAGAACTGATGCAAGCCGACTTGGCCAAGGTGGGCGTGACCGCCGAAATCAAGAGCTTTGAATGGGGCGAGTACCGCAAGCGCATGCAGATGGGCGAGCACCAGATGGGCATGCTGGGCTGGACCGGTGACAACGGAGACCCGGACAACTTCCTGAACACCCTGCTGGGTTGCAGCTCGGCCAAGCAAAACGGCTCCAACGTGGCCAAGTTCTGCTACCAGCCGTTTGAAGACCTGGTGCAGAAGGCCAAGGTCGTGTCCAACCCTGCCGAACGCACCAAGCTGTACGAAAAGGCCCAAGTGATCTTCAAGGAGCAAGCTCCCTGGTTCACCATCGCCCACGCCGTGCAGCTCAAGCCCGTGCGCAAGGAAGTTGTGGACTTCAAGCTGAGCCCCTTCGGCCGCCACACCTTCTACGGCGTGGACATCAAGCAGTAATTCTGCCCCGCAAGACGCAAAAAGGGCCGGTACACACCGGCCCTTTTTTTATGCCATTTCGACCTGTAGCCCCCCGCAAAATATGCGCGAGAAGCTACCAATTTAATAGCATAGGCTGAATGTCAGAGCGGATCTTGCGGAGTCGGGTAACCCGTGATCTCCGCCAGCGCCGGGTAGCCGGCCACCGCAAACGAGGCCAGGCGCCCGCCCATGACGGCCCCCTCTACACTGCCCACGTTCAGGCCGGTGTAGATCCAGTCGCCCGCCAGTGTGAGGTTGGCAAAGCCGCTGCCCCAGGCCTTGAGGCGCGCCGCCGTGCTACCCGGGGGCGAAGTCACGTAGCTCTCGGTGGGGTCGATATTGGCGCGCCAGAACTGCTGGTTGAAACGCTGCACGCCTATACCCGGGTGCACCGGGTCCGCATGCAGCAGGCTGAAGTCCAGGCCCATGGGGTCACCCGGCGGGTTGACGACATTGGTGGTCGACAGGGGTAGCAGCGGGCCCATGCTGGCCTGCAAATATTGCACGCACTGCGCCTGCACGCGCGCTTTGGCGCGCGCCGGGTAGCCCGTATCGCTGAACGGGGGCGGCGCCTCGTAATCGGCCATGGCGCCGCTGAAGTACCACAGCGATTTGGGCGCCGAGTCCTGGGGCCAGTCTTCCCACTTGAGCAAGTGCGTGAAGTCCACCTGCCCATCCAGCGGGTTCAAGTAGGTGGCACCAATCACGGTGTCGGTAGGGTTCTGGAACGGGATGTCCCAACCCAGCTCCGTGGTCGTGCGATTCAGCCAGAGCTGCATGGTCTGGGTCTGCACCGTGGTCACCTTCTCCACCATGGTGCGCCATGCCGGCTTGGCCTCCAGCAGCTCCCGGCAGAGGTAAGGCACGGCACCAATCGAAATGGCGAAGACGATCTCGTCAAAGCCCTCGCCCGCGCGCAGCGTGCGCTGGGCCACCGGTTGCCAGCCGTTCCAGTAGGACTCCAGGTCCACCCGGTCCTTGCGCAGCGCCTCGCCCTGCTCGATCTGGTCGTAGTGCGGCACACCCGGCCAGGCCGGCAAGCCCTTGACCACGATGAGCGGGTCGTAGGGCCGCGTCTTGTCCTTGAGCGTGGCCTGCACGCCAAAGTGCACCGCCTCCACGCGCGTCTGGTCCGCGCTGAGCTCCAGCGATTCGACCTTGTGGAAGAACTCGAACTTCACACCGCGCTTGCGCAACACCTCAAAGAGCGGCGCAATGACGGTCTCGCCCGTGCCGGCCTCGAACAACCAGGCAAACGCGCCCTCGTAGGCAAAGCTGCGCAACGTCCAGTGCAGGTAGCAGCCCGCGCCCATCAAGGCCGTACGCGTCGTGTCGCCCTTGGGATATTGGTAAGACAGGTTCACCGTATTGAGTGCCATGGGGCTGGACGCCACCATGACCGAGGCGCCGTGGCGAATCAGCCAGTCGCTGAAGTTCTCCTCGTCCAGCCGGTCAAAGCCCTTGGTGGCCACCTCGTCCTGGATGCAGCCGCGCACGATGGCGAGCAGGAACTCGGCCACGATGAGCAAGCGGCGCAGTTCGGTGTTGTCCTTCACCAGGGTTTCCGCCGCGTTGCGTACCCAGTCCCAGGCCGCGTCCAGCGCCTTCCAGAGTACCGAGTCCACACCGTGCAGCGCGACCGACTCCGACTTGAGCACAGCCACCACGCCCTTGACCAGCGTACGCCCCAGCGCCCATTCGGCAGACTTGACGATGCCCAGGTGGTCATAGGCAAACGCATGGTGGTCCAGCAGCGCATCCAGCACATCGGCCGTCGCCGCGATCCAGTGCTCTACCTTCTGCAGCTTGGCCGTGGTTTCCGGGGTACCCGGCACCAGCGCATTGCGCGGCGAGGTAAAGGGCCAGCGGGTCATCTTGCCGTCGATGTATTCCCACATGAGCACAAAGCTCTCGGGCTTGAAGGCCTCGTCAAAGGTCGCCAGCGGCTGGCCCGGCGCGCGGCCCAAGGCCTCGTAGCAGCGGCGCATGACGGGCAGCGCGTTGTAGTAGCTGCCCAGAAAACCGTGGATGCCGTGCTCCTCGATGCGCTTGTGCTCGCCGCGCGCAGTGGCGCACTTGCCCCCAAGGCGCCAGCCCATCTGGTAGAGCGTGATGTCCAGCGACTGCTCCCAGCCGGGCTGGCTGGTCAGTTCAAACGCGGTGGTCAGTGCGGAGAGGCCGCCGCCCAGAATGGCCACCTTGCGGGGCCGGGCGGGAGCGGTGGAGGTGTCAGGGATGGCAGTGGGCACAGCAAACTTTCATGACAGTGCGGCAGCCCCATGCCACCGCTCGCCAGAAAGTTTACGCGGCCCACCCCGCCTTGCGCAGCGCGGAGAGAAACTTCTCGCGGTGTTCGTTCTTCACGAAGGGGTGGCCGAACATGATGGCCTGCAGGTTGTAGCCCCGTCCGCCCAGGGCTTTGGTCAGGCTGTCCTTGGCGCCCGCTTCGTCCCCCACTTCGGACAGACAAGCCGCCATCAGCAGGTGGTTGAAGTACCAATCGGCGCGCTTGGCCGTGGCTTCGCGCGCATAGCGCACGGCGTCGGCATGGCGCCCCTCAATGAAGCAGCCAATGGCCCGGCTGCGGATCCAGAGGCTCAGATGCGGGTCGTGTGGGCTGGCGTCGATCGCCTGCAGGATGAACTCCTCGGCTTCTTCGGTACGCCCCGAGAACACCAGCAAACGCCCCAGCTCGCCGGCCGCGGCAGACGCCTGCGGGTACAGGCCCAGCGCGCACTCCAGCTCGGCAATGGCTGCATCCATCTGACCCGCACAAGACAGCGCAGTCCCCAGGGTGAAGTGGGCAAAGGCATCGCGCTCGTCGTTGCGCACTGCCACCAGAGCCAGGCGGTTGGCCTCGGCCACCGTGGCGCGGGGGTCTTCGGCCCAGGCGCCCCAAATCTTGGCCAAATGCGTGAAGGCCAGCAGGGCCAGCGTGGGCGAGTCGTTGGGTTTGATCTCCAGAGCACGGGCCAGCAGGGCCTGCGCCTGCAGCACATGGTCGGGCGTGGTTCGCCAGAAGTGCCATCGCGCGCGCATCAGCAGGTCCCAGTGCTCCAGGCTCTGGTTGGGCACCTCGGCGGCGACTTTTTCTTCGCTGTGCAGGTAGACGGGCTCGATGGCGCTGACGATCTGCGCCGAAATCTCGGCCTGCACCGCGAACATGTCCGTCATGGGGCGGTCATAGCGGTCCGACCACAGGGTTTCGGAGGTGGATGTGTCCACCAACTCAGCCGTCATGCGCAGCATGCTACCCGCCTTGCGCACGGTGCCCAGAACCAGGTAGCGCGCCCCCAGCGCCTGCCCCACGGCCTGGCTGCTTCCTGCGGACTTGCGATAGGCGAAGGAGGAATTGCGCGACACCACCAGCAGCCAGGGCGAGCGGGTCAGGTGGCTGATGATGTCCTCGGCCAGACCGTCCGAGAAGTATTCCTGTTCCGGGTCCGCATTCAGGTCCACAAAGGGCAGCACGGCGATGGTGCGGCGGTGGGCGCGCTGGTCTGCTACAGGCGCCACTGCAACCGGCACAACTGCGGCCGCCGGCGCGACCTCGTTCATGCGCATGGTGAAGCGGTAGCCACGGCCAGGCACGGTGGCGATGGCGTCGGCCCCCAAGATGCGGCGCAGGCTGGAGACGTGCACCTGGAGGTTGTTTTCCTCCACCACCAAGCCGGGCCAGACCTGCTCAAACAGCTGCTTCTTGGTGACCAGTTGCCCTGCGTTATCCACCAGCGTGCACAGCACGTCAAACGCACGTGCGCCCACCATCACGGTTTGGCCATCGCGCAACAGTCGCCGTTCATGGCGCTGCAGCGCGTAGGTTCCGAAAACGCTGATGCCGAAATCGTTTCCGGCTGGAGAGAGGATGGCGGACAAGAAGAGCTTTCTGCAGGGGCGTGAAACGCAAGCCTATCGTGAATTCAGGAATTTTAAGGAGTGATTGAGGACTTTTTTGCTGCGCCCCAGCAAACTTGCACCGAAGCCATCGAAAGAAGTGAACCCGTTCATGCCAAACGACACCGTCAGCTCCGCCGCCTCCATCACCAGCCCCGCACCAAAAGGGGTCGCTTGGCAGCAAACCGTTGTCATGCGCAACACCCAAAACCAGGAAGAAGCCTTCAGCATCGGCCCTGACGGCTGCGTCTGGAGCTTTATTGCCGGCACCGACGTCAGCGCACAGCGCCTGGAAAACCTGGGTCTGCAGGCCGATTTCCTGACCGTGGGCCGCAACAGCGCGGGCACGCTGGTGGTGATCGCAGCCAAAGGCCTGCAAACGTCCTACCGCACCGAAATCGCCCAGACCACCTTGGCGCCCTCCACTGAGCGCTGGTCCGATGCCCGCTCCATCCACCTGCCCACCATCCAGGGCGCGACCGGCGTGCGCCGCCTCTACACCCAGTCCGATTTCAGCGGCATGCGCATTGCCCTGATTGTGGACACGCAAACCCAGGAGCTGGGCAGCAGCTACGTGATGGCCTGCTCGCAATGGCGTGACAACGGCCCCGGCCCCTTCATCCTGCTGCCCCCCCTGGGCACCCAGGCCCAGGCGCAAGCCGGCAAATCGTCCGGCTCCGGTGGGCTGAAGATGTTTCGCGCCGCGCATTCCACCTAAAACCAGCCCTAGCCTGTGCCAATATTGCGCAAGCAGCTAGCAAATTCATAGCAATTTACGCCATGGCGGCCAGCCGCCGGAGTATGGCAGGCACCACACGGCGGTGAATCGGCGCCACCGGCAGCATGTAGAGGTGGCCCAGCCCGTTGTGCACCTGCACCACCGTGCTCACCACCAGGGAGCGTTTGCCATCCGCATCGGCCGGCAGGCGCATCACCGACACCGTGACCTCCAGGTGCTTGTCCTTGTCCCCCATCAGCACCTCGTCAGGCGTACGCGAGATCAGCGTGAAGATACCTACCCGGTCGCCGGGTACATATGCCGCCTCGGGCTTGGCAGCATCCATCCCGCGCAAGCCGCCCAAGTCCTTGAGCCCCAGCAAACGCACCACGCGGTTGCGCAGTCGCATCAGCGCCTCCACCCAGCCCGGCGTGCACTGGTCCAGGTGCAATACATGGCCCATGGCCGTGGTGCCGGTATCGGGCACCGCCACGCGGTAGCTGTCGTGGTAGTGCGAGCCCGGCACGCGCGGGCCTATGGCACTGCCGGGCGGGATGGCACAGGGGTGAATGGCCGCATTCATGACTGGTACAGCTCCAGAGGCAGGCCATCGGGGTCTGCAAAAAAGGTGAAAGGCCGGCCGGTGAACTCGTCGATGCGGATGGGCTCCACCGCCACGCCTGCGGCCTCCAGCGCCTGCTTGGCGGCGGCCACATCCGCCACCGCAAAGGCGAGATGGCGCAGCCCGCAGGCTTCGGGCCGCGAGGGGCGCGGTGGCGGGCTGGGAAAGGAGAACACCTCCAGCTGCGTGCCATCGGGCAGCGCCAGGTCCAGCTTCCAGGACTGGCGCTCGGCGCGGTAGTTCTCGGCCAGCACGCTCAAGCCCAACACCTCGGTATAGAAACGTTTGGAGCGCTCGTAGTCGGACGCGATCAGCGCCACGTGGTGCACGGTTTGCAGGGCCAGGCTCATCGCTGCAGCGCCGTCTGTACCAGCGCGTTCTGGGTCAGCGCCGCCAGGCTGCCGCGCGTGCTGATCAGCTCCGGTTCCAGCACGACCTCAATCACCGTGCCATTCGGCCGCTCCAGCGCGGCCAGCAGCTCAGCCTCAAAGTCTGCACTCTTGCGGATGGTGACGCCGGCATAGCCGTAGGCGCGGGCCAGCGCAGCGAAGTCAGGGTTGTTGAGCGCCGTGCCGGCGACGCGCTGCGGGTACTCGCGCTCCTGGTGCATGCGGATGGTGCCGTACATGCTGTTGTTTAGCAGCAGGATGATGCTCTTGGCGCCGTGCTGCACAGCCGTGGCCAGCTCCTGGCCATTCATCAAAAAGTCGCCATCGCCGGCAATCGTGAAGGCGGTGCGCCCCGTGGTGATGGCCGCCGCTATGCCGGCTGGCACGCCATAGCCCATGGCGCCGTTGGTGGGGGCAAGTTGGGTCTTGTGGCCATGCACCAGGCCGCGGTAGCGGTAGAAGCGGTGCAGCCAGCTGGCAAAGTTGCCAGCGCCGTTAGTCAGCACGGCGTCTTCCGGCAGATGCTTTTGCAGCATGGCAATCACGCTGGGCATGTCCACCAGGCCGTTCTCGTTGTCAGCGGGCAAATCCTGGATGGTGCTGGGCACCAGGTTGGCCTCGTAGTCGGCGTGGCAGCCGGCGGTCCAGGCGTCCCAAGGCAAGCTCACCGGCGCGGTTAGCACCTCCAGCGACCGGGCAGCGGCGCGCATGCTGGCGTGGATGGCCAGGTCCGCCTGGTAGACGCGGTTCAGCTCTTCGGCGCTGCTGTGGATATGCACCAGCGTCTGCGCCGCCTTGGGCGCCTGCAGCAGCGTGTAGCCGCCAGTGGTCATTTCGCCCAGGCGCGGGCCGATGGCGATGATCAGGTCGCTCTCGCGCACGCGCTTGGCAAGCGCAGGGTTGATGCCAATGCCCACGTCGCCCGCGTACTGCGGGTGGTGGTTATCAAAGGTGTCCTGAAAGCGGAAGGCATTGGCCACGGGCAGGCGCCAGTTTTCGGCAAAGCGCTGCAGCGCCTGCGCCGCCTGCGGCGTCCAGCCACCGCCGCCGGCAATGACCAGTGGCTGCTCTGATTTCAATAGCAGCTGGCGCAGATTCCGCAAGGCCCCAGGGTCACTCCAGGCCTCCACCGGCTCCACGCGCGGCAGCGGCTGGGGCAGTTGGCCCGCCGCATCCGGCACCAGCGTCTGCGTCAGCATGTCTTCGGGCAGCACCAGCACTACGGGGCCAGGCCGGCCATTCATGGCGGTGGCAAAGGCGCGGGCAATGTACTCAGGGATGCGCGCCGCATCGTCAATGCGCTCCACGCGCTTGGCCATGCCCAGTGCGCTGGGGCCAAACATCACGCGGTAGTCCATCTCCTGAAAAGCCTCCCGGTCGCGCTGCTCGCTGGCCACATCGCCCACCAGCAACACCATGGGCGTGGAATCCTGAAACGCCGTATGCACGCCGATGCTGGCGTTGGTGGCACCCGGCCCGCGGGTCACAAAGCAAACACCGGGCCGCCCGGTCAGCTTGCCATGCGCCTCGGCCATGAAGGCGGCACCGCCCTCCTGCCGGTTGATGACGAAGCGGATCTGGTTCTGGTAGCGGTGAAAACCGTCCAGGACTGCGAGATAGCTCTCGCCGGGCACCCCAAAGGCATGGGTCACGCCCTGGGCGATCAGGCATTGCACCAGCAGGTGGCCGGCGAGTTCGGGGGAAGCAGAGGTGGTATGCATGCGCACCATTGTGCCGCCATCAAAGTGGCGCCCTGCCCTCCGGCTGGACTACTGTGCCAGCGCCAGCCCGCCCGCCAGATGCCAGCTCTGGGCATGGCCGTGTGCGCGGGCCAGCTGCAATGCCTGCAAGCTGCGTCCGCCACTGCGGCAAACGAACACCACGGGGCGCTGGGCCTCGCCCTGCCAAGCTGGCAGCTGCTGCGCCAGACGCGCCAGAGGCACATGACACTGAGCCTGCGCGGGCCAAGGCAAGCCATGCGGCCCCACCGCATGCTCCGTCGCGTCGCGCACATCCACCAGCAGCGCGTCAGGGTGTTGTTGCAGGAAGGCCGGCAAGGCTGCGCTGCTCAACACGGCGTCCATCACGTCCCGCGTGGCAAGCTGCACTATAGACACGGGTTGCGGCATGGGCTGAGCCGCCAGATCGGTCGAATCCGCCGCAACCGCCCCTAAGGCCGCTCCGCAACGCGCAATGCGTGCACAAGCCTCGTCCACCTCGGCATCGCTGGTCAAGGCGCCGATGGACAGACGCGCCGCGCCCTCCGCTTGCCAGTCGGGCAGGCCCATGGCGCGCAGCACAAAGCTGGGTTCGGCCTTGGCGGCGCTGCAGGCGCTGCCCGCGCTGATGCGCATGCCGGCGGCGTCGAACAGGTTGAGCAATGCTTTGCTGGACAGGCCGGGTACCGAGAAATTCAGCGTGGTGGGCAGGCTGGTCTCGAAGGGCATGTTGAACACCAAGCCGGGGAAGGCCGCACGCAGGGCATCGGCCACGCACAGGCGGGCCTGCTGCAGCGAGGCGTGGGAGCGGAACACAACGCCCTCCCCGGCTTCCAGTGCCTGCAGCACCGCGCCCAGAGCCGCAATTCCGGGCATGTTTTCGGTGCCCGAGCGCTGGCCGCCTTCCTGCCCGCCACCCACCATGAGGGGCGTAAAGGGACTGCCGGCGCGCACATAGAGCATGCCAATGCCTTTGGGCGCATAGAGCTTATGGCCGGAGAACGGCGCGTAGTCGATGCGGGTGGACTGCAGGTCCAAGTCCAGCTTGCCCAGCGCCTGCACGCAGTCCACCAGCCACAGAGCGCGTGAGCCGCTGGCGTTCAGCAGGGCCTCGATGCCGGCAATGTCTGACACCACACCGGTTTCGTTGTTGGCAGCCATGGTGCACAGCAAGCCCGCGCTGGCGATGTGCGCCTGCAAAAAGGCCATCGCGTGGCGGCCCTGGTGGTCCACCGGCACCTCCACGATAGGCAGGTTCAGGCCCAGCACCGCATTCCAGTGCGCCAGGCTTTGCGGCACGGCCTTGTGTTCCGTGGCGCCCACCAGCAGCGGGCCGTCCACACGCTCACCCGCGTCACGGCGCTCGCGCAGCGCGCACAGGGCCGAGAGCACGGCGGTCTGTATGCCCTCGGTGGCACCACTCACGAACAGCAGGCGCCCTGCCCCCACACCCAGCAGGCGGCTTGCGCGGGCGCGCACGTCGTCGACCAACGCGCGGGCGCGCAGGCCGGTGCAGTGGCTGCTGCTGGGGTTGCCAAACTGTGCGCCCAGTGCCTGCAGCGCCGCGTCGCGCGCGGCGGGCAGCACGGGGGTGGTGGCATTGCAGTCCAGGTAGATCTCGGTGGTGGGCATGGCGGCATCTCGCTGCGGTGGGAATGTCGAAATCTTAGGTTTGCACCATGCGAATGGTTGTTTTCAATTTTCCAAAAAATGCCTAATTTGTAGAATGAACGTTCTTTTAAACCATCAAATAGCAGCATGAAAGAACTAGACCGTATGGACCGCTCCATCCTGGCGGCGCTGCAGGAAGACGGCACACTATCCGCCGCGCAGCTGGGCGAGAAGGTGGGCCTATCGGCCACGCCCTGCTGGAAGCGTGTGAAGGCCATGGAAGAAGCCGGCCTCATCACCAAGCGCGTGGCGCTGGTGGACCGTGCGCAAGCCGGCCTGCCGGTGACGGTGTTTGTGAGCCTGCGTACCAACCGGCACGACGAAGCCTGGCTGCGCAAGTTCGCGGCTTCGGTGTCCAGCATGCCCGAAGTGATGGAGTTCCACCGCATGAGCGGCGATGTGGACTATCTGCTCAAAGTAGTGACGTCCGACATCGCCGGCTACGACCGCTTCTACAAACGCCTGATCCAGAACGCGCAGCTGGCGGGGGTGTCGTCGGCGTTCTCGATGGAGGAGATCAAGAGCACTACGGTGCTACCGTTGTGATAGCTGCTTACGCAGTTTCTATGCGGGCTGGGGGCAAATATGGCTCTAAAGTACCGTGTGACTTCGTTGCACAATGCGAGCAAGCGAATCACCTGTTTGGGGGATGCGCTAGTACCAACAAGGCCAGTATGAGTTCCAGCCGTTCCGGGGTTTGGCGGCTTTTTAATTGAGGCTGCATGGCGTAAAAACGCCAAAAGTCTAATGTCTATGCGGCTTTCAAAGGAGATGAGATGTCCAGCTTATGGAGCAATGGCCAACTTATAGAGCTGGTTTTGCTCTGGACATTACGTTGGACCTCACAGAAGACATGAAAGCGCCGATCATTCTCGATGAGAACGGTGACGTATCACTATTCGCCACGCTCGAAGGCGCAGCGCGCTACATGGAACCGATCGGCGTTCGTAGCAACGAGTATGTTGCTTACGACAGTGAAGGGTACCGGCTCACCCTGATGCCGGGCGCGAAGAACGTGATGATTACGGGCCGCACGGACTGCAAACCGAGCCCCGAGGCGTTGAAGCGGATTCTGAGTTTGTTCTGGGAGCGGGCAACAACAGACAAACTGCCAAGCAACAGTACGTTGGAGCAATTGATTACTTCATGCGCACAGCGCTTCGGATACACCAAGTGAGGTCCAACTATGTGTTCCAGCGGACGGTCCCGCGCTGCGCGCGGGCCCGCCGCTGAACACGGCGTCAAGAGCACCACGGCGCTGCCACTATGAGACAGTGGCTCAGGCAACCGCCAGCGCGGCAGCATCGGCCTGCGCGAACACTGCTGCCATCGCATCGGCCACCCGCTCTACATTGTCTGCACGCAGACCCGAAATGCACATGCGGCCGGAATTCACCAGGTAGATCGCATGGTCCTCGCGCAGGCTGCGCACCTGCTGTTCGGTGAAGTTGGTGTAGCTGAACATGCCGCGCTGCGTCAGCAGGTAAGTAAAGTCGCGCGGAGGCAGACGGCGAGCCAATGCGGCATGCAATTGATGGCGTAAGCCACGAATTCGTTCGCGCATCGTGGTCAGGTCGCGCTCCCAGGAAGCACGCAGGTGTGGGTCTTCCAGCACACGGGCGACCACCTGGCTGCCATGGGCCGGTGGACTGAAATAGCTTTGGCGCACGGTGGATTTGAGCTGTCCCAACACCCGCTCGGCCTGCACCGCGTCAGCACACACCACGCTGAGGGCGCCGCAACGCTCCGCGTACACCCCCATGCTTTTGGACAAGGTGTTGGCCAGCAAAAAACACATGCCTGATTGCACCAGGGCCCGCACCGCGTAGGCATCCTCTTCCAGCCCCTCCCCAAAACCTTGGTAGGCCAAGTCCAGAAAGGGGATCAACGCCTTGTCCCGCAACACGGGGATCAGCAGCTGCCATTGCGCAGGCGTCAGGTCCACGCCCGTAGGGTTGTGGCAGCAGGCATGGAGCAGCACCACGCTGTGGCGGGGCAAGGCCCGCAGTGTCTGCAGCATCGCGTCAAACCGTAGACCGCCATCTGCGGCGTAGTACGGGTAGGCATGCACAGCCAGCCCTGCGCTCTCAAAGATGCTGCGGTGGTTGTCCCAACTGGGGTCACTCAGCCACACAGCACTGGCAGGAAACCACTGGCGTATGAACTCGGCCCCTGCCTTGAGCGCGCCGCTGGAACCCACAGTTTGCACCGTGGCCACCCGCCCCTGGGCCAGGACTTCATGCCCGGCCCCAAAGAGCAAGCCCTGTATGGCGTTGCGAAAACTGGAGCTTCCCTCCATGGGCAAATAGGGCTTGGGCTGGCGGGCCTGGGCCAAATACTGCTCGGCCTCACACACGGCATGCTGCGCGGGCACCCGCCCGTCCTCATCGCTGTAAATGCCGATCGACAAATTGACTTTGTGCGGCCGGGGATCGCGGTGAAACGCTTCGTTCAGCGCCACGATGGCATCGCCCGAGAAAGCTTCTACGTGTTGGAACATCTTGTTGGACCTCGCGTCAGCTCAAGCCACTCACAGGCAATGCCACGCCATGCACGGCGCGCGCTGCGTCAGACGCCAGGAAGGCAATGGCCTGGGCCAAGTCTTGCGGGGATACCCAGCGTGCGGGATCGACCTCAGGCATAGCCGCGCGGTTTTCGGGCGTGTCGATGATGGATGGCAGCACGCAGTTGACGCGAACGTTCTGCTCCCGCAACTCAGCGGCCATGGATTCAGTCAGCCGGATGACTGCGGCCTTGGATGCGGTGTAGGCCCCCACGTGGGCAGCACCGCGCAGGGCCGACTGGGCGCCCACGTTGACGATGCTGCCGCCGCCCGATGCCAGCATGCCGGGCACGACGGCCCGCACCATGTTCAAGAGCGTGCGGACGTTGATGTCCATCAGGAAATCCCAATCGCGGTCCTGGGTCTCATGCACGGGTGGCCCCATACGAAAGCCGCCTGCCAGGTTGCACAGCACGTCAATGCGCCCCCACTGCGCCAGCACTGCCTGGACCGCCTCCTGCACCTCTGCGGGCTGCAGCAGATTGACAGGCAGCAGCAAACGACGATCGGTGGCCTGGCCGTAGCGCTGCACCAGCCCGTCGCGCCGCAAGTCCAGCAGCACCAGACGGGCTCCACGGGCCGACAGCAATTCAGCCACCGCCGCGCCGAGGTTGCCCGCAGCGCCTGTGATCAGCACGGCTTTGTTGGCAAAGTCCATCTCACCGCCCTCCCCGTCGGGCATCGTGGTAGCGCCCTGTGCCACGGCAAATCACCACATCGTCAGGCAATACCTGGCCGGGTATGTACTCCGGCTGGTCCTCCACCTGGGCGTAAAGCGGCGCAAAGTCGATGTTCGCCAACGACAGCAACTCATCCAGGTGGCTGATGACGAAATACGTCTCCTGAAAATCGTCGATGCGGTAGCGTGTGCGCATCACGCGCGGCAGGTCAAAGCGCAGGCGGTTGGGCGAGGCATCGTCGAGCGAAAACACGGTTTCGGACGCCGAGGAGGCAATGCCCGCGCCATAGATGCGCAAGCCATCGGCCTGCTGCACCAGGCCAAACTCCACGGTGTACCAGTAGACCCGCGCCAGCTTGTCCAGCACACCCAGCTTCTGGGCGCGCAGACCGCCCTGGCCATAGGCCTGGATGTAGTCGGCAATGGCCGGATTCATGAGCATGGGCACATGGCCAAACACATCGTGGAAGACATCGGGCTCTTCCAGATAGTCCAGCTCATGCGGCTTGCGGATGAAATGGCCGGCCGGGAAGCGCCGATTGGCGAGGTGCTCAAAGAACACTTCATCGGGCACCAGCCCTGGCACCGCCACGATTTGCCAGCCGGTGCGGCGCATCAGCACTTCGTTGAGGCGGCGGAAGTCGGGAATCTGGTCCGCGTCGATGGGCAGATCGCGCATGCCCTGCACAAAGGCATCGCAGGCGCGGCCCGGCAACAGGCGGCTCTGGCGCTCGAAGAGTGTCTTCCAGGTCGCGTGCTCCTGGGCGCTGTACTGGTCCCAACCCTGGTCGATGGTCCAGTCCGCCCGCGTGGGGGCCAGACCTGCAGCCAGGCCGTGTTTGGTGGAGGCAGCTTGCGTGTTCATGGCTGCACCGCCTGTGGACGGCCGGCAAATACCGCGTCGATGTAGCGCGCCAGGTCCAGATCGCGCTGTGACAGGCCTTGTACATCGTGCGTGGTGAGGGTGATCTCCACGCGGTTGTAGACGTTGAACCACTCGGGGTGGTGGTTGCGCTTTTCCGCCATGATGGCCACCTGCGCCATGAAGCCAAAGGCCTGCGCAAAGTCGGCAAACACCAGGGTGCGTTTCATCAGACCACCGCGCTCTGCGCTGAATTGCCAGTGGCTCCACTCGGGTTGCAAGGTGCTAAAGGTATTGGGATCAATGCGTTCCATGCTTCACCTCCTTCACAGGGCCCGCGCGGCCAGCACGGTGCCGCGGCAATCACCAAAACCAATACGACGCGCGCCCGCACGTTCGCAGCGGCCGCGCAAGATGATGCTGTCGCCATCCTGCAAGAAGGTGCGCGTCTCGCCATTCGCCAGCGTGATTGGCTGTTTGCCGCCCTGGCTTAGCTCCAGCAGAGAGCCGCCCTGCTCCGGCTTTGGGCCGGAGAGCGTGCCGGTGCCCAGCACATCGCCACTGCGCAGGTTGCAGCCGTTCACCGTGTGGTGGGCCACCAGCTGCGCCAGCGTCCAATACGCGTCGCGCAGATTCGACTGCGAGAGCCGTTCGCCCGCGCTGCCCGCGGCGCGCATGGCGGGCGTCTGCAGCCACACTTCCAGTTTCACATCAATAGCGCCTGCGCTGCGGTTGTGTGCAGAGTCCAGATAGGCCATGGGTTGCGGGTCACCCGCAGGCCGCTCAAAAGCTGCACGGAACGGTGCCAGCGCCTCCATTGTCACCAGCCAGGGCGAGACCGTGGTGGCAAAGTTTTTGGCCAAAAACGGGCCCAGCGGCTGGTACTCCCAGGCCTGCACATCGCGCGCGCTCCAGTCGTTCAGCAGGGTCAGTCCAAAGATGTGGCTCTCTGCATCCGCTATGGAAACAGGAGCACCCAGCGCATTGCCCATACCGGTCCAGGCCGCCATTTCCAATTCGTAGTCCAGCCGTACGGTGGGGCCGAAGCTGGGCACGGAGGCGCCGGGCGCCAGTGTCTGACCACGCGGGCGGTGAAACTGCTGGCCGCTGGCACCGATGCTGCTGGCGCGGCCGTGGTAGCCAATGGGCACCCATTGGTAGTTGGGCAAGAGCGGGTTGTCCGGGCGGAACAGTTTGCCCACCGTGGTGGCGTGGTGGATGCCGGTGTAGAAGTCCGTGTAGTCCCCCACCTCGCAGGGCAGACCCAGTTCCACCTCGGTCTGGCGCAAGAGCGCATCGGCCCACACCTTTTGCAGGGCCGAACCTTCGCGCAACCCGTCCCAAATGGCCAAGCGCAAAGCACGGCGTTCCGCCACCGGCGCGGCCATCAGGCGCGGCATGTCGTGGTGGTCGATGAGGCCGGTGGCGTGCAGGTTGAGCACGCGGTCGCCAATGGCCACGCCGATCTGCCAGGGTTCCAGCGGGTTGTAGCGGAAGCGGCCAAACGGAAGGTTCTGGATAGGGAAATCGGTGCCCTCCGCGTTGGCCGACTCCACCCAGCTCTGCGTGGCGGGGTCGTGTGTTGCGTCCAGCGTGATCAGTGCAGCGCTCATGCCTGGGCTCCCAGCTCTTTGGCGTGCAAAAAGGCGGCGTGTTTGGGCGCGCGCTTGGTCACACTCCACTCTTCCAGCATGGCCCATTTCACGGCATCGGCTTGTGCGATCTTGGCGGTCTCTTCGGGGTCCGGGCAGGCCAGCTCAAGGCGGTGGCCGTTGGGATCGAAGAAGTAGATGCTGTGGAACATGCCGTGGTCGGTCACGCCCAGCACGTCCACGCCGTTGGCTTCCAGGTGCGCCTTGAACTCAAGCAGCTCGGCTCGGTCCTTCACGCGGAAGGCGATGTGCTGCACCCAGGCGGGGGTGTTGGGGTCGCAGCCCATTTCGGGCTGCGTGGGCAGCTCAAAGAAAGCCAGCACATTGCCCATGCCCGCGTCCATGAAGATGTGCATGTACGGGTCCGGCGCCTTGGTACTGGGCACCACGTCTTCGGCAATGGCCAGCACAAAGTCCATGTTGAGCATCTTCTGGTACCAGAGCACGGTTTCCTTGGCGTCCTTGCAGCGGTAGGCCACGTGGTGAATGCGGTCGATTTTCATGGTGTTGTCTCCTCGGTCCGTCTGGGTTTGCCTGTGCTTATTTGGCAGCTTCGAGCACGCCACGGTTGATCTGGTCACGTTCCAGCGATTCGAACAAGGCCTTGAAATTGCCTTCGCCAAAGCCCTCACGGTAGTTGCCCTTGCGCTCGATAAATTCGAAGAACACCGGGCCCAGCAGCGGCTGCGAGAAGATCTGCAACAACAGGCGCGGCCGGCCGCCTTCGGTCGTGCCGTCGAGCAAAATGCCGCGTGCCTGCAACTCGCCCACCGGCTGGCCGTGGCCCGGCAGGCGCTTGGCCAGGTTCTCGTAGTACACGTCGTTGGGTGCCGTCAGCAGCGGAATGCCCGCCATCTGCAACTTGTCGATGGCGCTCGGCAGGTCCTCGCACAGCAAGGCGATGTGCTGGATGCCCTCGCCGTTGAACTGCATCAGGAATTCCTCGATCTGCCCGCCGCCCTGGCGTGCTTCTTCGTTGAGCGGAATGCGGACCAAGCCGTCCGGCGCGGTCATGGCCTTGGAGGTGAGGCCGGTGTATTCGCCCTGGATGTCGAAGTAGCGGATTTCCTGAAAGTTGAACAGCTTGCTGTAGAAGTCTGCCCAGTACGCCATGCGGCCCCGGTAGACGTTGTGCGTGAGGTGGTCCACCACGCTGAAGCCGTGTCCCACGGGGTTGCGGTCCACGCCTTCAATGAATTCAAAGTCGATGTCGTAGATGGACTTGCCGTCTTCATAGCGGTCGATGAGGTAGAGCGGCGCACCGCCAATGCCCTTGATGGCAGGCAGGTTCAGCTCCATGGGGCCGGGGCGCAGTTCCACGGGTTGGGCGCCCAATTCCAGCGCGCGCTTGTAGGCGTGGTGAGAGTCCTTCACGCGGAAAGCCATGCCGCAGGCGCTGGGGCCGTGTTCGGCGGCAAAGTAGCCGGCCACGCTTTTGGGCTCGCGATTGACGATGAAGTTGATGCCGCCCTGGCGGTACAGCACCACGTCCTTGGAACGGTGCTTGGCCACCAGCGTGAAGCCCATGCGCTCGAATATGGGTTCGATCACGCCCGCCACGGGCGCCGCAAACTCCACAAATTCGAAGCCCATCAGGCCCATGGGGTTCTCAAACAGATCGGTGGATGTTGCTGACATGGAAAGCTCCTCGTGTTCTGGGAAAAGATACTGAATTGTGGTCAGGAGCGCACGCATTGGGGTTGCGTTTTCTCACCCACAAGCCTATAGAAATGCATAATTCATGCATGAAACCTTCCAACAACGAAGATTCGCTGCTCGATAGCTTTGATGTGAGCCTTCTTGCTGCATTGCAGCGTGATGCCTATGCCACCCACCAACAGATTGGCGAGCAGGTGCACCTCTCGGCCTCGCAGGTGAGCCGGCGCGTGCAGCGCCTACAGGCCGCGGGCATCATCCGCCGTTATGTGGCACTGCTGGAGCCCGCCGCTATCGGCCTGGGCGTGCGCGCCATCTCCTACGTCACCCTTACCCGCCACAGCGGCGACGAGGGCCTGGCCTTCGAGCGCGAGATTGCCAGCTTTCCCGAGGTGCTGGAGTGCTACTCGGTGGCCGGCGAATCGGACTACATCCTGCAGATCGTGGCGGCCGACCTCGCCGTCCTCTCCGAACACGTCCTACGCCGCCTCACCCGCATCCAGGGCGTGGGGCAGATTCGCTCAAACATCGTGCTGAACCGGATCAAGAGCAACACGGAGTTGCCGCTGGCCCATCTCAAGCGTGGCGGCTAGAGCATCAACCGATACCCCACCCCCGTCTCAGTCAACAGATGCTGCGGCTGGCTCGGATCCACCTCCAGCTTCTGCCGCAGATGCCCCATGTAGATGCGCAGGTAGTGGCTCTGGCTGGCGTGAGAGGGGCCCCAGACTTCGCGTAGCAGTTGGCGGTGGGTGAGGACGCGGCCGGCGTTGGCGACCAGAACGAGGAGTAGGCGGTACTCGATGGGGGTGAGGTGGACTTCGGCGCCTGCGCGGTGCACGAGGCGGGCCTGGCGGTCGATGGCGATGTCGCCGAAGGTGAAGACAGAGTCATCCGCCCTGCCCTGTTCGGCAGCGGCGCGCGGGCGGCGCAGGTTGGCGCGCACGCGGGCCAGCAGTTCGCCCACGCCAAAGGGTTTGCTGAGGTAGTCGTCGGCGCCCGCGTCCAGCGCGGCGATCTTGTCGCCCTCGTCACTGCGCGCCGAGAGCACCACGATGGGCACGGCCGACCAACTGCGCACATCGCGAATCACGTCCAGCCCGTCGCCGTCAGGCAGGCCCAGGTCCAGCACCAGCAGGTCGGGTTTGCGGGTGGCGGCGTCGCGCAGGCCGTTCTGCGCGGTCTCGGCCTCGAACACCTGCCAGCCTTCGGCCTCCAGCGCGGCGCGCACAAAGCGGCGGATCTGGGGCTCGTCTTCAATCAGCACGGCAACGGGCACAGGGGTAGACATGGGGCTCAGGTTTCGTTGGCTTCGTCGGTTTCAGTGGGCGCGGGCGGCGGCGCGCGACGCGGCAGGGTGATGGTGAATTCTGCACCACCGCCCTCGGCATTGCATGCGCTGATGCGGCCCTTATGGGCATCCACCACGGCCTTGCAAATCGCCAGGCCCAGGCCCACGCCACGGGTGGACGATTCGTTTTTGCCGCGCGTGAATTTTTCAAACAGGTCCGCCTCTTTGCCGCGGCTGGCGGGCGGCAGGCCCGGGCCGAAGTCGCGCACGCGCAGCTCCAGCGCGTCGGCCCGCACCTGGGCAGACACCACGATGGCCGGGCTTTCGGGCGGCGTGCTCACGCCGTATTTGGCGGCATTCTCCAGCAGGTTTACCAGTACGCGCTCCATCAGTCCGGCGTCAAATTCCACCAGTGGCAGATCGGCCGGCAGGTCGGCGCGCACCTGCAGCGCACCCAGGCCATGGCGCGCCGCGCGGATGGCGCTGCCCACCACCTCTTCGGTGGACTGCCATTCCATGCGCAACTCCACCTGCCCGCTTTCCAGCCGCGCCATCTCCAGCAGGTTGCCCACCAGTGCGCTGAGCTCACGCGCCTCCTGGCTGATGGCCTGAGCCGAGATTTTTTGATCCGCACTGAGTGTGTTGGAGGCCGCCAGCGATTCCGCCTGGCCAACCAGCGCCGTGAGCGGCGTGCGTACATCGTGCGACATGGCCGCCAGCAGCGTGTTGCGCAGGCGCTCCGACTCCATCTGCACCACCGCGCCCTGCGCCACATCCACGTAGTGCACGCGCTCCAGCGCAATGGCAATCTGCCGCGCCAGTGTGTCGAGCTGCTGCACCTGTTCAGGAATTAGCAGCCAGCGCGCCTGCGCCGGTTGCAGCACCAGCACACCGCGCAGGCGCATGGGGGCTTTCAGCGGAACGTAGTGCCAGGGGTTGGACGGCAATGTGGAGGTGGCCAGCCCGGCATGCTGGCCGTTGTTGAAAGCCCAGTCGGCAATGCTGCCATCCAGGCCGGGCGGCAGGTCGGCGGGCAGCGCGAGCTGGTCACCGCTGTCGGGCAACAGCACCTTGGCATCGCCGCCAAAAGTGCGTCGCACGGCGGCCTCACCCAACTCCACCACCTGCTCGGTCTGCAGCGCGGCAGACAGGTCGCGCGTGAGTTCAAACAGCGCCTGCGCACGCCGCTCGCGGCTGGCCGCAACAAAGGCCGAGAAGCGCAGGTTGGCGGTGAGTTGGCCAATCAGCAGGCCCACCACCAACATCACCGCAAACGTCACCAGGTACTGCACGTCACTCACCGTAAACGACAGGCGCGGCTGCACGTAAAAGAAATCAAACGAGGCCACCGACAGCACGGCCGCCAGGCTAGCTGGGCCACGGCCCAGCTTGACTGCCACCAGCACCACACCCAGCAAAAAAAGCATGACGATGTTGGCCAGGTCAAACCAGGGCAGCAGGGGCTGGGTGAGCGCCGTGGTGAACAGGCAGGCCGCCACCGCACCGCCGTAGCGCAGCCAGGTTTCCCGCTGGCCGGTACTGGCTTGTGGCGCGTCTTCGCCCTCACGGCGCAGAGCCTGGCCCAGCTTGCGCACGCTGTCGGTAAAGCCCACTTCCACAATGTCCAGCGTGGGCGCCAGATTGGCGAGCTGGCGGGTGAGTGTGGGGCGCAACAGGCGCAACACGCTGCGCCAGTTGCTCGGCACCGGGCGGCCCAGTACCACCGTGGCGCAGTTGAGGGTCTGGGCATGCTGCAGCAAGGCGCTGGCAATGTCGTCGCCTGCCAGTACGGCCGTGCTGCCACCCAGCTCTTCCGCCAGCTTGAGCACGGCCAGCGTGCGATCGCGGTCCTGCGCGGCCAGCCGTTGCAGGGCAGGCGTCTCCACATAGGCCGCATGCCAGCGCACATTGAGCTGCCCGGCCAGGCGCGCGGCGCTGCGCACTGCATGTTCGGCGCCCGCGTGCGGGCCCACGCAGACCAGCAGCACGCCCGAGGTGTTCCAGGCCGGTTGGTCCGCCGCATTCTGCTGGCGTGAGGTTTGCACCAGGTGTTGGCGGTAGCTGCGCACGTCGTCGCCCACGTGTTCCGCCGTGCGGCGCAGGGCAATCTCGCGCAGCGCAATCAGGTTGCCCTTGCGAAAGAAGTTCTGGCTGGCGCGCTCGGCCTGCTGCGGGATATAGACCTTGCCGGCCTTCAGGCGTGCCAGCAGTTCGTCCGCCGTCACATCCACGAGCACGATTTCGTCTGCCCCGTCCAGCACGGTGTCGGGCACGGTCTCGTTCACGCGCACACCGGTGATGGCACCCACTGTGCCGTTGAGGCTTTCCAGGTGCTGCACGTTGAGCGCGGTCCAGACGTCAATGCCCGCGTCCAGCAACTCCTGCACGTCCTGCCAGCGCTTGGGGTGGCGCGAACCGGGGGCATTGCTGTGGGCCAGTTCGTCCACCAGCAGTATGTCGGGTTTGGCGGCCAGGGCGGCGTCAATGTCCAACTCGAACAGAACCTGGCCTCGGTAGGCGATTTCCTGCAGGGGCAGCACCTGCAGCCCGGTCTGCAGCTCCATGGTGTCCTTGCGGCCATGGGTTTCCACCACGCCCACCAGCACCCGCTGGCCAGCGCGCTGCGCACGCTGTGCCGCGCTGAGCATGGCGTAGGTCTTGCCCACGCCTGCGTTGGCGCCAAAGTAGATACGCAGCTTGCCGCGCCGCTGCGTGGCCTGCGCCTCCTGCAGCTGCGCCAGCAGGGCGTCCGGGTCGGGCCGGGAATCAGAAAGGCTTGCCATCTACTTAGTGTGCATCAAGCGCCAGGTTCAGCTGCAGCACGTTGACCACGGGTTCACCCAGCACCCCCAGCAACGGGCGTGTGGTGTGTTGCGCCACCAGAGCCTGCACGGCTTGCGGCGCCAGCTTGCGGGCGGCGGCCACGCGCGCCAGCTGGTATTGGGCCGCGGCGGGGCTGATATGCGGGTCCAGCCCGCTGGCCGAAGCGCTCACCAGCTCTACCGGCACAGGGGCGGTATTCGTCGGGTCGGCGACGCGCAGGGCTTCCAGGCGGGCCTTGGCGGCGTCTACCAGCGCCGGGTTCAGCGGGCCCTGGTTGGAGCCGCTGGATGCGGCTGCATTGTTGCCAAACGGGCCGGTAGCCGAAGGGCGGCCCCAGAAGTGGCCAGGATCGCTGAAGTTCTGGCCGATGAGGGCCGAGCCCACGGCTTTGCCATCGCGCACGATCAGGCTGCCATGCGCCTGGTGCGGGAACACGGCTTGCCCTATCCCCGTAACCACCAAGGGGTAGGCCACACCGGTGACCAGCGTGAGAGCTGTAAAGAGAACCAGCAGGGGACGAATGGATGTGTTCATGGCAGAAGTCCTTAAACCAGATTCAGGGCGACAAGCAACAGGTCGATAGCCTTGATACCCACAAAGGGCACCACCAAACCACCCAGGCCGTAGATGGCAAGGTTGCGGCGCAAGAGCGCGGCCGCACCCACCGGCCGGTATTTCACGCCCTTGAGTGCCAGCGGAATCAGCACCACGATGATCAGCGCGTTGAAGATCACGGCTGACAGAATGGCCGAGTTGGGGCTGCCCAGGCGCATCACATTGAGCGCAGCCAGCTGCGGATACGTGCTCACAAAAATGGCCGGGATGATGGCGAAGTACTTGGCCACGTCGTTGGCAATGGAGAAGGTGGTGAGCGAGCCGCGTGTCATCAGCAGGGCCTTGCCGGTCTCCACAATCTCCAGCAGCTTGGTGGGGTTGGAGTCCAGGTCCACCATGTTGCCGGCTTCCTTGGCGGCCTGCGTGCCGCTGTTCATGGCCACGGCCACATCGGCCTGGGCCAGTGCGGGCGCGTCGTTGGTGCCGTCACCGGTCATGGCGACCAGGCGGCCTTCAGCCTGGTAGCTGCGGATCAGCGTGAGCTTGTCTTCGGGCGTGGCCTCCGCCAGAAAGTCATCCACACCAGCCTCGGCGGCGATAGCGGCCGCCGTGAGCTTGTTGTCGCCCGTGATCATCACCGTCTTGATGCCCATGCGGCGCAATTCACCAAAGCGCTCCTTGATGCCGGCTTTCACAATGTCCTTGAGCTCCACAACACCCAGCACCTGGGTGCCATCCACCACGGCCAGCGGTGTGCTACCGCGGCGCGAGACTTCGTCCGCGGCGCGCAGCACTTCGGCTGGCATGCTGCGGCCCTGAGCCTCCAGGTACTTGCGTACAGCATCCACTGCGCCCTTGCGCAACTGGCGGGTACTGCCGTCGGCACGCGTCAAATTCAGACCGCTCATGCGGGTCTGTGCCGTAAAGGCGATCTCTTCGATGCGCCCCACCAGCGGCTCGATCTTCACCTTGCCCTGCGCCAGGGTCACGATGCTGCGTCCTTCGGGGGTCTCATCGGTCATGGACGACTGCGCGGCGCACTGGGCCAACTCGGCCAGGCTGACGCCAGGAGCGGGAATGAACAGCGCGGCCTGGCGGTTGCCGTGGGTAATGGTTCCGGTCTTGTCGAGCAGCAATACGTCCACATCGCCAGCCGCTTCCACCGCGCGGCCCGAGGTGGCAATTACGTTGGCCTGCATCATTCGGCTCATGCCCGCCACACCCACGGCCGACAGCAGACCGCCGATGGTGGTGGGGATCAGGCAGACCAGCAGTGCGATGAGGGCCGTGATGCCGACCACGGTGCCGCTGCCTGCGGCTTCCACGCTGAAGATGGAGAACGGCAGCAGCGTGACGGTGACCACGAGGAATACGATGGTCAGCGCCACCAGCAGGATGGTCAGCGCCACCTCATTGGGAGTCTTCTGGCGCTTGGCGCCCTCCACCATACCAATCATGCGGTCCAGAAAGGACTCGCCGGGGTTCACGCCAATCCGTACCACCAGCCAGTCCGACAGTACCCGCGTGCCGCCGGTAACCGAGGCAAAGTCGCCGCCCGATTCGCGTACCACCGGAGCCGATTCGCCCGTGATGGCGCTTTCGTCTACGGTCGCCACGCCCTGGATCACGTCGCCATCGACGGGGATCATGTCGCCCGCTTCAACGAGCACCACATCGCCCTTGCGCAGGTTTTCCGCCTGCTCGGGCAACCAGGTGGAACCATGGACAGGCTCCTTCAGCTTCTTGGCCCAGGTGCTTTTCTTGAGGCCCTTGAGCGAATCGGCCTGTGCCTTGCTGCGGCCCTCAGCCAGTGCCTCGGCAAAGTTGGCAAACAGCACGGTAAACCAGAGCCAGACGGCCACGGCGAGGATGAAGCCCGCGGACTCGCCCACGTTGCCCTGCAAGGCTTGCAGGCCGAGCAAGGTGGTGACGATGCTGCCGATATAGACCACAAACATCACCGGGTTGCGCCATTGCACGGCAGGGTGCAGTTTGGTGAACGCGGCCCACACGGCGGGTTTGACCAGTGCGGGGTCCATCAGGGTTAAGGAGTTTTTGCTTGTCATACAGAGTTCTCGCAAATAGGGGCTGTGTTTACGCGGCAGGCCAGAGCATCAGGTGCTCCACCACCGGGCCCAGGGCCAGCGAGGGCACGTAGTTCAACAAGCCCACCAGCAGCACCGTGCCAATCAGCAGCACCACAAACAGCGGGCCGTGTGTGGGGAAAGTGCCCGCGGTGGCGGGCAAGCGTTTCTTGGCAGCCAGCGCACCGGCAATGGCCAACACGGGCACGATCACGCCAAAACGGCCAAACCACATGGCGATGGCCAGCAGGTAGTTGTAAAACGGCGTGTTGGCTGACAGGCCCGCAAAGGCGCTGCCGTTGTTGTTGGCGGCAGAAGTCAGCGCGTAGAGGATTTCGGAGAAGCCGTGGGCGCCAGGGTTGGCAATGCCGGCCTTGCCAGCGCCAGCAAGCACGGCAATGGCGGTGCCTGCGAGCACCAGGATGGGCGTGACCAGAATCGCGATCGAGGTGAGCTTCATCTCATGCGACTCGATCTTCTTGCCCAGGTACTCGGGGGTACGGCCAATCATCAGGCCCGCAATGAACACCGCCAGGATGGCGAAGATGAGCATGCCGTACAGGCCGGTGCCCACGCCGCCAAACACCACCTCGCCCAGCTGCATCATCACCATGGGCACCATGCCACCCAGGGGTGTGAAGGAGTCGTGCATCGCGTTCACCGCACCGCAGGAGGCCGCGGTGGTGATCACGGCAAACAGGCTGCTGGCGGTGATGCCAAAGCGGGTTTCCTTGCCTTCCATATTGCCGCCGCTTTGCAGATCGCTGGTGGTCTGGTCCACACCCAGTGCGGCGATCTGCGGGTTGCCCGCCTGCTCGGCGGGCATGATGGCCGCCACGGCGATGACAAACATCACCGTCATCGCCGCCAGCACGGCCCAGCCTTGGCGCTGGTCGCCCACCTCGCGGCCAAAGGCAAAGCACAGGGCGGCGGGGATCAGGAAGATGGCCAGCATCTGCAGGAAGTTGCTCAGCGCCGTGGGGTTCTCATAGGGGTGGGCCGAGTTGGCGTTGAAGAAGCCGCCACCGTTGGTGCCAATCATCTTGATGGCCTCTTGCGACGCCACCGGGCCCATGGACAGGGTTTGCATCGAGGTGCTGGCGTCTTCCATCACCGGGGCGCCCTTCTCATCCAGCATAGGCTGGCCGTCTGCTCTGAGCTTGGGCTGCTGGAAAGCCGTGGTTTCCAGCGTAGTGACTTGCTGGTAGGCGTCAAAGTTCTGGATCACGCCCTGCCCCACCAGCAAAATGGCAAAGACCAGCGACAGGGGCAGCAGCAGCCAGGTGGTGATGCGCGTGATGTCGACCCAGAAGTTGCCAATCACGGCGGTCGATTTGGCGGCAAAGCCGCGGAAGAGCGCAAAAACCACCGCAATGCCAGTGGCGGCGGACAGGAAGTTCTGCACCGCCAGGCCCAGCATCTGGGTCAGGTAGCCCATGGTGGACTCGCCTGCATAGCCTTGCCAGTTGGTATTGGTGACAAAGCTCACTGCGGTGTTGAACGCCGAGTCCACCGACACATCGGCCATGCCTGCGGGATTGAGCGGCAACACGGTCTGCCAGCGCTGCAGCAAAAACACCGCCAGCACGCCCAGCGCATTGAAGGCCAGCAGCGCCCAGGTGTATTGCTTCCAGGACATGGGCTGGTCGGGCGAAGTGCCAGCCAGCCGGAACAAAGGCGCCTCCAGGCGCAGCATCCACTGTGGCAATTGGCCGGAACTCAAGCGTGCAATCCAGATGCCCAGGGGCCAGGATGCGATCAAGAGTGTGGTGAGAAAAAGGGCCAGCAGCCCCCATGCCGAGCTGCTCATCAGAAGTCCTCCGCACGCACCAGGGCGTAAACCAGATAGGCCAGCAGGAGGCCGGCGCAGGTACCACCCAGGCCGTAGACCACATGCAATGTGTTCACCGTTTCCATCATTTCTCTCCATCAAGATTGGATGGGGAAAGTGTGGTCAGACGGGCATAAAAACGGGGTTGAGATTCAGGGCATGGGTATAAAAAAAGCGTAAACGCCCAAGAAAAAACCCCTGACGGCACAGGCCGTCAGGGGTTGAATCCTTTACTAGGCAGCGCTTACTTGGCAGTACGCAGCCCGACGCCCAGCGCCGCGCCCACGCTCAGCAGCAGCACCAGGGCCGCGCCCAGCAGCGTGGCGCCGTACCAACCACGGTCCATGAAGACGCCAAAGACGATGGGCGAAATGGCAAAGCCGGTGTCCAGGCCGGAATAGACCAAACCATAGACTCGGCCGGTAGCGCCCTTGGGGGTGGCCTTCTTGATCATCATGTCGCGCGAGGGGCCGCCAATGCCCACCGCAAAGCCGGTGATGGCCAAGACCACCATGGTGCCTGTGGCGCCCAGCAAACCCGTGCCACACAGGGCCAGCAGCACAGCCCCAGCCGCCATCGCCCAGGCCACCACGCGGTCAGAGTGGGCCGATTTGGCGGCTACAAAGCCGCCAATGAACATGCCCACGGCGCCGCACAGCATGTAGGACGAGATGGTGAGTGTGGCTGCCTCAAAGCTCACGCCGTGCATGGCTTTGAGAATGGACACCGCGTAGCTCTGCACCACGGCAAGCGTCATGGTGGAGAGCAGGAAAAAGCCAAAGCACCACCACACCACTGGCAGCTTCATGAAGGCCAGGTCGTGTTCCTTCTTCGCATGGTCTTCAGAATTCGGCGCGGGACGCGCGACCACCTTGGTGCTCAGGTGCTTGCGCTGTACCACCAGCAGCGCCAGGATGGCCACGTACATGACCGCCGCAGCCAGATAGGCATGGCGCCAGCCGATCAGCGCGCCCAGCCCCGCAAAGAACACAGGTGCCACAGCCCAGCCCAGGTTGCCGGTGAGGCCGTGTGCACTAAAGGCATAGCCCAGACGCGGCGCGGAGACACGCTGGTTGAGGATGGTGAAGTCCACCGGGTGGAAGGTAGCGTTACCCAGACCGGCCAGCGCAGCCACGACAAACAGGCCCGCATAACCCGTCACCAGGGAGGCCGCCACGCAGGACAGCGCAAAAGTGGCCAGCGCGGCAAACATCAGGGGACGGGCACCCAGGCGGTCCACCACAAATCCGGCGCAGGCCTGGCCCACACCCGACACGACGAAGAACACTGTCATCAACAAGCCCAGCTGCGAATAGCTCAGGCCAAACTCTTTCATGAAGACGGGGAACAACAGCGGCAGCAGCAGATGGCCGAAGTGCGAGCTGGCATGTGCCAAGCCGACGAGGCCGATGACGGTGGCGTCCTGCTTCATGGGATTGGCAGGCGCGGCGGGGGTGGAAGCGTTGAGCGTGGCGGTAGTCATGGCTGCATCGTAGGCGCGCCCGCAGTTTCCTGATTACGATAAAAAGACAATAATTACCGAAATCCCGCCAAACCTGACCTACCGATCAAGCCCCATGCAACGCAAGCCCGCACGCAACCCCGTGTCTTTCGACACATCGGCAAACCGTCCGCCCACGGCGGCGCGCCCAGTGCGCAGCAGGGCCCGCTCGCTGGCCATGGACGCCCACATTGAGCCACACCAGCACCCCTGGGCCCAGTTCACCTACTGCGCCAGCGGCCTTATGCAAGTGACGGTAACGCAGGACGAACGCGAGACCACCTTCATCGTGCCGCCCAGCCGCGCGGTGCTGATTCCGCCCGGCGTGCAGCACAACGTAGTGGTGCTGGAGACGGCCGAGCTGCGTACGGTAGACATTTTTCCGGGCGCACTGCCCGCCAGTTGGACGGAATGCCGCGTGCTGATGGTGAGCAAGCTGCTGCGCGAGCTGGTGCATGCGCTGGAAGGCAGCGAGCCCGGACCGCGCGACGATGCCTTGATGACACTGACCGCCGACGAGATGGCCCGCGCCGACACCCAGGCCCTGGGCGTGCCCATGCCCCACCCCGAACATGGCGACAAGCGCCTGCGCGCCTTGTGCGAAGCCGTGCTGCGCGACCCGGCCGAGCGCGGCCAGCTGCGCGAATGGGTGGCCGACGTGGGCGCCAGCGAGCGCACCATGGCCCGCCTCTTCCGCGACGAGCTGGGCACCAGCTACCAGCAATGGCGATTGCAGGCTGTATTGGCCCATGCCCTGCCCCAACTGGCACGCGGTGTGCCCATTGCCCAGGTGGCCGCAGCCGCCGGCTACGCGACCGACAGCGCGTTTTCCGCCATGTTCAAGCAGGCCATGGGCAAGCCGCCCAGCCACTTTTTGGCCAAAAACGCCGCCTGAGCTGCGCAAACCGCTATGGTTTTCATAGCTGCTTGCGCAAATAGCACGGGGGCTGGAGGCGTATTGGCCATAGGGTCTTGGCGCCGAGGCTAGAATCCGCCCCGCAGCCCGCAAGGGTTGCCGCGTTCTCAGGGCGGGGTGAAATTCCCCACCGGCGGTATCTGGAGCCTGACTCCAGCAGCCCGCGAGCGCCCACGCCAGCCCTTGCCGGCGTGGGGTCAGCAGATCTGGTGAGATGCCAGAGCCGACGGTCACAGTCCGGATGAAAGAGATCGCGCACACCAGATCGGGCACGCCCATACGCGCGCCTGTTCTGCGTTTGCGTGCGCCCTGATTCTTGTTAATCCTCTTTTGAGACCACCATGAATCAGACTTCCTCGCCGCGCATTGCCATCATCAGTTCTTCGTGGCATCGCGACATCGTCCACAGCAGCACCAACGCCACCAAGGCCGAGCTGCAGCGGCAAGACATAGACCCCAGCCAGATCGATCACTTCGAGGTACCCGGCGCCTTCGAGATTCCCCTTCACGCCCAGCGCCTGGCGCGCAGCGGCCGCTATGACGCCATCATTGCCGCGGGCCTCATCGTCAACGGCGGCATCTACCGCCACGAGTTCGTCACCACCGCCGTCATCGACGGGCTGATGCGTGTGCAACTGGACACCGATGTGCCTGTCTTCAGCGCCGTGCTCACCCCGCGCGACTTCCACGAGCATGAAGAGCACGTGAATTTTTTCCGTGCGCACTTCGTCAAGAAGGGTACCGAGGTCGCTCAGGCCTGCCTGCAAACCCTGCGTGCCCTTCAGGAATTGCCGGTCGCCGGATAATCTTCCGACTCCCCTGCCTCTTCCACCCGGATACCGACCATGCACCTCTCCAACTGGCTAGTTTTCTGCGGCGTTGCCTTCCTGGTGTGCTTCAGCCCCGGCCCCGGGGTGCTGCTGGCCATCTCCAACGCCATGGCGCATGGCAAGCGGGACTGGGTGGCGAGTTCACTGGGCAATGCCACAGGCCTGTTCATCATCTCGGGCGTGGCCATGGCCGGCATGGGCGCCATCCTGGCGGTGTCGGCCTTGGCCTTCACGGTTCTGAAAGTGGCCGGCGCCCTGTACCTCATCTACCTGGGCATCAAGCAATGGCGCAGCCAGGCAGTGTCGTTTGCTGCGGCAGAGTCGGCCGCCCATGTGGCCGGCTCCGCAGAAGACAAGGCCATCACCCGCCGGCTCTACGGCCAGGGCATGGGCGTGGCTCTGACCAATCCCAAGGCCATCCTCTTCTTCTCCGCCCTCTTCCCCCAGTTCATCACGGCAGAAGCGCCGGTGTTTGAACAGGTAGCGGTGCTGACCTGCACGTTTGTGGCCATGTCGCTGCTCTCGCACCTGTCGTATGTGCTGGTAGCCCGCATGTTCAAGGGTCAACTGACCAACCCGCTGCGGCAACGCCTGTTCAACCGCGTGTCCGGTGGGCTGTTTGTGCTGCTGGGCCTGAGCCTGCTGCGACTCAAGAACAAGGTCGCGGCCTGAACCGCTATCAAAAAAGAAGCTGCTTGCGCAGATTCCACGGGGGCTAGAAGCCTTTTTAGTGCTTGACTTGCTGGCGAAGCGACTGCACCAGCCCCAGAGTCAGAAGCACCACCACCAGCAGGTCAAACCCAATCGTCAGCCCAGCCTGGCCCAGATAAGCCTGGCCATACGTCAGCACCAGGCTAATGAAGACCAGCTTGCTCACCACGGCAAGCGTGAGCACCAGCGGCCGGCTGGCGGGCCGGTAGGCGCCGTAGATCAGCAGCGCCCCCACCAGTGTGATCAGCACACCCCAGTTGCGCACGACGATCTGCACCAGCGGCCCGTCGTCCAGCGTCGCGCCAAAGGTGGCGCGCAAGGCGCCCAGTGGGTCGATGGCGGCGTACAGCATGGTGCAGGTCAGCACACCGGCGATCAACATGATCCACTTCAACGATTTGGCAATCCACTGCATGTGCGGCTCCTAAAAATGTGTTCAGGGGGATGAGGTGCGGGCCGATTCAGGCAAGCCGAACACCTTGTCAAAGGCCCAGGTAAACGCGACGGTGTAGACAAAGAAAAACAGCAGCAACCCGAAGTCCGCCACCATCGCGGCCCAGAGCGAAATGTCCAGCCAGTACGCCATCACCGGCGCCAAGATAAGCGCGAGCCCGCCCTCAAAGCCGATGCCATGCGCCAAACGCCGCGCGGGCGAGCGCCCTTTCACTGCCTGACGCGCTTCCCAGCGCTCAAACAGGCTGTTGAACACGTAGTTCCACGCTAGGGCAATGGACGACATAACCGCCGCCAGCAAAAAGGCCGAACCGGGTGGGTGGGAGAACAGCAACGCCAGCGTGGGCGTCACAACGGCGATGGCAATGCTTTCGTACAGGATGGCCTGCAGGATGCGGCGGCGAATGGGAGACATGGGGGCTGATAGTAAGGGCTGCCTCCCTGGCCTGCTGGCACCGCACACCAAAACAGTGCAATTCATCTGGCACACCAATTGCTTGATCCAGATCAGAGTAGAAGCTGTCAGTAACCACCGGGCGCACGCCCAGGTTATCGGTCATTGCTCTGGTGACGGTAGTGCCGTCGCATGCTGAAAGTGCGCTTTCAGCATTTGGGTTTGCACCCAACAGAGACTGGCGGCCATCAGGCTGCTGCTTAGCCTCGGCACTGTCGTCTTTCCATATCAACTTTTGGAGAGATTGACGATGCAACGCAAACTGACCCAACACTTCACCCGCCTGGCCTGCGCTACCGCACTGGCCGCCCTGTCCACCGCCACCTGGGCGCAAGACAAGGTGACCTTCCTCACCTCCTGGTACGCACAGGCCGAACACGGTGGCTTCTACCAGGCGCTGGCTGCAGGCATCTACAAAAAACACGGCCTGGACGTCACCATCAAGATGGGCGGCCCACAGGTCAACGGCATGCAGCTGCTCACCGCAGGCCAGGCCGACTTCATCATGGGATATGACCTGCAGGTGCTCAAGTCGCTGGAACAAGGCCTGCCAGTCACCACCGTGGCCACGTCCTTCCAGAAAGACCTTCAGGGCCTGATGACGCATGAAAACGTCAGTGGCCTGGGCGACCTGAAAACCAAAACCATACTGGTCTCCACCTCGGGGCGCCCCACCTGGTGGCCCTGGATGAAAGCCAAATATGGCTACACCGAAGAACAGGCGCGCCCCTATACCTTCAACCTGCAGCCCTTCTTTGCCGACGCCAACGTAGTGCAGCAAGCCTACCCCTCGTCCGAGCCCTTCCAGGCCAACAAGGCGGGCGTCAAAACCAAGTTCTTCCTGTTTGCCGATGAGGGCTACCCGCCCTATGGCACCACCATCGTGTCCACCACCAAGCTGGTGGCCGAGAAGCCCGACGTGGTGCAGCGCTTCGTGCGCGCCAGTATCGAGGGCTGGAAGGCCTACCTGGCCAACCCTGCGGCGGGCAATGTGCTCATCAAGCAGGACAACCCCAAGATGGATGACGAGCAAATCACCTTTGCCATCCAGCGCATGAAAGAACTCAAGGTGTTTGACGGTGGCGACGCCGCCAAGCTGGGCGCCGGTGTGATGACCGATGCCCGCTGGAAGCAGACCTACGACTTCATGGTGGGTGCGGGCCTGCTCAAGGCTGAGACCGACTGGAAGAAGGCCTACACCACCCAGTTCGTTAAAGACCTCAAGGTCATGCCCTGACCGCTCACCAAACCTGACTGAGAGTCCCGCTGGCGAAGGCGACCATTCTGGCGCGCCGGCCAGCGCTGCCCCACCGTACTCACTGCATACACGCGTGGGGCAGCACATCTGGAGAGAGAACCATGTTGGTAACTCAACAACCCGTGCTGCGCCGCTTCTGGTACGCACTGATGCCCATCAGCCACCTGGACGATGGCCCCAAACCTTTCACACTCCTGGGTGAAAACCTGGTGCTGTGGAAGAAGGCGAATGGTGAACCCGCCGCCCTGCACGACCGCTGCTGCCACCGCACCGCCAAGCTGTCCAAAGGCTTTGTCGAAGGCGACCACATCGTCTGCGGCTACCACGGCTGGACGTATGACTGCAGCGGCGCCTGCGTGCGCATCCCGCAAAACCCCGACGCGGCCATCCCCGCCGGTGCCAAGGTGCCCGCCTTCCACTGCCAGGAGAAATACGGCTACGTGTGGGTAGCACTGGAAGACCCGCTGCGCCCCATCCCTCACTTTCCCGAAGATGGTGCACCCGGCTACCGCCGCATCTTCCAGTTCTATGAGGAGTGGAAAACCAGCCCGGTGCGCGTGATGGAAAACTCGTTCGACAACTCGCACTTCAGCTTTGTGCACAAAGCCAACTTCGGCATCCTGAACCAGCCCGTGCCGCAGAAGTACGAACTGGTGGAAACCGTCTTTGGTTTTGAGGGCGAAACCACCATCCCAATCAACAACCCACCCGCCGGCCACCGCGTCACCGGCGCCACCACGCCCACCACCACGCGCCGCCTGGCCAACAAGTACTACCTGCCCTTCTCGCGCCGCTTTGGCTGCCACTACCCCGACAGTGGCATCGACCACATCATCTACAACTGCGCCACCCCCATCAGCGACGACCGCCTCATGTTGGTGCAATGGCTGTACCGCAACGACACCGAAGAACAGTGCAGCACGCAAGAGCTGATCGACTGGGACGCGGCCATCACCGCCGAAGACCGCGACATCCTGGAGGCGACCGACCCCGACGCCTGCATCGACACCAAGCGCCGCCAGGAATTCCACATGCCGTCCGACAAACCCGGCCTGCTGATCCGCCGCATGCTGATGGACGTGTTGGCCGAACACGGCGAAGTGGAAATGCACGCCGGCAACCGCCGCACCGTGGTGCCCATCCATCTCGAGTCTTCTGCGAAGGAGTGAGCATGCTCATGAAAACCAGCACCGACACGGCCATGGCCGACGAAGAAGCCCCGGCCCCGCCCATACCAGATACCCCCGACGCGCAAACCGTGCTGCACGCCAACAAGGTGGAGAAGACCTATGGCAACGGCACCCACGCGCTGGCACGCATGAGCTTGCGCATCCAGCGCGGCGACTTTGTCTCCCTGCTCGGCCCCTCGGGCTGCGGCAAGAGCACGCTGCTCAAGATGTTTGCCGGGCTGGAAGAGCCCAGCCACGGCCATATCCGCTGGGCCGGGGCCGACCACCCATCCAAGTCCGGCCTCACCTCGGCCATGGTGTTCCAGGAAGCCACGCTCATGCCCTGGGCCACCGTAGCCGCCAATGTGCGCCTGCCGCTGGACCTGCAAAAGGTGCCCGTGCAAGAGGCCAATGCACGCGTGGCCACGGCACTGGCCCAGGTGGGCCTGGGCGCCTTTGGCCACGTGTACCCGCGTGAGCTTTCAGGCGGCATGCAGATGCGCGCGTCCATTGCGCGTGCCTTGGTGACGAAGCCCGATGTGCTGCTGATGGACGAGCCCTTTGGCGCGCTGGACGAGTTCACGCGCAACAAGCTCGACACCGACCTGCGCGCCCTCTGGCAGGCCACGGGCCTGACGGTGGTGTTTGTCACGCACAGCATTTACGAGGCGGTGTTCCTCTCCAGCCGCGTGGTGATGATGGCCGCGCGCCCCGGCCGCATCGTGGCCGATGTGCCGCTGGATGAGCCCGACCGCTCCGAGGCCTACCGCCTTTCGCCCCCGTTTGCCGAGCATTGCCGCGAGCTGTCCGCCATGCTGATGGCCGCCAGCGACCCCGCCGATTTGCACTGAGTTGCATCAAGGAACACACGCTATGCAAACCTCTTTTTTCAAAAGCGCCAACACCCTCAAATGGCTGGCCCCGCTGGTGGTGGGCGCCGCCTTCTTGCTGCTGTGGCAGGGCATCTGCACCGCCTTTCAGGTGCCGGTCTATCTGGTGCCCAAGCCCACAGACATTGCGCACACGCTGCTGACGGACGGCCCCTCGCTGCTGCTGGCGCTGGGCACTACGCTCAAGATCACCGTGCTGGCCTTTGTGCTGGCCACGGTGCTGGGCGTCATCGCAGCGTTTCTGTTTGTGCAGAGCCGCCTCATCGAGGCCAGCCTCTTCCCCTACGCCATCCTGCTGCAGGTCACGCCCGTGGTGGCGGTGGCGCCGCTCATCATCATCTGGGTCAAGCAGCCCACGCTGGCGCTGGTGATTTGTGCCACGCTGGTCACGCTGTTTCCCATCATCTCCAACACCGTGCTGGGCCTGCGCAGCGTGAACCCCGGGCTGATCAACCTGTTCAAGCTCAACCGCGCCAGCCGCTGGCAAACGCTGTTGCGCCTGCGCATACCCAGTGCGCTGCCCTTCTTCTTTGGGGGCTTGCGCATCTCCAGCGGGCTGGCGCTCATTGGCGCGGTGGTGGCCGAGTTTGTGGCCGGCACGGGCGGCACCGGCGCGGGCCTCGCGTATGAGATCTTGCAGGCCGGTTTCCAGATCAACATCCCGCGCCTGTTTGCCGCGCTGGCCCTCATCTCGCTCACCGGCATCGCCCTCTTCGTCAGCATGGACTGGCTCAGCAAAAAAGCCCTGGGCCACTGGCACGACAGCGCGCAAGGCGCCTAACTACATCAACACAATGACCTCTACCCTCATCCGCAACGCCGCCGCCATCGTCACCGGTCAGCGCGGCGCTGCCTCCCGCACCGCCGGGCCCGACATTCGCATTCGCGGCAACGTGATCGACGCCATCGGCCAACTCACGCCCGAGCCCGGTGAACGCATCGTGGACGCCACCGACTGTGTGGTCTACCCCGCCTGGGTCAACACGCACCACCATCTGTTCCAGTCGCTCATCAAGGGCGACGCGCATGGGCTGGACCTGCCACTGACCGCCTGGCTGGCCGCCACGCCCTACCGCTTTCGCGCCGCGTTTGACGAAGGCCTGTTCCGCACCGCCGTGCGCATTGGCCTGCTGGAGCTGGCGCTGTCGGGCTGCGGCACCGTGGCCGACCACAACTACCTGTACTACCCCGGCATGCCCTTCGACAGTTCGGCCATCCTGTTTGAGGAAGCCGAGCGCATGGGCCTGCGCATGGTGCTGTGCCGCGGCGGCGCCACCAAGGTGCGCCAACTGGAAGCCGAACTGCCCCAGGCCCTGCGCCCCGAGTCGCTAGATGGGTTCTTGGGTGACGTGCAACGCCTGACCAAGCAGTACCACGACGCATCCCCCAACGCCATGCGCCGCGTGGTGATGGCGCCCACCACACCACCCTACTCCATGGCCCCGGCCGAACTGGTGGAGTGCGCTCGCACCGCGCGCAGCTTAGGGCTGCGCCTGCACTCGCATTTGTCAGAGACGGTGAGTTACCAGGACTCCGTGCACAACATGCACGGCATGAGCCCGGTGCGCTTTGTGGCGGAGCACGAATGGCTGGGCGGCGACGTGTGGTTTGCGCATCTGGTGAAGCTGGACGCCGAAGAGATAGCCCTCTTGGGCAGCACCGGCACCGGCATCGCCCACTGCCCGCAAAGCAACGGCCGCCTGGGCAGCGGCATCGCCCCAATCCTGGCGCTACAGGCTGCCGGCGTGCCCATCTCCATGGGCGTGGACGGCGCTGCGTCCAACGAGGCTGCCGACATGATTTCCGAAGTGCACGCCGCCTGGCTCATGCAGCGCGCTGCCGCGGGTGACCGCTGCCAACCGCTCTATCGCGGTGGCAATGGCGAAGGACAAAGCACCGCTGTGACTGCCGACGACGTGGTGGCCTGGGGCACATCCGGCGGCGCCAAGGTGCTGGGCCTGGACGCCATAGGCACGCTAGCCCCCGGCATGGCCGCGGACATTGCGCTGTATGCGCTGGACGACCCGCGCTACTTTGGACTGCACGATGTGGCCGTGGGGCCGGTGGCGAGTGGCGGGCGGCCTACGCTGACGGGGCTGTGGGTAAATGGGCAGCTCGTTGTCGAGGACGATGTGCTGCGGGGGGTAGATGTGGGGAAGCTGAGGGCGGAGGCGCGGGGGGCGGTGAAGAGGCTGATGGCAAGTTAAGAGTATGCGAGATTGCCATATGACATCAATGAAAACTCAATCTCATTTTTGGCAATCAATTTGCACACCCAATTAAGTCACTTACACCAATTTCATAACCTCAACCAAATTTCGGCTTATGAGGACACTAGTTCACAACAAACATGCTTAGCTTTTCGCAAAAAATTGGAACCAATCGCTTTCTATCAACGTTATATTCCCAAAGTGAGTTTTCAAATCGTCTAACTTGATCATTAACATCCAGCTTCTCGTACTCTTCGTCAGTAAACAAGCTGAACTTGATCCATGAAGTTATCCAAGATAGCTTTAGATCATCGTAATCTTTTGAATCTTGAACCATAAACTCTACTTCAGCGCGAAGTTCGGAATACCGCAAATTACCAAATAGAAGTCGACTAAACACGTTTGGTTTCACAACCTTCAGGACACTTAAAAAAGTGATGACAGGAACAATTCTTAATTGATTTTTTGTGGAAGTTCCGTAAATGATCGACAAATTCGTAAAGACCTTCTCAAGTTGCCGTAAGGAAAGATTGAAGTGGCGCGCAAGAGAACCAAGACATTCAACGATATTTCGCTCGTCCCCCCATGTTTCAAGTTCATGTAGTTGAATCAGCTTTTTGCAATAGGTATCCAAATCATTGGTATAAGGGTTCGAAACCCTCTTGGGGACCGTAGTTTCAATATTTATAAACTTTTGAAGATACGTATGTGCATCAATGTTATTGCCATACATGCACTTGATTGCTTCTTGTAGCTGTTCCTTGTGCATTACTAGAAGAAACACTACGTTCTTTACTGAAAATAGATGCTTTATCTTCTCAAGCAATTCAACAGAAAAAGAGGGCCTGCATCTGTCGAGTTCATCAACAATGATGACTAAACGACCACTATGGTTATCTTTTAGTTTTTCAGGTAGCTCAGATAGAGATTTTCTGAATGACCCAATTAGGTCACCCTCTTTGGAATGGGAATTTAATCGTTCTGTTACCAACTCTGCAACTGCATCAGATGTATCAGTGGCAACGTCATCCGCTAATTCCGATAACGAGTCAATGTCTGACTCCTTGATCACACCAAGGGTGGCCGCCTTAACACCGACTTTTGCGGTCCAAGATAGAAGACGAACACCCACCTTCATAGCCTTTGCTTTGAAACTCTTCCCCCCTCCGGTCTGAGTGGAGTTTCGCTCCACATATGAAGTAATTGCGCTAGCTATTGAAATGAAGGCATCGTCTGTGTAGTCATTCTGAAATGCATCGATGTAAATGCTGGGAACACCTTGCTCCTTCAGAAGTCCTTGCCACATTTTGACGAAGGTAGTCTTCCCTTCACCCCACTTTCCGTCAAGAGAGATGACGAGTTCGTCGGTCGAACGTAGTACCAAGTTTGACAATGCTTCACCGAAAGCCCTGCGTTGAAGTACATCATTCTTAAATCCGTCGTCATCTTCGACGGTAATTGAAGGGGTTACGATTTTCATGAGCAGCCCGAAATGTGTGGCGTTAAATTTCTCGTTTTTCTTGCTTTCACTTCAGTATATGACCGTGCGTTAACCTCTCCACCATGTCACAAACACCTCTCCACCTACAAACCCCTCTCCTGGAATCCCGCGCCCTCAGCCAGCTCGTGCAGCGCACCGTCTGGCTCAAGATGGAAGCCCTGCAGCCGCCCGGCAGTTTCAAGATTCGTGGCATTGGCCATGCCTGCCAGATCTATGCGCAGCGCGGGGCCAAGCGTTTTGTGTCGTCGTCGGGCGGCAACGCGGGCATGGCCGTGGCGTATGCGGGGCGGGTGATGGACATCCCCGTGACGGTGGTGGTGCCGCAGACCACCACGGCGCGGGCGCAAGAGCTGCTGAGGCTGGAGGATGCGGACGTGATCGTGCATGGTGCGTCTTGGCAAGAGGCGAATGAGGTGGCGCTCTCGCTGGTGGGGCCGGACGATGCGTTTTTGCATCCGTTTGACGACCCGCTGCTGTGGACGGGCCACGCAACCATGATTGACGAAGTGGCCCACGCGGGCGTGGTGCCCGATGCGGTGGTGCTGTCGGTGGGTGGTGGTGGCCTGCTGTCGGGCGTGGCCGAGGGCATGGCGCGCAATGGCTGGGAGCAGGTGCCCATCATTGCGGTAGAGACAGAGGGCGCCGCTTCGCTGCACGCAGCCATGCAGGCGGGGCACACGGTGGCGCTGGACGCCATCACCAGCGTTGCCAGCTCACTCGGGGCCAAGCGTGTGTGTGAACAGGCTTTCCAGTGGACGCAGCAGCGCCCGGTGCAGAGTGTGTTGGTGTCAGACGCGAGTGCGCTGAATGCGTGCGAGCGTTTCTTGACCGACCACCGCGTGCTGGTGGAACCGGCCTGCGGCGCCAGCCTGGCGCTGGCCTACGAAGCCAACGCGGCGCTGACGCCCTACCGCAACGTGTTGTTCATCGTGTGCGGTGGCGCCACCGCCACGGTGGCGCAAATCCGCCAGTGGCGAGGCGCCTGAGAACGGATTTTTCGCAGGCTTAGCACTATAAAACCAGTAGCTGCTTGCGCATATTCCACTGGGGCTAGAGGCACTTTTTATCCATATTCCCCTGGTATCCCGGTCAGCGCGCGTATTACTTACACAGGCGCCTCATGGGCTTCGTTCACTGCGGCCTTGTCATCTTGAAGAGTTGCTCTGGCCCAACCGTGAAATAGTCTGCCGGGCCACCGCCCCGCAAGATGTGTCCGGCGTGGGCCGTGTCGTAAATGTCTGCCGCCAGATGCGTCTTGGCGATATGAACAAAAACGACCTCGCCCAACACCAGCCAGGTGGGAACTTGCTGCCCGTCTATCCCTTGCAGTTGCAGGATCTGCGTGACCTTGCATTCAAACGACACCGGGCTCTCGCCCACGCGCGGGGGCTTCACGAGACGGGACGGGAGCGGTGTGAGCTGGGCCAATTCAAACTCGTTGACGTGAGGCGGCACCGGGGCGCAGGTCTGGTTCATGGCCTCGGCCAGGGGCTTGGTCGCCAGGTTCCAGACGAATTCACCGGTCTGCTGTACGTTGCGAATCGTGTCCTTGAAGCCAATGCTGGAGAACCCGATGATGGGCGGCACGTAGTTGAACGCGTTGAAAAAGCTGTACGGGGCAAGGTTGACCCGCCCTTGTTCGTCCGCACACGATATCCAGCCAATTGGACGCGGCCCCACGATGGCGTTGAAGGGGTCGTGTTTGAGGCCGTGGCCCAGGCGCGGCTCGTAGGAGTGGAAGGTGTCGGACATTGCAGCGTGTTGGTTGCGAATATGGCCACAATACTCGCATGCCACGCCTGACCCAAGCACCCAATCTGCAGATAGCAACGCTGTGGGCAGATGCGCTCACGACAGAGGGGATTGAAGCCAGTGTGCAACGGCAATTCCTGGGCAGTGCGGCGGGTGAACTGCCACCCGACCAATGCATGCCCGAGGTGTGGATTCGGCACCCGGAGCAGGAGGCTGCAGCCCGGCAAATGCTGCACCACCTGCAGCACGTTCCGCAGCGGCAGTGGTGGTGTGTGTGCGGCGAACTGGTGGAAGGCGGTTTTGAGCAGTGCTGGAACTGCGGTGTGTGGATGCCCCGATAGGCACTGGCCGACAACACAACGCAAAACAGGCCTTCAGCGCATGACGCCAAAGGCCTGTGTTGTCAGGGAACGGGCTGGGGATTAGGGAGCAGCGTTCTTCTTGGCAATTTCATTGCCCACGTAACCACCGCCTACGGCACCAGCGATGGTGGCCAGGGTTTTGCCATCGCCACTGCCGATTTGGCTACCCAGAGCACCACCCACCAGGGCACCCACGCCGATACCGATGGCGCTGTTCTTCTGGGCCGGCGCAGCGGCGGGTTGCGCAGGCGCCGTAGACGCAGCGGCCACTTGGGAGGACGTCTTTTGGCTCGTGGCCTTATGGCTTGCGGAGGTCTGCGCGGGCAGTGCCGGCAGCGGTTTCACGTCCGCCGCAGCGCTTGCCGCAACGGCAGCGGGCGAATTGGCGTTCGAGGTGGGAAGAATGCCCGTAATGGCAGCGGCGCCCAACAGGCTCACCAAAATCACAGAGCCCGCAGCGACTGCAATCAGGGGATGCAGACGGAAAGCACGGGGTTGATTGGCAGGGATGGGGGACAAGTTCATGGTATTTCCTTCTGTGGTGACTCAAAAAACCACGACGTCAGTTTGGCTGACGCACGCGCTTGGTACCAGAGGACAGAATCCCGACTTGACGTAGGACTGCGCCTACAAAGTGATGCCACCACGTACTGCGCGAGCGGTTTTCGCTACAGAATCAGTAGCTGCTCGCGCATATTTCACGGGGGCTAGAGGCCAATTTACTCCTGAACCAGCTTAGGCCGTAACCTGCACGCCCTTCCAGAAGGCCACCCGGTCGCGCACCATGTCGGCCTCGGGTTTGGGGTCGGCGTAGTACCAGACGGCGTCGGGGTTCATCTCGCCGTTGACCAGCAGCGAGTAGTAGCTGGCCTGGCCTTTCCAGGCACAGCTGGTCTTGTGGTTGCTGAACTGCACGTAGTCACGGTTCAGGCTGCTGGCGGGGAAGTAGTGATTCCCCTCCACCATGACCGTGTCGTCGCTCTCGGCAATGACTTTGCCGTTCCAGATAGCTTTCATGCAATCTCCTGTTAACTGAAGTGAAACTCGCCCGGCGCCTGGATGGGGTCCACGCCCACGCTGATGGTGGCCTTGGGCGCGAACTTGCCTTCCAGCAGCAGCTTGGAGAGTGGGTTCTCGATGCGCTGCTGAATTGCGCGCTTGAGCGGCCGCGCGCCAAACACCGGGTCGAAGCCGACCTTGGCCAACTCGGCCACTGCCGCGTCGCTCACGGCCAGGGTCAGGTCCATCTTGGCCAAACGGCCCATGAGGGTGGCCAGCTGGATCTTGGCGATGGACGCAATATGGTCCGCGCCCAGCGAATGGAAGACCACGGTCTCGTCGATGCGGTTCAAGAACTCTGGGCGGAAGTGGTTCTTCAGCTCGCCGGTCACCGCTTCCTTCACGTCTTCGTAGTCCTGCCCCACCATGCTCTGGATGAGCTGGCTGCCGATGTTGCTGGTCATCACGATGACAGTGTTCTTGAAGTCCACGGTGCGGCCCTGGCCGTCGGTCAGGCGGCCATCGTCCAGCACCTGCAGCAACACGTTGAACACATCGGGGTGGGCCTTTTCCACCTCGTCGAGCAGCAGCACGCTGTAGGGCTTGCGGCGCACGGCCTCGGTCAAGTAGCCGCCCTCCTCGTAGCCCACATAGCCAGGGGGCGCACCGATCAGGCGGGCCACGGAATGCTTCTCCATGAACTCGCTCATGTCGATGCGAATCAAGTGCTCCTCGCTGTCAAACAGGAAGCCGGCCAGCGCCTTGCACAGCTCGGTCTTGCCCACGCCCGTGGGGCCCAGGAAGAGGAAGCTGCCCGTGGGGCGGTTCGGGTCAGAGAGGCCGGAGCGAGAGCGGCGGATGGCGTTGGCAATGGCGGAGATGGCTTCGTCCTGCCCCACCACGCGGTCGTGCAGCTTGGTCTCCATCTGCAGCAGCTTGTCGCGCTCGCCCTGCATCATCTTGCTCACCGGAATCCCGGTGGCGCGGCTCACCACTTCAGCAATTTCTTCCGCACCCACCTGGGTGCGCAGCAGCTGGTTGGCGCGGCCGGCGGCGGCCTTGCCGGCCTCCTGGTCCTGCGCTTCCTTGAGACGCTTTTCCAGCTCGGGCAGCTTGCCGTATTGCAGCTCGGCCACCTTGGCCAGGTCGCCCTTGCGGGTCAGGCCCTCGATCTGGGTGCGCAGCTTGTCGATCTCTTCACGCACCTGGGCGCTGCCCTGGGCGGTGGCTTTTTCGGCTTTCCAGATTTCTTCGAGGTCGGCAATCTCTTTCTGCAGGCTGGCAATCTCTTCGTTGATCAGCTCAAAGCGCTTGAGCGAGGCTTCGTCCTTTTCTTTCTTGACGGCTTCGCGCTCGATCTGCAGCTGAATCAAACGGCGGTCAAGTTTGTCCATGACCTCGGGCTTGGAGTCCAGCTCGATCTTGATCTTGGAGGCGGCTTCGTCGATCAGGTCGATAGCCTTGTCGGGCAAGAAGCGGTCGGTGATGTAGCGGTGGCTCAGCTCAGCCGCGGCCACGATGGCCGGGTCGGTGATGTCCACACCGTGGTGCACCTGGTAGCGCTCTTTCAGGCCGCGCAGGATGGCGATGGTGGCCTCCACCGTGGGCTCGCCGACCAGAATCTTCTGGAAGCGGCGCTCCAGCGCGGCGTCTTTTTCGATGTATTTGCGGTATTCGTCCAGCGTGGTGGCGCCCACGCAATGCAGCTCGCCGCGCGCCAGCGCGGGCTTGAGCATGTTGCCGGCGTCCATGGCGCCCTCGCCCTTGCCGGCGCCCACCATGGTGTGCAGCTCGTCGATGAAGACGATGGTCTGGCCTTCGTCTTTGGCCAGATCCTTGAGCACATTCTTCAGGCGCTCTTCAAACTCGCCACGGAACTTGGCTCCAGCCAGCAAAGCAGCCATGTCCAGGCTCAGCACGCGCTTGCCCTTCAGGCTGTCGGGCACCTCACCGGCGACGATGCGCTGGGCCAGGCCTTCCACAATTGCGGTCTTGCCCACGCCGGGCTCACCGATCAGCACAGGGTTGTTCTTGGTGCGGCGCTGCAGCACCTGGATGGCGCGGCGGATTTCATCGTCGCGGCCAATCACCGGGTCCAGCTTGCCCAGACGGGCGCGCTCGGTCAGGTCGATGCAATACTTCTTGAGCGATTCACGCTGCTCTTCGGCATCGGCGCTGTTCACATTCTGACCGCCGCGCACGGCCTCGATGGCGGCTTCCAGGCTCTTGCGGGTCAGGCCGTTGGCGCGGGCGATGTTGCCCACGTCGCCCTTGTGGTCGGCCACAGCCAGCAGGAATAGCTCGCCCGCAATGAACTGGTCGCCGCGCTTGATGGATTCTTTTTCGGCCGCTTGGAGCAGGGACACCATGTCGCGCCCCACGGTCACCTGCTCGTGGCCTTGCACCTGGGGCAGCTTTTTGATGGCGGCTTCGGCCGAGGCCAGCAGACCGGCGACGTTGACGCCAGCGCGGTTCATCAGCGCTTTGGGGGCGTCGTCAGTGCGAATCATCGCCGCCAGCACGTGCACAGGCTCAATGTAGGCGTTGTCATGGGTGAGGGCCAGGGTCTGGGCCTCGCTCAGGGCCTCTTGGAATTTGGTGGTCAGTTTGTCGATGCGCATTGGAGTTTCCGCGACGAAAATATTGGATGCCTCTCAGCTTGGGGGCAGGAGGCACGAATTTCAAGGCCTGAAAAGCCAGCCGTCCCGCCACCATGGCCCCAGTTTGACCTATCTCAAGCCCGGCGGCCAGCGCCGGGCACCAACCTAGCTCAGCGCAACTCCCATTCCGTTACCCGGTGGTCCGGCTCAGCCACATCAAAGCGTTGCATGCGGAAAGCGGCACGCAGATGCTGACCGCCGCCCGCCAAGGGCTGCAGCGCGCACTCCAGCCAGCCATCGCCATTCCATGCCTGGGCGTTGATCTGCGCCTGCCCAGCCGCCAGCGGTACGGTTTCCTGCGCCAGCATGTCATGCGCAGCCACGTTGGCAAAGCGCAGGGGCGCATGCAAAGCCGGGGTTACGAGCGCATAGGCCTTGACCGGGCTGTGGCTGAAGGTGATGGTGGCACTGGCCGCGCAGTGGTAATCGCCCGAGAGGAAGACCACGTTGCGGATGCGCTGTTCGGCGATGAAGTCGAGCACGCGCTGGCGCTCGGTTTCCACCAGTTGCCAGTTGTCGGTACAGCGCGGCGAGGGCCAGCCCTGCCCTTGCACCAGCCCCGGCGCCAGCACGGAGCCCGTGGCAATGAACTTGGCGTGCGCACCGCGCGCCTCTTCCTGCAGCAGCCAGTCTTGCAGCAACTGCCACTGGCCCGGGTCCAGCAGGCGGCGCTTGGGCTCCAGCGCGCGGCTGCGGTGCACCCGGGTGTTGAGCGAAAGAAAGGCCGCGTCCGCATGCGACACCACACCGTCGTGGCCTTGCGGCCCCATGGGCGCCGGGCCGTGCGCGCGCTGGAAGGCCGCAAAGGCGCTGAGCGCATTGCGCGTCAGCACGGCGCGCGGCGTACCCAGGCGCTCTTCGTCGCGGCTCCAGTTGTCAGCGATCTCGTGGTCGTCCATCACCATGTACAGCGGCAGGCTGCGGGCCAACTGCTTGAACCCGGGCGAAGCAAAGGCCTCGCGGTAGCGCGGCAGCAGCGCTTCGATGGGCGAGCTGCCAGAGGCCAGGCCGGCGCGTGCATCAGCATAAATTTGGTCACCCAGCATCCACATGAAGGACGCGGGGGCCTGGCGCTGATGCTGGGCCAGTTGCTGCAACACGTGGTCGCTGCGTGCGGCCTCCAGCTCGGTGATGCCGGGGTGGCGGCAGGTGGCGGCCACAAAGCGCAAGCCACCCTGCGGCACCAGCAAGCGCCCCTGCAGGCGCAGCACACAGTCGCGCATCCAGCGCAGGCTGCGGCGCTGGCGCGACAGCGTGCCGGGCAGCGCGCGCAGGGCCACATCGCGTTGCTCCCGCACCAGGGCGGCCAGTGGCCGCAACAGGGCGATGGCATCGTCCAGCGTCAGGTCCAGCGGCTGGGGCTGCAGTACCCCGTGCCCCACAGCGGTTTGGGGCACCGCGATGCCGGTAGGCGCCAGTTCCCAGCCCGCAGCTCCTCTGGCCTGCGCCAGGGTTTGGCGGTGATCGGCCAGAGCCGCCTCAAAGGACGGGGGCACAGCGGGTACCGGGCTGCGCCCGGCATTGCCAGTGACCTCTTCCACCGTAAGCGGCTGGCCCCATACGTCGGGCCAGTGCAGCGGGGCGGCTGGCGGCTCCATCGGAGCATCTGCGGCAATGCGGTGCAGACTCACCATGGCCACGGTGATGGCGCCCTGCCAGTCAGCCGGCACCCGCAGGTCGGCCACCGCGTAGACGATGCTCTGGTCGGGTGTCGCATCCTGCGCCACGCCCACCAAGCCCTCCAGCGGGCTGCTCACCAACGGCCAGGCCTGCACCGTGCGTTGGCCTCCGACCGAGAGCAAGGTCATGGCGCCCACGGCCGTGTCGGCCTGCGCGTTGTCCACCTCCATCCAGACGCGCAAGACGGTGTCCGCCCCCTCGCGCCGGACCCAGCCGGTCAACGGACCGGTACGCGGCAGGCGCGCGCGCAGCCGGTTTTGCGTGGCGGGCTCGGGTAGCTCGGCGGCCTGGGCTTTGTTGAAGAAATCCACCACCTCCGAAAAGATGACTTCGGGCGCACGCTTGCCGATGGTGCAGTCAAAGTGGGCGTGCTGTGGCGCGACCAGAAAGCGGTCCAAGCCGGTGGCCAGGCGCTGGCCGCCAAAAGCACGGCTGAACTGGCGCTGGGTTTCGTGCAGCGATTCCTGGTCGAACAGCACGTTGTCTGCACCGTGCAGCAGCATGACGGGCATGCCCAGGTAGCGGCGCACGTTTTCGTCCGTCACATAGATGTTCTGGCCATCGGCGTCCACCAGATGTTCGTACTCCACGCACTTGGCGCCGTGCAGGAACACGCCCAGGTTGGTGCGACCGAAGTACAGGTCCAGCTTCTCGTGGGTTCCGGGGCGGCCGGGTTGGCTCTCGATGAGCTGGTCGTGGCGGAACAGGCGGCTCAGGAAACCGGCCATGCGCTTGCAGGAGGTGCTGTCGGGCTGGTGCACACGCAGGTCGTGCTCGTGCGGGCAGCGCTCGGCCTCGTCATAGTGGAAACTGGCAAATAGCCGGTCCATGAGCGCGTGCAGGCCATCGGCCTGGGCGGTACCGGCGGCAAAGTTCACATACTCCAGGCCCAGCGCGTTGACCATGAGCGAAGCAACCTGCAGGCGCATTTGCGCGGTGACCGAACCGATCACATAGGGCTGGAACTGCGAGAACAGCACGGCGGCCACCTTGGGCTGGCCGGACGCATGCGTAAGGTGGCCACCCAAGAGCGACATGGCGGTCGACGCCGAGCCCACGCAGTGGCTGAACACACTGAGCTGGCCAGGCAGCAACTCAGGCTCGCTGCGCTCGGCCTGCAATACCTCCAACGCGTGGTTCACCGCAGCCGGCAGATCGCAGGCGCCAATGTCATCCATACTGGAGAGGCGTGCCGACGATCGCAGGAAGGGGCTGACGCGGTACTCCAGCAGCCACACGTCCCAGCCCTGGGCGTAGAGCATGGTGGCCAGCGCCCGCTCCCCCAGCTCTTCGGCCACAAAGGGCAAGGTGTTTTGCGCAAACCCGTTCAGCAGGATGATGGACTTGAAGCGACGCTGCCCTTGCGCCGTGACGGTGGATTCCACGCGCGGCTGGGCATAACGCACCATGCCAATGCGGATGGTTTCGGTTTTGGGATCGGAAGCATCCGCCCCGGCCCGCAGCGGCACCGTGAGGCACACCGGCGCCTGCGGCGCCACCGTGCGGCCGCCAGGCAGCTGGATGGGCGGGTACTGGTCAGCGGTCAGCTCGAAGAGGCCGTCATCGGGTGCCTCGGCCGGGTCGGCGGCGGGCAGGTCAGCCTTGTAGTCAGGCAGGCGGAAGTCGAGCATGCGGCTGCTCACCACATAGCGCAGGATAGTGAGCGGGTAGGTGATGAAGGCCGCCAGCGCGTTGACCGTGTCGGGGCCGGGCTTCATCTGAGGTGCAATGCGGCGCACCATCTCGGGCACATCCATGCTCAGGCGGCCCGTGGCCAACACGCGGCCGCCCTTGGCCCGCATGAGGCGCACATCAAGCTGGGTCAGCTCGTCCCAGACGCTGCGGCGCTGTGGCGCAGGCCAGCCGCCCTGCTGCCACTTCTTGCCCGCCCAAGCCCAGAGTTCGCTCCAGCTCAGGGCGGGCTGGATCAGCTTCTTGCCATCCAGGTACCAGCTGTTGTCGCCATCGCTCAGCGTGAGGCGGTAGTCAAAGGTACGCGCCGCACTGGCATGCCACAGCATCTTCAGGCCATCCCACAGCATGCGAGGCAGGGGCTGCTTCTGGCCGGCCTCCTTGGGACGCGTCATGTCGGGACGCCAGCGGGCAACCCAATAGGTGAGCCCGGCCCGAACTACACGGCTGACACGTGAAAGCAGGCCCTCGGACGCGGGGCGAAACAACTGCACCGTACCGCCGGTCACCCTCAGCACTATGGACGGACCATGCGGCGTATCCACCACCAAACACGAATCGGTCAGGCTGCGGGACGTGGGCGTACCCGGCATGGCTTGCAGCGTATGGCTCGGGTCTTGCCACAGGCGCTCCCAGTCGGCCACATCCATCTCCAGAAACAGCGCAGCCGGGGCGTCCTGCCCGGTTGGCCACCACGCTGGCAGTGTGACATCGGGCACCGCTTGCAAGGGGCCGCGCAGCACCTCAGCAAGCACTGCACCACGAAGAGCGCCGGGCTCGGCATGGACGGTGGGGGCGACGGGCGGATGCGCCGGCAGTGCCTGGGTCAGCGGCGCAGAGGCGGGCTCGTGTTGCAGCACCAGACGGCAGGCACGCTCGGCCAGGGCAGTGATGGTGAGCAAGGGGTTTACGCCCAAAGAGGTGGGAATCACTGAGCCATCCACCACCATGAGGCCCGCATGCACACTGCCGTCGGGCAGGAACACCTGCCCCTGGTGGTTGACCACCCCTTGCGCGGGAGAAGCAGCCATGCGGCAGCCACCCAGCGGGTGCACAGTGACCCAGCCACCGTCCCCCTTGGGGCCGCTGAGCACGCTGGCAATCTTGTCGGGCAAGACGCCACTGGCGGGGTTGGGCAGAAATTCGGCGCCCACCTCTTCCACACTGGTGCCGCGGCTGCGGTGCAGGCCCGGGGCGGCATCCAACGCGCCCTTGGCCCAGGACCAGGACAGGCGGGATTGGGGTTTGGCCAATCCGGCCTCGCCAGCCGCGCTGTCGTGCCCCATGCCCAGCATGACCAGGCTGCGCGCCACGCGTTGCGGGTCGCTTACCAGCGGGTCCCGGCTACCACGCTGGCGCAGGCCAAAGCGCGCCAGCTGTGGCAATACGCCAAGGGTGGACAGCATCTCGCCCACGATGGGCGCCAGCATGCCGGGGATACCGCCGTCTTCGGTGATCGTGCTCTGCGTGTGGTCCTTGCGATGGTTGAAGCGGATCACCGAACTGATGGTGGGGCCCACCTTGCCATCAACCGGGCGTGGTGCGCCACTGCCCTCCCCCAGCGCGTTGGCCGTGTCGTCCAGATCGTAGGCCGCGCTAAGGTCATCGCCATTGGCGGAGATGCCCTTGCCCAGCCAGGTGTGCGCCACCAGCAGGCCATGCGTTTGGGAGCGCAGCAGGATTTCGCTGGAACCAAAGGTGCCGGCGCTGAGGACCACACGCCCCGTCCGCAGCGTGAACTCATAAGCACCGTTGAGGGCGCCTTCCTGCGCCTCGAACGATTGCTCCCAGGTGCCGCGCTCGGTGGTTCGCACGCAGTGCACCACCCAGTCGCGGCCGGGGTGGGCGGGGTCAGGGCTGTGCGACACATACAGCACGCTCACCCCGGTGAACAGCTTGGCTCCGGCCTGCACCGCACGCGGCAGGTAAGTTTTGTCCAAGCTCAGCTTGGCGTTGTGGTTGCAACCCGAGCAGCAGTCGCCGCAGCCCACACAGGCATCGCGCGGGCCCAACCCTAACGGTGCGTCGCGCCGGAACTCGATAGCCAATGGCACGTCTTCGGTGCTGACCTGGAGATCAGAGGTGGCAAACTGGCTGGCTGCTGCAGCCCCCATGTCCTGCATGCGCTGGTACTTGGCGGTTTGCTGCGGCACGCAAGCCGGCGACGCACGCTGCGCCGCCGGGGACTGGATTTCCAGCATCTGGTTGGCCAGGGCGTAATCCGCATCGAGCGAGGATTCACGCAATGCCACGGGCCAGGCCTCCTGCTGGAAGACCCGCTCGTCCGGTCGCAGAGCCACCGCAGCATTGATGAGACTGCCCCCGCCCAGGCCATTGCCCACCAGCGCACTGGCCCGGGCGCCCAGGCGAAAGTCGAACAGGGCATCTTCGTAGCCCACGGCAGCGGCACCGGCGCCGCGCTCCGGATTGCCTCCCACTTCGGCGCGCACAAAGCCGCCAAACTGCCCGAAGTCCGTTGGAAATTCACCGGCAACATACTCATTGCCCCGCTCCAGCAGGGCCACGCTACGGCCATGTTCGGCAAAGCGCAAAGCAGCGACCGAGCCTCCGTAGCCCGAGCCCACCACAAGCACCTCGGGGGCGTAGCCCTCCTGTTGCACGTTGGTGATTAGTTGCTCCACACCGTGTGACAGCCAGTGCATCGCGAGTCCCCCTGAAAAGTTGGTTCACATCATCGTAGAAACGGCAGCCGGGTCTCACGCCAGCGCTCAAATTCTTCTATCGGCATGGGCGCTGCGGCAAACCAGCCTTGCGCATAGTCGCAGCCGATCGCCGTCAGCAGAGCCCATTCATCGGCGTCTTCTGCGCCTTCCGCCACCACCACCAGCCCCAGTCGGTGGCCCATGGCGATGGTGGATTCCAGCAGGGCCGCACTGTCGCTGTGCGGGCGCACATTGCGCACAAAGGCGCGGTCGATCTTGAGCTCCGCCACGGGCATCTTCTGCAGGTAGGCGAGCGAGGAATAGCCGGTGCCGAAATCGTCAATGGACAGGCTGAAGCCACTGTTACGCAGCGCATTCATGACCTCCAGCGCAGAGGCCGGGTCCTGCATGGCACCGCTCTCGGTGATTTCAAAGCGGATGTCGGCAGGCTCCACGCCCACCTCTCGGGCCAGCGCCGCGGTGCGCGCGGCAAAACCGGCCTCGCTCAGGTCGAAGATGGAAAGGTTGACCGAAATCTGCAAGGGCTTGCCCTGCGCGCGGTACTGCGTGGCCAATCGCATGGCCCGCTCCAGAACCCAGCGGGTAATCAGCGTGATCCGGCCGGTTTTCTCGGCAAAGGGCACAAAGTTGCCGGGCGGAATCATGCCGCGCACCGGGTGCTCCCAGCGCACCAGGGCTTCGGCGCTGTTGACGGTGCCATCGTGCAGCCGGACCTTGGGTTGCAAATAAAGGCGCAGTTCGCCCGCCTCGACCCCGCGCTTGAGCTCGGAGAGCAAATCCAGGTCGGCGCGCTGGCTGCTTTCCATGGCCTGTTGGTAATGCAACCAGTTGCGGTGCTGGGCACGGCCGGCATCCAGCGCAATCTCGGCATTGCGCAGCAGCTGGGCCATGGTGGGACTGTCCTCAGCCGGCAGCGCCACGCCAACGGACAGCGCAATATCGACAGCTTGGCCCTTGATTTCTGCAGGGTGGTTGAATTCGAGCTCAATCTCTTCCCGTACAGCCGCCAGACTCAGCTGGCCGGGGAACACGAGGCAAAACTGGTCTGCATGCATGCGGCCCACACGCGCCGTGGCATGTTCGCGGCAGACAGACAGCAGGCGGCGCCCTGTTTCCTGCAGGATCTGGTCGCCCAGCTCCGGCCCCAGAGTTTCGTTGATGGCGTGGAAGCGCTCCACATTGAGCATCAGCGCCACGGGCCTCTGGCCCTCGTCGATGCACAACTGGCCATATTGGCGCGCACCTTCACGGTTGAGCAGGCCGGTGAGCGGATCGAAGCGCGCCATGCGCGAAGTCTCACGTTGCAGGCTGAGCGTACGGTCGGCAATGCCGTAGCAGAAGGCAATGGGCAGCAACAGCGTGCGCACGAAATCAAAAGGCGAACCCAGCGCAAGCTCCGAGGGCATGGGCTCACGCAACACCACGCTGTAAAACAAAAAGGTGAGCCAATAGGCCGCAATCGGCGTCATGCCCAGCAACAGGATGCCGCAGCCACGCTCGCCGGCACGCCAGCCGCGCCAATTGCCAGTCAGCAGCACCAGGAAGTGCAGCGGGACGACGAGGTAAATCAGCATATTGGCCACGGACGGCAACATGTAATGCAGCGGAATCAGCAGCACGAACATGCAGGCCACGCCATAGGCCACACGGGCCGCCAGCGGGCTGTGGATCCGAAAGCGCCCGAAACGCACGCTCAGCAGCACCGACAGCACACCGACTAGGTAGTTGAATATCCAGGCGTTGAGCCACAGCGCGGAATGCGCATCCAGCACAAAGGGCAGTCCGCTCTTGGTGAAGATGGTGATGGACTGCATGCCAGCATAGAGCGCGTAAATACCGTAGTTCCAGTCGCGCAGTGCCACGCAGAAAAACAGGGCCACCAGTGCGGTGGTGAAGAGGAAGATGGCGCCACTGTGGTTGATCAGGTCCACGCCCTGCTCTGCCCGCAGGCTGCTTTCCGCCTGGACGGACTCCACCACCAGCTCATGCGCCAGCCCCGGGTAAGCCAACACCCCCGAGGGCGGAGCGAACTGCGCATAAAGCGGGAACTCCGCCTGTGGGCTGGGTGTGAAGATGGCCCGCAGGCCGGTGACCAGCGCGCCACTACTCTGCCCCAAGCGCACAGCTTGCCCCAAGGAACGCCCTTTGGCATCGAAGAGGCGTATATCCACACGTTGCACATTGAGGTCGGCAAAGGACAACCAGTCTGACGTGCCCAAGGACTGGCCCGAAGGCAGTTTGGCGATACGGATCCAGCAAGGCTGGCTATGGGTGGCAACGGGCACCTTGCCGTCGGAGGCCGCCGTCCAGCCGGCAGTGACTTCGGTGACCTGGGGCATGACAAAGGCGTCGCAGCGGTAGTCCACCGCCAGCGGGGCTGCAGAGGCGGCCGTACCCCATAGCAAAGCGGCCAGCCAAACTAGAAAACGCAGCGCCCTTAGCCCCAGATTCATGACCACCCTTGTCGCGAAAATTAATAGGTTTATCGCGCCATGACCGCTGGGCACACACCCCATCGGCAGGCTGGTTTCATTGTAGGGGTGCCCCATTCACAAACGTTACAGGATCATGTATTTCAGGCTCTTGCAATCGCTGCGGCGCGGGCCGACCAGGTCACTGGCAAAGCGTGGCTGGTGGCGACGGCAATGACCTTGCCATTGGCGTCCAAGGTTTCGCGGCGTGCACCGGTGGCGTGCTTGAGCAGGCCACGTATGAGCTCGTTGCTGGGCTCCAGCGGGCGGAACTGAAAGCCGCAGCTCTTGAGGTAGCCCACAGAGAACTGCTTGAGCCGGGCGAAGTAGCCGGTGGCAATGTCGAACTCGCCGCGCTTGCCGGGGGCGGCGGCCGACTGGGTGCCGTCGTCGTCGAACAGCTCCACCATGGTCATCAGGCTGCCGGCCAGGCCAGAGTTGAGCGTGAGCATGGGAATGATGGCGCTGGCGCGGCAACCTTCCTGAAAGAACTCGGTAAAGGCCTTGGTGTCGGTGATCAGGCCGCCGGCCTTGGTATTGGGCTCGCGGTTGCCATAGACGCCGCGCGCCGGACCAGGCTGCAGGTCGGCCCGAGCACGCTCCTTGGCGAACTCTTCGCGTGCCTTGCCCAGGAAATCGGCAATCGCCGAGCGCTCCAGCAGGCGGTAGATCAGCTTGATCATCCATTCAATCGCGGAGATCACCACGCTCACCAATGCGCCCAGCCCGGGCAAAAACACACCCACGGCCACCTTGCTGGCACCCTTGAGCACATCGGCCAGACCCTTGAAGACGCCCATGCTCATCTGGTGTTCGACCGCATTGGCCATCTCCTCGGGGTGGCCGGCGCGCAGGCGGATGCGGCGACGATCGTTCCAGGAGGCAATGCGGGTGCAGGCTTCGTCGATGGTGCGCGCCAGGCCAGTGCCCACGTCCATGGCGCCGCCCAGAAAGGGCAGCGCGTTTTTCATCACCAGGTCGAGGATGTACTTGGTGCAGGCCTTGATCAGCGCACCCGCCTTCTCCGCCGTGTTGATGCTGCCGCGATCGCGCCAGGCGTCGGTGATCAGGCGGGCCACTGAGCCCAGCGCTTTCTTGACCGCCTCCCACAGCGCGCGCGCGGCGCGCGCAATCGCCAGCGCGCCGTCGGCCAGCAAGGCACCGGTGGCGATCAGCGGCGAGGCGATGCCCGCCCCCACATAAGCCGCAGCGCCCAGGTATTTGTTGTGGTTGTACACATCACTCAGGCCGGTGGTCACGCGGTTGAGCGCGGCCTCGCTGGTCGGAAACCAGGTCTTGGCAGGCACCACCACCGGCGTGGACGAGACCTTGCCGGCTGTGGTGCTGGCGCCCTTGACCACCCCCAGCACGCCCTTGCCCGCACCCACGAGGTGGCTGGTCTTGATCGGTTGACCCAGAGCGTCGAAGACGGCCTTGTTGGCCTTGGCGGCGTTGCCGAGCTTGTGAAAGTCGGTGCCAAAGCCGGTGCCCACGGAGGCGCCCACGGTGCTCAGGCCCTCGATCACTACCGAGGCCACATCCATCTTGAGCTCGATATTGGCGAGGAAATACAGCACGCCGTAGCGCGAATGCGGAATCTCGGTCTCACGGATTTTCTTGGCTGCCGCCAAGTCCAGCGCGCGCGCCTTCTGGGGCGATATGCGCACGCTGTCGGGGGCAAGCTCGTTGTGCATCCACTCCAGCAGGCCGCCGCTGACCGTATTGCGCTCGCAACTGCGCCAGTCACCGCCATGGGCCAGGCGGTAGTCTTGCAGGGCTTGGTAGAGCTGCTTTCTCTTGTAGTCCGACTGCGACTCCCAGTAGGCCGCATAGGCCAAGTCCAGCTTCTGGGTGCCGGCGCTGCGTGCGTGCAGGCGCAGCGAGGTGCGCTCCTTGAACTCCTTGGGAGATACAAATGTCAGCGGTCCCTTTTTGCCCATGCCCTGCTCCGTGTTGTACGAACTGCATTCTAGGGAGAAGCAGGGCGTTGTAACAGCGTGTTTCAGTCAGCCGCAGGCGCGTTACCCGCAGCAATGCCCCAGCGCGCCAACGCCGCATCATCGCTCACCCGGGCATCCACCCAGTGCGCGCCTTGGGGCGTTTGCTCTTTCTTCCAGAACGGGGCCTGGGTCTTGAGATAGTCCATGAGGAACTCGCAGGCCTGGAAACTCTGGCCGCGGTGTGCCGAGCTGACGGCCACCAGCACCACGCCCTCCGTCGGCTGCAACAGGCCGATGCGGTGGACCACACGGGCACCGAAGATGTCGAAGCGGGCCATGGCTTCGTCCACCATGGTCTCGATGGATTTCTCGGTCATGCCGGGGTAATGCTCCAGCTCCATGCTTTGCACAGAGCCCGCCGCACCGGGTGCATTGCGGTCACGCACCAGACCCACAAACGTGCAAACCGCCCCGACGCGCGGGTCACCGGCTTGCAGGGCGGCTATCTCCTGCGCCACGTCAAAAGGCTGTGGCTGGATACGGACACGGGCGTGGGAAGCGGCATCAGAAGGCATGGCCAGATTGTGGCATCGTGCTAGGATGTGTCCCATGTTCGCACTCACCACACTTCTCGCCGCAGCCACTCTGGCACTGGCCTGCGCATGTGTGGTGGCCGCAAACAAATCCAAAAAACCCAAGCTCATTTGACCGGAGCTGCGGTTCCGTCCTCAAGTGAGCGATGGAACTGCGAACAACACCCCTCCCCCGTTTTCCGCACCCGCCGCGCACCTGTCGATGGTTTCCTTCCATCGGTCGCTTTTTGCAAAGGATGTTCGCGTGCACGCTTCTGACAACTCTGGCCACCAACCCACCGGCCTGTGGATTCCCCTCGTTACACCGTTTCACCACCATGCAGTCGACCACGCAGCGCTGCGCACCCTGGTGCAGCACCTGGTACCGCAAGGCATCGCCGGCATCGTGGTTTGCGGCTCTACCGGCGAGGCTGCGGCACTGAGCGAGGACGAGCAACTGGCCGTGCTGGACACTGTGCAACAGGCCGCGCCCGGGCTGCCGCTGGTCATGGGCCTGTCGGGCTACCACCTGCCCGACACGCTGGACTGGGTGCGCACGCTCAATGATCGGGAGCTAGCAGGTCTGCTGGTGCCCGCCCCCCACTACATCCGCCCGTCGCAGGCCGGGCTGCAACACTGGTTTGAGGCCATTGCCAGCACCAGCCGCGCCCCTGTCTGGCTCTACGACATTCCGGCCCGCACCGGCAGCACGCTGCAGCTCGCCACCCTGCGTGCGCTGGCGCAGCACCCCAACATCCGCTCCATCAAGGACTGCGGTGGCGACGCCGCCAAGACCCAGGCCCTGATTGCCGACGGGCAGCTGCAGGTACTGGCGGGGGATGACGCCAACATCTTTGCCACCCTGGCTTGGGGCGGCGCGGGCGCCATCGCCGCAGGCGGCCATGTGCACACGGCCCGGCTGGTGCGATGCATGCGCGCACTGGAACAAGGAAAGCTGGCCCAGGCCCGGACCGACTGGCAGGCGCTACAACCGCTCATGGAAGCCTTGTTCGCAGAGCCCAACCCGGGACCGGTCAAAGCCTTGCTGGCGCAACAGGGCCTGATTCAGGATGGACTGCGCGCGCCCATGACCGCAGCTAGCGCCGCACTCGGACAACGCCTGCAGGCCCTCAGCGCTGCAGTGGGAGCGGCCTAGCCGCCAGTCACCGGGGGGAAAAAGGCGACTTCGCAGCCCTCGCTCAGGGCTGCGCTGCCGTCGCTCATTTGCTGGTTGAGCGCCATACGCACTGCGCGGCCGGGGGCCAGAGCCTGAGCAGCCACACCACCCCGCGCCACCAGCTCAGCGCGCAGAGCGTCGAGCGTGCGGGACTCGGTGCTGAGCTGCTCGCTGCTGGTACCCATGGCTTCGCGCACGGCGGCGAAGTAGCGCACGGTGAGCTTCATGCCGATAGCTCGCTGAAGGGGATGTAGCGCACCGTTGCGCCGTACTGGATGGGCTCGCCCGCGGGCACGTCGATCAGGCCATCGCCCCAGGCGGCGGAGGTGAGCACACCCGAACCCTGGTTGCCAAACAGGTCCAGCCCGCCATTGGCATTGCGGCGTACGCGCAGAAATTCACGCCGTTTATCGGCTCTGGGCCAATCAAAATCTGCGCGAGCAGCTATGGTTTTCATAGCAACGTCCTGGACACCCTGGAGGCGCAAGAGGAAGGGCCGCACCAGCACCAGAAAGGTGACGAAGCTGGACACCGGATTGCCCGGCAGGCCGATGAAGTGCACTTCGCCCACACGGCCATGCGCAAACGGCTTGCCCGGCTTGATGGCGATCTGCCAGAGGTTCAGCTGACCCAATGCCTGGACGGCGGGTTTGATGTGGTCTTCCTCCCCCACGGACACGCCGCCGCTGGTGAGGATGAGGTCGTGCGAGCCAGCCGCATCACGCAGGGCCTGCACAGTCGCGTCCAAGCGGTCGGGCACGATGCCCAAATCCGTCACCTCGCAGCCCAGGCGGCGCAGGAGACCGTGCAGGAAAAAGCGGTTGGAGTTGTAGATGGCGCCCGGAGGCATCTGCTCGGGCGGCACGGTGCCAGGCATGACCAGCTCATCGCCCGTGGAGAACAGCGCCACACGCGGGCGGCGAGCCACCTGCAGCTGCGCCATGCCTACGCTGGCAGCCAGGCCCAGCGCCGCAGGCCCCAGACGGGTACCGGCAGCCAGCACCACATCGCCACGGGCGACGTCTTCACCCGAGCGGCGGATGTTCTGGCCGGGCAGCGGCAAGGTGTTGATCTGCACGCGGGCATTGCCATCAGCATCCAGCAGCGTGCAATCCTCCTGCATCACCACCGCATCCGCGCCTTCGGGTACAGGGGCACCAGTAAAGATGCGGGCCACGGTACCGGGCTGCAAGGGGTCGCCCACACTGCCAGCCGCAATGCGCTGGGACACCGGCAAGGGTCCCTGCCCGCCCAGCACGTCATCCACCCGCAGGACATAACCGTCCATCGCGCTGTTGTCGCAGGGCGGCACCTGCAGGCCCGACACGATGGTCTGCGCCAGTACTCGGCCGTCGGCCTGGGCCACAGGCAGGGTTTCGTGCTCCACCAAGGGCTGCACATCGGCCAACAGCTGGGCCAGCGCGTCGTCCAGCGGCATCAGGGGTTTGCGGGGGGCGGTGGACATGCTGGAGATCGCTATGGTTTTAATAGCTGCTCGCGCACATTTGATGCGGGCCAGGTAGCTATTTCGTCTTCAATGGCTCAGTAGCCACACTCGCTGGCGATCAGCGCCTGGACGGCAGCCACATCGGCGTCCATCACCTTCACGCGCTTGGGCAGGGCTTCGATGCCTTCGAACTTGGCGGGCCGCTCGGGCTCACGGCCCAGAGCTTCGACGATGGTGGCGGCGAACTTGATGGGCAGCGCGGTTTCCAGCACCACCATGGGCACGCCGGCCTCGCGGCGCTCCAGCGCCACCTTCAGGCCATCGGCCGTGTGGGTGTCGATGACCATGCCGTGGCGGTTCCAGGTGTCCTTGATCGTTTGCAGGCGATCGGCGTGCACGCTCTTGCCGCTGACAAAGCCGTAACGGCTGGCGGCCTGGGCGAACACGGGATCGGCGCTCAGGTCGAACTGGCCGGTCTTGGACAGGCCTTCACCAAACAGCGCCTTGGTACGCGCACCGTCGCGGCCCAGCAGGTCGAACACAAAGCGCTCGAAGTTGCTGGCCTTGGAAATGTCCATGGAGGGGCTGGAGGTCTCATGCGTGTCGGCCGTACCACGCACGCGGTAGACGCCGGTGCGGAAGAACTCGTCGAGCACATCGTTCTCGTTGGTGGCGACCACCAGCTTGTCAACGGGCAGGCCCATCTGACGCGCCACATGGCCGGCGCAGACGTTACCGAAGTTGCCTGACGGCACTGCGAAGCTGACCTTCTGCGAATTCTTCTCCGTGGCCTGGATGTAACCCGCAAAGTAGTACACCACCTGGGCCAGCAAGCGTGCCCAGTTGATGGAGTTGACGGTACCGATCTTGTATTTGCGCTTGAACGCCAGGTCGTTGGAGACGGCCTTCACGATGTCCTGGCAGTCGTCAAACACGCCGTTGATGGCGATGTTGTGGATATTGGCGTCCTGCAGGCTGAACATCTGCGCCTGCTGGAAGGGGCTCATGCGGCCGTGCGGGCTGGTCATGAAGACGCGCACCCCCTTTTTGCCGCGCATGGCGTACTCGGCCGCGCTGCCGGTGTCGCCGCTGGTGGCACCCAGGATGTTGAGCTCTTCGCCACGGCGGCCCAGTTCGTACTCGAACAGGTTGCCCAGCAGCTGCATGGCCATGTCCTTGAAGGCCAGCGTGGGGCCGTTGGACAGGGCTTCGATCCACACGCCGTCTTCCAGATGGCGCAGCGGCACGATCTCGCCGGTGCCAAACACCTCGGCGGTGTAGGTCTTGGCGCACAAAGCGCGCAGGTCGTCAGCGGGAATGTCGTCGATGTAGAGCGACAGGATCTCGAACGCCAGGGCCGCGTAGCCCTGCTCATGGTAGACCTTGCGCCACTGGCTCAGCGTCGCATCGCTGACCTGCGGGTAGGCCTCGGGCAGGTAGAGGCCGCCATCGGGCGCCAGGCCTTCAAGCAAAATTTCGCAGAAGCGTTTGCGGTCGGGGTTGCCACGGGTGGAGAGGTAACGCATCAGTTCAACTCCTCTTTGCGGATACGGGTGATGGGCGCCAGCACCGTGGGCAGGGCCTGCATCTGGGCGATGGCCGCGTTCATCTTGGCTTCGGTGCACTCGTGCGTGAGGATGATGACGTCGGTCTGCGTACCGGCTTCGCCACTGATCTCGTCGGCTTCACGCTGTAGCACCGCATCGATGCTGATGCCCGCCTCGGCCAGGATACCGGTGACCTTGGCCAGCACGCCGGCTTCGTCCGCCACGCGCAAGCGCAGGTAGTAGCTGGTCACCACCTCACCCATGGGCAGGATGGGCGTGTTGCTCATGGCGCCGGGCTGGAAGGCTAGGTGCGGCACGCGCTGGGCGGCGTCAGCGGTGTGCAGGCGGGTGATGTCCACCAAGTCGGCAATCACGGCGCTGCCGGTTGGCTCGGAACCCGCGCCCTTGCCGTAGTACAGCGTGGTGCCCACGGCGTCACCGTTGACGACCACGGCGTTCATGGCACCTTCCACATTGGCGATGAGGCGCTTGGCCGGAATCAGCGTGGGGTGCACGCGCAGCTCGATGCCGTTGGCCATGCGCTTGGTGATGCCCAGCAGCTTGATGCGATAGCCCAGCTGTTCGGCGTATTTGATGTCGGCCGAGCTCAGTTGGGTGATGCCTTCCACATAGGCCTTGTCAAACTGCACGGGAATGCCGAACGCAATCGCGCTCATCAGAGTGAGCTTGTGTGCGGCGTCCACGCCTTCGATGTCGAAGGTGGGGTCGGCTTCGGCGTAGCCCAGACGTTGCGCCTCTTTCAGCACCACGTCAAAGTCCAGACCCTTGTCGCGCATCTCGGACAGGATGAAGTTGGTCGTGCCGTTGATGATGCCGGCGATCCATTGCACACGGTTGGCGGTCAGGCCTTCGCGCAGCGCCTTGATGATGGGAATGCCACCGGCCACAGCGGCTTCAAACGCCACCATCACGCCCTTGGCGGAGGCAGCAGCAAAGATCTCGGTGCCGTGCACGGCCAGCAAGGCCTTGTTGGCAGTCACCACGTGCTTGCCAGCGGCAATGGCTTCCAGCACCAGCTCCTTGGCCAGCGTGTAGCCACCGATGAGTTCCACCACGATGTCGATGTCGGGGTTACGGATGATGTCGCGTGCATCGGCCACCACCTTGGCCTTGTCGCCCACCACGGCCAGTGCCTGGGCCGTGTTGCGGCGCGACACCATGGTCACCTCGATGCCACGGCCTGCGCGGCCCTTGATCTCTTCCTGGTTGCGCTGCAGGACATTGAACACACCGCTGCCCACGGTGCCCAGGCCCATCACGCCCACTTGTATCGGTTTCATAAGCTCTTCAAGTAAAAATACGTCTGACCCGCATGAATAGTGCGCGAGCCGCTATCAAAATCAGAGTGATTCAGGTCCCATTGCGTTTGCGGTAGCTCTCCAGGAAGCGTGCGATGCGGCCAATGGCCTCGCGCAGGTCGTCCTCATGGGGCAGGAACACAATGCGGAAATGGTCGGGCTGTTGCCAGTTAAAGCCCGTGCCCTGCACCAGCATCACGCGGGTCTCGCGCAGCAGCTCCAGGAAAAACTGGCGGTCGTCCGAGATGGGGTACACCTTGGGATCCAGTTTGGGGAACATGTAGAGCGCGGCCTGCGGCTTCACGCAGCTCACGCCGGGAATGGCGGTGATCAGCTCGTAAGCCAGGTCGCGCTGGCGGCGCAAGCGGCCACCTTCGCATACCAGGTCGTTGATGCTTTGGTAACCACCCAGCGCTGTCTGGATCGCCCATTGGCCCGGCACGTTGGAGCACAGCTTCATATTCGAGAGCATGTTCAAGCCCTCGATGTAGTCCGACGCGGCCTTCTTGTCGCCCGATACCACCAGCCAACCCGCGCGGTAACCGCAGGAACGGTAGCTCTTGGAAAGCGAATTGAAGGTCAGCGTCAGCACGTCGGTGGACAGGCTGGCCAGCGCGGTGTGCTTGATACCGTCGTACAGGACCTTGTCATACACCTCGTCCGCCAGAATCACCAAGCCATGCTCACGCGCAATGTTGATGATGCCCTTGAGCAGCTCATCGGAGTACAGCACGCCCGTGGGGTTGTTGGGGTTGATGACCACGATGCCCTTGGTGCGCGGCGTGATCTTGGCGCGGATGTCGTCCAGGTTGGGCATCCAGCCATTGGCTTCGTCGCACAGGTAGTGCACCGGCGTGCCGCCCGAGAGGCTGGTGGCTGCGGTCCACAGCGGGTAGTCGGGCATGGGCAGCAGCAGCTCGTCGCCATTGTCGAGCAGCGCATTGGTAGCCATGGTGATGAGCTCACTGGCGCCATTGCCCAGGTAGATGTCATCAAGCGTAACGCCGGCAACACCCTGTTTCTGTGTCTCGTGCATCACGGCCTTGCGCGCCGCGAAGATGCCCTTGCTGTCCGAATAGCCCGCCGAGTTGGGCAGGTTGCGGATCATGTCCTGCTGGATTTCCTCGGGCGCATCAAAACCGAACACCGCCAAATTGCCCAGATTGAGCTTGATGATCTTTTGGCCTTCGTCCTCCATCTGACGCGCCGCGTCCATGATGGGACCGCGGATGTCATAGAGCACATTGGCCAGCTTGGCAGATTTCTGAACGGTTTTCAAAGTCCCTCCGGGAGGTGGCTACACAGGGTGAAACCTATAATTTGACCACAGAACGCCGGGCAACTGCCCGCACGACCACTGCCCTTTCAGGCGCTGCATACGCCATACGCTCCAAGCCACCATGAAATTCATCCCCGATGCCGCACAAGGCCTGTCCATCACCGGCTATGGGCCGGGCTGGATAGGTGTTAACGGTGAGCAACACCGCACCAGCGTGCTGGTCAGCAGCCAAGGTGTATGCCGCCCCTGGGGCGGCGCCACATTTGCCGACCTGCAGGCAAGCCATTTCGACGAGTTGGCCGAGCTGGCCCCGGAACTGGTGCTGTTTGGCAGTGGCACGCGCATCCAGTTTCCCCCGCCGCAATGGCTCACCGCTTTGTATGCCAAGCGCATCGGCGTGGAAACCATGGACACCCAGGCTGCGTGCCGTACTTACAACTTTCTGGCGGGCGAAGGCCGCCGGGTTCTGGCCGCCCTGCTGGTTTAGGGAATCCACCAAAGGAGCCGCTGCAGGAACGGTTCCTATTTCAGAGTAAAATTGCGGGTTGCGGTCTGGGGCGAAAAATTGCTGTCACGTTTGACGCCCCGCACACCATGACTGACACATCAAGCACGCGAGACTGAAATACCCTATGGCGATCGTTGTCAACAAACCCCTCCCCGAATTTGAAGCCAACGCCACCGGTGGCATCAAGGTGACCAACACCAGCCACGTCGGGAAAACCATGGTTTTGTACTTTTACCCCAAGGACAACACCCCCGGCTGCACCACGGAAGCCATGCAATTCCGCGACAAATACAAGGATTTCGTCAAGGCTGGCGCCGAAGTTTTCGGTGTCTCCCGCGACAACATGAAGTCCCACGATGAGTTCAAGGCCAAGCTGGAACTACCCTTCGAACTGATCGCCGACACGGAAGAAAAAATGTGCCATATGTTTGGCGTGGTCAAGAACAAGATCATGTACGGCAAGAAGGTCAAGGGCATCGAGCGCAGCACTTTCCTGGTGGGCGCCGATGGTGTTCTGAAAGAAGAATGGCGCGGCCTGAAGGTCCCCGGCCATGTGGACGACGTGCTCAAGGCAGTCAAGGCGCTCAAGAAAGCAGCCTGATTTACCGTCTGTTGTTTTGCTGCACAAGCAGAACAACAGCGCCATTTGGCTCATGCATAATGGTTTCATGCCGTTGAACGTCGCAACCGCGCTCTCACAAAAAGCCGCCTTGGCTCAAGGCGGCTTTTTCGTTTTTCCGGCTACGGTTTTTCTCTTTCCTTCCTCTGCGAGCCCACTCCATGCCATTGCCTCCAGCCCCGTCCAAGCGCGCCGATCGCCTGACCGCCAAAGACTTTGACGCGCCTGCACGAGCGACCCCACGACCCCAGCGCAAAGCGCAGGCAGCCTCAGAGCCTGCCCCCATCGTCACCAGCAACGGCGTGACCCGCGACAAACCCGTGGCCAGGAAAGCCCAGACTGCGGCACTGACGCACACCCCGCCGGTGAGCATCCCCTTGCCCGTCAAGGCAGCCAGCGCGGCCAAGGCTGTGGCACCCGCCACCCCGGTACGCCGCGCCAAGAAAACCAGTACCGGCCCAAGCAAGCTGTTCGTGCTGGATACCAATGTGCTGCTGCACGACCCGATGTGCCTGTTCCGCTTCGAGGAACACGACATCTACCTGCCCATGATCGTGCTGGAAGAGCTCGACGGTCACAAAAAGGGCATGACCGAAGTGGCCCGCAATGCCCGCCAGACCAGCCGCACGCTGGACACGCTGGCTGGCGCACCGGGGGCTGACATTGCCGCCGGCTTCCAGCTCGACAGCACCGGCCACAAGGATGCACGTGGCAAGCTGCTGTTCCAGACCCAGCCCCTGAACTACACCCTGCCCACCAGCCTGCCCCAGGGCAAGGCCGACAACCAGATCCTGGGGGTCGTGGAGGCCCTGCGCCAGCATTACGCGCCGCGCGAAGTGGTGCTGGTGTCCAAGGACATCAACATGCGCGTCAAGGCACGCGCCCTGGGCCTGGCCACGGACGACTACCAGAACGACAAGACACTGGAAGACGGCGACCTGCTCTACTCCGGCTCGCTCGCCCTGCCCTCCGACTTCTGGGCCACGCATGGCCAGGGCGTGGAGAGCTGGCAACAAGGTCAGCACACCTTCTACAAGGTGGATGGCCCTGTGGTGCCCAGCATGATGATCAACCAGTTCGTCTACTTCGAGTCGCCTGGAGAGCCCAGCCTCTATGCCCGCGTTACAGAGATTCGCGGTACCACTGCCGTGCTCAAGACACTGAAGGACTTCAACCATCTCAAGAACGCCGTCTGGGGCGTGACCACGCGCAACCGCGAGCAGAACTTCGCGATGAACCTGCTGACCGACCCGGAAGTCGATTTCGTCACCCTGACCGGCACCGCCGGCACCGGCAAGACGCTGATGGCACTTGCAGCCGGCCTGACCCAGGTACTGGACGACCGCCGCTACACCGAAATCATCGTGACGCGCGCCACTGTCAGCGTGGGCGAGGACATTGGTTTCCTGCCCGGCACGGAAGAAGAGAAGATGGGCCCCTGGATGGGCGCACTCGACGACAACCTGGAAGTGCTGGGCAAGACCGACACCAACGCCGGTGAATGGGGGCGCGCTGCCACCAACGAGCTGATCCGCAGCCGCGTGAAGATCAAGAGCATGAACTTCATGCGCGGACGTACCTTCCTGAACAAGTACGTCATCATCGATGAGGCGCAGAACCTGACGCCCAAGCAGATGAAGACGCTGATCACGCGCGCCGGCCCTGGCACCAAGATCATCTGCATGGGCAACCTTGCGCAGATCGACACGCCCTACCTCACCGAAGGGTCCTCGGGCCTGACATTTGCGGTGGACAAGTTCAAGGGCTGGCCGCACGGTGGGCATATCACGCTGGCACGCGGTGAACGCTCTCGCCTGGCCGACTTCGCCAGCGAGGTGCTCTGATTTGCTATTGATTTAATAGCTGCTCGCGCACAAACGACAAGGGCTGGATGCCAGTATGGCATCCAGCCCTTGTTTTTTGGATCACAACCGGCGTCAGTAGTCGTCGCCACCACCCATGCCACCATGGGCGAGGTTCTCGAACTTGGTGAAGCGGTTCATGAAAGCCAGCTTCACCGTACCCGTCGGGCCGTTACGCTGCTTGGCAATGATGACCTCGGCCACACCGGGTTCCTTGCACTGGTCCTTGGTGTAGTACTCGTCGCGGTAAATGAACATGATGATGTCCGCATCCTGCTCGATAGCGCCGGATTCGCGCAAGTCACTCATCATGGGGCGCTTGTCAGGGCGTTGCTCCACCGAGCGGTTGAGCTGCGAGAGCGCAATCACCGGGCACTTGAGTTCACGCGCCAGCATCTTCAGGCCCCGCGAGATTTCGCCCAGTTCGGTCGCGCGGTTCTCACCATCCCCGCTGCTACCGCTCATCAGCTGCAGGTAGTCGACCACGATAAGGCCTAGCTGGCCGCACTGCCGCGCCAGGCGGCGTGCATTGGCGCGCACCTCGCTGGAGTTCAGGCCCGCGCTTTCGTCAATGTGCAAGGAAATGGTGCGGAGCTTCTCGATCGCCTCGGACAGACGCGGCCACTCGTCGTCGGTGAGCTTGCCGGTGCGCAGATGGCCCTGGTCGATGCGACCGATAGAACCCACGATACGCACGGCCAACTGGGCGGCGCCCATTTCCATGGAGAAGATGGCGACCGGCAGGCCTTCATTGAGAGCCACGTGCTCGGCGATATTGATGGCCAGTGCGGTCTTGCCCATGGAGGGACGCGCTGCCAGCACGATCAGGTCACCGGGCTGCAGGCCGGCTGTCATGCGGTCGAAATCGTAGAAACCCGTGGGCACCCCGGTCACGTCGTTGGGGTTGTCAGCCATCTCCTGCACGCGGTCGAGCAGATTGACCACCAGCGTATCCATGGCCTGGAAGCCCTGCTTGTTGCGCTTGCCGGCTTCACCGATGTTGAAGATCTTCTGTTCGGACTCATCCACGATCTCCGACACCAACCGCCCCTTGGGGTTGAAGGCATTGGTGGCGATTTCGTCGCTGGCGCTGACCAGCTTGCGCAGGATGGAGCGGTCACGCACGATCTCGGCGTAGCGCCGGATATTGCTGGCGCTGGGCACATACTGGGCTAGCGAATTCAGGTAGGCCAGACCACCAATCTCTTCGGCCTTGCCTTGGCTTTGCAACTGCTCGAACACCGTGATCACGTCGGCCGGCTTGTTGCCGTTGATCAGGGCACCGATGGTGGCGTAAATCAGGCGGTGCTCGTAACGGTAGAAGTCGTCATCCACCAACACATCACCCACGCGGTCCCAGGCCTCGTTGTCCAGCAAGAGGCCACCCAGCACGCTGGACTCCCCCTCGATGGAGTTGGGTGGTACCCGCAATTGGGCGACCTGGCGGTCGGAATCAAAGCTCTCGCTGGCAGACAGTACGGCGGACATGGAGGTGTTCTTTCAAGCCTTTCATCTTACGTCGCGACGCGCGCGCAGCACGGGAAAAGGCTGGGGAAATCTTGTGGGGAAATGTGTACAACCCGGGACAACCGGTGCACAGCTCGCTCCAAAAGCAAAAAGCCGCCGGGGACCAGCCCCTGCGGCTTTTTGCGTCGGATGCACATCCTTGCGGATGCACACCCTCAAAGTGCCATTAAGCGGTTTCGCCGTACACGGACACGGTGATGTCAACCACCACGTCAGTGTGCAGAGCCACGCTCACGGTGCTGTCGCTCACGACCTTGATAGGACCGTTGGGCATGCGGATCTGGGACTTGACAACCTTGTAACCGGCCTTGACCAGTTCTTCAGCGATGTCGTAGTTGGTCACGGAACCGAACAGACGGCCATCCACGCCAGCCTTTTGGGTCAGCTTGATGGTGGTACCAGCCAGCTTTTCGCCCAGGGCCTGGCTTTCGGCCAGCTTGGCGGCAGCAGCCTTTTCCAGTTCGGCGCGCTTGGCTTCGAACTCAGCCTTGGCGGCTTCGGTCGCACGGCGTGCACGGCCGGAGGGGATCAGGAAGTTACGGGCATAACCGTCTTTCACCTTGACGATTTCGCCCAGGTTGCCGAGGTTCACGACCTTGTCGAGCAGAATGATTTGCATGGTCGGAGCTCCTTAGATCTTGTGCTGGTCGCTGTAAGGCAGCATCGCCAGGAAGCGAGCGCGCTTGATAGCGGTGTTCAGTTGGCGCTGGAAAATCGCGCGGGTGCCGGTCAGGCGTGCGGGGATGATCTTGCCGTTTTCAGCAATGAAATCGCGCAAGGTGTCGATGTCCTTGTAGTCGATTTCTTCCACACCGGTCACGGTGAAGCGGCAGAAACGCTTGCGCTTGAACAGCAGCGATTGGGTGTTGCGCTTGGGGCGCTTGTCTTTGTTGAAACGTTTTGGTCCGGGCATGATGGACTCCTAAAAATTAGTCTTGCAAAAAATCTTGAATGTGGAATACGACCGCTTTGCCTTGGCGTGCATTGGCAAGAAAACCGTTGAACTTCCAGACACTGCCGATGGCCTGCTTTGCAAGCCGCTCTGCCAATGTGCCGAAAGCCACTGCTTTCATTGCCACTTTCACGGTGCGCTGGCCTCCTGCTTCAGACACCTGGGACTCATGTTCGAGCCGCAGGTTCAGGGCGGGCAAGCCGGCTGGTGTGTAACGCATGGCTTCCACCTCTGCGATACAGGCACCAAGCACCAGTGCGTTGGATTGCACTCCTTGGGGCAAGGTAGGCGAATTACGCCTGTTGGTACTCGGCCTGTTGGGCCTTGCGTGCGTCTTCGCGTTCCACGGTCTTCATCATGGAAGAAGGACCAGTTTCGGCTTTCTTCTTCAGCACGGTCAGGTGGCGCAGCACGGCGTCGTTGAACTTGAACGCGTGTTCCAGTTCGGACATCACAGCCTGGTCGGCTTCGATGTTGACGCACAGATAGTGGGCCTTGGCCAGCTTGTTGATCATGTAGACCATCTGACGACGGCCCCAGTCTTCAACACGGTGCACCTTGCCACCGCCAGCGGTGATCATGCCCTTGTAACGTTCCAGCATTGCGGGAACTTGTTCGCTCTGATCCGGGTGGATCATGAGGATGATTTCGTAATGACGCATTGATACTCCTTGAGGATTTCCCGACACTCACGTGCCAGTCAAAAGTGAAAGCTGCCCCCGGCGTCTAAAACGGGGTGCAGCAAGGCGAAGCCAAAGATTATAGCTCAGCCCAAGTGTGGTGCCAAATCCTCGTCTGGTGTGGCCTGCGGGCGCCCCAATACGCTGCACAGCAAACCAGCCACAAAACCTGCCGGCACGCCAAAAACACCGGCAGAGATGGGCTGTATGCCCCACCACAGCCCATCCCCCTGCAAACCCAACGCTTGGCGCACGACCGGCAGGTTGATGGTCATGTAATAGACCGTGACGCCCAAGCCTGTCAGCATGGCCCCCACCGCACCGGTGCGCGTCATGCGCGGCCAGAAGATGCCCAGCACCATGGCTGGCACAAAGGCCGCCCCGGCCAGCGAGAAGGACGCCGAGACCAAATAGAGGATGCCGGCCGGGCGCTGCGCTGCCGCATAAGCGGCCACCAGCGCCACCACCAGCAATGCGAACTTGGACCACATGACACGCCGCATGGCCTGGGCCTTGCTGCTATTGCCTTCGAAATACACGTCATGGGCCAAGGCGTTGCCGATGGTGAGCAACAGGCCATCGGCAGTCGACAGGGCCGCGGCCAAGCCGCCAGCCGCCACCAACACCGAAACCACATAGGGCAAGCCACCGATCTCCGGTGTCGCCAGCATCACCAGATCGGGACCGATTTTCAGTTCGGCAAACTGCAGAATCCCATCCCCGTTCACGTCACTCACGCTCAGCAAAGCCGGGTCACGGGACCACTGGGAGATCCAGTGCGGCAAGGCATCCATGGGCTGGCCCACCAAATGCGCCATGACTTCGTACTTCACCAGCACGGCCAGCGCCGGTGCCGAGAGGTAGAGCATGGCGATAAACACCAGGGACCAGGCCACCGAGCGCCGCGCCTCAGCCACCGAAGGCGTGGTGTAGTAGCGCGTCAGCAGATGGGGCAGCCCCGCTGTGCCCACCATGAGGCAGAACATCAGGGCCAGGAAATTCGCGCGGGAGGTGTTGAAGTCCTTCTGCTCCTGGACCGTGCCATCCGGATTGCCGGCATAGGGGCGAATGTGCTCGGGCATGCCACCCAGAGGCTGGGCGCGTTCCAGGTTGTCGGCCAGGGCGCGACTCCAGCGTTCGCGCGCCGCATTGGCGTCGCGAGGCAAGGCTGCCAGCTCGCGTCGCAGATGCTGGGCCTGTGCACCATCGGCTTTCTGGTCTCCCAGCGCGCGCAACTGACGGCGCAATTCCTGACGCTCCTCTCGGAGCGCCGCCTCCACGTTCTGCAACTTGCCTTCCAGCTCGCGCGCCCGCTGGGCGTAAATGGCAATCACCTCCTGCTCCTGCGGCGAGGCCTTGAACTGGCGTTCCAGTTCGCTGATCTTGTTGAGTTGCTGCCCATAGGCCAGCGGCGCCAGCGGGTTGCCGGTCTGCTTGTAGGAAAGCCAGGACACCGGGATCAGAAAGGCCAGAATGATGATCAGGTACTGGGTAACCTGGGTCCAGGTGACTGCACGCATGCCGCCCAGGAAGGAGCAAACCAACACCCCACCCAGCCCGAGCAGGATGCCAATCTCGAAATGCACGCCAGTCAGGCGTGAAGTGATGAGGCCCACACCATAAATCTGCGCCACCACGTAGGTGAAGGAGCACAACACGGCCGCCAGCGCAGCCAGCATCCGCGGCCAGCGCCCCCCGTAGCGCACAGCAAAGTAATCAGGCACCGTGTAGAGATTCATGCGCCGCAGATAGGGAGCGACCAGCAGCGCCACCAGGCAAAAACCGCCCGTCCATCCCAGCACGTAGGCCAGGCCGCCTGGCAGGGCCCCTGCTCCCGAAAATCCTTGGAGGTACAAACCGCCAGCCATGCTGATGAAGGAGGCCGCGCTCATCCAGTCTGCCGCTGTGGCCATACCGTTGTAGAAGCCCGGAATGCGACGCCCTGCAACGTAATATTCGTTGGCATCCGCGGTGCGACCCACCACACCAATCACAGCGTAGAGCACCAGTGTGATGGACAGAAAAATGCCGGCCACCCAGGCTTTGGACAGCCCCAATGACTCACCCACTGCCAGCGCCACAATCAGCAGCACCACGGCCAGCACGTACCACGCAAAACGGCGGTGAATCCGCCGCTCGTACTGGCTGTAGTCAGCCGGATCAAAAACCATGGATTCGACATGGCGGCGGTTGGCCCGCCAGGCGAATACCACAACGATAGCGATGAAGGCCAGCACAGCGCCCTGCGCCGCGAACCAGTAGCCGATCGGCCAGGAAAGAACTTCCTGCTGCAGGTCGTGGGCAAAGAAGACCACGCCAAAAGACACTGCAAACCACAGCGCCAGCAGCCCTCCATGGAGCTGCCAGCGGCGTGTGGCTTGCGTGCCGGCCATCAGGCCATCAACCCGCGAGCTGCTGCCAGGTCGCGACGACGGAGTCCGGGTTCAGCGAAATGGACGAAATGCCCTGCTGCTCCAGCCACTGCGCGAAGTCGGGGTGGTCGCTGGGGCCTTGGCCGCAGATGCCCACATACTTGCCCTGCTTCTTGCAGGCCGCGATGGCCAGGCTGATCAGCGCCTTCACCGCAGGATCACGCTCGTCAAAGTCGGCGGCCAGCAACTCCAGGCCGGAATCGCGGTCCAGGCCCAGGCTCAGCTGGGTCAGATCGTTGGAGCCGATGGAGAAGCCGTCAAAGTGCTCCAGGAACTGCTCGGCCAGGATGGCGTTGCTGGGGATCTCGCACATCATGATGAGCTTGAGCCCGTCCACGCCGCGCTTGAGACCGTGGCGACCCAGCAGCTCGGTCACGCGCTGGGCCTGGCCCAGGGTGCGTACAAAGGGCACCATCACCTGCACGTTGCTCAGGCCCATCTCGTTGCGCACGCGCTTGAGTGCCTCGCATTCCATCGCAAAGGCCTCGCCGAACTCGGCGCTGATGTAACGCGCTGCACCGCGAAAGCCCAGCATGGGGTTTTCTTCCTCGGGCTCGTAGCGGCTGCCGCCGATGAGCTTGCGGTACTCGTTGCTCTTGAAGTCCGACAGGCGCACGATGACGGGCTTGGGCCAGAAGGCGGCGGCGATGGTGGCTACGCCTTCGGCCACGCGGTCCACATAAAAGGCGCGGGGCGAGGCGTGGCCGCGGGCCACGGATTCCACGGCCTTTTTCAGGTCGGCGTCCACATTGGGGTAGTCCAGGATGGCCTTGGGGTGCACGCCAATGTTGTTGTTGATGATGAACTCCAGGCGCGCCAAGCCCACGCCCTCGTTGGGCAGCTGGGCAAAGTCGAAGGCGAGCTGGGGGTTGCCCACGTTCATCATGATCTTGACGGGGATCTCGGGCATGGCGCCGCGCTGCACTTCCGACACCTCGGTTTCCAGCAGGCCGTCATAGATGAAACCGGTATCACCCTCGGCGCAGCTCACGGTAACCAACATACCGTCCTTGAGCAGGTCAGTCGCGTTGCCACAACCAACCACGGCCGGAATGCCCAGCTCACGCGCAATGATGGCCGCGTGGCAGGTACGGCCGCCGCGGTTGGTGACGATAGCGCTGGCGCGCTTCATGACCGGTTCCCAGTTCGGGTCGGTCATGTCAGTGACCAGGATATCGCCGGCCTGCACGGTGTCCATCTCGCTGATGTTGTGCACGATGCGTACGGGGCCGGTGCCAATCTTCTGGCCAATCGCGCGACCTTCTACCAGCACATTGCCTTTGCCCTTGAGCTTGTAGCGGTACTCGGCCTGGGTGCCGGCCTGGCTCTTCACAGTCTCGGGGCGGGCCTGCAGGATATAGAGCTGCCCGTCCACGCCGTCCTTGCCCCACTCAATGTCCATGGGGCGACCGTAGTGCTCTTCGATCACCAGCGCGTACTTGGCCAACTGTTCGACGTCGGCATCGGTCAGCGAATAGCGGTTGCGCAGCTCGGTGGGCACATCAATGGTCTTGACCAGCTTGCCGCCAGCGGCCTTTTCCTCGGGGGTGGCAAACACCATTTGCAGCAACTTGGAGCCCAGGTTGCGGCGGATCAGCGCACGCTTGCCCGCCTTGAGCATGGGCTTGTGCACATAGAACTCGTCAGGGTTCACAGCACCCTGCACCACGGTTTCGCCCAGGCCATAGCTACTGGTGATGAACACCACTTGGTCAAAGCCGGATTCGGTGTCGATGGTGAACATCACGCCGGCCGCCCCGAGGTCCGAGCGCACCATGCGCTGCACGCCAGCCGACAGGGCCACCACGTCGTGGGCAAAGCCCTTGTGCACGCGGTAGCTGATGGCGCGGTCGTTGTAGAGGGAGGCGAACACCTCCTTCATCTTGTGCAGCACGTCTTCGATGCCGACCACGTTGAGGAAGGTCTCCTGCTGACCGGCAAACGAGGCGTCAGGCAAATCCTCTGCCGTGGCCGAAGAACGCACCGCAAAACTGGCCTGGACGTTACCTGCGGACAGTGTGGCAAAGGCCTCACGAATGGCTTTTTCCAGATCGGCAGGGAAAGGCTGGGCCTCCACCATGGCACGAATTTCAGCCCCAACCTGGGCCAGGGCCCGCACGTCTTCGGTGTCCAGATTCTTGAGCTTGGCGCTGATTTTGTCGGCCAGGCCGGCGTGCGCCAGGAACTGGCGGAAGGCATGGGCGGTGGTAGCGAAGCCCGTGGGCACGCGCACACCCTGCGGCAGCTGGGAAATCATCTCCCCCAGGGAGGCGTTCTTGCCCCCCACGGATTCCACATCGGCCACGCGCAGCAGCTCGAAGGGGACGACCAGGTCAGTCGGGTTGAAAAGTTTAGACATAGGATGCTCCAGAAGTTAAAACCTTTACAGGGCCCCGCGGGGAGATGTCACCCGCCTGCCGCAGCGCACGACCGTTCGTTCTCTGTTGTTGCTGTTATGGAATAACGAAGCGGTTACCAAATGCGCTAAATTGCACCGATTGTAGGTGGCAGGCGCAGCCCGCCGACCACCGGAAACCCGCCCGCGCTTGCAGATCACTGACACCCAGGACCACCGCACCATGCCCCAACGCACTGTTTTCTTCATTTCCGACGGCACCGGCATCACCGCCGAAACCTTTGGCAACGCCATCCTGGCCCAGTTTGAGATGAAGGCCCGTCATGTGCGCCTGCCCTTTGTGGACACGGCCGACAAGGCCCACCAGGCGGTACGCCAGATCAACCACACGGGCGTGGTGGACGGCGCCAAGCCCATTGTGTTCACCACACTGGTGAACATGGAGGTGCTGAAGGTCATCCAGGAGGGCTGCCAGGGCATGCTGTTGGACATGTTCGGCATGTTTGTGCACCCGCTGGAGACCGAGCTGCAGATCAAGTCCAACCACCGCATCGGCCGCTTCAGCGACGCCAGCAAGAGCAAGGAGTACCAGGACCGCATCGAGGCGATCAACTTCTCGCTGGCGCACGACGACGGCCAGAGCAACCGCGACCTGGAGCAGAGCGACGTGATCCTGGTCGGCGTGAGCCGTAGCGGCAAGACGCCCACCTCGCTGTATCTGGCCATGCAGTACGGCCTGAAGGCGTCCAACTACCCGCTGATCCCCGAAGACTTTGAGCGCCGCCAACTGCCCCCGGCGCTGGTGCCTCACAAGGGCAAGATCTTTGGCCTGACCATCCAGCCCGAACGCCTGAGCGAGATTCGCAACGAGCGGCGGCCCAACTCCAAATACGCCTCGCTGGAGAACTGCCGCATGGAAGTCAGCGAGGCCGAGGCCATGATGCGACGCACCGGCATCCGCTGGCTGTCAACGACTACCAAGTCCATCGAAGAGATTGCCACCACCATCCTGCAGGAAATCCACCCCGAGCGGCTGGTGTACTGATGGACTAAAGCCCCCACGCTCCGCCGCTACGCGGGTTGCCCCCAGGGATTGGCATTCATTCGCTATGAATTTCATAGCTTCTTGCGCATATTCCACGGGGTCTAGAGGCCAATTTCTTTAAAAACCGCTATTCCGGCACATAGACGATGTCGCCGTCCTTCATGCGGTAAGCGGTGCCGGCCTTGGCGCCCTCGCCCTGCCCGATCTGGCCGCTGGACTTGTAGCGCTCGATCTTCTCGCCCTTCTTCACCATCATTTCCATTGAGGGCTTGCCGGCGTCGGTAATCACCGTCACGTCCTGCTTGCTGAAGGCATTGAGCATGGGGTTTTGCGCCACGGTGATCAGCAACGCGGCGATGATGACGAGGAAGATGTCGATGATGTTGACCACCGACAGGATGGGGTCGTCGTTCTCGGGTTCGTGCAATAGCTTGAGGCTCATGCTGCTTTCCTCTTCTGCAGGGTTACCAGCTCTTCGGCCAGCCAGCGGCGGCGCACATTGGCCACCCAGTAGGTGATGCTGGCGGCGATCAGCGCCAGGATCACGGCAGAGAACGCCACGGTCAGGCTGCCCGAGACCTGGGCCAGGTTTCCGTCGGAGAGTGATTTGAGCGCGGGGCCCATGGGGATCATGGTGCCCACCAGGCCCAGCATGGGCGCGATACGGCTGGCCAGGCGCTCGGGTTCCAGCAGCTTGTGGGCAAACAGGTCGAGTTCGTCTTCGGTCGCTGCCGGGTTCTTCTCCACATAGCGGATCAGCGGAAAGCCGCCCGAGGTATCGGGCTTGCGACGCTGCAGCGCCTGCACGGTGAACGCGCCCAGCGCATAGAGCGCGTAGACAAACAACAGGGCCACCAGGGCCAGCACCGGCAGCAGGAAGAGCTGGCCGATCTGGTACATCAGGATTTCAATGGTCGAGCTTTGGCTCATGGTCTTTCCTCAGGGCTTGGGATTGGGGTTGGGAGAAGGAACTGGAGCGGCCAGGCCCGGCAAGGGCGTGGCGCACGGGTCGGGCTGCTCGGGCCCGGCGGCGGTGAACCACAGCAGGTCAAAGCCGGCACGGTCGTAATCGGCGGGCTGGCTGCGGTTGGCCGAGGTTTCCACCATGGCAATCGCCAGCGCGCGCGCCGGTTCTGCCAGGTAACGCGGCACGGCGCGGTCTGCCCGGACATGGCCGGCGCCGGCAATCAGCACCACGGGGCCGCCGGCGGCATCCAGCGTCTGGGCCATGCGGGCGTCACGGGCGCGCTGTGCGGCCACGATGCCGGCCAAGCGCGCGGCCTCAGGGCGATGGCCACAATGGCCCTGCACCACATCGTCTTCGAGAGCGGCCTGCTGCGCGGGCGTGGCCGGCGGCAACACCGGCACCACTTCGCCCAATGCAATCGGGCGAGCTTCAGCGCGCGAGAGGTTGGCCGCGCGCAGCGGCCATTGGCGCTGGGCAGCGAAGGCGATCAAGTCCTTGTACATGGGCCAGCGCCAGCCTTTGCGGTTGAGCTGGCCTGCGTCGGCCAGGGCTTCAGCATCGGTCTGGCCAGCGCGTTGCGCCTGGGTCAGCGCCGCCTGAAACTCGGAATCCAACTGTTCCATGGCCAAGGCAGGCTTGGCGCCCAGGGCAGCGAGACCTTTGAGCACATCCAGCTGGCGCGCATGGTGGGCCTCGCTGTCATGCTTTTCTCCCAACAGTACATAGCGTGCGGCCGCGGCGCGCTGGTAGAGCGCCTCCTCGGTGATGAACTGCTGCGCCCGCGTATCCCAGATACGGCCTTGCAGGGGGTGCGCTGTCTGGGCGTGGGTAGCCGTGGCCATGCACAGCCCCAGGCACAGCAGCACGCGCGTACCCAAGGTTTTCGTCTTCATGCTTTTCTCCATTGGCGCCAGGCCCCGATGGCCGGCATCACTAACAACAAGCCCACGGCGAACATCAGCATGGCACTCAGAGCTTGCACCACGGGCTCAGCCACCTTCTCCAGCTTCATGCCCTCGATCAGCGGGGGCGCTTCCTGGGGCACGGGCTTGGGTTCCGCCGGTGCCTGTTGCTGGGCCGGTGCGGCCGCAGCCGGGCGGGCTGCTGCCGCAGGGGCCGGGCTCACCGCACCATCCACAGGCTGGGCCAAACCATAGCCGGAGAGACCGACAAACTCTTGAAAGGTGGTGTTGCTGGTGCGCACGTCATAGCGCTTGGCCAGATCCTTGTAGCGGTCCTTGAGTTCATCCACTGTGGCGGCGTCGGCCTGCCAGTAGCCCTGGCGCGCCATTTCCAGCATGCGCTCCATCATCTGGGCCAGGGCGTGGGGGTTGTTCTTTTCCATGTACTGGCGCATACCCAGGTTGTGCTTATCGCGTACATAGACGTCGGCAAACTCCTGCCACTGGTCGTCCCGCACGATCTCGCGCGCCACCGTGGTCCAGCCGGTGAAGTTGTTCAGGCCGTCCAGCATCTGCAGCGTGCCCGCGTAGCCCTCTTTCATGAGGCCTTCGATATAGCCGGGGTGAAAGTTGCGCGTGTTGAGTTCCTTTGCCAGGAAACTGGCGGCATCTTCGGCCTTACCCGGGCCCGAACCGCGCAGGTTGGAGATGAAGAGCTCCGGCGCCTTGCCATCCAGGTAGCGCACCGCCGTGGCAATGCCACCCAGGTACTGGAAAGGATCGTCGGTGGTGAGCATGCCGTAGAGGTTGGAGCTGCGCGCCAGCACCGCACCCTGCGTGCCCTTGAGGTGGGCGGCATACAGGTTCATGCTGGCACCGCCGCTGTTACCGCCGGCCTCGCGCGCCAGGTCACCGCCGCTCTTGCCCCAGTCCGCCTCCACGGGGCCATAAGCGAACTGCATCTTGCGCAGGTAGAGCTCGGCCATCTTGCGGTCGCCCTCCTCCTTGGTCTTCCAGGTGTCGGTGGCCAGCGCCGCATCGTCCAGGCCCGAGCCGTAGTTGCCCGAGGCACCCGAGAAAATGCGCGTCTCGCCTGCACGCTGTGCCGCGTCAGCACGCCAGCCCTGGGCCACGAGTTGGCTGGCAATCGCCTTGGCGTTCTTGGCCACGGCGTTGTCCGCCTCGGCCGTGGCTTGCGAGGCAAGCTGGGCCGCGCGGGCTAGCTGCTTCATGACGTTGGGAAAGTGGTCGCGGTACAGGCCTGTGGCGGACAGCACCACGTCAATGCGCGAGCGGCCCAGATCCTTCCGCGGCACCAACTTCACATCGGTCACGCGGCCGCCGGCGTCCCACACGGGTTCCACACCCATGGCCCACAGGGCCTGCGCTTCGAGCATGCCCTGGTGGCGCATGGTTTCCACCGACCACAGCGTGAAGGTGAACTTGGAAGGCGTCACACCCGTCTTCTGCTTGTGCGCGGCGACCAGCTTGTCCAGCGCCTCTTTGCCGGCTGCCCAGGCGGCCTTGGTGGGCATGCGCGAGGGGTCAAAGCCGTACATATTGCGACCCGTAGGCAGGCTGTCGGGGTTCTTGATGGGGTCGCCACCGTAAGAAGTGGGAATGTAGCGCCCGCCGAGTGCTGCGAGCAGGCTGCGTGTTTCGTTTTCGGCCTGCAGGTCGGCGTAGTAGCGGCGCGCCTGCTCGACCATGGTCTTGAGCCTGGGTGGCAGGCCATCAGTGGGCTGCCCCTGCACCACATGCTTGACGAGCAGCTTGTAGGGGGCGGTCTGCGTCATCTTGCGGTAGTCGGCAATGATGGCTTCGTCGGCCTCCAGATCATTGCCGTCGACAAAGGTGGCCGTGGCTTCCCAGAACGGGGCACCCAGCATCATCAGCGTCGTGTAGAGGCGCCCCTGCTCGTCCGAGCCCTTGCCGAAGGTGTGCAGACCCAGCGGCTGGGCCGATTGCGCAAGCTCGTGCAGATGGTCGTGCAGGGTGTTGATGAACAGCGGGAACTCGCGCTCCATGCGCTCGGGTGTCCAGCCCATGTCGCGGTCAATGCGCTCCTTGCGCACCTGGGCGGTGATGGACAGGCGCAGTTGCTCCTTCACCGCGCCCTGGTCCTGGGCCAGCCAGGCGTGCAGGTCGTCATGCAGCTTGGTGAGCACGGCGTGCAGGCCGGCGGGGGCAAAGGGTGGCGTCTGGTGGCTGATGTTGACAGCGCGGCCACGGCGCTTGGTCTGCACGGCCTCGCCAATGTTGTCGACTATGTAAGGGTAGATCACGGGCACATTGCCCACGGCCATCAGCGGGTAGTCGTAGGCCCAGAGGCCACGCTCCTTGCCGGGCAGCCATTCCTGCGTGCCATGGGTGCCAAAGTGGATCAGTGCATCGGCCTTGAACTGGCTGCGCATCCACAAATAGCCCGCCATATAGGAATGAGGTGGTGCGGCACTGCTGGAGTGGTAAATGTCCTTGTTTTTGGCGTAGAGGCCACCGCCCAGGGGCTCGCCGCGCGGGGGCTGCGGCATGATGACCACGTTGCCCAGCTTGAGGCACGGGATGGCGAAGAAGGCCTCGCCATTGCGGCGCACCAGGAAGACCGATTTCTCGGGCTGCGCCACAGCCGCAGACCAGACCTCGCGCCGCTCCTCGGGCAGGCTGTCCAGCCATTTGCGGTAGGCCGACATGGGCAGCAACTCGGCCAGACCGTCGCGCACCAGCGCCTCCATTTCCTCGGCCACCGTGCCGGGCCGGTAAAACGGCGTGAGCAGACGCTGCAGCTTGCTGCGCAGCGTGTCGGCATCCATGACCTCGGTGCGGTAGCCCTCGGCCTTCATCGCTTCCAGCGTGCTCTGCAGGCTGGTGGGCAGGTTCATAAAAGAGGCGCCCAGGTTCTTCTCGCCCGCCGGGTAGTTCCAGAACATGATGGCCACGCGCTTGTCGGCATTGGGCGCATGGGCCAGGCGCGACAGGGCCAGGGCCTTGCCGACCACGGCGTCCGCCTGCTCGGGAATGGGCTGCAGCTGGTCGTTTTTGTCGGTGGCGGCGATGACCATGATGTCGTGCACACCCGCATACTCGGGCTGGGCCAGGTAGAAGGGCACATCCATGAGCGCAATGCCGGCGGTGTCGTTCCACCAGGCATCAGCCCCGCCCTTGCGGTAGGCCATGGCCTGGATGACCGGAATGCCCAGCGCCTCGAACTCGGTGCGGCGCCCCTCGGGATTGAGCATGATCTGCGTGGTGATCAGCACATCGGCCACGGGCTTGCCGCCAGGCGCCACCACCTCGGTATTGGCCTTGTTGTCCATGACCGGGCTGTAGAACGCCAGCGGCACCGCACCGGCCGCCTCAATGCGGGTGATGAGGTCGTCAATCATGCCGGTCTGCTCGGCTGCAATCGCCTGCTGATGGAAAGCCACCGCAATCACCGGCTTGCCCTTGGGCGCACCCTTCCAGCGCAGGTAGGACGCCGTATCGGCAAACACCAGTGAAGGGGCCTTGGGGTGGTAGATGGCGGTGGCCGGGAACACCTGGGGCGCAGCGATGTCTTTCCAGGGCTTCTTGGCAAAGTGCGCGGCAACGGTGGCAAAGAAACCTGCGCTGTTGGTGCGTCCACCGTTCACGTAATAGGCGTGCAGGCGCTTGGCCAGATCGTCGGCCAGATTCGTCCAGCGCGGGTTGCTGGTATGCAGCCACAGCACCGGTGTCTTGACTTGCGCCAGCGCGGGCAACGCGTCATTCACTTTGGCAGCGATAGCCTCTTGGATGTGGTCACGCGGCGCGTCGAACAACACCATGTCATAGCCCGCCCACAGGCGCGCATCGACCACGCCCATCTTCTCGATGAACTTGGCCTCGACCTTCACCCCATAGGGGGCAGCTGCATCGGAGAGCACCTTGAACTTACCTGGCGTGATGGGGCTGCCGGTGACAAACAAGAGCGAAGTCGCCAAGGCAGTCGACGGCAGCAGCAGGGTCGCTAGGCACAGCAGCGCACCAGAACACAGCAGGCGCCAGCGCCGCCAATAGGTCGCATCCATCATTCCATCACCTCAATAAAAAACCGGGAACACCGCGAGGCGTCCCCGGGAAACGGTGCCCTCACCGTTAAAAGCTGTGGGTTACGCTGATCTTGAAGTTGCGACCGGGTTGGGTGTAGGCATCAACGGTGTTGCTGGTTGCCGCCAGGTCACGCACATCCGCCCACTCCACATACTTCTTGTCAAACACGTTGTAAAGGCCTGCCGTCAAGCGGGTGGCCTTGCTGAAGCTGTACCAGCCGGACACATCCATCACGCCGTAGCCGCCAGGCGTCACCTTGGTGGCATCGGGGTTGCGGTCCTTGCGATCCACCAAAGTCCACTGCGTTGCCAGGCCCCATTGGGCGCCGCGGTCGTAGCTCATGCCCAGAATGAGTTTGTCCGGGTCAATGGTGGCCAGCGGCGTGGTCACACCACTGCTTTCCGAATCACCTTCTGCGTGGGCATAAGCAGCTGACACTTGCCAACCCTTCGCAAATTCCCAGTTGGTGCGTGCCTCAAACCCTTTGATCACGACCTTGCTCAAATTGATGGACTGGTACACGTCAAGCGTAGGAGCCGGGTTGTCCTGTACCTTCACATTGCTTGCAATAAAGTCCTTGTAGTTGCCCTGGAACACAGCAACGCTGTAAGTGTTCCTGGTATCGGCGATACGGCCGCGCAAGCCCAGCTCGATGGTGTCGCTGCTTTCAGATTTCAGGTTGGGGTTCCCGATGGAGGTGTACGGGTCGGCCGCCGTCGTATTGGTCACGCCACCATTGACTTGACTGGGCTTGGGCGCACGGAAGCCATGGGCATAGTTTGCAAACACCTGCGCCATGGGCGCCAGCTTCCAGATCACGCCCAGACGGGGGGACACAGCAGAGTCACTTAGCTCGGAAGGCACTGCCGTGTTGTTCACACGGTAGAGCGCGTCAGGCTTGGGCGTGAGCTTGAAACTGTCGTAACGGACGCCCGGGGTGACGCTGAAAGCACCCAGCGTGATTTCATCCTGCAGATAGGCACCGGTCACACGGTAGTCCGTGTCGGGGAAGCTCTTGTTCGGTACAAAAGCAGTCCCGGAACTGTTGTAGCCCTCTTTCAGCGAGGTCACGTCGGTCAGCGACGTGTCCAGGCCATACACAAGACGGTGCGCGACCCGTTTGCCCAGATTGCTTTCCATTTGCAGGTTGGCGCCCAATGTGTTCTCACCATAGCCGGTGTCGCGGGTGCGCACCAGCGGGGCTGTCGAGCGCGCCTCATAGCCGTATTGCTGGTTCTGCGATTTCTGGGCATAAACGCCGACGTTCAACAGGTCAAACCACAGCCCTGACGGGGCATAGCGGTAATCCAGTTTGGCCATGTCACGGGCGATGTTCTCCTTGACATTGACAGCGGTCAGCGTCGCCACCGTAAAAGGGTCGCCAAAGAAACTCTTGACATCCGTATCGTTCTTGCGGCGCAGCGATTCGGCAGTCAGCTTGATCTGGTGCGCTGCACTGGGGCTCAGCACCAACTTGGCCAAGACGTAGTCGGCCTGGTTGTCAGAGGGGTTGGGCGTTGTGCGATTCAGATTGGCCACGTCGTTGGTGCCCATATTGCTGGTCTGATGGCCGCGACGCAGACTGGCCAAGACCAAACCTTGAACGCCATCACCCTTGAAGGCAAAACTGGGCGACAACTGGAAGGAGTTGTCCACCGAGGCATACGCCGTCTTGAGGTTGAACTGCTGGGCTTTGCCCAAGGACAGCAAGTCTTCAGGTTCCTTGGTCACAAAACTGACCGCGCCCGCCAAACCGTCTGAACCGTACTGGCTGCTGGCGCCTCCGCGCAGCAATTCCACCCGCTTGTAGCCTTCAGGTTCAATCGTGTCGCCTCGTCCTGCGGCATACGGGCCGCTGGCGTAGGTGGAAGGGAGGCTCACGCCATCCACCTGCAAGCGCACCTGATCTCCTTCAAGGCCGCGGATGTTCACGCCTTCATTGCCAGCGCGACCGGTCGCATAAAACACGCCCGATGACCGATTCGGCTGGGAGCGGACGGACACACCCACTTCGCTGCGCAGCAGGTCTTCAAGGTCGGTCGGATTTTCCAGCGCAATGGTGTCCGCACTGATCACGGTCATCGTTGCAGGAACATCATCGAGTTCCTGCTCCACGCGGCTGGCGCTGACAACCACTTCCTTGAGCGTGGCAACGGGGATTGTGGCTGCCGGGGGCACTGCAGGTGCGGTTTGCGCGACAGCAGCCACACTGCCAAAAGCCAAGCCCAGACACAAGGAGAGCCGCGTTAATGAAAAGTGATCATGGGCCGGTACGTGCGCCATACAAAACCTTTTGAGAAAAATTTGTTTTCACATTGGCTGGCTTGGCACGTGCAAAGGGCGTCCAGTCGGACGCCCCCTCGTTGGCTTGGCTTGCTACTCGAAGCAATTATTCTACATAAGAATTATTCGCATTTACAGTTCGTAACAGTAGTTTTTTTGGAGTTTTCACATCAACGCTGCATCTCTGCTGCCCCAGCCTCCACAGTTGGCTTGGGCAAGGCAATCTGCGCCAGCCCGCGCTCCAGGGATGACGCACTGGGGTTCTCCACGAATACGCAGCGTTTGCCGGTGCGCTTGCAAAAATCTTTTACGCGCCAATAAGCGTTATGGCTGATGCAGCCGGTCTGGCAAATCACCAAGTCGGCAGCCGCCAGGTTGGCATCCAGCACCGAGGCGTTGTCCTCCACCCCACCATCGTGGTGTGCGAACTTGCCACCAACCCGCTCCACCACATCGCGGTAGTTGGCAATGTTGCCGCTGCGTCCACCCACGCATAGCACCACCTTTTGGTGCAGTTGCATGACCACTGGCGCAACATCCATCGCGCCCTCGCCCTCCGCCATCACAACAGGACGCTCGGTGCCAGCGCGCTCTGCAGCCGCACGTTCGGCAACGGCCAGGCGGCGACGCAGATCGGCATTCTGGGCTTCCAGTTCCTGCTGGCGCTGGCCCATCTGGTCCACGCGCTTTTGCAGACGCTGGCGTTCTTCCAGCTGCGGAATGGAGGCCTGCAAGGATTCAATGTCCTGCGCCATGAAGGCGATACGGCTGTCCTTGGCAATCGCATCCGCGCGCGCTTGCACCAGCTCGCCCTGTAGGCGTTCGATGTCGGCCGTCTTCTGCGCCATCACACGCGTGATGCGCTCCTGCACCTTGCCCAACTCGCGCCCCAGTACCGCGTTCTCTTCGGCCAGCGCATTGAAGCGCGCAATCTCCAGCCGCACGCCGGCGCCAGCCTGGTGCTGGAACATGTGCAGGTCCTTGCACATGGCTTCCTGCAAAGGGGCATCGCAACGTGGGTGCGACAGGGCGGCCCAGAAGGCACCCGCTACATCGCCTGCTTTGAGGTACTTGATCCACAACTCGGCCACGGCCAACGCACTCTTGGCCCCGCGGAAGGTCTGGATCTCCCGCACATAGCGCGTGTCCAGCTCGGCTTGCATGAGCTCGGAAAGCTTGCAGCGGCGCGCTGCCTCGGACACGGCGCCGGCGTGCACTTCGTAGTCATTGGCTACGGCGCTGCCGCCCAGCGCCTTATTCACCAGACGACGCAAGGTGTCGATAGGCAGGCTGACGCCTACCAGGGGGCAATGGCAGTGCGGCGCTAGGTCCCACAACCGGCGACGGCGTGAGCCGGTGGCGGCAGGTACAGCATGTTCACGATGGCACTGAATCTCGGGAGCGGGTGAATTTCCAGGCATGGTCTGGCCTCCAAATGCTATCTTTTCAATAGCTGCTTGCGCAGTATCCGTAGGGGCTATGGGCACTTTTTATCCTCAAACCAAAATGTCATCCTGGCCAGTGGCCAGGGTTTGCTGGGCTTCCAGGCGGGTACGCCAGGCCAACGCAGGCTTGGCGCGACTGCGGCGTTGCGGCTTGCCCTCGGTGGCCGTCACTTCAGGTTCGCAACACGCGCACCAGGCGCGATAGCGGCTGCCGCCTGCGTGGCGGGGGCTTCCGTCCTTGGCATCAACCAGCGCCTGCACCGAAGAACTCATTGCACCGCCTCAGGGCTGGCATGCCAGAGACTGCGCTCGGTCGAAGGCAGTTGCGCAAGCGCAGCGCCCTGCCCCTGGTTCTGCCACCGCTGGCGCAAGGCCCACAGCAGGTTCTTGAAGCCGGGCGACAGCATGGGGTCTTAGGCCAGCGCGGTCAGGTTGGAAACGATCTTGCCAGCCATGGCATCGCGATGCGCGCCGCAACAGGCCTGCACATGGCCAGTCATGAGCGCCATCGTGCCGGCCAGCAAGGCCTCAGCACAAGGCATGGTGTACTCCTCGTTGGGGTGGACTAGCGGGCTGCTTTGCATGAACTCTCCTTGGACTGATCCGTGCACTGACTTCATTTCGAATGACTTCAGTATATGCGAATCATTCTCATTTGCAATTTTTTTATGGTTCCTATTTGGGGGTTATTGATTCGTTCGAATCGAAGCACGTGGGGATAATCGTTCCGTTCATTCATACAAATACACGGAGTTCCCCATGAAAGGCGACGCACAAGTCATTGGCCACCTACAGGCCCAACTCAAGAACGAACTCACCGCGATCAACCAGTACTTTCTGCACTACCGCATGTACAAGCACTGGGGCCTGGAGAAGCTGGCCAAGAAGGAGTACTCCGAGTCGATCGGCGAGATGAAGCACGCTGACATGCTGATGGACCGCATCTTCATGCTCGACGGTCTGCCCAACCTGCAAGACATGGCCAAGATCCTCGTGGGTGAAAACGTGCCCGAAGCGCTGGAATGCGACCTCAAGGCCGAAGTGGGTGCCCAGGCCACCATCAAGGCTGGCATCGCCCACTGCGAGTCCGTGCGCGACTACGTCTCGCGCGACCTGCTGCAAAAAATCCTGGATGACACCGAAGAGCACATTGACTTCCTGGAGACCCAGATCGACCTGATCGACAAAGTAGGTCTGCAAAACTACCTGCAGAGTCAGATGGGTGAAATCTCCTGAGCGATCAGGCAGCGCCAATATCTGCGCCAAGTCAACTTGGCGCTTTTTTTGCCCATTAAATGCGAACGATTTGCATTAAGATGTTGAGTGACGCGCCTTTTCTCTTTTCACTCTTCGCCCAACGAAAGACATCCATGCAAAAACGCCAATTTCTCCAGTCCACCCTGGCCGCAGCCATGGCCCTCAGCGGCTTCGCGGCGCACGCCCAGGCGGTGGATGCCAAGGCTGTGGTGCTGAACTACGCCAACCTCGTGCACGCCAACTACAGCGATGTGCTGGCCACGGCACAGACACTGCAAAAGGCGATCACCGCCTTTACCGCAGCACCGTCCGCCCAAGGCCTGGAAGATACGAAGAAGGCTTGGCTGGCCGCACGCGAGTTCTATGGCCAAACCGAAGTCTTCCGCTTCTACAGCGGCCCCATCGACGACGACAAGGGCCCCGAAGGCCGCCTCAACGCCTGGCCACTGGACGAGTCCTATATCGACAGCGTGGTGGGCAAGCCCAATGCCGGCATCGTCAACAACCTCAAGGTCAAGATCAACAAGGCCAATCTGGCCAAGCTCAACGAGCGCGGTGGCGAAGAAAACATCGCTGCTGGCTGGCACGCGATCGAATTCCTGCTGTGGGGCCAGGACCTGAGCGAAACCCTGCCCGGCCAGCGACCGTTTGAAGACTATGTGGATGGCAAGGCGCCCAACGCCGACCGCCGCCGCGCCTACCTGATCACCGTGACCGAGCTGCTGATCGACGACCTCAGCTTCCTGGTCAAGGCCTGGACGCCCTCTGCCAAAAACTACCGCGCCAAGTTCGAGCAAGGCGGCATCCAGTCCGTGCGCAAGATCATCGTGGGCATGGGCTCGCTCTCGCGCGGTGAACTGGCCGGCGAGCGCCTGGAAGTGGCGATGAACACCCAGGACAAGGAAGATGAGCACTCCTGCTTTTCCGACAACACGCACCGCGATGTGGTCGCCAATGCCCAGGGCATCGAAAACGTCTGGCTGGGCAGCTACAAGCGCCTGGACGGCAGCACGCTGCAAGGCGCATCCCTCAAGGACCTGGTGGCCGCCAAGAACGCCGCACTGTCCGACAAGGTGAGCAAGCAGATCGCCCAGAGCGTGGCCGCAGCCAACGCCATCCAGGCCCCGTTTGACCGCGAAATCGTGGGCGACAAGAACGCTCCCGGCCGCATCCGCGTGCAGAAGACGATCGACAGCCTGGTGCAGCAATCCAAGGACATCACCGAAGCGGCGGCCGCTTTGGGCATCACCAAGCTGGCCCAGGCCAAGTGATGCTGCGCCCCCGTCAAAAAATCGGCCTGATGCTGACGGCGGCGGGAGCATTGGCAGCCTTGCTGTGGCCCCTGTGGGGCCACAGCAGCTCGGACCTGACCGGCGCGGTACAGGGCGAGCTCACTGCGGGCGAGGCCACGGCCTTCGCCACTGGCCGCAATGCCTTCTCCATGCCCCTGCCCACGCTCAGCGACGACGAGCAAGCCCGCTTCGCCGTAGGCAATTCCTTCTTCCGCCGCAACTGGGTGGAAGCCCCCGCCTCCACCACGGCCCGCGATGGTCTGGGCCCGCACTTTATTGCCCGCTCTTGCGGTGGCTGCCATGTGCAGGACGGCCGCGGTGCCCCGCCCGATTTCCGCAAGGGCCTGAGCGAGCCACCCGTGGCCCTGCTCATGCGCCTTTCCATCCCCGGCGTCGGCGCCCACGGCGGTGTGGTGCCCGACCCGGTCTATGGCGACCAGCTCAACAACGCAGCCATCCAGGGCGTGACGCCCGAAGGCCAAGTGCGCATCCGCTATGAGACCCTGCGCGGCAGCTTCGCCGATGGCACCCGCTACACCCTGCGCAAGCCGGTCTACAGCCTGACCCAGCTGGCCTACGGCCCGCTCGCTCCCGGCATCATGATGAGCCCGCGCATTGCACCCCAGATGGCCGGCGTGGGCCTGCTCGAAGCGATTCCCGAATCCGAGATCCTGGCCAATGCCGCCGTGCAGTCAGCCAACGCCGGCCCCATCAAGGGCCAGCCTAACCATGTCTGGGACGACTTTGCCCAGGCCATGCGCGTAGGCCGCTTTGGCTGGAAGGCCAACCAGGCCAGCTTGGCCAGCCAGACGGCCGGCGCCTTCCTCGGCGACATCGGCATCACCTCCACCCAGCACCCCGACGAAGCCTGCACCCCCACGCAGAAAGACTGCCTGGCCGCCCCCCGCGGTGCGCAGGGCAAGGCGCCCGAGATCGACGACCGCACACTGTCTGACGTGATCTTCTACCAGGCCACACTGGCACCGGCAGCGCGGCGCAATGTGGGCGACGCCCAAGTGTTGCGTGGCCAAGCCCTGTTCGCCCAGGCCCAGTGCAGCGCCTGCCACCGCCCCAGCTACACCACGGGCGAAGCGCCCTTCCCCCGTCTGTCCAGCACCAAGGTGCAGGGCCTGAAGATCTGGCCCTACACCGACCTGCTGCTGCATGACATGGGCCCGGACCTGGCCGATGGCCGCCCAGACTTTGCCGCCAATGGCCGGCAGTGGAAGACCCCGCCGCTGTGGGGCGTGGGCCTGATCCACGACGTCAACGGCCACCGCCGGCTGCTGCATGACGGGCGGGCCAACGGCGTGCTCGAAGCCATCCTCTGGCATGGCGGCGAAGCGCAGGGCGCCAAACAGCACGTGCTGCAACTGAATGCCCGCGACCGCCAGGCACTGGTGGCCTTTGTGGAGTCCCTGTGAAACGACGCGCCCTTCTCGCCTGCATGCCGTTTGGCACGCTAGCCCTCGTGGATATTGCGCAAGCAGCTCCTAAAAAAGTAGCATCTGCACCGACGTTTGACAGCTTTGCCGGCACCTCCGCCAGCACCGGCCCCTTTCTCTCGGCGCGGCAGCGGGTGCTGGCGCTGCTACAGGATCACTACATTCTGGTGGCTGAGGCGCTACAGCAAAGTGCCACAGCCTTGCGCGCTTCGCTCGCCAATCCGCTGGCGAACTGGCAAGCCCAGCAGCCGCTGTGGGTGCAGACCATGTTGCACTGGGAGCGTCTGGCCGCCGTGGCGGTTGGCCCGCTGCTCGAACGCCGCGCCGCGCGCTCCATTGACTTCTGGCCCACGCGCCCGGCGCAGATCCAGCGCCAACTCGATGCCAATGCGGCCACACCCCTGACGCCGGAGCAGATCGAATCCGTGGGCAGCGCCGCCCGCGGCCTGCCTGCGCTGGAATGGATGTTCTGGCGCCTGCCGGCCACACCGGCCCACCAGCACTACGCCCGCCTGCTCGCGCAGCAGGTGCTGAACGAATGCACGGTCCTGCTAGACGGTTACCGTGCTATGGCCGCAGCCCCGCGCAGCGAGGAAGAAGCCAGCACCCTCTATGGCGAGTGGTATGGCCAGGCCGTGGGCGGGCTGGACCAGTTGCGCATCAAGAAAATGGTGCCCGATACGCGGGGCAAGGAAGTCTCCCTGTGGGTACGCGGCGTCAGCGGGCAAACCACCGCCGCCTGGCAGGCCCAGCTCCAGGGCGCACAGGCTTTTCTGGTCGGATCAGCCGCCGCGCAGGCCGCCCGCCCTGACTGGCCGGTGGCCGGCAGCCTGCAAGGCCTGCTGCTGGGCAACGACACGCCCCAGCCCAGCCGCCAACTGCAGCGCCTGACTTTGGCCACCCTGCGCAGCGGCGCACGCGCGCGGCCCGACAACGCGGCATCGCTCAATACAGCGCGGCAGGCGCTGGGCCAGCTCTCGCAATTCCTGGGCGGACTGGCCGACACCGTGCTGCACATCAGCATGGGCTTTACCGACGCCGACGGTGACTGAATCCCGCATCACGCGACGCAGCCTGCTGGCCCAGGCCGCCCTGCTGGGCCTGGGCGCTGGGGTTTTGGACAGCCATGCCGCACCAGTCGCCCAGCCCCGTGTGCTGACTGCCTGGATGCGCGGGGAACAATCCTGGGCCGGCGTGTGGACACCGGGCCAGGCGCCGCGCGGCATCGCCCTGCCCGCACGTGCGCACCAGCTACTGCTGGTCCCCGGCAGCAAGGTGGCTCCGCAACAGGCGCTGGTGTTGGCGCGCCGCCCCGGCGAATATTTGATGCGCATGGATGTACAACGCGGCAAAGCGCTGCAATGGCACACCATGGAAGAAGACCGCTATCTGGGTGGCCACGCCGCACTGTCCGCGAGCGGCAAGACCTTCTTCACCACCGAAACCGATGGCGGGACCGGCCAGGGCCTGATCGCCGAACGCGATCTGCAGAGCCTGGAAAAGCTGCGCGAATTCGCCAGTGGTGGCATCGGCCCACACGCCTTGTTGCTGGAACCCGGAGGCACGCTGCTGGTCGCCAATGGCGGCATTCTGAACCTACCCGAGACCGGCCGGCGGAAGCTCAACATTGGCCGCATGGACTCCAATCTGGCAAGGATCGATACCGCCACAGGGGCGGTGCTGGCGCAGTTTCGCCTGGAAGACAGCTACCTCAGCCTGCGCCACCTAGCCTTGGCCCCCGATGGCACCCTGGGCATCGCCCTACAGGCGGAACACCCCCAAATGCCGGAACGCCAGCGCGCACCTGCGCTGGCCATCTTGCAAGGCGATCAGCTGCGCACGGTGGACTGGGCCGCAGGCCAAGTGCCAACTGATTGGGATGGCTATGCCGGCGACATTTGCTGGAGTGGCCAGCGCTTCTGTGCCAGCGCCCCACACGCGGGCTGGCTGGCCTCCTGGTCCACCCAAGGCGACGCCCAGCAGACCCAGGCCTTGCCCGGTGCTGGCGCCCTGGCCGCAGCGGGCGAGCGCTGGCTGGTGGGGGGCGAGACCGACGCCCTGCTCTACGGCAACCCAGCCGCCCCGCCGCAGCGCTTCCGCCTACCACGGGGCTGGGACAACCACGCCAGCCTGCTATCGTTTGCATAGCTGCTTGCGCAATTTTTGCGAGGGCTAGAGCCTTATTTTCCCATCAACGCAAGGGCAGTGGTGGAGGCGGAGAAGGTGGTTTCTGGACAGGAAACAGCTTGTACTCCTGCAAGGTCTCCCGCCGTATCTGCTCCAGCACGCCCTCTGCCTTCATGCGCTTGAGGGTCGCGTCGATATGGGGCACCAGCGCTGCGTGCTTGCGCTGCAGGTAGAAATACAGCGGAATCGGCTCGCCCAGATTGAATAGCCGTGTCAGCGGTGGCAGGCCGGGCAGTTCCGGGCTACTCGCATCGGACAGCACGGCCATATCAATGCCGCAATGCAAGTCATTGCGACCCAGTTGCAACAGGTTCAGGGCATTGATGGTGGTGGTGACGTCCGATATCCGTTGCGCTGGAATCCACGGTTGCAGCATGCGCTCGCACTCCACCACTCCCCGCGGAAAATTCACCGTGAGCCCGGACTCGGCAAGTTGCTCCACGCGCTGCAGGCCAGGCCGTGGCTGCAACGACCAGATCGCAAACGTGATCTGCATGATGGGCTCTTCCACCCGCACCAAGCCAGGCTGGCTGTCCCCAAAGGCCAGAGGACGCCCCACATCCCCGTCAATGCGCTCGGAACTCAGCTCCACAGCCAGCCGGGCTGACGGAATCAGCTTCAGTTCCACCGTGCTTCCCATGCGCCGGAACAGCTCCTGGTAGGTACGCCGCAAAAGATGCCCCGCATAGCTGCCATCCGGGCGTGATGTTCCCAGCACGAGCGCCGTGCTCGCCGGGGATTGGGCGTGAACCGGGCAAACCAGCGCACAGGCGCCCAGCAGCAGCGCCATGCCCAGCCAGCCACCGATTCCGCAGCTCCATGGTTGGGGGGCGGTCTGGGGCATTTTGTTCTCAACGACTGTGCGCAGTATCGCCTTTTGGTTGCACGGGTTTTACCCACTTGGAAAAAAACGACATATTTCTTTACCAGAGAATACAAATAAGAGGAGTTCTCATTTAGAATCAAACTCAGCAAAATTAGTTGGAATTAACTCGCCATGATTGTTTGCGTATGCCGCCGCGTGTCTGAGAAAGACATCACCCAGCACGCCCTGGAAGGTAAAGGGTTTGACGACATCCAGTTCGAACTGGGTGTAGCCATGCAATGCGGCAGTTGCGAAGAGTGCGCGCGCGAGGTCATCGACCAATGCCACGCCCAGTCCGCCATGGCACGCCAGGGATGGACCCCCATCACCGTATCCCTGACCCGTTAAGCACCCTGCTTTTTTTGTGCGCGAACAAGAACGCTTCTTGTTCACTATTTAACCCTGACCGCAGCAAGCCACATCAGATTCCGCCTGGGCGGAGCCATGACATAGCCAGCCAGCAACAACCCAAGCCTCCGCTATGCCACAACGCTCCCCCGCCTCCCCCCAAGTCCCGTTGGCCGCCCCCCTGCTCCCCCTGCTCCCCCTGGGCGCCATGCTGCTCGCCGGCTCCTTCAGCGCACAGGCCCAACAGGCCAACGACGCCGAAGTGAAGACCCTCAAACCCGTCACCATCACTGAAAAAGCCGAAGAAGCCGAAGGCAAGGACTCCGTCCGCGCCACCAGCACACGCATTGGCAAAGGGAATCAGGAACTTCGTGATATCCCCCAATCCATCACCGTAGTCACTGAAAAGCTGATTGACGACCGCAATCTGGACACCCTGAAGGAAGTTCTGCACAACACCGCTGGTGTGACTTTCTTGGCTGCAGAAGGTGGCGAAGAAGACATCCGACTACGCGGTTTTTCTTTGGCCCAGACTGGCGACATCTTCGTCGACGGTATGCGTGACCCGGCCTTCTACGATCGTGATACGTTCAACAGCGACCGTATAGAGCTGTTGCGTGGCTCCGCGTCCATGTTGTTTGGCCGTGGCTCCACCGGTGGTGCTGTCAATCAGACGAGCAAGCAAGCGCGTGCCATTGACGACAACGAAGTCAGCACAACCCTGGGTAGCTACAACTACCGTCGCGTAACGGGTGATTTCAACATCAAGACAGGTGAAGACGCAGGCCTGCGCATCAATGCCATGGCCACCAAGGCTGATAATAATGGCGGAGGCACCAAAATCGACAAACGCGGCTTGGCCGCAAACTACCGTTTTGGTATCGGTACAGCCGACGAGTTCTCGCTGTCGGCTTACACACTGAAGAACGACAACGGCATCAACTACGGTGTTCGCTGGATCAAACCGACCTCTACAGCAGCCACATCCACTAGTGGTCTGAACGAGGCCATTGCGCCGCAAAACTACTACGGCATGGCTAGCGATTACAACAAGGGTACTGCTGAGTATATTACCGCCAGTCACACCCATCGCTTCCAAGACGACAGTGAACTCAAAACCTCCGTACGACGTGGTTTGTACACCCGCGACCAACGCGCCACGCTTTGGAACTACGCGACAGGAACTGGCATCAACAACTTCTCTGACTCGACGGTTCTTACTCGAGCCGCGCAGAACAAGATCCAGAATCTGGATAGCGTGTATCTCCAAAGTGACTACGCCAAGAAGTTCTCGGCATTGGGTGTGAAGCATGAAGTTTTTGCCGGCGTGGATTTCGGCCAGGAGAACAAGAATGTGTTTTCTGCAGTAGGTGGCCCCACCCGGCCATCAACGACCGTTGGAAATCCGAACGATGGCGCTTGGATCGATGAAGGCGCACGCGCTGTCAGGCGCTCTAGCGGGTTCCAAGCAGACAATCTGGGACTCTATGGCATGGACTTGGTTCAGGTGGCAGAACATTGGAAGGTTTTGGGTGGTCTACGCTTTGACCGCATGCGCGGTACGTACGCCACATATAACACCAGTAGCGGGCGTATGACGAACGCCTTCGATCAACTGATTGCCAACTGGAGCCAACGCGTGGGCGCGTTGTACCAGCCCAGTGAACTAAGTTCCTTCCACTTCTCTTGGGGCACTTCGTTTAACACCTCCGGCGACACATACTCGTATACGGCAACCAGCAGTCAAGTCGCTCCTGAACAGAGCCGCAACGTGGAGTTCGGTGCCAAACTGGACTCTGCGGACAAGCGCTATACGACCCGCTTTGCGATCTTCCAATCGACCAAGTTCAACGAACGAAACACGGATCCCGACAATGCCAACGCAGTCCCCGTGCTGTCTGGCAAGCGTCACTCCACAGGCCTTGAAGTCGATGCATCCGGAATGCTGACCTCAAAATGGGAAATCTATGGCTCCTACATGTGGATGCCTGATGCCATGATTGACGACGCAGCGCCCTGCCCAGCTACCGGAACTTGCACACAAAATGCTGCGGGTGACCGAGTTGGCGAGCGTCCGTCCCTGACACCCATTCACAGTGGCACCGTGTGGACGACCTACCAGTTCTCTCCCGAACTGCGTTTGGGCACCGGTATCAACTTCCGTGGCGAACAAACACCCAACCGCAACCCCGGTTTCTATGCCCCTGGCTACGCGACCCTGGATTTGATGGGGGAGTACAAGTTCAACGAAAAGGCAATTCTGAAGGTCAATGTCACCAATGCATTGAACAAGCTCTATGCCGATGGCCTCTACACCGCCTTCTACACGCCCGGCCCTGGCCGCAACATCCAAGCAACCCTGAACGTCAAGTTCTAACCCCAGCCCGCCACCATGCTCCTCCAACTCCCCCACTTCCTGACCCCCGAAGAGGTGTCCCACGCACAGACCTTGCTGGCTGATGCACCGTGGACGGACGGGCGCAAGGGCACGGGGGAGCTGGCGCGGCAGGTGAAGAACAACGAACAGTTGGACCATGATTGCGACGCAGCGCGCGCCATCCGCGCGATCGTGCTGCGGGCGCTGGATCGCAACACCACCCTCTTCTCGGCGGCCTTGCCCAAGAAGGTGTTTCCGCCGCGCCTGAACCGCTACGGTGGTGACAGCAATTTCTATGGCGACCATATTGATGGCGCCGTGCGCTACATGCCCGGCACTGGTGAGCGCCTGCGTACCGACGTGTCCTGCACCGTCTTTCTCGCCAACCCGGAAGACTATGACGGCGGGGAACTCTGCATTGCCGACACCTATGGCGAGCAGAGCGTCAAGCTGCCCGCAGGCCATGCTGTGCTCTACCCGGGTACCAGCCTGCACCAGGTCAAACCCGTCACGCGCGGCTACCGCGTCGCCTGCTTCTTCTGGGTCGAAAGTCTGGTGCGCAGCGACGAGCAGCGACGCATGCTGTACGAACTGGACATGAACCTGCTGGCACTGCGCCAGCAGCATGGTGACAACGCCCACACCACCGCCCTGACCGGGGTGTACCACAACATGTTGCGCATGTGGGCCGACACCTGATTCAGTATGCTGATTTGCCTTGTTCAAGAACTATGTCAAGCCCTGCCCTATCCCGCCCCAGCCCCCTGCCGACCATGAACCGAAACACCACCATTGTGATCAGCGTGATTGCATTCCACGTGGCCGTTCTCTGGGCCATGCAAATGGGGCTCTTGCGTCGCGTGGTTGAAGCCGTGGTTCCTGCGGAAATACTGGTCGAAATCATGGCGCCACCGGCCCCACCTAAACCGGAGCCCAAACCTCAACCACAGCCAAAGGTGCAAATCAAAACACCAACGCCCCAGCCGACGCCGCCAGCTCCAACACCGGTAGCAGCCCCCCAACCTGCGCCCACGCCTCTGGCTTTGGCGCCCTCTGCAGTAGCACCGCCACCGACCTCGGCAGCCCCTACCGCGAGCACACAAAACAGCGAAACCTCAACATCGACAAAAAACACAAGTGAGAAAGTCGCGAGTTCCACTCCGGCCACCAAGGTGGTAGATCGTTCTTGCCTTGAAGCCAACTACGTATACAACCCCAAACCGCCCTACCCGAAGCTGAGCAACAAACTGCGGGAAACCGGCACGGTGACATTGCGGGTTTCCGTTGGGGTCGATGGCCTACCTCAAAAGATCGATTTGCAACAAAGCAGTGGATTTGACCGTTTGGATACTGCTGCGCTTGAGGGCGTGAGAAGTTGGCGCTTTACCCCATGCCATATCGACGGAAAGCCGACTCCAAGCGCCTTCCTTATCCCCTTACCCTTTACTTTGAACTGAAACAATTTTCTGGAGCATCAAATGGAATCGCAACTCGGACTCATCACCCTCTGGACCCAAGGCGATTGGGTCACCAAAGCTGTGGCAATCTTGCTGCTGGGCATGTCCCTCGCCTCCTGGATCGTGATCCTCATCAAGGCCTTGGACATCTTCAAATACAAGTCCCTCGCACAACGCACCGAAACCTTCTGGCACAGCGAAGACTTCAGCGCCGGCATGAAGGCGCTGGGTGCCCAGGCCGGCAACCCCTTCGTCGAGCTGGCCCAGGCCGGCCAGGAAGCCACCGCCCACCACCGCAACACCCAAACCCAGCTGCACGACGCCCTGGACATCAGCGACTGGATCAGCCGCTCCCTGCGCAACAGCATTGACGACAGTACCGCCCGCTTCCAAAGCGGTCTGGCCATCCTGGCGTCTGTTGGCTCCACCGCTCCCTTTGTCGGCCTGTTCGGCACCGTCTGGGGCATCTACCACGCGCTGATGGGCATTGGTGCTGCGGGCTCCGCCACCATCGACAAGGTGGCCGGCCCCATCGGCGAAGCGCTGATCATGACCGCGCTGGGTCTGGCCGTGGCCATCCCCGCCGTGCTGGGCTACAACGCCCTGGTGCGCGGCAACAAGTCCATCCTGACCAAGCTCAACCGCTTTGCGCATGACCTGCACGCCTACTTCGTGACCGGTGCCCGCGTGGGCAACCGTCAGGCAGACGGCAAGGTCGTTGCCATGAAGAAGGCTTAAGGAAATCCTATGGCATTCGGCATGCAAGACGGAGCCTCGGACGATTCCGAGGTGATGAACGAAATCAACATGACGCCCCTGGTGGACGTGATGCTGGTGCTGCTCATCATTTTCATCATCACCGTGCCGGTGATGAAGCACGCAGTGAACGTGGAGTTGCCCACGGCCACCGCCCAGCCGCAAAACACCAAGCCGGAAACCATCCAGCTCAGCGTGGATGCCCAAGGCGCCTACTTCCTGAACCAGAACCCTGTGGCCGCTGAAGCGCTGCCCGGCGTGCTGCAGGCAGAAGCAGCCAAGGAACCCCAGCCCGAGCTGCACATCCGCGGTGACAAGGCCGCGCGCTACGAGTTCGTGGCCCAGGCCATGGGCGCCGCGCAAGTGGCGGGCCTGCGCAAAATTGGTTTCATCACTGAACCCAACAAACCCTGAGGAGCACCGTGATGCTGCTGACCCTGACAACCCGCTTCGCCTGCTCCGCAGAGCGCTGCTTTGACGAGGTACAGACACCACGACTGCTCATGCACATTGCCAAGCCCATGGTGTATTTCACGCCCATCAATCCGCCCCATCTGCCACAGCGCTGGGAGGAGCGTGACTACCAGGTCGCCATGCACCTGCTGGGATTCTTCCCGCTAGGCCGGCAAATGGTGCGTATCTCGGGCCAGGACCACTCGGCACGGGACGGCCGCTTCTCCGTGGAGCTGCGCGACAACGGCTCGGGAACGATGATGTCCCGCTGGGACCATCGCATCTTCATCCGTAGCGCGGAACACGGTTGCGACTACACCGACCAGGTCGACATCCGTGCCGGCCTGCTCACGCCCTTTGTGTGGCTGTTTGCGCTGGGCTTTTATGCACACCGCCAACGCCGCTGGCGGCAACTGGTGCAAAGGAACTTCTCCTATGCCTAGTTCGCAAGCTCTTGGCAACCAGGGATCCCCGCCGCCTCCACCGAGCCCCACCCCGCGGGCACCCGTGTTGGCGGCAGAGCAGGAAGTTCTGCAATCCAGCACCCTGTTGGGCCCGCGCCAGGCCATCGAGATCGAGCACAACGGGCAGCGCTACCGACTGCAAAGCACCAAGTCTGGCAAGCTCATTCTTACCAAATAGACATAAAAATAGCCACCAGCCCACATCAACAGAGCGCTGGCAGCTATTATTTTGAGAGCAAATTACAGGCCGATGGCGGCAATCCCGGCCTTGGCAATCTGTGCGTCTTCGCTGGATTTGACGCCGCTCACACCGACGGCACCGAGACATTGGCCATCTTTGATGATCGGTACGCCACCTTCGAGCATGCCCTGCAGATCCGGCGCGCTCAGGAAGGACACGCGACCGCCATTGATCATGTCCTCATACAGCTTGCTCTCGCGGCGGCCCAGGGCGGCCGTGCGTGCCTTGGCGGGCGCGATATGGGCGGAGATGGGCGCAGCACCATCCAGACGCTGGTAGGACAGCAGATGACCGCCATCGTCCACGATGGCGATGCTCACCGCCCAGTTGTTTTTGAGGGCTTCGGCCTCTGCGGCAGCGGCAATGGCTTTCACATCGGCGAATTCAAGTACGGATTTGGTCTTCATAAGGGGCCTTGCAGTTCAAAAAAAAGGAGGGAAACAGGGAATAAGGACAAACCCCAAGCATACCGTTTGCCGGTGCCGCATTGGGCGCCCGTTGCGCAGAACAGCCCTGCCCAAAACCCGGCCAATCGCAGGGCAAAACGCAGTGCGACGCTTGTTTTTCCCTAGAATGACCACACCTGCACTCCATGCAGAGAGAAGGAGCATGACTATGAACGACAACGTAACCACCATGGGCCACGCGCTGGGCTATGGCGCATCTGCCGCACAGCGAAACAAAGTGCTGCGCAACACCTACTGGCTGCTCTCACTGAGCCTGATTCCCACTGTGCTGGGCGCTTGGGTTGGTGTGGCTACCGGTATCACCCAATCCTTTGGTGTGATCGGATCACTGCTGTCTCTTGCTATTCTCATCGGCTTCATCTTCGCCATCGAGAAAACCAAGAACTCCGCTGCCGGCGTGCCCGTGCTGCTGGGCTTCACCTTCGTCATGGGCCTCGTGCTATCGCGCCTGATCGGCCATGTGCTGGGCTACAGCAACGGTGCCCAACTGGTGTTTACCGCCTTTGCCGGCACCGCGGGCGTGTTCCTGGCCATGGCCAGCCTCGCCACCGTCATCAAGCGTGACCTGTCCGGCATGGGCAAGTGGCTGTTTGTGGGTGTCATCGTGCTGTTTGTGGGCGGCCTCATCAACATGTTCGTCGGCTCCACCGCCGGCATGATGGCCTTGTCCATGGCTTCCATCGGCATCTTCAGCGCCTACATGCTGTATGACGTCAAGCAAATCATCGACGGCGGCGAAACCAACTACATCAGCGCCACCCTGGCCCTGTACCTGGACATCGTGAACGTGTTCCAGAGCCTGCTGGCCCTGCTGGGCATCTTTGGCGGAGAACGCGACTAAGCGCCCCCCAACCCCACGCGAAAAAGGCCCTTCGGGGCCTTTTTTATTGCCTGGGTCTCAATTGGGCGCAGAATGGGCCGATAGATGACCTAGACCACGTGTTGTATCCATGACTCTGCGCCCCCTCATCTACATCGCCTTCCCACTGCTATTGGCTGGCTGCGACATGCAGCAGATTCAAGCTTTGCTGGCGGACCCGCGCGTAGCCCAGCGCGAGGCCGATGCCAAGGCTATTGGCAGCGCCTGCCGTCACGGGCTGCGCAGCATTGAGGACTGCTACGCCCTCAACGAAAAAGCCTCCAAATCCGCCGTGTTTGCCGGCTGGAAGGAAATGGACCAGTACATGCGGGACAACAAGATCGAGGGCATCGCCCCCACGGGCATCAAGCCCCCGGCGCCCGCCCCCACCGAGGAAATGATCACCGAGGGTAAAGAGGCGGACTCCAAGGACGGCAAGTCCAAAACCAAGACCGCCAAGGCTGGCGGCGACAAGTCCAGCGCGCACTGAGCGCGCCAGCTACGCCGGGGCGCCGTCAGTGGCCCCGCGTGTTTTCAATCCTGCAGTTCAAACACCGCAATGCTCTCCACGTGCGCCGTGTGGGGAAACATGTTGACCACGCCCCCCTTGGTGCAGCGGTAGCCCGCTTCCTGCACCAACACACCCGCATCGCGGGCCAGCGTGGCGGGGTTGCAGCTCACGTAGACGATGCGCTTGGGTGGTGTCCAGCCCTTGCGCAGCTCGGGCTGCTGGTGCAGGGCCGCGAGGGCCTGCACCAGGGAAAACGCGCCTTCGCGCGGTGGGTCCACCAACCATTTGTCAGCAGCACCGTCACCAATCAATAGCTCGGGCGTCATCTCGAAGAGGTTACGCGCTACAAACTTGGTAGCTGCCAGCGCAGGTTTGACGGGGGCCAGAGCCGTACTTTGCTCTGAACTGGCCGCCATGTTGAGCTTCAGGTTTTCGCGCGAGCGCGCCACCAGCGCCTCGGCACCTTCCACGCCCAGCACCTCGCGCGCCTGCGTGGCCAGGGGCAGCGTGAAGTTGCCGAGGCCACAGAACCAGTCGATCACGCGCTCCGTCTTCTGCACCGCCAGCAGGCCCAGCGCGCGCGACACCAGCACGCGGTTGATGTGCGGGTTCACCTGGGTGAAATCGGTGGGCCGGAAGGGCATGGTGATGCCAAAGTCGGGCAGTTGGTAGGACAGTTGGCCCGTGGTGTGGCCCGGCAGCTCGTCCAAGCGGTGGATGGTGTCCGGCCCCTTGGGCTGCAGCCACCATTGCAGGCCGGGGTTGGCCGCCGCGAATTGGCGCAGGCGGGCCAGATCGCCTTCGGACAATGGCTCCAGATGGCGCAGCACCATGGCGATGACTTCGCCCGCCCCACCATTGGCACCCGCCGTGGGCGCCATGTCGCCCATGGCCAGCTCGATCTGGGCCAAGGTCTCCACCGCGTCCATGGACTCGATGAGGCGGCGCAAGGGCACCAGCATCGCGCTCACGTGGGGCGCCAGCACATGGCATTCCTTCATGTCGGCCACATAGCGGCTCTTGCGCTCATGGAAGCCGATCAGCACCTGGCCCTTCTTGCGTACATGGCGCACGGACAGGCGGGCGCGATAGCGGTAACCCCAAGCCGGGCCCTCGATGGGGCGCAGCAGGTTGTCGGGCTTGACCTTGCCAATGTGCCAAAGGTTGTCCTCCAGCACGCGCTGTTTCACCGCCACCTGGGCGCTCACATGCAGATGCTGCATCTTGCAGCCGCCACAAGACCCTTCATGCAAGCCAAAGTGCGGACAGGCGGGGCGCACGCGCTGGGACGACTCGCGGTGAATGTCGGTCAGCGTGCCCTTCTCGAAGCTGCTTTTGCTGCGGTGGATTTGGGCGCTCACCACCTCAAAAGGCAGCGCACCGTCAATGAACACGACTTTGCCATCGGGCCGATGGGCTACGCCCTGGGCCTCCAGGTCCAGGGATTTGACGCGCAACCAGCCCTCAGGCAGTGCAGGTTCGGCAGAAACGGGGGGCGTGGATACCGGGTCGGTATCGGGAGGGGAAATCGCATCACTCATCCCCCGATTGTCTCAGGTCAGGGACGGGCAACTATTCGCCGGGCAGCCCCAAAGAATCTGGGGCCACAAACTCACATCAGGAATTCACGCTTGATGCCGCGCCGTGCCAGGTAGCGCTTGAGCTTGAACAGCGCCTCGTTCTGCACCTGGCGCACGCGCTCCCGCGTCAGCCCAAGCCGGCTGCTCAGCACATCCAGCGTCTCGGGTTCGCGGTCGTGCAGGCCAAAGCGCCCTTCCAGAATCTCGCGCTCGCGTGCCGAGAGGGTGGATATCCACTCCTCCAGCAGCGCATCCACCTCATTCGCATGGGCCTGGGCCTGGGGGTCAATCGCCAGCTCATCGACCAGGCTGTCGCCCAGCGAATGTTCTTCACCACCAATATCGAGCGACGCATCCAGCGAACGTGGCGCCTCAGCCATGGCCAGCAGGTCGGCCACATCGGGTGCCTCCCGGCCTAGTAGCGCGGCAATGTCCTCCACCCGGATGCCATCCGGACGCCGCACCATCAGCGCAGCATCGTTTTCCAGCGCGCGGCGCGCGCGCAGCACCTGCTGCACCTCGCGCACCACATTCACCGGCAGGCGCACCGCCCGCCCCTGGTACATCAGCGCCCGGTCCACGGACTGGCGAATCCACCAGGTAGCGTAGGTGGAAAAACGGAAACCCCGCTCCGGCTCGAACTTGTCGATGGCGTGCATGAGGCCCAGATTGCCCTCCTCGATCAGGTCGGACATGGGCACGCCCCGGCCGTGGTAGCCCTTGGCAATGCTCACCACCAAGCGCAGGTTGTGCTCAATCATGCTTTGGCGGGCCGCAAAGTCCCCCGCGCGGGCCCGGGTGGCTACCGCAAACTCTTCTTCCGGGGTGAACAGGGTGGTGCGGCGCACGCCGCGCAGGTAGAGCGCCAGGGCGTCAGCGGCTTCTTCGCCGGCAACCGACATTGCAGCCTCGGCAGCCGCGTGGTCGGGGCTCAGGTTTGCTATGGTTTCAGGAGCTTCCCGCGCAATTCCCATGCGCTCCACAGGCAAATCGATGCCCCACTCTCCCCCCGCGCGATTCGGACGGGCGGGTGCGTCATCCGGTGTTGGGGGGGGAGGCTTTTTCATGGCATGGCTACCTGGCGGGAAGGTACTTGACCGGGTCGACCGGCTTGCCTTGGCGGCGTACCTCGAAGTGCAGCTTCACGCGGTCGGCGTCGCTATTGCCCATCTCGGCAATCTTCTGGCCCTTCTTCACCGTCTGGTCTTCCTTGACCAGCAGGGTCTGGTTGTGGGCGTAGGCCGTGAGGTAGGTGTTGTTGTGCTTGAGGATGATGAGGTTGCCATAGCCGCGCAGACCTGCACCGGCATAGACCACCTTGCCCTCGCCCGCGGCCAGCACCGGATCACCCGCAGCGCCGCCAATGTCCACGCCCTTGTTCTTCACTTCGTCAAAGCCTGCCAGCACCGGGCCATGGCCGGGCCAGATCCAGGCGATTTCGTCTTCACCGGCGGCCGCTGCTGCAGGCGCGGGCGTAGCGGCCGGTGCCGGAGCGCTGGCAGCCGAAGCCGCCGCGGGTGCAGACGCCGCCTTAGCGGGGGCTGAGGACGATGCGGAAGACGAGGCCGCACCTGCCGCCGGCAAGGCAGTGGTGGTGGCCGATGCACTGGACACCGGCTTGGCAACGGCGACGGTATCGGCAACAGGCGGCACCACGCGCAGCACCTGGCCGACTTCGATCTTGTCCGGGTTCTCCAGCGCATTCCAGCGCGCGATGTCCTTGTGGCTCTGGCCCGTTTCCAGGCCGATACGCATCAGCGTGTCACCAGGCTTGACGGTGTAGTAGCCCGCCTTACCGGCGTTTTCGAAGCCGGGCGGCTGCTTCACGGCCTGTGTACGCGGGTCTGTCACAGCGGCCGCGGGCTTGCTGGCGGAGGAGCCGCGGTCTTCCACCGGGGCACGGTTGAGCGTTTGGGAGCTGCAGGCAGACAAAACCACCACAGCCACACAGGCCCCAACCAACGCAAGACGACGCACACCATTCATAAATTTCTTTCCCTTTAGGCAACGCCTGATTTTAGGGGGACAAAATGCACTGCTTCCAACAGGGTCTGGCGCACGCCTTGGGCGGTCTTGTCCAGCACAAGCAAAGCCTGGGTACCTCCCCTGGTTACCACTGGGGCCACCAGACGTCCGCCTACGGCCAGTTGGTCCACCCAGGCCTGGGGAACCGCCTCGCCGCCCGCAGCCGCAATGATGCCCGCATAGGGCGCCCCCTTGGCATAACCCGCCATGCCATCCCCGAACAGCAAATGCACATTGGGCAGGCGCAGATGGCGCAGGTTCTCGCGCGCCTTGTCGTGCAGGCCGCGCAGGCGCTCAATGCTGTACACCTCATCAGCCACCACGCTGAGCACTGCCGCTTGGTAGCCACAACCGGTGCCGATTTCCAGCACCCGCCCCATCCGGCCGCTGGTGCCGTTGCGCAGCAGTTCGATCATGCGGGACACCACACCGGGCTTGGAGATCGTCTGGCCCAGCCCAATGGGCAGGCTGGTGTCCTCATAGGCCTGGTTCACCAGGGCACTGTCTACAAAGCGGTGGCGCTCGATACTGCCCATGGCCGCCAGCACCAGCGCATCGCTCACACCCTGCCCCGCCAGCTTCTGCACCATGCGCTGGCGCACCGCCTGCGAGTCCATGCCCACGCCCTGGGGCACAGGCACAGCGGGCGAAACCGTCCTGGACCGCGCAGCCGGTTGGCTGACCGTGGAAGCACCCGCCTTCCCCACTGCTTTGGGCGTGGGAGCCGCCGGCACCACCACCGCACCATGCGGGTTGGGACGTGTCTTGGCCAGCGTGCTGTCCAGTCGCGCGGGAAAGGAGGGGCGTTGCTTCATGCGGCCACCGGCGTTGCGTGCGGAGCCAGCAGCGCAGCGGTCTGCGCCCAGTAGCCCAGATTGTCGTGGTCGGTCAGATCCACCTGCAGCGGCGTCATGGACACATGGCCCTGCGCGGTTGCGTGGAAGTCGGTGCCCTCGGCATCGTCCTTCACCGGGCCGGCTGCGCCTATCCAGTACATGGTTTCGCCACGCGGGCTTTGCTGCTGGATGACCTTTTCGGCCGCATGGCGCCGGCCCAGGCGGCACAGCTTCACGTTGCCAATCTCGGCCAACGGACGGTTGGGGATGTTGACGTTGAGCAGCCAGGGCTGGGGCGTGATGAGCTGCTGCTGGTGCATGGACAGCACCAGTTCACGCGCCTTCTGCGCCGCGCTGGCAAGGTGTACCCAGTCTTTCTCGACCTGGGAGAAGGCAATGGCCGGAATGCCGAAGAGAAAACCTTCCATGGCCGCACCCACGGTGCCTGAATAAATCGTGTCGTCGCCCATATTGGCGCCGTTGTTGATGCCCGAAACCACCAGATCGGGCCGGTAGTCCAGCAGGCCGCTGAGCGCGATGTGGACACAGTCCGCCGGGGTACCGTTCACATAGCGAAAACCATTGGCCGCGCGGTGCACATACAGCGGGGAATGCAGGGTCAGCGCATTGGATTTGGCGCTGTTGTTTTGCTCCGGCGCGATCACCTCCACCTGGGCAATGTCCTTGAGGGCTTCATAGAGCGCCACGATGCCTGGGGCCTGGTAGCCGTCGTCGTTGGAAATCAGAATTTTCATAGCGGTACAGAGTGTGCTGGCATTGTAGGTGGGGGGTGTGAAACCTCGTCGCACGAGAGACATTTTTCGTCACCCTCGCCACCTATGATGCCCCTCTATTTCCTGGAGACACCCCATGCACGCTTGGCTTTGCGAAAACCCCACCGGCATCGATTCCCTGCAGTGGCAGGAACTGCCCACCCCGCAACCCAAGGCCGGTGAAGTGCTGCTGGAAATCAAGGCCGCCAGCCTGAACTTCCCCGACATTCTCATCGTCCAAAACAAGTACCAGATGAAGCCACCGCTGCCCTTTGTGCCCGGCTCGGAATACGCCGGTGTGGTGCAGGCTGTGGGCGAAGGCGTGACCCATCTGCAGGTCGGCCAACATGTTGCATGCCTCAGTGGCACCGGCGGCTTCGCTACACATACCATAGCACCTGCCGCACTGTGCATGACGCTTCCTGCCGGTTTTTCTTTTGTGGATGCGGCAGCCTTCATCATGATCTACGCCACCTCGCACCACGCACTGGTGGACCGGGCCCAGCTCAAGGCCGGTGAAACCGTGCTGGTGCTGGGCGCGGCGGGTGGCGTGGGTACCTCGGCCATCCAGATTGCCAAAGCCATGGGCGCACGCGTGATTGCCGCGGCCTCCACCCAGGAGAAATGCGACCTGTGCACCTCGATTGGTGCCGACGCCACCATCAACTATCAGCAGGAAAACCTGCGCGATGCGATCAAGGCCCTGACTGATGGAAAAGGCCCGGATGTGATCTACGACCCGGTCGGCGGGGACTTTGCCGAGCCCGCCTTCCGCTCCATCGCCTGGCGTGGCCGCTACTTGGTGGTCGGCTTCGCCTCCGGCCCTATTCCCGCCCTGCCCTTCAATCTCGCCCTGCTCAAGGGCGCCAGCATTGTGGGCGTGTTCTGGGGCGACTTCGCCAAGAAGGAACCCAAGGCCAACGCCGCCATGATGGGCACGTTGGCCCAGTGGTACGGTCAGGGCAAGATCAAGCCCGTGATCGACCGCACCATGCCCATGGCCGACCTCAAGGCCGCCTACGCCCACATGGGCTCACGCGGCGTAAAGGGCAAGCTGGTGATGGTGAACTGAGGCCGCGCACCAAAGTTCAGACGAAAAAAAGCCCGCTTGCAGCGGGCTTTTTCATATTTTGGGGTGGCTGATGGGGCTCGAACCCACGACAACAGGAATCACAATCCTGGACTCTACCAACTGAGCTACAGCCACCGTAGAAACATGATTATAACCTGATAAACCGGCTCTTATTGGACTTCAGGCGGAATAGAGCTAGTTGGCGCAGGAACCTTGATCTGCACCTTGAAACGCTCCTTCAGGGCCGCGTAGTAGGCCAGGCTCTCGGCGTTGGCCGTCCACTGGGCATACTGGTTGCGCTCCTGCTTGCTAACCGTATCCGCAACAGGGGTACGCGGCAGCACTTTGCTGACCTTCACGATGGCATAGCCTTGGCGTCCCAGGTCCACGCCCACCAGGGCGGGCAGTTGGGCCGGGTCAGCACGCAGTGCCGCATCCAGCAGGGCTCCCTGCACCGGCTGGTTGGGCTCGCGCGAAACTGTCACGGTTGCGGGGAAGCTGGCCGAAGCCGGAGCGGCCTTCCAGGCATCCAGCTTGGCCATGCCTTCTTTCTTGGCAAGTTCCTGGGCACGGCTGGCAACCAGTTGCTCACGCACTTGGGCGCGCACCTGGGCCAGGGGCAAGGCCGCTGCGGGGCTGTAAGACACGATACGGGCTGCGCTGAGCTGGTTGGGGGCGGTTTCCACGGCCTCGGTATTGCGCTTCTTCTCCAGCGAATCGGGGCTGAAGATCGCAGCCAACAGCTTGGGGCTGGCCAAGACACCCTTGGCATCGGCTGCAGGTTCGCGCTGCACGTTGGTGGCTTGCTTCACTTCCAACTTCAGTCGCTCGGCCACCGATTTGAGGCTGTCCGATTGCTCATACACACCGTTGGTAAAAGACTCTGCCACTTCAGCAAACTTGCGTTGGGCCAGTTGCGCACGGAGTTCCGTTTCCAGGCCCGCGCGGGCTTCTTCAAACTTGGGTTCCTTGGCAGCCTTGATATCCGTGAGCTTGATGATGTGGTAGCCGAAGTCGGACTCCACCAAATCGCTGATGTCGCCTTTCTTCAGGGCAAATGCAGCGTCCTCGAAAGGCTTGACCATGGCACCATGGCCAAAGAAATCCAAGTCACCGCCACGGGGCGCAGAACCGGGATCCTGGGAGTTCTTCTTGGCCAAGTCGGCAAAACCATTGGGGTTCTTGCGGGCCTGTTCCAGCAGGGCCTGGGCTTTTTCCTTGGCCTTCGCACGGTCAGCGGGCGCCATGTCCTTGGGCGCATTGATGAGGATGTGGCTGGCGCGGCGTTCTTCCTTGGAAGTAAAGCGGCTGGCATTTTCCTTAAAGTAGGTCTTGAGGTCGTCCTCATTGACGGTCACCGTCTTCTTCACCGCATCCAGGTCCAGAACCACATATTCCACAGTGGCCGATTCGGGCGACTGGAACTGGGCCAGATGGGTCTGGTAGTAGGCCTCGACATCAGCATCCGGAGGATTGACCTTGGCGCTAAAGTCGCCGGGACTGAAACGTGCGATCTGCACTTCACGACGTTCAAAGAAGGCATTCAGCGCCATGTCGGCCAAGGCGTTTGACGCAAAGGCGGTGGAGGTTACGCCGGTCTCGAGCAGACGCTCGCTGAGTTGCTTGCGGATGTTCAGGTCCAAGCCAGCAGGTGTCAGGCCCTGGCTGGCGGCCAGCGTGGCGTACTTCTGCACGTCCAGCGTTCCTCCGGGGGTGCGCAAGGGAGCGAAATCCGGGCTTTCCTGGAAGAGGCGGCGGAAACGCTCATCCGAGGTTTCCAGATGCAATTCCTTTACGCCTACGGCCAGCACACGCTCGCGCACCAAGCGCTCCAGTGTCGCGTAGCGGGCTTCCGGAGAGTCCAGCAGCTTGGCATCCAGGTTGGGCATGGAAGCGCGCAGACGATCGACCTCGTTCTTGTGCGCGAAGTCCCACTCTTCCTGGGTGATCTTGGCACTGCCGACCTGGGCCACAGTGGCACCGCGGCCGGCGAAGCCCTTGTAGCCATCGATGCCCACGAGCACAAAGGCTGCAATGACCAGCAAGAACAAAGGCGCCGCGATGAACTTGGTGTTGCGGCGGACAAATTCAAACATGCGCTAACTCTCCATGTAAACAACAAAAAAGGCGAACATGGTGTTCGCCTTTGCTGGGTGGTGGGTGGTGACGGGCTCGAACCGCCGACATTCTGCGTGTAAGGCAGACGCTCTACCAACTGAGCTAACCACCCGAACCGAAACCGGTGTTTAGTTCAGGGCATCTTTCAATGCTTTGCCTGGACGGAACTTGGGCACCTTGGCAGCCTTGATTTTAATCGCAGCGCCGGTACGGGGGTTACGACCGGTGCGGGCAGCACGTTTGCCCACGGCGAAAGTACCAAAACCCACGAGGGACACGGTACCGCCTTTTTTGAGGGTGGTCTTCACGGCACCGATGGTGGATTCCAGAGCGCGGGTTGCAGCGGCCTTGGAGATGTCGGCGTGTTTTGCAATGTGCTCGATCAGTTCAGTTTTGTTCACAAAGACCCCTTGTACGGAAGCAAATTAATGGAATGTCTCTTCAAATTTGGTATTGCCGCCTTGCCTTGATACGGCGTGCATGGCGCACGCAACGCAGACTCAAAACAATTCGGCGGTAGCAGTGAAAGCTGCTGCTTTGCATTAAAGCCACGGGCTAATTCCGTGTCAATATGCCCTGCAACAATGCGACAGCGCGGAGGCGAATTCTAGACGGATTTCTTTCCAAATCCGGACGGTCTGCCGAAGTTTTTTCGACAGCTTTCGCATACCCAAATGCAACAAAGTGTTGGCCCCATACGGTGCGCACCGCTTCGGGGCACATGGCTGACGGGGAGCTTACTTGGTCCGTGCGCGGATTTCAGGCAAGGCTTTTTGCAGGTAGTACACCATGGACCAGACCGTGAGCACGGCCGCAGCCCAGATCAGCCACACGCCCCACACGTGCGTATCAATCAGTCCGAACAGATTGCCGTTGTAGAGCAGAAAAGGGATCGCCACCATCTGCACCACGGTCTTGATCTTGCCGATCATGTGCACCGCCACACTGCGCGAGGCACCAATCTGCGCCATCCATTCGCGCAAGGCCGAGATCGCGATCTCGCGGCCAATAATGATCAGCGCCACGAATACATCCGCGCGCTGCAAATGCACCAGCACCAGCACGCAGGCGCAGACCAGGAACTTGTCGGCCACCGGGTCGAGGAAGGCGCCAAAGGACGAGGTCTGGTTGAGCTTGCGGGCCAGATAACCGTCCAGCCAGTCGGTCAGCGCAAACAGAATGAACATGACGGTCGCCACCAGGTTGCGCTCATGCGCCGTCGCCATGGACTCCGGCAGATAGAAGACGCCCAGGATGAGGGGGATCGCGAAAATTCGCGCCCAGGTCATGATGGTGGGGATGGTGGTAAACATGACGGAATTGTGGCACGGCTAATGAAGCGCCCGGTAGATTTCCTCCGCCAATTCTCGGGAGATGCCATCGACCATGGCGATGTCCTGCGCACTGGCCAGCGCCACACCGCGCACACCACCAAAGCGCTGCAGCAACTTGGCGCGGCGCTTGGGGCCTACGCCCGGAATCTCTTCCAGCTTGCCGCCGCCCGTGCGCACCTTGGCACGCGCAGCGCGCATGCCGGTGATGGCAAAGCGGTGGGCCTCGTCGCGGATCTGCGCCACCAGCATCAGCGCGGCCGAGTCGGCGCCCAGGTAGACCTTCTCGCGGCCATCGGCAAACACCAGCTCTTCCAGCCCCACCTTGCGGCCTTCGCCTTTCTCCACACCCACGATGAGCGAGAGATCCAACCCCAAGCTCTCAAACACTTCGCGCGCCATGGCTACCTGGCCCTTGCCGCCGTCCACCAGCACCAGATCTGGCAGGCGCGCGCTGCCGCTCAGCGTGGTGCCTTGGCGCTGGGCTTCGCGCTGCGCTTCTGCCAGTTTGCTGTAGCGGCGCGTAAGCACCTGGCGCATGGCGGCGTAGTCGTCGCCACCGGTGATGCCATCGATATTGAAACGGCGGTACTCGTTGTTCTGCATCTTGTGGTGGTGAAACACCACGCAAGACGCCTGCGTCGCCTCGCCCGCCGTATGCGAGATGTCAAAGCATTCCACGCGCAGGTCGTCCAGGTCATCCAGCGCCAAGTCCAGCGCATCGGCCAGCGCCCGCGTGCGTGCCTGTTGCGAGCCTTCTTCTGCCAGCAGGCGTGCCAGCTGCAGGCCTGCATTGGTCTGCGCCATGTCCAGCCAGGCACGGCGTTGTTCGCGCGGCTGGTGCACCGCCGTGACCTTCACGCCCGTCTGCTCCGAGAGGGCCTGCAGCAGGCCCTTGCTGACGGGCTCGCTAACGACCAGCGCACCGGGCATGGGCACATCGATGTAGTGCTGAGCCAAAAAGGCTTCGAGCACCTGGGCTTCAACCGAAGGCCGTGCCTCACCCTCCTCGGCCGCCCCCATGGCGGTTGCGTCTTCCACATGCACCGGGAAATAGGGCCGATCGCCCAGATGCCGGCCTCCGCGCACCATGGCCAAGTTCACGCAAGCGCGACCGCCCTGCACCTTGACAGCGAGGATGTCCACGTCGCGGTCGGAGACGTTGTCGACCGACTGCTGGTGCAACACATTGGAGAGCGCCGCTACCTGGTTGCGCAGCTCGGCGGCCTGCTCGAACTCCAGCTTCTCGGCATGCGCCATCATGCGAGCCTCCAGGCCGCGCATGACCTCCTGCGCCTCTCCGCGCAAGAAGCGTTCGGCATTGGCCACGTCCTGCGCATAGTCAGCCGGATTGATATGGCCCACACATGGCGCCGAGCAGCGCTTGATCTGGTACAGGAGGCAGGGCCTGGTGCGATTGCTGAACACCGGGTCTTCGCAGGTACGCAGGCGGAACACTTTTTGCATCAGCAGGATGGCTTCTTTCACGGCCCAGGCACTGGGATATGGGCCGAAGTAGCGATGCTTCTTTTCCACAGCCCCGCGGTAATAGGAGACGCGCGCGAATTCCACCGGCTGCGGCGGCCGGGACTTGGCATCGGGCTCGGCAGGTGCCAGGTTTTTGGGCACGGGCGGTGTGCCCGTCATCTTCAAATAAGGGTAGCTCTTGTCGTCCCGAAACAGGATGTTGTATTTCGGGTTCAGCGTCTTGATGAGATTGTTTTCCAGCAGCAGGGCTTCGGCCTCGGAGCGCACCACCGTGGTCTCCATGCGGACGATCTTGCTGACCATGTGGCCGATGCGCGTGCCACCGTGGTCTTTCTGGAAGTAGCTGCTGACCCGGCGTTTGAGGTTGATCGCCTTGCCTACATAGAGCAGTTGCTCATCCGCATCAAAGTAACGGTAGACGCCCGGCAGCGCTGGCAGCGCAGCCACTTCGCGCAGCAGCGCTTCGGAATGAACTTCGGGGGACGGAGCGTCGGACATGGGACGCTATTGTGCTTGCTTGCCGGGCCGCCGAGAGCGTCGCGCGTGGACAATAGCCCCCATGCGCTGGGATATTTTCTGCAAGGTCATCGACAACTTTGGCGACATCGGGGTGTGCTGGCGTCTCAGCGCCGACCTGGCCCGCCGTGGCCACACCGTACGGCTCTGGGTGGACGACAGCAGCGCCCTGCAATGGATGGCACCGGGCGCCATGGAGGGCCAATGGCCCGGCGTAGAGGTACGCCACTGGACCGATGCGCAAGACCTGGCCGTGCTGCGGCAATTGACGCCAGCCGATGTGTGGGTGGAAGGGTTCGGCTGCGAGATTGCTCCTGAATTCATAGCTGCTCGCGCACATAGTACAGGGGCTAGAGGTCAAAATGACCCTCAAGTGCCAATCTGGATCAATCTGGAGTACCTGTCAGCCGAGGCCTATGTCGAGCGCTGCCACGCCCTGCCCTCGCCGGTCATGCATGGGCCCGCGCAGGGTTGGACCAAACATTTCTACTACCCGGGTTTCACCGCGCAAACTGGCGGTCTGCTGCGCGAGGCTGACTACCTGGCCCGCCAAGCCGCATTTGGCGACACGACACGCAGCCAATGGCTGGCGCAGCACGGCATCCACTGGCAAGGCGAGCGGCTGGTGTCCCTCTTCTGCTACGAGCCGGCAGCCCTGCCGGCGCTGCTGCGCGGGCTGGCAAATGCCCCCCTCCCCACCCGCCTGCTGCTGACGCCCGGCCGCGCCCGCCAGGCGGTGCAGCAGGCCTGGGCCGCCCTGGGCTGGGCTGCGGACGCAGACAGCCAGGGGCAGTTGCGCTGCCACGTACTGCCGGCCCTGACCCAAGCCCAGTTTGACGAACTGCTCTGGAACTGCGACCTGAACTGCGTGCGCGGGGAAGACTCGCTGGTACGCGCCATCTGGTCTGGCAAGCCCTGGCTGTGGCACATCTACCCGCAGGACGACGGCGCCCACGCCGACAAACTCGACGCCCTGCTCGACCGCATGCAGGCACCGGCCTCGCTGTGCGCGGCGCACCATGCCTGGAATGGCTTGCCCGTGGCGGCCGTGGCAGACCTGGACTGGGGCGATCTTCCCCTGGCGGAGTGGACCGCCTGCGCGACCCGGCTGCGCAGCGGCCTGCTGCAAGGGGACGACCTGGGCACGCAGCTGATCGATTTCGTGCAGAAAAAACGATAAAATGCAAGGCTTTGCTGAATTTGCCGCCTGAACCGCATAGGTTCAAGGGGGGCAAATCATGCCCCGCCGCAGACAGCGGCCTACAGTCGCAGCTCGCGACATACGTTCTCGCAATCCTATGAAAATCGCTCAAGAAATCCGCGCCGGTAACGTGATCATGCACGGCAAGGACCCCATGGTCGTCCTGAAAACCGAATACGCCCGCGGTGGCCGCAATGCCGCCACCGTGCGCATGAAGCTCAAAAGCCTGATCGCCAACTTCGGCACCGAAGTCGTGTTCAAGGCCGACGACAAGATGGACCAGATCATTCTGGACAAGAAGGATTGCACCTACTCCTACTTTGCCGACCCCCTGTACGTCTGGATGGACGCTGACTACAACCAGTACGAAGTCGAAGCCGAAAACATGGGGGACGCACTGAACTACCTGGAAGACGGCATGGCCGCCGAAGTGGTGTTCTACGAAGGCAAGGCCATCTCCGTGGAACTGCCCACGGGCGTGGTGCGCGAAATCACCTGGACCGAACCCGCCGTCAAGGGCGATACCTCCGGCAAGGTGCTCAAGCCCGCCAAGATCGCGACCGGCTTCGAAATCGGCGTGCCAATCTTCGTGGCCCAGGGCGACAAGGTCGAAATCGACACCCGCACTGGCGAATACCGCAAGCGCGTCTAAGCCTTCTGCTATCTCCGAAAAAAGGGCTCCTTCTGGAGCCTTTTTTATTGGGCCTCGCGCTGCTGAAATGGAGTGACAATGCGCCCATGGAAAACACGCAAAACCTCAACGAGTCCCGCATTGCCAACGCCTGGGCTGACCTGCAGGCCCACTCCGACCGCGGTAATCCGCTGGACACCGACGCCTACCGCCTGGCCTTCGCCGACCCCGAGTTCCTGCTGCGCCGCGAGACGCGCGGCATCCGCTTCCAGCTGGAAATGCTTAAGCCCGACCTGGACCAAAGCGCTCAGGGCGTGGAGAACACCGTGGTAGTGTTTGGCAGCGCGCGCTTCCCCTCCCCCGAAGATGCCAATGCCGCGTTGAAAGCCGCCAAGCTCAGTGGCAGTGCGCAGCAGCTCGCCTTGGCCCAGCGCCATGTGCGCAACGCCACGCACTACGACAACGCCCGCCTGTTTGCCCGCCTCGTGGCCGGCTACAGCGCCCGCAAACCGCTCAAGGACCGCATCTTCATCTGCACCGGCGGCGGCCCCGGCATCATGGAAGCAGCCAACCGTGGCGCATTCGAAATGGGCGTGCCCACCCTGGGGCTCAACATCACGCTGCCACATGAGCAAAAGGCCAACCCTTACGTCACGCCCTCGCTATCCTTCAAGTTCCACTACTTTGCGGCACGCAAGATGCACTTCATGATGCGCGCCAAGGCACTCGTAGCGTTTCCTGGTGGCTTTGGCACACTGGATGAACTGTTCGAAGTCATCACGCTGGTGCAGACCAAAAAGGCCAAGCCGGTGCCTATCGTCCTGTTTGGCACCGATTACTGGAAGCGCCTGATGAACTTCGACGTACTGGTGGAAGAAGGCGCCATCTCGCCAGAAGACCTGTCGCTGTTCACCTACACCGACGATCCGCAAGTCGCCTGGGACACCATCCGCACCTTCTACAACTTGCCGAACTAGGCCCCCACGCTCCGCCGCTGCGCGGGTCGCTGCCCCCCAAGGGGGCTAATTTGCCTTGGGGCGGCCCGGCGGCAAATTGCCCTCCACCCCGGTCGCCCCTGTGCGCTGCGGCTATTGCCTTAAGGGCGTAACCGCCAGGCGGCCTGGGCGCCCAGGCCGACCATGGCGCCCATGGTCCAGAACACGACGGACACGCCCACCACCACACCGGCTGTGCCAAACAGCATGGGCATGCAGACGCTGGAGAGGTTGAGCGTCATGAGGCGCAGCGCGATCGCCTGGCCATGCAGTGCATGCGGCGTGATCTGGTGCAGGGTGCTCATGATCATGGGCTGTACCGTGCCCAACGTGATGCCCAACAGCACCGAGCACAGGCCCATGGACCAGGGCCCTGGCATGAAGGGATAGAGCGAAAACAGCAGCGCTGTGGCCACCATGGAGCCGGTCACCACCGCCCACTCGCGCAAATGGGCTGCCAGCAGCGGCATGAGAACGCGCACCGATGCGGCCGCCACCGCAAAGGCCCCCAGGATGGTGCCGATGACCGAGGCACTGAAGCCCCGTTCATGGCCCAGCACTGGCACCACAAAGGTATGCACATCCCAGCAGCCTGACAGCAACCAGTTCACTAGCAACAGACGGCGCATCAGCGGGTCGCGCAGCAGCGGCCAGACACTGGGCGCTGCGTGCCCATGGGCGGCGCGGGGGTCGGGGGCTTCGCTGGCGTGGCGCACGCACAGCCAGCTCAGCGCCGGCACCAACGCCGCAAAGGCAAACGCCACCACATAGCCGCGGTCATCCCCTGCACTACCGCCAAACCAGGGGCCGGCAAAGTCAATCAGCAAACCCGCGCACACCGGCCCCAGAAAGTTGGAAACCGCCGGGCCAATGGACAACCAGCTGAACACCCGGCGCAGTTCCTGCGCACCGTGGGCCGCACGGCCCACATGGCGTTGCAGGGCAATGGACGCGGCGCCTGTGGCTCCGCCCATGAGCAAGGCACTGAGGCACAGCACCTCGAAGCGCGGGAACAGCGCAGCCAGCGCCCCTCCCACCATGGACGCCACCACGCTGCGTGCCACCAGCGGACGCATGCCATGCCGGTCCGCATAGCGCCCGGACGGCAAGGCCAGGAACACTTGGCTCAACGAGAACAGCGCAAGCAGAAAACCTACAGCCAGCGGGCCATAGCCCTGCTGCAAGGCCCACAGCGGGGCGGCCATGCGCATGCCCGCCATGCTAGCGTGCAGGCAGACCTGCCCCATCACGAGCCGCAGCAGCCCCCAGATCGGCAAGGGGGCTTGCCCAGTGCCTGGGTCTGCAGGAGAGTCACTCATGCCGCGCCGCCGTCTGCGTCACGGTCAAAGTCGCGGTCAGCGGGGATCAACGCCTGGGCTTGAGTGTCGGGCAGCGCATCCACCTTCTTGAGCGCACGGCCCATGGCACGGCTGCGCACTTCGGCGCTGTCCAAGGTCTTCAGTACGGTCTCAGTCTGCGATTTGACCTTGGCGAGCACGTCGCCAAACTTGCCGAACTCCGTCTTGACGGCGCCCAGCACCTGCCACACCTCGCTGGAGCGCTTCTCCAGCGCCAGCGTGCGAAAGCCCATTTGCAGCGAGCTCAGCATGGCCAGCAGCGTGGTGGGGCCGGCCAGCGTGATGCGGTGGTCGCGCTGCAGGCTTTCCATCAGGCCCGGGCGGCGCAGCACCTCGGCATACAGGCCCTCGGTGGGCAAAAACAGGATGGCGAAGTCGGTCGTGTACGGCGGCTCCACGTACTTCTCAGAGATGGACTTGGCTTCCAGCCGGATGCGCATTTCCAGCGCCTTGCCCGCCACCTCGGCGGCCAGCACATCGGCGCGGCCCTGGGCATCCAGCAGGCGCTCGTAGTCTTCGTTGGGGAACTTCGCGTCTATGGGCAGCCACAGCGGTGCGCCATCGTCCGACTTGCCGGGCAGCTTGATGGCGAAGTCCACCACGTTCTTGCTGCCGGGGCGTGTAGCCACCTGGGTGGCGTACTGGTCGGGCACAAACACCTGCTCCAACAGGCTGGCGAGTTGGGCTTCGCCAAACATGCCACGCGTTTTCACATTGGTCAGCAGGTGCTTGAGGTCGCCCACGCCCTGGGCCAGCGTCTGCATTTCGCCCAGGCCCTTGTGCACCTGCTCCAGGCGCTCGGCCACCTGCTTGAAACTCTCGCCCAGACGGGCCTGCAGCGTGGTTTGCAGTTTCTCGTCCACCGTGGCACGCATCTCGTCGAGCTTGGCGGCGTTGGTGGTCTGCAGCTGGGCCAGTTGTTTCTCCAGCGTCTCACGCACTTCACTCATGCGCCGGGCGTTGGATTCGCTCAGGCCGGAGAGCTGGTTGGTCAGCGTGTCCGACAGGGTCTTCTGCAACAGGGTCAGTTGCTGGCCGAAGGCGTCGATCTGGATGTTCTGCGTGCGCGTAGCTTCGGCGCCCTGCTCCACAAAGGCTCTCTGGAAAGTAGCCAGGTTCTGCGCCAGCTCCTGGCGGCCGTCACGGGCGGACTCAGTCACCTCACGGCGCAGCTCGCGCTCCAGCCGCTCGCTGCTGGTCTTCACCAGCGCCAGCAACTCCTGGCGCTGGGCCTCCTGCAACGCACTGGGTGGTGGCGCTACGGGCCGGCGCACCAGCAGCACCAGAACCACCAGCTGCACCAGTGCCAACGCCAGAACCATACCATCAAACCATTGCATTGCCAGCCCTATTCCATTTCAAAAAAAACACACTCTAGCCCCCGTAGAATCTGCGCGAGAAGCTCCTGAAACCATAGCAAACTAGCCTCCGCGCAGCATCGGCTCTACCAGTGTGAAGGCCTGCTGAATGGCCGGCACCAGCGCCAGCGCTTCTTCCGTCTTGCCCTGGCGCGCCTGGGTCTCCAGGTCTTGGCATAGGGCACCCAACTGCATAGCGCCTACGGTATGCGCGGACGACTTGAGCCGGTGCCCCACGGAAGCCAGTCCCTTCAAGTCCTGTGCGTCGCGCAGCATGCCCAATTCGGTCATCTGGGCGGTGGTGGTAGTGACAAAGCGGTCCAACAAGCGGCGATGCATGGTCGGGTCGTCGCCCACCATGCGGCTCAGGGCCTGGCTATCCCATGCCTGCGGAAGCTGCGATGCCGGGTTGCGCGGCAACCACTTGGCCAGCATGGCGCCCAGCTCGCTCAGGCGCAGCGGCTTGGTCAGGTAGTCGTCCATGCCGCGCTCCAGACAGTGCTGCAGCTCGCCGTCCATGGCGTTGGCCGTCACCGCCACGATGGGCATATGGTCCTGCGGTCCCTCGGCCTGGCGGATGGCGTCGGTCAGGGCAAAGCCATCCATGTGCGGCATGTGGCAATCAGTCAACATCAGGCCGTAGCGCCCCGCATGCCACATGCGCAGCGCGGTGGCACCGTCCGGCGCCGCTTCGGCCGCGTAGCCCAGGATGCGCAGCTGCTCCTGAATCACCTCGCGGTTGGTCTCGTTGTCTTCCACCAGCAGGATCAGGCGGCCCGCCTCGCGCGCGGCGTCAACCGAAGGCGCAATCGGCGCCGGTGGCAAGGCCTCGTCGGCGCCAGGCACCACGGCCGGTAGCGTCAGGCGTCCACACGCCAGCGCGATGCCGCGCAGCAACTCGTGCAGCAGCAGCGGGCGCGCGCCCACAGTCACGGAGCGGCCCGGCAGGCTGCTCTGGTTCTGGCGCACCAGGCGCACCACGCCACGCCCCGGATGGGCCTGCGCCCAGCTGTCCACCGACTCGTCCCAGGCGGCATCCACATCCAGCAGCAACACCGCCTGCCCACGCACCACATCCATCCAGGGCGCGGCCTGGTCCAGCGTATGCACGCTCTGCACCAGGGAGCCCACGGCGCGCAGGTGGCCGGGCAGATTCTGGGCGCAGTCGTTGTCGTCGGTGACCAGCAGCACCTGGGTGCCATCCAGCCGTATGGGGGGCACCACGTCGCCCCCCACGGTGGCCACCTGCAGTGGCAGCAACACATTGAAGATGGAACCCTCGCCCAGCGTGCTGTGCACCAGGATGCGGCCGTGCATCATCTCCACCAGCCGGCGGCTGATGGTCAGACCCAGACCGGTACCACCAAACTGGCGCGCCGTACTCACGTCCGCCTGGGTAAAGGCCTCGAACAGGCGCTCCACCAGCTCGGGCGCCATGCCGATGCCGTTGTCCATGACGCTGAACTCCAGCATGGGCACGCCCTGCATCTGCTGTGCGGCGCGCACATAGAGGCGCACATTGCCACGCCGCCCGGTGCGGCCGGGCGTGAACTTGAGCGCGTTGCCCACCAGGTTGTAGAGCACCTGGCGCAGGCGGGTCGGGTCCACCCAGACCCACGCCGGCAGGTCGGGATCGACCAGCACAGAGAGGTCAATGTCCTTGCCCGCCGAGATGGTGACCATGAGCTGGGCCACGCCTTCGACCAGTTCACGCAGGTGGGTAGGCATGGCCTCCACCTCCAGCTTGTCCGCCTCGATCTTGGAGAAGTCCAGGATGTCGTTGAGGATTTGCAGCAGCGCGATCGAGGAATCATGGATGGTGCCCACCATGCGGCGCTGCTCGCGCGTGAGTTCGGTGGCACGCAGCAGGTCCACCATGCCCACCACGCCATTCATGGGCGTGCGGATCTCGTGGCTCATATTGGCCAGGAACTGCGACTTGGCCTGGCTGGCCGCCAGCGCCGACTGCTCGGCCTGGCGGCGCTGGGTGATGTCGGTGCTGACGGTGATGTACTCGCGCGGCGTGCCATCGGTGTGCATGAAGGCGGCGATGGTGGTGTCCAGCCAGAACAGCGTGCCGTCCTTGGCGCGGTTGGACAGCTCGGAGCGCCACACCTTGCCCTGCGACACGGTGCCCAGCAGATCGGCGTAGAAGCGCTCGTCATGCTGGCCCGAATCCATCATGCGGTAGCTTTTGCCCAGGAATTCATGCGGCGCGTAGCCGCTAATCTCCACAAAGCGCTGGTTCCCGTAGGTCAGGTGGCCACCCAGGTCCATGATGGTCACGATGGCATGCTGGTCGATCACATAGCGCTGGCGCTCCAGCTCGGACAGGGCCTTGAGCACGCGCGCATTGCTGGCCTCGCGCTCGTCGAGCAGCATCTTCTGCGCTGCGTTGATGCGCTGCGAGGCGTCCAGCAGGTGACGCTTGATGAGCACCGCCATGCGGTAGGCGACGATGAAACCGGTGGTAAGGATGGCCCACTGCGCCACAGGCACCGTGGGCGCCACCGGCGTCAAATGTCCCGTGACCTGGGCCCAGGTAATGCCCGCACTGGCGGCCACCGAGAGCAGCAACAGGACCAGGCCGGCCTGTTCGCCGAGGATGACCACGCAGTAGATGAGCGGAATGCCGGCCAGGGAGGCCTGGGCGATGCTGACCGAGCCAAAACGCACCATGCTGGAAAACACGCCGGCAAACAGCAGGAGCAGCACCACAGCCGAGCTGGACCGTACCCAGCCGCGGATGAGAAACACCTGCACCAACGCCGCCAGGAAAACCAGCAAGGTCATGTTGACCAGGTTGCCCCCATCGGTGAACAGGCCCAGTGCGTAGGCCGCCACGATGACCAGGCCGCAAATAACAAAGATGCTGGCGTTGAAGCCGCGCGCCACGGCGGCCAGGCCATCGCTGCCGTCCGCCAGGGGGAAACCGCCCGGGGCCTGTTGTGGGGCCGCAGTCTGCGGCCACCACTTCATGGCTGCGCAGCCACGGAGCGTGGCGTATTGATGGGGGTGCGCACCGTGCCGCGGACCAGGAAGTCGACGAGGTTGTCCGCCGCCAGTTGCGCCATGGCGCGGCGCGTGCGCAGCGTGGCGCTGGCGATATGCGGGGTGAGCACAACATTGGGCACCGTCAGCAGGTCCGGATGCACCGTGGGCTCACCCTCAAACACGTCCAACCCCGCAGCCGCAATGCGCCGCTCGCGCAGGGCCACGGCCAGCGCGGCATCGTCCACAACTCCGCCGCGGGCAATATTGACCAGGGTGGCAGTGGGCTGCATCTTGGCCAACTCCGCCGCGCCAATGGTGTGGTGTGAGGCCGCGGAGTACGGCACCACCAGCACCACGTGGTCAGCGGTACGCAGCAGCGTGTCCTTGTCCACATAGCGGGCGCCACACGTGGCTTCGGTGGCCGCGTCGAGCTGGCTGCGGTTGTGGTAAATCACTTGCATGCCAAAGCCCAGCGCGCCGCGCCGCGCAATGGCCTGGCCAATGCGTCCCATGCCAATGATGCCCAGCGTGGCGCCATGGATGTCAGAGCCACAAAACATGTCGTAACTCCAGCGCTTCCAGAGACCGGCACGCAGGTAATGCTCGCTCTCCGTCACGCGTCGGGCGGTAGCCATGAGCAAGGCGAAGCCAAAGTCGGCAGTGGTCTCGGTCAGCACGTCGGGGGCATTGGTGCCCTGCACGCCGGCTGCCGTCATCGCGTCCACATCAAAGTTGTTGAAGCCCACAGCCATGTTGGCGCAGATGCGCAGCTGCGGACAGGCCGCCAGCAGCTCCTTGCTGATGCGCACGCTGCCCGTGGTCAGCGCACCGTCCTTGCCTTGCAGACGCCGGACCAGCTCTTCCGGGCTCCAGTCGATGTCAGCCTGGTTGTCCTCCACCTCAAAGTGCTGGCGCAGGGACTCCAGCACCTCCGGAAAAATCGCGCGTGCGACAAGAATGCGTGGCTTGGCGGACATGGACAGACGGCTCCCTGGATAGGCGCTGGACAGCGGGTGGAATCAGGCGGTGGGCGTGATCTCGAAGACTTGGCGCAGGTAGGCCAGGTACTTTTCGTCATCGCACATGTTTTTGGAAGGAGTATCCGACAACTTGGCCACCGGCTGGCCATTGCATCGCACCATCTTCACCACAATTTGCAGGGGCTCGTAGCCCAGGTCGTTGGTCAGGTTGGTGCCAATGCCGAATGCCAGTTGGCAGCGCCCGCGGAATTGCTGGTACAGCTCGATGGTGCGGGGCACAGTCAGGCCATCGCTGAAGATCAGCGTCTTGGTGACCGGGCTCACCCGGTTGCGCGCGTAATGCTCCAGCATGCGTTCGCCCCAGGTGAAGGGGTCCCCGCTGTCGTGGCGGGCACCGTCAAAGAGCTTGCAGAAGAACATGTCGAAATCGCGCAAGAAGGCGTTCATGCCGTAGACATCGCTCAGCGCAATGCCCAGGTCGCCGCGGTACTCGCGCGCCCAGGATTCGAAGGCGAAGATCTGGCTGTCGCGCAGGCGCGGCCCCAGCGCCTGCGAAGCCTGCAGGTATTCGTGCGCCATGGTGCCCAGCGGCAACAGGCCCATGCGCATGGCCTGCAGCACATTGCTGGTGCCTGCCAACTGCCCGGGGGCGCCCGCCTGGCCGGGGCGCTGCACGGTGCCCAGCTGTGCGGCCAGCACCTGCAGCACCTCTTCATGCCAGGCGCGCGAGAAACGCCGACGCGTGCCGTAGTCGGCAATCTTGAGATCGCCCAGCCCCTCTGCGCGCAGCTGTCCGATCTTGGTCGCCAAGCGCTTGCGGCCCTCCTCCTGATCGGGCAGCGGCTGGGTGTTGCGGAAATACACCTCGTTGACAATGGCCAGCACCGGAATCTCGAACAGGATGGTGTGCAGCCAGGGGCCCTCGATCGTGATGTCCAACTCACCCGTGGGCAGCGGCGTGACGGTGATGTTTTTCTCGTTGAGCTTGAACAGGCCCAGGAAGTCCACGAAATCGCTCTTGATGAAGCGCAGGGACCGCAGATAGGCCAGCTCATCCTCCTGGAAGCGCAGCCCGCACAGGGAACGGATTTCCTCCCGGATCTCCGTCGCATGGGCCGCGAGGTCCACCCCGGGGTTGCGGCACTTGAAGCGGTACTCCACATGCGCCCCCGGAAACTGGTGCAAGACCACCTGCATCATGGTGAACTTGTACAGGTCGGTATCCAGCAGGCTGTCGATGATCATGGTGGGACAGGAGGTGCCTCAGGGGACACCGTAATTTGCTATGTTTTCAATAGCTGCTTGCGCACATTTCGTGCGGGCTACAGCCCTGTTTTATATGAATTCCGGTTCAATCCAGCCAGTGCGTGAACTCCGCCACCGGCACGCGCGGCGTATGAAAGCCATTCACCGGTGCCCCGGTATCGGCATAGCCCAAGGACATGCCGCAGACCAGCATCTCGCCCTCCCCCGCGCCGATGTGCGGCAGGATGATGCTGGCAAAGCCGTTCCAGGCTGCCTGCGGGCAGGTGTGCAAACCACGGCCGCGCGCCGCCACCATGATGCTCTGCAGGAAAGCGCCGTAGTCCACCAGCGAGCCACGCCCCATGATCTTGTCCACGGTGAACATCAGCCCCACCGGTGCATCGAAGAACCGGAAATTGCGCTGGTGCTGGGCGTGCATCTTGTCCTTGTCCGCCTTGCCGATACCCAGCAAGCCGTATAGGCCCCAGCCGTTTTCGCGGCGCCGGTCGATATAAGGGCTGACCCACTGGCCGGGGTAGTAGTCGTACTCTTCCCGGTACTCCGCCGCCAGCGCCGGGTTGGCGCGGATGGCATCGTGCGCGGTGCACACCTTGTCCACCAGCGTGGAGCGGCTGGCGCCCTGCAACACATACACCTTCCAGGGCTGGCAGTTGGTGCCGCTGGGCGCGCGGCTGGCCACCTGCAGGATCGCTTCGATATCGGCACGGGCCACGGGCTGGGCGGTGAAAGCCCGCACCGACATACGCGAAGCAATGGCCTCGTCCACCACGGAAGCTGTCATAGAAGCGTCTCCAGTACTTGTTTGAGTGCAGCAGGCAGGGGCACCGGCTTGCGGGTCATCTGGTCCACATAGACGTGGATGAAGTGGCCTTTGGCCGCGGTCAGTTCGCCTTCGCCAAAGATGCCCACCTCGTAGCGCACGCTGGACGTCCCCAGCTTCGCCACGCGAATCCCGGCCTGTACCGCCTGCGGGAAGGCCAACGAAGCAAAGTAGTTGCACTGCGTCTCCACCACCAAGCCAATCGTGGCGCCCTGGTGGATATCGAGCACGCCCTGCTCGATCAGGTAGGCATTCACCGCCGTGTCAAACCAGCTGTAGTAGACGACGTTGTTCACGTGACCATAAACATCGTTGTCGGACCAGCGGGTGGAAATGGGGCGAAACACCCGGTACGCGCTGCGCAGCTCCGCCTGAGGCTTGGTAGTGGGGATGGACTCCATCCGGCCATTTTGCCAGTGCCCGAAGGGCTGGCACGGTGCGGTGACAAAACAGTGACGCCACAGCATGCGCTAGGTAAATGTGTCTAATTTGCTGCAATGCAACAAAAAATGCTTGTGTTGCAGCGCAGCATGCGTACAATTCACACCATGCTGCACTGCAACATGAACAGAGCCTAGGAGCCAGGTTACGGAGCAGATGGGATTGAAACCTTAACTATTGGAGATTGAATATGCTGACCGTTGAACAAGTGATCGCTTCCCACAAAGCCAACATCGAAACCCTGTTTGGCCTGACCAACAAAGCCTTCGAAGGCGTGGAAAAGATCGTTGAACTGAACCTGACCGCTTCCAAGGCTGCCCTGTCCGAAGCTGCTGGCCACACCCAGTCCCTGCTGAGCGTGAAAGACGCCCAAGAACTGTTGGCCCTGCAATCCAGTCTGCTGCAACCCCTGGCCGAAAAGACCGCTGCCTATAGCCGTCACCTGTACGACATCGCCGCTGGTGCCAGCGCTGAGCTGAGCAAGACCGTCGAAGGCCAAGCTGCTGACGCTCAGAAGAAGTTTGCCGGTCTGGTCGACAGCGCTGCCAAGAACGCCCCCGCCGGCTCCGAAGCCGCCGTGGCCATCCTGAAGAGCTCTGTGGCTGCCGCCAACAACGCCTTGGAATCCGTGCAAAAGGCCGTGAAGCAAGCGACCGAAGTGGCCGAAGCCAACTTCAACGCCGTGGCCGCCACAGCGACCAACGCCACCAAGGCTGCTGCCAAAAAGCGTTAATCCCAGGTCGGGCGCCAAGTTTTTTGAAAAATTTGGCCCCATTCCCTAGCTACCAAGGGAAAACCCTGAGATAATTGAATTTCGGAAACAAATGTTTCCACCGGTTGTCTCCTCGGGTCCTTTCGAAACCTTCAGGTTCAGGGATCCCTTCAAGGCCTCGTTGCAAAACGAGGCCTTTTTTTTGGCCTTGCGGAATCAGCGCAAGCGCGCAGCCAATGCGGCTTTCAGCTCAGGAATCGCCCGCAACATGGCTTGGCGGCCCGCCTCGATAGAGCGCTTGCGCGCGCTGAAATCTGAACTCGCAACGCCCTGCAATCCCGGTCGGATCACGATATCGGCGTCGCGCAACTCAAAATTGTTGATGCTCTTGCCCATGATGGCAAAAGTCTGCAAGAGGATTTCCAGCGTACCGCCGGTCAGACTGCCCTCCGGCGGGCTGGAAATGTCCACGGCAATGATGAAGTCAGCGCCCATTTTGCGCGCAGCACCAACTGGTACAGGAGATACCAGCCCTCCGTCCACATACTCACGCCCGGAAATCTTCACAGGTTGGAAGACAGCAGGCACCGCGCTGGACGCGCGCACCGCAGTTCCGGTGTCACCCCGCTGAAAAACCACATCCTTGCCCGTGTTGAGGTCGGTGGCAACGATACCCAGCGGCAGCGGCATGTCCTCAATCAAGCGGGAGCCCACCTGGGTGTTGACATAGCGTGCCAAGGCTTCACCCCGCAGCATGCCGCGACTGAAAATGGGCAGGGTCCAGTCCGCGATCGCAGCTTCCTCCATGGTCTCTGCCACACGCTGCAACTGGGCGCCGGTCTTGCCACTGGCATAGATGGCCGCCACCAGACTCCCCGCCGATGTTCCTGTGACCAGCATGGGGCGGATGCCGTTTTCCTCCAGCACCTGAATCACTCCCACATGGGCAAAGCCGCGAGCGGCTCCGCCGCCCAGGGCCAGACCGATCTTGGGCGGTGGCTTGGCCACGACCAAGGGCGGAACAGGTGGCGGCGCGGTGGGCGTCAGATCCACAACCGGCTTGTCTGCCACGGGTGCCGTTGCACACCCGGTCAACACCACCACAGCACCCAGCACCAGCGACCAGCGCAAGGCATTTCCCCACTCCCGAATCCCCATCAAAGCCCCTTCAAATAAGAATGATTCTCAACGAAAAACTACCATGTCGCCGGTTCAATCACCTCAAAGCGACACACCATGAAACTTTCCCGCATCAGTCTGGCCGCATTGCTGGCCATCGGTACCACCGCTGTCTCGGCGCAAGACCAGACGCTGAACATCTACTCGGCCCGTCACTACCAGACGGATGAAGCCCTGTACGCCAACTTCACCAAGGCCACGGGCATCAAGCTCAACCGCGTGGATGCGGATGACGCGGGCATCATCGCCCGCCTGAAGGCGGAAGGCAGCGCGTCACCGGCCGACATTATCTTGCTTGTGGACGCCAGCCGGCTGTGGCGCGGTGAAACTGATGGCCTGTTCCTGCCCGTCAAATCGCAAGCGCTGGAAGACGCGATCCCTGCACAGCTGCGCGGCAAGGCCGACGCCAATGGCGGTACGTCCTGGTTTGGCTTCTCCACCCGTGCCCGCGTGATCGTGTATGACAAGGCCACGGTGAAGAAGGAAGACGTGGACACCTACGAGGAACTGGGCGACCCCAAGAACAAGGGCAAACTCTGCATCCGCTCCGGCTCGCACCCCTACAACCTGTCCCTCTTCGGCGCAGTCACCGAGCACATCGGCGCACCTGCTGCAGAACAGTGGCTCAAGGGCATGGTCGACAACATGGCGCGCGCGCCCAAGGGCGGCGACACCGATCAGATCAAGGCCGTCGCCAGTGGCGAATGCGGCATCGCGGTCACCAACAGCTACTACCTGGCTCGCCTGATGCGCTCTGAAGCTCCGGCAGACAAGGCCGTCATGGAGCGCGTGGGCGTGGTCTTCCCCAACCAGTCTTCCTGGGGCACGCACATGAACATCGCCGGTGGCGCCGTAGCCAAAAACTCCAAGAATGCGGCCAACGCCACCAAGTTCCTGGAATACTTGGCCAACCCCTCGGCCCAGGAGCACTTTGCCAATGGCAACAACGAATGGCCCACTGCCAAAGGCGTGAAGTCCAGCAACCCCGCTCTGCAAGCCATGGGCGGAGCTTCGTTCAAGAGCGAGACCATCCCGATCAGCACCGTGGGTGCCAATCAGGTGAAAGTGCAGCAGATGCTGGACCGTGTGGGCTTCAAGTAAACCCTCGCACATCACAACAAAAAGGGGCGCTTGAAGCGCCCCTTTTTTCTTGCCCGTATCGGCCCAGACTTAACCGGCCGTGGCCTCTTCCGACTTGGACTTGCCTTCTTTCTTGGGCAGAGGCTGGATGTCCAGCGTGACTTCGGTCTTGTCGGCCACGCTATCGTCTAGGTCCACGGTCAGGCGGCCACCGTCCGTGAGACGGCCAAACAGCAGCTCATCGGCCAGCGCACGGCGAATCGTGTCCTGGATCAGGCGCTGCATGGGACGTGCACCCATGAGAGGATCAAAGCCCTTCTTGCCCAGGTGCTTGCGCAGCTTGTCGGTGAAGGTGACTTCCACTTTCTTCTCGGCAAGCTGTGTCTCCAGCTGCAGCAGGAACTTATCGACCACGCGCAGGATGACCTGTTCGTCGAGTGCCTTGAAGCCCACCATGGCATCGAGCCGGTTGCGGAACTCGGGTGTAAACAGGCGCTTGATGTCGGCCATCTCGTCGCCCGCCTCACGCGGGTTGGTAAAGCCAATAGTGGCTTTGTTCATGGTTTCCGCGCCCGCGTTGGTCGTCATGATGATGATGACGTTGCGGAAGTCGGCCTTGCGTCCGTTGTTGTCAGTCAGCGAGCCATGGTCCATGACCTGCAGCAGCACATTGAAAATGTCCGGGTGGGCCTTTTCAATTTCGTCGAGCAGCAGCACGGCGTGCGGCTTCTTGGTGATGGCCTCGGTCAGCAGGCCTCCCTGGTCAAAGCCCACATAGCCCGGAGGCGCGCCGATGAGGCGGCTTACGGCATGGCGCTCCATGTATTCGCTCATATCAAAGCGGATCAGGTCAATGCCCATGATGTAGGCCAGTTGCTTGGCGGCTTCGGTCTTGCCCACGCCCGTGGGGCCACTGAACAGGAAGGAGCCGATCGGCTTGTCGCCCTTGCCGAGGCCCGAGCGCGCCATCTTGACGGCAGAGGCGAGCACGTCCAGCGCCTTGTCCTGGCCGAACACCACGCTCTTGAGGTCGCGCTCCAGCGTCTTGAGCTTGCTGCGGTCGTCATTGGAGACATTGGCGGGGGGGATGCGCGCAATCTTGGCGACGATTTCCTCCACCTCTGTCTTGCTGATGGTCTTCTTGCGCTTGCTCGGCGAAAGAATGCGCTGGGCAGCACCCGCCTCGTCGATCACGTCGATCGCCTTGTCGGGCAGATGGCGGTCGTTGATGTACTTGGCGCTGAGCTCAGCCGCAGCCTGCAGTGCCGCCACGGCGTACTTGACGTTGTGGTGCTCTTCAAAGCGCGACTTCAGACCTTTGAGGATTTCCACAGTCTGGTCGACGGTGGGCTCCACCACGTCCACCTTCTGGAAGCGACGCGACAGCGCTGCATCTTTCTCGAAGATGCCGCGGTATTCGGTGAAGGTGGTCGCGCCGATGCACTTGAGCTGGCCCGAGCTGAGGCTGGGCTTGAGCAGGTTGGAGGCATCCAGCGTGCCGCCCGATGCGGCACCCGCACCGATGAGGGTGTGGATTTCGTCGATGAACAGCACCGCATTGGGCTTGTCCTTGAGTGCCTTTAGCACGCCCTTGAGGCGCTGCTCGAAATCGCCACGGTATTTGGTACCGGCCAGCAGCGCCCCCATGTCGAGCGAATAAACGACCGACTCGGCGAGGATTTCAGGCACGTCGTTTTGCGAGATGCGCCAAGCCAGGCCCTCGGCAATGGCAGTCTTGCCCACGCCGGCCTCTCCCACCAATAGCGGGTTGTTCTTGCGGCGGCGGCACAGGATCTGGATCACGCGCTCGACCTCGTACTCGCGGCCGATCAGGGGATCGATCTTGCCGTCCTTGGCCATCTGGTTGAGGTTCTGGGTGTACTGCTCCAGCGGCGAGGCCTTCTCGTTCTTCTCGGAACTGCCCTCTTCCGCTTCTGCAGGATTTTCGTTCGACTTGGCGGCCTCGGGCGGATCGCTCTTCTTGATGCCGTGGGCGATGAAGTTGACCACGTCCAGGCGTGTCACACCCTGTTGGTGCAGGTAGTAGACAGCATGCGAATCTTTTTCACCAAAGATGGCGACCAACACATTGGCGCCCGTGACTTCTTTCTTGCCACTGCCCGTGCTCTGCACATGCATGATGGCGCGCTGGATCACGCGCTGGAAGCCCAGCGTGGGTTGCGTGTCGACCTCGTCGGTGCCGGCCACCTGGGGCGTGTTGTCCTTGATGAAATTGCTCAGCGATTTGCGCAGGTCGTCGATATTGGCGGCGCAGGCGCGCAGCACCTCGGCGGCGCTGGGGTTGTCAAGCAAAGCGAGCAACAAGTGCTCTACCGTGATGAACTCATGTCGCTGCTGGCGCGCTTCGACAAAGGCCATGTGCAGGCTGACTTCCAATTCTTGGGCAATCATATGAATTCCTTTTTGCCTTGCTGTGTTGAATAACTGTAATGCGTTTTGAATCGCCCAAAACCCTGGCGCCGCAAATACCCTACAAATCCACCGGTTCGCTCACGCATTGCAAGGGATGGCCCGCTTTGTGCGCCGCCTCCATCACCTGATCCACCTTGGTCGCCGCAATGTCCTTTGAATACACACCGCAGACACCACGTCCATCAAGGTGAATCTTGAGCATGATCTGTGTGGCGGCCTCCAGATCCTTGCCAAAAAATTCCTGTATCACCACCACCACAAACTCCATGGGTGTGTAGTCGTCATTGAGCATCACGACCTGGTACATCGACGGTGGCTTGACGCGCTGCGTCAGACGCTCCATCACGACGGAGCCATCGCCGTCACCCGTAGCGGGCGGCGCGATGATGGGTGGGATAGGTTTGTTGGTGGCCATGCCTGGGATTTTATCGGGCGCCTGCTGGCGTGCACGCGACTGATTGAAGAGGAGTTGGGTGCGGAATCCGGGGTTTCAAGCCGATCCAGAAAAAAACCGCTGCCAGGCAGGGCCCGACAGCGGTTTTGGAGGTGACAACAGTATGCGGCGTTTACATATTGTCAATCATGACTTGGCCAAAGCCCGAGCAACTGACCTGCTGGGCGCCTTCCATGAGGCGCGCAAAGTCGTAGGTCACCTTCTTGCTGGCAATGGATTTTTCGATGGAGCGCAGGATGAGGTCAGCCGCCTCTTTCCAGCCCATATGGCGCAGCATCATCTCGGCGGAGAGAATTTCCGAGCCGGGGTTCACGTAGTCCTTGCCCGCATACTTGGGCGCCGTCCCGTGTGTGGCCTCAAACATGGCCACGGTGTCCGACAGATTGGCTCCAGGCGCAATGCCGATGCCGCCGACCTGGGCTGCAAGTGCGTCGGAGATGTAATCGCCATTGAGGTTCAGCGTGGCCACTACGCTGTACTCCACCGGGCGCAGCAGAATTTGCTGGAGGAAGGCGTCGGCGATGACGTCCTTGATGATGATGTCGCGCCCCGTCGTGGGGTTGCGGAAACGGCACCAGGGGCCGCCATCAATCGGCTGGGCACCGAATTCTTTCTGCGCCAGCGCATAACCCCAATCACGGAAGCTGCCCTCAGTGAACTTCATGATATTGCCCTTGTGCACCAAGGTCACATTGGGCTTGTCATTGTCGATGGCGTACTGAATGGCCTTGCGGACCAAGCGCTCCGTGCCTTCGCGCGAGACCGGCTTGACGCCCAGACCCGAGGTGTTGGGGAAGCGGATCTTCTTCACACCAAATTCGTCCTGCAGAAATTGGATGAGCCGCTTGGCCTTGTCCGATTCGGCTTCGAATTCGATGCCAGCGTAGATGTCTTCCGAGTTTTCGCGGAAGATCACCATATTCGTCTTCTCGGGCTCCTTGAGGGGGCTGGGCACGCCCTTGAAATACTGGATGGGGCGCAAGCACACATAAAGGTCGAGCTCCTGGCGCAGCGCCACGTTGAGCGAGCGGATTCCGCCGCCCACGGGCGTGGTCAGCGGCCCCTTGATGGAGACCAGGTACTCGCGCACCACGTCCAGCGTTTCCTGAGGCAACCAGACATCCGGGCCGTAAACCTTGGTGGACTTCTCGCCCGCGTAAATCTCCATCCAATAGATCTTGCGCTGCCCGCCATAGGCCTTGGCCACAGCAGCGTCCACCACCTTGAGCATCACGGGTGTGATGTCCACGCCCGTGCCATCGCCCTCGATATAGGGAATGATGGGCTGGTCCGGCACCTGCAGGGTCTGGTCGGCGTTGACGGTGATCTTCTGGCCTTGGGCAGGCACTTTGATGTGCTGGTACATGGAAACGGAACTCCGAATGCGGTGCAGCGTAACTGCGGGATGTCTGAAGAATTCTAGTTGTAAATCCAAAGCGGTCCGATCGTGCATGGCGCACAATGCAAGGCCTGTATACGGCCCCACTTCCACTCACCGCTCTCCATGAACACCCTGCTTCGCCATCTTCTCCCGCTGTGCTTGGCCCTGTCTGGCCAGGCCTTCGCCCAGGAAGCGCCCCAGATGAATCTGCCGCGCGTCAAGCTCTCTGCCGGCATGCACCTCATCGACGCTCAGGTCGCCCAGACGCCGGACCAGCGCAGCACCGGCCTCATGTACCGCAAGGACTTGCCCCAGTACGAGGGCATGCTGTTTGTCTTCGAGCAGCCCTCGGGCCTGTGCTTCTGGATGAAGAATACGCTGGTGCCACTCACGGCCGCCTTTGTGGCCGACGACGGCACCATCGTCAACCTGGCTGACATGAAGCCCCAAACCACCGACTCTCACTGCGCAGCCAAGCCGGTGCGCTACGTGCTCGAGATGAACCAAGGCTGGTTTGCCAAGCGCGGCTTCAAGGCCGGCAGCAAGCTGGCAGGCACGCCATTCGTAGCCCACTAAGCAGGCGCCCCACCAGAAAAAAGGCCCGGAACTCCGGGCCTTTTTTTATGCCTTGACGGCACTCAGGGCCGCGTTGAGCGTGGCGCTGGGGCGCATCACGGCATCAAGCTTGGCCACATCGGGCAGGTAGTAGCCACCAATGTCAGCGGGTTTGCCTTGCACCGCAGCCAGTTCGGCCACGATGGTCTGCTCTTGGTCAGCCAACTGCTTGGCGAAGGGCGCGAACTTCGCAGCCAGAGCGGCATCCTCGGTCTGGGCGGCCAGCGCCTGGGCCCAGTACAGCGCCAGATAGAACTGGCTGCCACGGTTGTCGAGCTGGCCTGTCTTGGGCGAGGGATTCTTGTTGTTGTCCAGCAGCTTGCCGGTGGCAGCGTCCAGCGTCTTGGCCAGGATCTTGGCCTTCTCGTTGCCGGTCTTGATGCCCAGATCTTCCAAGGACACAGCCAGCGCCAGGAACTCGCCCAACGAATCCCAACGCAGGTGATTTTCTTCCACCAGTTGCTGCACATGCTTGGGCGCGGAGCCGCCGGCACCGGTTTCGTACATGCCGCCACCCGCCATCAAGGGCACGATGGAGAGCATCTTGGCCGAGGTGCCCAGTTCCATGATGGGGAACAGGTCGGTCAGATAGTCGCGCAGGATGTTGCCGGTGGCGCTGATGGTGTCCAAGCCACGGATCACACGCTCCAGCGTGTAGCGCATCGCACGCACCTGGCTCATGATCTGGATGTCCAGGCCGGTGGTGTCGTGCTCGTGCAGGTACATCTTGACCTTGGTAATCAGCTGCGCTTCATGCGGGCGGTAGGAGTCGAGCCAGAACACCACGGGCATGCCGGAGTTGCGGGCACGGTTAACAGCCAGCTTCACCCAATCGCGGATGGCTGCGTCCTTGACCTGGCACATGCGCCAGATGTCGCCCGCTTCCACATTCTGGCTCAGCAGTACTTCGCCAGTGGCCAGATCGGTGATGTTGGCAACGCCGTCTTCAGTGATCTCAAAGGTCTTGTCATGCGAGCCGTACTCTTCAGCCTGCTGGGCCATCAGGCCCACGTTGGGCACGGTGCCCATGGTCTTGGGATCGAACGCGCCGTGCCACTTGCAGAAATTGATGATTTCTTGGTAGATGCGGGCGAAGGTCGATTCGGGCATCACGGCCTTCACGTCCTTGAGGCGGCCATTGGCGTCCCACATCTTGCCGCCGTTGCGGATCATGGCGGGCATCGAGGCGTCCACGATGATGTCGTTGGGCGAGTGGAAGTTGGTGATGCCCTTGGCGGAATCGACCATGGCCAGCTCGGGGCGGTGCTCGTGGCAGGCGTGCAGGTCGCGCTTGATTTCGTCTTGCTTGGACTGGGGCAGCGTGGCGATCTTGCCGTACAGGTCGGCCATGCCGTTGTTCACGTTCACGCCCAGTTCCTTGAACAGGGCGCCGTGTTTTTCAAAGGCGTCCTTGTAGAAGATCTTGACGCAGTGGCCGAACACGATGGGGTGCGAGACCTTCATCATGGTGGCCTTGACATGCAGCGAGAACATCACGCCCGTCTTGCGCGCGTCTTCGATTTCTTTCTCATAGAACTCAAGTAAGGCCTTCTTGCTCATGAACATGCTGTCGATGATTTCGCGATCCAGCAGAGAAACCTTGGGCTTGAGCAGGATGGTCTTGCCGCTCTTGGTGATCAACTCCATCTTCACATCACGGGCGCGGTCCAGGGTCAGGGACTTTTCGCCGTGATAGAAGTCGCCATGGTGCATGTGTGACACGTGCGACTGCGACGCTTGGCTCCATTCGGCCATGCTGTGGGGGTTCTTGCGGGCGTATTCCTTGACGGCCTTGGGTGCGCGACGATCCGAATTGCCTTCGCGCAGGACGGGGTTGACCGCACTACCAGTGCACTTGGCATAACGGGCACGGATGGATTTTTCTTCCTCCGTCTGGGGAGACTCGGGATAGTCAGGCAGTGCGTAGCCCTTGCCTTGCAATTCCTTGATACAGGCTTGCAGCTGACCTACCGATGCGCTGATATTGGGCAGCTTGATGATGTTGGCATCCGCTTGCAGCGTCTTCTTGCCCAGCTCGGCCAAGGTGTTGGGAACGCGTTGTTCCTCCTTGAGGAACTCGGGGAACTCGCCCAGGACGCGGGCCGCGACGGAAATGTCGGACTCCGCCACATCAATGCCGGCAGGTGCGGTAAACGCGCGGATCAGGGGCAGGAAGGAGGCGGTGGCCAGGCGGGGCGCCTCATCCGTCAGGGTGTAGATGATGGTGGGTTGCTGCGTACTCATCTCAGGTCTCCAAAAAAATCCTAGTTGGCGCCGCAGGTCTTCACGCCTGCGGACTTTGTTCGCCGATAGTGCGCCATTGTGCTTTCAGTGCTCTGACCAAAATCCGTTTTTTTGCAACGCATTCTCATAATGCGAAAATTCACCTTGTTCTGGTGAAAAATTTTTCAGCCCGCCCATGCTGCAGGCATAAAAAAAGCCGACGGCATGCCGTCGGCTTTTTGGAGAGTGCGATGCTGCCGCTTCGCTCAGGCGAAGTTTTGCGCAGCGAAGTCCCAGTTGGCCAGCTTGTCCAGGAAGGTCTCGACAAACTTGGGGCGCAGGTTGCGGTAGTCGATGTAATAGGCGTGTTCCCACACATCCACGGTCAGCAGGGCCTTGTCGGCAGTGGTGAGGGGGGTGCCGGCGGCGCCCGTGTTGACGATGTCTACGGAGCCGTCGGCCTTCTTCACCAGCCAGGTCCAGCCCGAACCGAAGTTGCCCACGGCGGACTTCACAAAGGCTTCCTTGAAGGCGGCAAAGCTGCCCCACTTGGCGTTGATGGCGTCGGCCAGCGCGCCGGTGGGTTCACCGCCCCCGTTGGGCTTCATGCTGTTCCAGAAGAAGGTGTGGTTCCAGATCTGGGCGGCGTTGTTGTAGATGCCACCGCTGGACTTCTTGATGATTTCTTCCAGCGTCAGGCTCTCGAACTCGGTGCCCTTTTGCAGGTTGTTCAGGTTCACCACATAGGCGTTGTGGTGCTTGCCATGGTGGAACTCCAAGGTTTCTTTGGAGTAGGCGGGGGCCAATGCATCGATCGCGTACGGCAGGGCGGGCAAGGTATGTTCCATGGAGTCCTCTGGGTTGGTTAGCAAGAAAAGGCGATTGTAGAAACTAATTGGCGGGCGTCTGGTCTACAAGGACATCAACCGCACCGTCAGCAAGGGTTGCACGCAAGCGCTGGCCCTGCTGCAGATACGCAGCCTGCGTGACGGCCTGTCCGGACGCATCGGTCAGCCAGGCATAGCCCCGGCGCAAAACCAGGCGGGGATCGAGCAGCTCCAGCCGCAAACCGGCCTGGTCCACGCGCGTCTGCTGGGCCTGCAACGCGCGCTGCAGGCTGGGCCGCAGGCGCTCCTGCTGGCGCTGTACAGCGGCCTGCTTCCATTGCACGCCGCTGAGCACGGCGTGCTGCATGCGATGCTGCAAACCGGTCAGACCCGCCATGCGCTGCGCCACCAGGGATGAGGGCCGGCCCAGACGCGCGCTCACACTGTCGAGGCGCTGCGACTGCCGGTCCAGCACGCGACCCAGCATCGTTTGCAAGCGCTCCTGCTGGCTCTCCACCAGATCCAGCAACTGCTCGGTCGCCGGGCTCACCATCTCGGCTGCCGCCGTCGGGGTAGGGGCACGCACATCGGCCACAAAATCTGCAATCGTGAAATCCGTCTCGTGCCCCACCCCGCTGAGCACAGGCACCGGGCTGGCGACGATGGTGCGCGCCAAGTGCTCGTCATTGAAGGCCCAGAGGTCCTCCATGGAGCCCCCACCACGCACCAGCAGGATGGCATCCAGGCCCTGGGCATGGTGGTAGTCATAGAGGGAATCGAGCGCCTGCACCAGTTGGGCTGCAGCGCCCTCCCCCTGCACCAATGATGGCGCCAGCACCACCTCCAGGTGCGGCGCTCGCCGGCGCAACGCTGTCACCACATCGTGCAGGGCCGCGGCGCCCAGCGAGGTGACCAGGCCGATGCGGCGCGGCACGGCGGGCAAGGGGCGCTTGCGCGCAGCATCGAACAAGCCCTCGGCTTCGAGCTGAGCCTTGAGCCGCATGAACTGCTCGAACAGATTGCCCTGGCCCTGGCGCGTCATGCTCTCCACGATGAGCTGCAGGTCGCCACGCGGGCCGTAGATATCCAGACGCCCGGTCAACTCGACCAGCTCGCCCTCACGAGGTGCGAAGTCCAGTAGCGACGCCGCGCGCTTGAACATGGCGCAGCGCAGCTGGGCCTGGGCGTCCTTGAGTGTGAAGTAGCAATGGCCGCTGCTGGCCCGCGTGAAGCTGGCCAACTCGCCGCTCACGCGTACCGGGTTGAAGCGCGCGTCCAGCGTATCGGCCAGCGCGCGGCATAGGGCCGAAACGGGCCATACCCGCCGCGCGGGCAACTCGCTGTCAAACGCTGGCACGCGCCATGCTCCGGTCGGCGCCAGCGCACCAAGCGGCGTAGCAAGTCATTGAATGGATTGGGTTTTTCACTGCTGTATTTGTCATCAAACTGTTGGCACCCGCATGCTGTCGTGCTGGCAGCATGCCGGGGCGGCACTTGCCCACACAGTTATCCACAATTTCTGTGCAGAGTGGGCTTGGCGGGGTACGCCATAATCGGCCAGCTTTTTATCTGCGTGGGGTATCACTCTTGTTTTCCATCATACAAGCCGCGGGCTGGCCCATCTGGCCATTGATTGCCTGCTCCATCCTGGCATTGGCCATCGTGATCGAACGTTTCATCAGCCTCAAGGCCAGCAAGGTGGCGCCTCCCCGTCTGCTTGAAGAAGTGCTCAGCGTCACCCGCACCAGCGTGCCTGCGCCCGACGTGGTGAGCCAGCTGGAAAAGAACTCCGCCCTGGGCGAGGTGCTTGCCAGCGGCCTGCGTGCCGTCAATGCCGACCCGCAGATCTCCGAAGACGATGTGCGCGCCACCATGGAGGGCGCGGGCCGCCGCGTCAGCCAGCGGCTGGAGCAATACCTCAGCGCCCTGGGCACCATCGCCTCAGCCGCACCGCTGATGGGCCTGTTTGGCACCGTGGTGGGCATGATTGAAATCTTCGGCTCCCAGGCCCCGGGCGGCAGCACCGGCGGCAACCCGGCCCAGCTGGCGCACGGCATCTCGATTGCGCTCTACAACACCGCCTTCGGCCTGATCGTGGCAATTCCCTCGCTGATCTTCTGGCGCTACTTCCGTGCCCGTGTCGATGGCTACCTGCTCACGCTGGAACTGGCCGCCGAGCACCTGAGCCGCCACCTCAAGGCGATGCGCAAGTAAGCCGAGCACGCAGGAGCCGCCACACCATGAACTTCCGCCCCCGCCGCCACGAAGAGCCCGAGATCAACCTCATCCCCTTCATCGACGTGCTGCTGGTCGTGCTCATCTTCCTGATGCTGTCGACCACCTACAGCAAGTTCACCGAACTGCAGCTCAAATTGCCCGTGGCGGATACCGACGCCCAGCGCGACTACCCCAAGGAACTGATCGTCGCGGTCAGCGCCGATGGCGCCTACAGCATCAACCACACCCCCGTGGCGGGCCGCAACCTCGACAACCTGGCCGTGGCGCTGACCGAGAACGCCAAGGCCGGCAAGGACACCGTGGTCATCATCAGCGCCGACGCGAGTGCCAAGCACCAGGCCGTCGTCACCGTCATGGAAGCCGCGCGCCGCGCCGGCCTCAACCAGATCACCTTCGCCACCCAATCCTCCGCCCAGGCGGGCGGCAAATAAGCCATGGTCGCAGGCCTGCAACAGGCCTTGCTGCGGGCCTGGACAGGCCGCGGCGTACTGGCTTGGGCTCTCACTCCCCTCGCCCTGATTTACGCAACCCTGCTCGCATTGCGCCGCCTGGCCTACCGCCGCCAGTGGCTACGCAGCGAGCGCGTGGGCGTGCCCGTGCTGGTGGTGGGCAATGTGGTGGCTGGAGGCGCCGGCAAGACGCCTACCGTGCTGGGCGTGGTGGCGCATCTGCAGGCCCGAGGCTGGCAGGTCGGCATTGTGTCGCGCGGCTACGGACGCAAGGGGCACGGCTGCCAGGCCGTGGAATCACACTCCAGCCCTGCCGAGGTGGGTGATGAACCCCTGCTGTTGCAGCGCAAGACCGGGGTGCCCGTCTTTGTCGGACGCAAACGTGCCGAAGCGGCGCGCGCCCTGCTGGCCGCCCACCCGCAAACCCAGCTGATCGTCTGCGATGATGGCCTGCAGCACTACGCGCTGTACCGTGATGTAGAGATTTGTGTGCTGGACGGCCGCGGCACCGGCAACGGCTGGCTGCTCCCCGCCGGCCCGCTGCGCGAGCCCTGGCCTTTGCAGCCCTTGGTACAGGCAGGCCAGCGCGGCAACACCTTGCTGCTGCAAACCGGCGCCAGCGCGCTGCCCGGCTACTTGGCCGAGCGCCGTTTGGCCACGTACAGCGTGGGCATCGACGGTGATGCGCAACCACTCAGCGCCCTGACAGCACCCGGTGCACCGCCGGTAATGGCGGTGGCAGGCATTGCCCAACCCGAAACCTTTTTCAGCATGCTGCGGGCCAGCGGCCTCGTTTTGCAGAAAACCCTGGCGCTGCCGGATCACTATGATTTTGATAGCTGGTCGCGCACTATCGACGGGGGCTACACCGTTATTTGCACCGAAAAAGATGCGATCAAGCTCTGGCAGCATGTCCCCACGGCACGCGCCGTGCCCCTGCTGCAGACAGCGCCCCCCGCGTTCTACGCCGCGCTGGACCGCGCCCTCCAAGCCCACCGACCTGCCCCGGTATCATCCTCCCATGGACACCCGACTTCTTGAACTGCTGGTCTGCCCCGTGACCAAGGGCCCCCTGGAATACAACCGCGACGCGCAGGAGCTCATCTCGCGCAGCGCCCGCCTGGCCTACCCGGTGCGCGACGGCATCCCCATCCTGCTTGAAAACGAAGCGCGCGAACTGAGCGACGCCGAACTGGGCCAGTGAGCACCATGGGTTTCACCGTCCTCATCCCTGCCCGCTTGGCCTCGACCCGTCTCCCCAACAAGCCCTTGGCCGACTTGGGCGGCATCCCCATGGTGGTGCGTGTGGCCCAGCGTGTGCGAGAAGGCGTGCCGCAAGCCAGCCAGGTGGTTGTCGCAGCAGACAGCGAATCGATTCTGGAAGCCTGCGCTGCCCATGGCGTGCAAGCCATCCTCACGCGACAAGACCACCCTTCCGGCAGTGACCGCCTGGCCGAGGCCTGCGACATCCTCGGCCTGACCGACGACGAGATCGTCGTCAACGTCCAGGGCGACGAACCGCTGATGGACCCCGATCTGGTGCAGGCCGTGGCAAGCATTCTGCAGGCCACCCCCGAGGCCAGCATGGGTACCGCCGCCCACCACATTACCGAGCTGGCAGACTTTGCCAGCCCCAATGTGGTCAAGGTCGTACACGACGCCAACCACCTGGCCCTGTACTTCAGCCGTGCGCCCATCAGCTGGTGGCGCGATGGTTTCGCCAATGGCATCAGCAGCCTGCCCTCCCCGGCACCGCTGCGCCACATCGGCATCTACTCGTACCGTGTCGGCTTTCTGCGCGAATTTCCACGCCTGCCGCAGGCCCCCATCGAAGTGCTGGAGGCGCTGGAACAGCTGCGCGCGCTTTGGCATGGTCACCGCATCGCAGTGCATGTGAGCGAGCATGCCCCCGGCCCCGGCGTGGACACGCCCGAAGACCTGGCACGGGTGCGTGCCATCCTCGCGGGAATGGCCCCCAAGCTGTAAGTTAAGCGCGGGGCAGCCCGTGCTATTCTCCAAGGCTGTACGCGCAAGAAAAAATGCACCAGCAAGGTGCCACGAACGCGCCAAGGTTTTGTTTTATCCGAGGTTATCCATGAGACTGATTCTGTTGGGCGCACCTGGCGCTGGCAAAGGCACGCAAGCCACCTTCATCTGTCAAAAGTACGGAATCCCACAGATTTCGACCGGCGACATGCTGCGCGCTGCCGTGAAGGCCGGCACACCGCTGGGCCTGCAGGCCGACGCAGTCATGAAGTCCGGCGGTCTCGTCAGCGACGACCTCATCATCAATCTCGTCAAGGAACGTATCAATCAGCCCGACTGCGCCAAGGGTTTCCTGTTTGACGGCTTCCCCCGCACCATCCCCCAGGCCGATGCCATGAAGGCGGCCGGTGTGGCACTGGACTATGTGGTCGAAATCGACGTGCCCTTTGACGCCATCATCGAACGCATGAGCGGCCGCCGCTCACACCCCGCGTCAGGCCGTACCTACCACGTCAAGTTCAACCCGCCCAAGGTCGAAGGCAAGGACGACGTGACCGGCGAGCCCCTGATCCAGCGCGATGACGACAAGGAAGAAACTGTGAAGAAGCGCCTGGACGTGTACAGCGCCCAGACCCGCCCCCTGGTCGAGTACTACTCCCAATGGGCCGCCAAGGACCCCGCCAGCGCCCCCAAGTACCGCGCTATCAGCGGCATGGGCGATGTCAACGCCATCACGGCGCGCGTGTTCGAGGCCCTGGCCAAGTAAGCGCCCAGATTGCCCCATGAAAAAAGCCCGCTGACGCGGCTTTTTTTACGCCAGCAGGGAAAGCATGAGCGCAATGCGCGCCTTCACAGGCGGCAGACCCACGGCAGCCAGCGCCGCCGGCGCCGGCCCCGGCACCAGCTGACCGCGCGCGCAGCGGCTGGTACGCAACACGCGAATGCCCTGCGCCTGCGCCTCCAGCAGAGCCGCCTCCAGCTCGGTGTGCAAGGTGCCATTGCCGGTCCCTGCCACCACCAGACCGCGCAGTGGCGACTCGGGCACAGGTGTGCACAGGCCGCGCACCGCATGGGCACTCGCTCCTGCGTAGTTCATGAGTACTTCCACACGCGGCCAGTGTTCGGTATTGAGCTGGGCCAGGGCAGGTAGCGCCAGGCCCGTGGGCTGGGGCTTCCAGGTGGCAAACCAGCGCACCCGCCCTTCTTCGACCACGCCCATGGGGCCAACGTCGCCGGAATCAAAGGCATCGACCCGGTAGGTATGGACCTTCTGCACATGGCGCGCAGCATGGACGGACCCGGCGCATACCACCCACACCCCTGCCGTCCCGCTACAAGCCACAGCCACGGCATCGAGCAGGTTCTGCGGGCCATCCGGCACCAGCGCCGAGGCCGGCCGCATCGCGCAGGTCAGCACCAGCGGCTTGCCGTGCAACTGCGCCGGCGCCAGCATCTGCTCCAGAAAAAACGCCGTTTCCTCCAGCGTGTCCGTTCCGTGGGTCACCACCACAGCATCCACCGACGCATCGGCCAGATGCTGGGCGCAACGCTGCGCCAGGCTGCGCCAGACTGCAAACGACATGTCCTTGCTGTCGATCTGCGCCAGTTGCTCGGTCTGCAGGCTGCGCTCTGCCAGCTGCGCATCCAGCCCGGGAATCGCCTGCAGCAGATCGGCCACAGCCACCTGCCCCGCTGTATAGCCCACGTTGTCTCCGGCCTGGCGCGACTGGCCGGCAATCGTGCCACCGGTTCCCAACACCACTATTTTTTTAAGCATGCCAACACATCTTTCTTGCAAATTCTTCAAAACTGTTTAAAAATACAGTTACTGGATGAGAAAACAGTGTGTACAGACACACAGCCAGCACCGACCCACACAGAAGGAGTCAGTATGCTCGAAAGTCCCAAGCTCACCGCCCGCCAACAACAGATTCTGGACCTGATCCAAGGCGCTATCGCACGCACCGGCGCCCCGCCCACGCGCGCCGAAATCGCCAGTGAACTGGGCTTCAAGTCGGCCAACGCCGCCGAAGAGCATCTGCAGGCCCTGGCCCGCAAGGGCGTCATCGAGCTGGTCAGCGGCACCTCCCGCGGCATCCGCCTCAAGGGCGATGTACTGCGCTCCATGCAAGAGTCGCGCATGAAGCAGTTTGCCCTGCCCATTCCCGGCCTGGCCCAGCTCGCGCTCCCTCTCATTGGCCGTGTGGCCGCTGGCTCCCCCATCCTGGCCCAAGAGCATGTGGACCAGACCTATTACGTGGAAAACAGCCTGTTCCAGCGCCAGCCCGACTACCTGCTCAAGGTGCGCGGCATGTCCATGCGCGACGCCGGCATCATGGACGGCGACCTGTTGGCCGTGCAAGCCACAAAGGACGCCAAGAACGGCCAGATCGTCGTGGCCCGCCTTGGGGAGGAAGTCACCGTCAAGCGCTTCCGCCGCAACAAGCACCTCATCGAACTGCACCCCGAGAACCCGGACTACCAGACCATCGTGGTCGAGCCCGGCGAGCCTTTCGAAATTGAAGGCCTCGCCGTAGGGCTGATTCGTAACACCATGTTGATGTAAACCCACCAGGACGAAGACCATGCACACCGCCGCCATCAAACCGGACTTCTGGACACCCCTGCGCCAATGGGTGCACGCCCTCTGGCCGGAAGCCCGCAAGTCACCCGCCCTGCACCCCGGTGCTACGCCCAACAACAGCTGCCGCGCTCCTCAATTGATAGCTTCTCGCGCACTATCCACGGGGGCCAGCACCGAAAAATGCATGAACAACAAGCCGCTGCGCGTCGTGCGGGTGGTAGAAAGTGGCCAAGCACGCACCGCCGTGGGGCGCATGGTCATCTCCGGCCGCATGGCCGACGTCTGCGCCGAACTGGACCGCCTGGCCGCCTGCGAAGCTGCGTAACAACAGCGGGGCAAATTTGCCCTTTTGGCGGCAGCGTGCGCCACATCCCAAGGCACAATGGCATGCATGAATATCGTGATTCTGGATGACTATCAGGACGCCGTTCGCAAGCTGCAATGCTCAGCCAAGCTGGATGCCTTCCCTGCCAAGGTGTACACCAACACAGTCAAAGGCCTGGGCCAGTTGTCCATCCGGCTCAAGGATGCCGACATCATCGTCCTGATCCGCGAGCGCACCCAGATCACCCGCTCCCTCATCGACAAACTCCCCCGCCTCAAGCTGATCGCCCAAACCGGCCGGGCCGGTTCTCACATCGATGTGCAAGCCTGCACGGAACGCGGTATCGCTGTGGCAGAAGGCGTGGGCTCCCCCATCGCCCCCGCCGAATTGACCTGGGCCCTGATCATGGCTGCCATGCGCCGCCTGCCCCAGTACATTGGCAACCTCAAACACGGCGCCTGGCAACAATCGGGGCTCAAGGCGGGCTCCATGCCCTCCAACTTCGGACTCGGCAGCGTGCTGCGCGACAAGACCCTGGGTGTCTGGGGCTACGGACGCATTGGCCAGCTGGTGGCGGGCTACGGGCGCGCCTTTGGCATGCAGGTAGTCATCTGGGGTAGTGAAGCTTCGCGCCAGCGTGCCCAACAGGATGGATTCCTGGCCGCCGACAGCCGTGAAGATTTCTTCTCCCGCAGCGACGTACTGACCCTGCATCTGCGCCTCAATGAAAGCACCCGTGGCATCGTCACTGCGGCCGACCTGGCCTGCATGAAGAGCACGGCACTGCTGGTAAATACATCCCGGGCGGAGCTTTTGGAGACTGACGCCCTGATTGGTGCCCTCAACCGGGGCCGCCCGGGCATGGCCGCGGTGGACGTGTTTGAAACCGAACCCATCCTGCAAGGCCACGCCCTGCTGCGACTGGAGAACTGCATATGCACCCCCCATATCGGCTATGTGGAGCAGGACAGCTACGAGATGTACTTCGGCGCTGCCTTTGACAATGTGGTGAATTTCATCAAGGGCACGCCCTCCAACATCATCAACCCCGGCGCCCTGCAGGTTCGCCGCTGAGCGCAACAAGCCGCGCATTGCGGCGCCGCGCCTCGGGGACTTAACGGCGTGGCGGTGTCAGCGGCGGCGTGAGTGACAGGCCGGACGCATCAAAGTCGATAAGGTTGTCCTGCGGCTGCGCGGGCGCAGGGGCAGAGTCCGACAAATCCAGATCAATGTCCATGGCCGGTGGCAAATCCACCGTAGGCAGTGCAGCTTCCACAGGCGCGGGGCCGGTTTCAGCCGCAGCTGGCACCAATGGCTCTGCTGGCTTGGCTGCGCTGAACGGTGCCACGGCACTGCTGACCTCGCCCGATAGGCGCGTCACCAGCGCATGCAGCAGCAACAGGTCCCGGAAAGCCTCCAGATCGAAACGCACATCTGCAGCGGCATCCCGCTCGCGCACCAAACACTTCTCGATGAAATCCAGCGCCGCCTTGCTGGGCCAGACAGATGCGATGTGCGAGCACAGCTCGGGATATGCCTCCAACCCCTGACCGGACTCATTGAACTGCGCATAGGGAGGCACCTGCCCGGTAAACAGCGCGTTGAACTCATCACGGTAACGGTCAAACGCATCCTTGCGGCTCAGCGTGTGCAGCGCCTTGAGCAGGTCCAGGTAGACCAGCGGATTGGATTCCTCGTGGTCCGCAATGTTGTGCTCCAGCAGAGAGATGGCCTCGTCGTACTGACCCAAGGTCATGAAGAATTCGGCCTGCTGGCGCACGTCCAGCACTTCCTGCGTATTGATGGAGCGCAGCGAACCGGACATGCTGGGCGAAAAATCGCGCAGCCCCATCATGCGGGAAGACGGCCGATCCAGTGAAGGGGCAGGCGCAGCAGGCACCACGGGGGATGGCGGGTCCAGGTCATCCAGATGCAGGTCAATGTCCACATCCGCCAGTGGTGCCGATACGGGGACCACCAAGCCCTGGGTCCGCAGAGGCTGCGCGGCAGGTACCGCAGCAGGAACCGACATATCCGGTTGGGCAACACCTGACGCAGGAGCCTCCGACTTGGTGTCGCGCTCCATCGGCGTATGCACCGAGTCACCTTGGCCACTCCACCAAGGCGCATCTCCGGCATTGCGCAATTTGCGCCAAAACCACAACATGCCACCCGCCAATGCCAGCAGGGCTGCAGCCAATGCGTAAATCAACGGATTGGCATATTTCTCGGCCTCGGACTTCTCCAGACGGCCCAGCAACGCCTGCATCTGGCGCTGGTTCTGTGCACTCAGCTCACTCAGCTTGCCGACGTTCTGTTCCAGCCCCTGAAGTCGGGCGGCATCGCGCAGGACTTCTTCCGGCGTCAGATTCAGGCTCTTCCAGAGCGCGGAGGCAGCCAGGCGTTTCTGGACATCTTCCACGGGTGGCGCAATCAGTTCGGAAGACGACTTGAGTGCCGGCTCCCAATCCTGCGAAAGATCCAGCGGTGTCAATTTCAGGCGTGGCTTGCTGCCTTGCGCCTTGGCCACGGGTACCGGCGCCGGCACATCGCTGCGTACCGGTGCCTTGCGCGCGGGTTTGCTCGCTACCGTGGCGGCCGGAGTACTGCCAGTACTGGCAGCCGGCGCAGTGGAGGCTGCTGGCGGAGGCACCGTCACGGGTGCGACTGCTGGGGGGCGGGTCGCCGGGCCGGGCACTGCGCTTTGTACAGGCGGGCTGACCTCGGACGCCAAATCTGCCAGCATCACATAACGGCGCGAGGTGGATACACCGCAACCTGTGCGGACATAAACGGAGACCACAGGCTCATCCACCGGCACGCGCGACACGATGCGCACCGCGGTGGGCTGACCGGAGGCATTGAGCTCCGGGCTGACGGATACACGGGAAGATTCCTGCCGGATGTCACCGTAGAACACATCGGCCTCAAAGCACAGCGCACTGCCATCCTCGTCCGGCGCCAGCTGCACAGGCACGGTAACCTGGAATGGTTGCCCCAGCAGGGCTGCACCACGCGCACGGCCCAATGTGAGCGCACTACTCTCCAATGCCGCGCACAGGAGCATCGCCGCGAGGGCGCAATGTTTGAGTGAAAAGTCCGGCTTCATTGATTTTGTTGATTCTCGCATACCCCAAACACGCTCAAAAGCTATCGTACGAGGGAACAAGGCGCGCTATTTGGAGCATCGCGGCACCGGAAGATTCCGCCCATTCAGTGAACGCGCGGATGCACCTGGCCAACAGCCGTTTGCGCATGGCCTCGCAGGCAGACACACTGGTGACAACCCCCGGGCGTCTCTATGGTCACGGGGGTGACAATGTGCGCTCGATTTCCCTTCCGCAAGTCACGCAAAAGACAGGCCATGGACGAACCCATTCTTACCATTGATGAACGTTCTGCAATCAATGCAGGGCGCTGGTTTTCAACCCTTTCCCCATCGCTCAAACACGACATTCTTCGATGCGCCTACGTCAAACGTTACAAGGACGGCGAGCTGATCGCAGCGCGCGGCGAGCCGCCCGAGGAATGGATTGCCTGCGCCAAGGGCGCGGTGCGGGTGAGCTCCACATCCATCTCGGGCAAGCAGATCACGCTGACCTATGTGGAGCCGGGCATCTGGTTTGGCGACGTGGCGATCTTCGATGGAGACCGCCGCACGCACGACGCCTACGCGCATGGGGACAGCACCATCCTCTGCGTAGCCAAAGCAGACTTCCGCAAGATCCTGGCCACCCATGTGGAACTCTACGAAGCCATGCTTCGCCTGCATGCGCGCCGCATTCGCCAGCTCTACGGACTGGTGGAAGACCTCAACACCCTGCCCCTGCGCGCGCGCCTGGCCAAGCAATTGCTGCACCTAGTGCGCAGCTATGGCGTGCCTTCGCTCAGCGATGCCAGCGAAGTGCGCATCGGCCTGCAACTGGCGCAGGAGGAGCTGGCGCAGTTGTTGGGCGCCTCGCGCCAACGCGTGAACCAGGAACTCAAGGCCATGGAGCGCGAGGATGCCATCCGCATCGAGCCCGGTGGTTTGGTCGTTCGCAACCGCGCTGCTTTGATGCACATCATTGACGCAGACGACTGATTTTCCTTTTCATCCTGATTGCACTGCATGAGCGATTTCGACCACTTTGTGGGTACCCGTTCCGTCTCGGGCCAGCACGCCTTTGACATTGCCGCGCTGGATACCTGGCTACGGGCGAACTTGCCCGGCTATGCCGGACCGCTGGAGGTCGAAATGTTCAAGGGCGGGCAATCCAACCCCACCTACAAGCTGAACACACCGGGCAAAAGCTATGTGATGCGCGCCAAACCCGGGCCAGTGGCCAAGCTGCTGCCTTCGGCGCACGCCATTGAGCGCGAGTTTGCGGTGATGCAAGGTCTGCACGGCACCGATGTGCCCGTACCCCGCATGCACTGCCTGTGTGAGGATGAGTCGATCATTGGCCGTGCCTTCTACGTCATGGAGTTCGTGCAGGGCCGCGTGCTGTGGGACCAGTCACTGCCAGGCATGACGCCCGCCCAGCGCGGCACCATGTACCAGGAAATGAACCGCGTGATTGCTGCGCTGCACTCGGTGAAGTTTGCAGAACGCGGCTTGGCAAGCTATGGCAAGCCGGGCAACTACTTCGAGCGACAGATCGGCCGCTGGAGTAAACAATACCAAGCCTCCATTACCCAGCCCATCCCAGAAATGGACCAACTCATGGAGTGGCTGCCGCAGAACATTCCGGCCATGGCGCGCGACGATAGCCTGGTGAGCATCGTGCATGGTGACTTCCGGCTCGACAACCTCATGTTCCACCCCGACGAGCCACGCGTCATCGGTGTGCTGGACTGGGAGCTGTCCACCCTGGGCCACCCCCTGGCCGACTTCAGCTACCACTGCATGGCCTGGCATATCCCGCCCGGCGCCTTCCGCGGCATTGGCGGGCTGGACCTGCCCGCGTTGGGCATTCCCTCGGAAGACGAGTACATCGGCCTGTACTGCGAGCGCACCGGCCTGGCCACACCCGCGCAACTCAAGGCCGACTGGAATTTCTACATGGCCTACAACATGTTCCGTATTGCGGCCATCCTGCAGGGCATTGCCAAGCGCGTGGAAGCTGGCACGGCCTCCAGCGCCCAGGCCGTGAGCTCCGCCGCTGGTGCCCGCCCTCTCGCCCAGCTGGCCTGGAAATTCGCCCGCAAGGCCTGAGTCACCCTGCCCCACACGCCACGACACGCCCCTTTCCCCGGAGACTCCATGGATTTCGACTACTCCCCCAAGACCAAGGACCTGCAGGCCCGTCTGCAAAAGTTCATGGATGAGCACATTTACCCGGCCGAGGCGGCTTACCACGCCGAGATCGCCGCCAACACGGCCGCAGGCAAGCGCTGGACACCGCTCAGGACGATTGAAGACCTCAAGCCCAAAGCCCAGGCGGCCGGGCTGTGGAACCTATTCCTGCCGGTGGACAGCGCCGAAGCCTCGGGCTACCACGGCGCGGGCCTGACCAACCAGGAGTACGCGCCCTTGGCCGAAATCATGGGCCGCGTCATGTGGTCCAGCGAGGTGTTCAACTGCTCTGCGCCCGACACCGGCAATATGGAAACCATCGCACGCTATGGCTCCGAGGAGAACAAGGAGCGCTGGCTCAAGCCCCTGCTCGAAGGCAAGATCCGCTCGGCCTTTGCCATGACCGAGCCCGATGTGGCCTCCAGCGATGCCACCAACATTGCCACCCGCATTGAGCGCCAGGGCGACGAGTACGTGATCAACGGCAGCAAGTGGTGGATTTCCGGCGCCGGCGACCCACGCTGCGCGGTCTACATCACCATGGGTAAAACCGATCCCGAAGCGCCCCGCCACTCCCAGCAGAGCATGGTGCTGGTGCCTGCCGACACCAAGGGCATCACCGTGGTGCGCCCGCTCACCGTGTTTGGCTACGACGACGCACCCCACGGCCACATGGAAATGCGGTTTGAGAACGTGCGCGTGCCCGTGGGCAACATCCTGCTCGGCGAAGGCCGCGGCTTCGAGATCGCTCAGGGCCGCTTGGGGCCTGGGCGCATCCACCACTGCATGCGCCTCATCGGTCTGGCCGAGCGTGCACTGGAACTCATGTGCAAGCGCGCCTCCAGCCGCATTGCGTTTGGCAAACCGATTGCCGCGCAGACGGTGACGCAGGAACGCATCGCCGAGGCACGCTGCAAGATCGACATGGCGCGCCTGCTCACGCTCAAGGCTGCCTGGATGATGGATGTGGCGGGCAACAAGTTCGCCAAAAACGAGATCGCGATGATCAAGGTGGTCGCCCCCTCCATGGCTTGCGAAGTCATCGACTGGGCCATCCAGGTGCATGGCGGCGGCGGCATGTGCGACGACTTCCCGCTCGCCTACAGCTACACCTGCGCACGCACCTTGCGATTTGCCGACGGCCCCGATGAGGTACACCGCAACGCCATCGCCAAACTGGAGCTGGGCAAGTACGCACTCAACCCCAAGCCCGTGGATATGCCCATCACACGCGGCTGCTGAAGCACAAAGAGCGGTATTCCGAAGGAACTACCGCTCTTTTTTTGATAGCTGCTTGCGCACTATCCATGGGGGCAAGAGGCCTATTTCATCGAAGATCGACTACCAAGGCGCATTGGGCAGGCCAGACCACAATTCATTGAGGTCGGCGATGCGCCACTTAGCCGGGTCTTCGCGGCTGGCGATCTTGTCGTTCTCGCTGGGCTTGGACAGGTCCACCACCTCAGGTCGGATGCGCAAGTTGGATTTGGTCGAGAAAAACACCTTCACTCGCGGCGTGGTCAGCGACTTGCTGGTCTGCTCTACCACCACACCCAGACGGCCAGAACTCAGCCGTACCAGCGAGCCAATCGGATAAATCCCAAGGCTCTTCACAAAGGCCTGAAACACCTTGCCCTCAAAGTGGCCGTTGGCCCACTCCGCCATCTTGCGCAGCGATTCGGCCGGGTCCCAGCCCGTCTTGTAGGGCCGGTTGGAGGTGATGGCGTCGTACACGTCGCATACCGCTCCCATCTTGGCAAACAGGCTGATTTCATCCGCCTTCAGACCTTTGGGGTAACCCGATCCATCGGTCTTCTCATGGTGGTGCAAACAGACATCCAACACCATGGGGTCCACACCCTTGCTCTCCTTGAGTATGTCGTAGCCGCGTTCAGGGTGGGTCTTGATAATGGCAAACTCTGCATCCGTCAGTTTGCCGGGTTTGTTGAGTACGTCCATGGGCATGGCAGCCTTGCCCAAGTCGTGCATCAGGCCAGCCAATCCCGCCGAACGGGTCTGCGCCTCCTCCAAACCCAACTGCTTGGCCAGCGCCACCATCATGGCGCACACGGCCACGGAGTGCATATAGGTGTAGTCGTCGGCCGTCTTGAGCCGGGCCAGACTGATCAGGGCACCAGGATTGCGTGTCACCGAATCGGTGATCTCTTCCACCATCTGCCGGGCATTGCCCGCGTCCACGGCCTTGCCCATGCGCGCTTCCTGGAACATGGACATGACAGCCTGCTTGGACTGGTAGCAGATCTTGGCCGCGCGCTGCAGCTCCACATCAATGGATACCGGAGCCACCTCGCGCTGGGCCGATACGGCCTGGCGCAGCTCTTCTTCCACCTGTTCTTCGGATTCAGATTCGGTGACGGCCGTTTGCCCTGCGGCGACATCCAGCCCCTTGGAGCTGTCGATCCAGACTTCCTTGATGCTGCTCGCCAGAATCGTCTTGATGTCCTTGGGGTCCGTGATCACGAAGCCGGACCGCCAAAACGGGTGCTCCATCCAGGAACCACAAAATTCCTTGAGGTGCATGCCCACGACCAACTGGCTAACGCTGATTTTCTTGAGCATGGATGGGTTATGGGCTACACGCTACGACACAGGCTCCAACGCCCCTGCAATACGGACAACGACGAGATTTCAGTATAAGGGCGCCCATGCCCCGAACCCAAGAAATTTAGCGGCTCAATGCAAATGGCGTGGCTTGCGCCCACCACCATGACCGCTGCCAAAACCGCCGCCCGATCCGCGCGGTGGTTTGCCAATTTCCAGCGAGCTGACCAAAGCATCAAAGCGTTGGGTAAACAGCTTGTCCACCTCGGCCACCACGCCGCCAAGTTCGGAGCCATCAAAGTGGCGCTCCATAAGATTGATCACGTCCTGCACCAGCAAATCGCGCTGAACTTGCATGATGGAAGCGGGGTTGGGCCCGACAAACAGCACCACAAAGTCATCACGCGAAGTGCTACCCGGCGCCGCCTCTTCCTCGTCGAACTCGGAGTCGTAGAAGGTCACCTCGATGGCGGCACCTGCGTCGGCCAATTCATTGAGGTTCATGCAGACCTCGTCCAGTGTCTGGCGGAAGTCGTCGTCTCCAGCCACCGTCCAGCACATCTGCAGCAAATGCTCATTGGCCTCGAGCTGGATGCCGGGCTCGTCCTCATAGCTGCTCTTGGCACCATCGGTCAGCGAACGCGCTCCCGCGTACTTCCACATGGGCTTGAGCGCGTCCTGCAGCTGGGCAAACGTGACATTGGCACGCAACAGCACCTGGCCATGCACATGGATTTCGAAAGGGGCGTTGTAGTTCGACATAGCAGTAGGTGGTTGGTGCCTGAGACCGGAATCGAACCGGTACGCCCGTTATTCACGAAGCGGCGGATTTTAAGTCCGATGTGTCTACCTATTTCACCACTCAGGCACGTGGGCATATTGTCAAACAAAAACGCCCCGCCAACCGAGGCCGACGAGGCGTTTGCGACCAGACGCATCTGGAGGCGCGGTCCGGAGTCGAACCGGACTAACCGGATTTGCAATCCGGGGCATAACCGCTTTGCTACCGCGCCCTATCCGGAATTCGGCACATCACAGAAGCTGTGAACGCAACCGAATAAAAAAGGGAAGCTGCTGCTTCCCTTTTTTGGAATTGGAGCGGGAAAAGAGTCTCGAACTCTCGACCTCAACCTTGGCAAGGTTGCGCTCTACCAACTGAGCTATTCCCGCATTCTAAGCCTCAAATTATAGCGTACTTTTTGCGCCCCTTGCAAACACCGCCACTTTTTTATCAGTGTTTCACGGACTCGCTCAAAACCACATCGGTCACGGGAGTCGCCACGCCAGCGGCGGGAGCTGCAGCATCGTCCTCAGGCAGGGCCACGGGCTGGGACTCCAGCGCCAGTTCCAGCACCTGGTCGATCCAACGCACCGGCACAATTTCCAGACCGTTCTTTACGTTCTCCGGAATGTCTTGTAGGTCCTTGGCATTCTGCTCGGGAATCAGTACGGTCTTGATGCCGCCACGCAGGGCAGCCAGCAACTTTTCCTTGAGCCCGCCAATCTCTGTGATCTCGCCGCGCAGGGTGATTTCACCCGTCATGGCGACGTCACCGCGCACGGCGATACCCGTCAATGCGGATACAAAGGCCGTGGCCATCGCGGCACCGGCGCTAGGGCCGTCTTTGGGCGTGGCGCCATCGGGCACGTGGATGTGGATGTCCTTCTTCTCGAACACCTCATCCTTGATACCCAGGCGGCGCGAACGACTGCGCACCACGGTGCGTGCGGCCTCTACCGATTCCTTCATCACATCGCCCAGCGAACCGGTGCGCGTGATGATGCCCTTGCCCGGTGTGAGCGCGGCTTCGATGGTCAGCAGATCACCGCCCACCTCGGTCCATGCCAAGCCAACCACCTGGCCCACTTGGTTCTGCTCTTCGGCGCGGCCATAGGTGTACTTGCGCACGCCCAGGAAGTCATTGAGGTTGTCCACGGTGACCTGCACCTGACCCTGCAGCTTCTTGAGCAGCAGGCCCTTGACTACCTTGCGGCAGACCTTGGAGAGCTCACGCTCCAGTGAGCGCACGCCGGCTTCGCGGGTGTAGTAACGCACGATGTCGCGCACGGCGGCCTCAGTCACCAGCAGCTCGCTGTCTTTGACGCCATTGTTCTTCATCTGCTTGGGCAGGAGGTAAGTGATGGCGATATTCGTCTTTTCGTCTTCGGTGTAACCCGAGAGACGAATCACCTCCATGCGGTCCAGCAGTGCCGGCGGAATGTTCATGGAGTTGCTGGTCGCCACGAACATCACATCGCTGAGGTCGTAGTCGACTTCAACATAGTGGTCGCCGAACTTGTTGTTCTGTTCGGGGTCCAGCACTTCCAGTAGCGCGCTGCTGGGATCGCCACGGAAGTCTGTGCCGAGCTTGTCGATTTCGTCGAGCAGGAACAGCGGATTGCGCGTACCAACCTTGGAGAGGCTTTGCAGCACCTTGCCCGGCATGGCGCCGATATAGGTACGGCGGTGGCCGCGGATTTCGGCCTCGTCACGCATGCCACCCAAGGCCATGCGCACATACTTGCGCCCGGTGGCCTTGGCGATGGATTGCCCCAGCGAAGTCTTGCCCACGCCAGGAGGGCCGACCAGGCACAAGATGGGCGCCTTGACCTTGTCCACGCGCTGCTGCACCGCAAGGTATTCCAGGATGCGGTCCTTGACCTTGTCCAGGCCGTAGTGGTCCTGGTTAAGCACGTTCTCGGCGTTCATGAGGTTGTGCTTGATCTTGGTCTTTGCAGTCCAGGGCAGACCGGTCAGCACCTCGATGTAGTTGCGCACCACGGTAGCCTCGGCCGACATGGGCGACATCAGCTTGAGCTTCTTGAGCTCGGCCTCGGCCTTCTTCAAGGCCTCCTTGGGCATCTTGGCGGCCTTGATCTTCTTTTCGATCTCTTCAATGTCGGCGCCGTCTTCGCCCTCACCCAGCTCCTTCTGAATGGCCTTGACCTGCTCGTTGAGGTAGAAGTCGCGCTGGTTCTTCTCCATTTGGCGCTTCACGCGGCCACGGATCTTCTTGTCCACATTGAGGATGTCGACCTCGCGCTCGATCTGCTCGAAGAGGTTTTCCAGCCGGTCCTTGACCTGGGGCAGGCTCAACACGGCCTGCTTGCTATCCAGCTTGAGCGGCAGGTGCGCCGCAATCGTGTCGGCCAGGCGGCCGGCATCGTCAATGCTGGATATGGAAGTGAGTATCTCGGGAGGGATCTTCTTGTTGAGTTTGACGTACTGGTCAAACTGCTGCATCACTGCACGGCGCAAGGCTTCCACTTCGCTGGCCGCCTTACGCGCCTGCTCGGTGTTTTCCTCGGGCACGGCGATGGGTGTCACATTGGCAGTGAAATGCTGCTCGCCCTCCACGATTTCGTTAACCGCGGCACGCTGATGACCTTCGACGAGCACCTTGACCGTGCCGTCGGGCAGTTTGAGCATCTGCAGAATGGTGGAGACACAACCCACGTCGAACATGTCGGAGACCACGGGGTCGTCCTTGGCGGCGGCCTTCTGGGCCACCAGCATGATGCGGCGGTCGGCCTCCATCGCGGCCTCCAGTGCCTTGATGCTCTTGGGGCGGCCCACAAACAGCGGGATCACCATGTGGGGGAAGACCACCACATCGCGCAGCGGCAGCAGTGGCAGATCAAGGGGGGTAGCAGGCAGGGGTGTGTGGCCAGACATGGGGAACCTTTTCGTTACCTGTTGAATATGGACCGGGTTGCCTGAATTTCAAGCGCACTCACATTATGGTTGGCAGAGTCACCCGCAGTATCAGGTGTACTCGCCCAAAAGCCGTGTTTATCGGCCCTTGGGTGGAATAGCGTCAGGCCTTCTTGGCCGATTCGCGGTATACCAGCAGGGGCGGCTTGTTCTCTTCGATGGTGGATTCGTCCACCACCACCTTTTCGACATTCGCAGCAGTAGGCAGCTCGTACATGGTGTCGATGAGCGACTGCTCCAGAATCGAGCGCAGGCCACGTGCACCGGTCTTGCGCACCAGCGCACGGCGGGCAATTGCCTTGAGCGCGGCGGGGCGGATTTCCAGCTCGGCGCCTTCCATGGCCAGCAGCTTGGCGTATTGCTTGACCAGAGCGTTCTTGGGCTCGGTCAGGATCTGCACCAGCGCGTCCTCGGTCAATTCGGCCAAGGTCGCCACCACGGGCATGCGGCCCACCAGTTCGGGGATCAGACCAAACTTGATCAGGTCTTCCGGCTCGACTTCCTTGAACACCTCAGTCAGGGCACGCTGCTGCTTACTCTTCACGGCTGCGCCGAAACCAATGCCGGAGGCCTCGGTGCGGCTCTCAATCACCTTCTCCAAGCCCGCGAACGCACCGCCGCAGATGAACAGGATGTTGGTGGTATCGATCTGCACAAAGTCTTGGTTGGGGTGCTTGCGTCCGCCTTGGGGCGGAACGCTGGCCATGGTGCCTTCGATGAGCTTGAGCAGGGCCTGTTGCACGCCCTCGCCCGACACGTCACGCGTGATGGAGGGGTTGTCGGACTTGCGGGATATCTTGTCGATTTCGTCGATATAGACAATGCCGCGCTGGGCGCGTTCCACATCGTAGTTGCAGCTTTGCAGCAACTTGAGAACGATGTTTTCCACGTCCTCGCCCACGTAACCGGCTTCGGTCAGCGTGGTGGCATCGGCCATCACAAAGGGTACGTCCAGCATCCGCGCGAGCGTCTGCGCCAGCAGCGTTTTGCCAGAACCCGTGGGGCCAATCAGCAAGATGTTGCTCTTGGCCAGCTCGACGTCGTCTTTCTTGGCCTTTTCCTTGTGTTTGAGACGCTTGTAGTGGTTGTACACCGCCACGGCCAGCGTGCGCTTGGCCGGCTCCTGCCCGATCACGTAATTGTCGAGATTCGACTTGATGTCGGCGGGCGTGGGCAATTCGCTGCGTGCGTCTTTGCCTTCGGTGGTCGCCGGCAATTCGTCACGGATGATTTCGTTGCAGAGTTCGATGCATTCATCGCACACAAACACCGAAGGTCCGGCAATCAGCTTTTTGACCTCGTGCTGGCTCTTGCCGCAGAAAGAGCAATACAAGGTTTTTTCGCCGGTTGCGCCTTTTTTCTCGGCCATGTGAGGTCTGCCTTTTTCGCTAAGTTAAGCAATGATAACCAAATAAAAACGGTGCCTTCCGGGCAGAAAGGCACCGTTGGACGGCTCAAAAGCCGGTCAGTCAGGGGCGCTTGGCGATCACCTGGTCCACGAGGCCGTATTCCTTGGCTTCGTCGGCAGACAGGTAGTAGTCACGCTCGGTATCGCGCTCGATTTTTTCCAGCGGCTGGCCGGTGCGCTCGGCGAGGATCTTGTTCAGCTGCTCGCGGGTCTTGAGGATTTCGCGGGCATGAATCTCGATCTCTGTGGCCTGGCCCTGGGTGCCGCCAAGAGGCTGGTGAATCATGACCTTGGAGTTGGGCAGCGAGAAGCGCTTGCCCTTGGCACCTGCGGCCAGCAGGAAGGCGCCCATGCTGGCGGCCATGCCGGTGCACAGGGTGGACACATCGGGCTTGATGAAGTTCATGGTGTCGTAGATCGCCATGCCAGCGCTCACCGAACCGCCGGGGGAATTGATGTAGAAGGAGATGTCCTTGTCGGGGTTCTCGCTCTCCAGGAACAGCAACTGGGCCACCACGAGGTTGGCAGTCTGGTCGTTGACCGGGCCCACCAGGAAGATCACGCGCTCCTTGAGCAGACGTGAATAAATGTCGTAGGAGCGCTCACCACGACCCGACTGCTCGATGACCATGGGGACCATGCCCAAAGCCTGTGTCTCCATCGCACCGGACATTCCATATTTCACGTTCATAAGCTCTCCAAATTGAATGGTGTAACTGTACCGAAAAACGATAGCCTCCAAACAAATGGGGCTTGACCGCCAGACTGCAAGTCCCGCGCAAGCCCCATTTCTGTGTCAGCGTGCAAGCACGCCGGTTCACACGCTTATCAGTTCTGGCCCATCAGCTCGTCGAAAGAGACTGCCTTGGCAGTGACCTTGGCCTTGGACAGCACGAACTCGGTCACATTGTTTTCGATCACGATGGCTTCGACTTCAGCCATGCGACGGTTGTCGCTGAAGTACCATCGGACCACGTCGGCGGGCTTCTCATAGCTGGCAGCCAGCTCATCCACGTGGGCCTTGATCTGCTCGGGCTTGGCGGCCAAGTCATTGGCGCGCACCAGCTCGGCCACCACTAGACCCAGGCGCACACGGCGCTCGGCTTGGGGACGGAAGATGTCATCGGGGATAGGCGCCTTGTCGGCGTCCTTGATGCCGCGTTGCTTCAGATCGGCACGGGCACCTTCGACCATGCGGTCGAGTTCGGCTTGCACACTGGACTTGGGCAGGTCGAGCTCGGCCTTGGCCACGAGCGCATCCATGGCTGCTTGCTTGTTCTTGGCCAGCAGGCGGAACTTGACTTCGCGCTCCAGGTTCTTGCGGATGTCGGCGCGCAGGGCTTCCACGGTGCCTTCGGCAATGCCCAGGGACTTGGCCAGTTCGCCGTCCACGGCGGGCAGGTTGGCAGCTTCGAGCTTCTTCAGGGTCACCAGGAAGTCGGCGGTCTTGCCGGCCACGTCCTTGCCATGGTAGTCAGCGGGGAACGCCAGGGGGAAAGTCTTGCTTTCACCGGTCTTCATGCCGCGGGTCGCGTCTTCGAATTCCTTGAGCATCTGGCCGTCGCCCAAGATGAACTGGAAGTCGTCGGCCTTGCCGCCGGCAAAGGCTTCACCGTCGATCTTGCCTTCGAAGTCCACCGTCACGCGGTCGGTGTCTTGTGCAGCGGTGCCTTGGGCGCGCTGAGCGAAGGTGCGGCGTTGCTTGCGCAGGATTTCGATGGTCTTGTCGATGGCTTCGTCTGTTACTTCGGCGCTGAGCTTTTCGACTTCGGCAGTGGTCAGGTCAGCGATCTTGACTTCGGGGAACACTTCGAACACGGCGTCAAAAGCCACCTGGCCTTCGGGAGCCTTCTCGGCTTCGGTGATCTTGGGTTGGCCAGCCACGCGCAGCTTGGCTTCGTTGGCGGCTTGCGAGAAAGCCTCGCCCACCTTGTCGTTCATGACTTCATAGTGCACCGAGTAGCCATAACGCTGGGCCACCACATTCATGGGCACCTTGCCGGGACGGAAACCGTCCATCTTCACGGTGCGGGCCAGCTTGCGCAGACGGCTGTCCACTTCAGTCTGGATCACGCCCACGGGCAGGGTCAGAGTGATCTTGCGCTCCAGCTTTTCCAGAGTTTCTACGGTAACGGACATGCTTAGCTCCTAAATAGGTGATTTGGCAGGACTTTCACCTGCAGCATCCCGTGGATGCCATTGTGGTTGGTGCGCGGGGGGGGACTCGAACCCCCACACCATTGCTGGCGTCAGGACCTAAACCTGGTGCGTCTACCAATTTCGCCACCCGCGCAAAAAACAACAATGGGTGGCCGGAAGTCCCTGCAGGCACCAAGCCCGGGAGACCCTGACCACCCATTCGAAATCGGTCAACCTGCTATTTTAACCTGCAGAAAGACCGTCTTTCTTCAAGCCGCTGCAACCGGCTCCTTCTTGACCCGGAACCAAGCGGCGTACATCGCCGGCAAGGCCAGCAATGTCAGCACGGTGGCGACGATCAACCCGCCCATGATGGCTACGGCCATAGGGCCCCAAAACACCGAGCGCGAGAGCGGGATCATGGCCAGCACGGCAGCGGCGGCCGTCAACACGATGGGGCGCAGACGGCGCACAGCAGACTCCACGATCGCGTCCCAGGCGGGAATGCCGTTGGCACGGTCCTGCTCGATCTGGTCGATCAGGATCACTGAGTTGCGCTGGATCATGCCCATGAGCGCAATCACACCCAACAAGGCCACAAAGCCGAACGGACGGCCCAGCAGGATCAGCGCCCCCGCCACACCGGCAATCCCCAAGGGTCCGGTGATGAACACCAGCAAGGCGCGACTGAAGCTTTGCAGTTGCAGCATCAGCAGCGTGAAGGTCAGGAACAGCATGACGGGCACACCCGCCACGATGGAGGCCGAGCCCTTGGAGCTTTCTTCCACCGCACCGGCAACCTGGATGGCATAGCCGTGCTGGCCGTTCTTCTGCCACTGCGCCTCCAGCTCCTTGAGCTTGGGCAGCAGTTCGGCGGTCACGGTGGCGCCTTGCAGGCCTTCCACAATGTCGCCCTGCACGGTGATGGCGTAGTCGCGGTTTTCGCGCCACATCACACCAGGCTCCCATGTGAATACGGGCTTGGCGATCTGCGTGAGCGGGATCGACTTGCCGCTGGCCGTGGGCAGGTAGGCATTGGCAATGTCGGTGATGGCATTGCGCTCATCCAGCGGCTGGCGCAGCACGATGTCGATGAGCTTGTCGCCCTCGCGGTACTGGCCCACGGTAGTACCAGCCAGCACCGTCTTGGACGCTTGGGCGATGGACTGGCTGGTCACGCCCAGGGCACGGGCCTTGGCCTGGTCCACTTCCAGACGCAGCACCTTGACCGACTCGTTCCAGTTGTCATTCACGCCGCGTGTGTTGGGGCTGGCGCGCATCACCGCCTTGACCTCGTCGGCGCGCTCACGCAGTGCAATCGGATCCGGGCCGACCACACGGAACTGCACGGGGTACGGCACGGGCGGGCCATTGGGCAGCAGCTTCACGCGACCACGCACTTCTGGGAACTCACTGGCCAGCAGGGCCGGCAGCTTCACGCGCAGCGATTCGCGCACCTTCAAATCCTTGGGGATGATGATGAACTGCGATACGTTGGTCTGCGGGAACACCTGGTCCAACGGCAAATAGAAGCGCGGCACGCCCGAACCAATCCAGGTACTCACGGTGTTCACACCCTCTTCCGCCATCAGGCGCTTCTCGACGCGCTGGGTGACTTCCAGGTTGGCCGCGAAAGAAGTGCCTTCAGGGAACCAGATATCCACCAGCACCTCGGGGCGGCTGGAATCAGGGAAGAACTGCTGCTGCACCTTGCCCATGCCGACGATACCCAACGCGAACACCAGAATGGTCGCACCAATGGTCAGCCAGCGATGCTGCACACACCAGTTCACTGTCTTGCGGAAGATGTTGTAGAACGGCGTGTCGAAGTGCTCGGCGTGCACGGACTCCTCACCCGCATGGTGCTTGTGCTCCTTGAGCAGCAGAGTGCCCAGGTAGGGAACAAAGTACACCGACACAAACCAGCTCAAGATCAGCGCCAGCACCGTCACCGCGAAGATGGCGAAGGTGTACTCGCCCGTGGTGGACTTGGCCAGGCCGATGGGCAAAAAGCCCACGGCAGTAATCAAGGTACCCGTCAGCATGGGCATGGCGGTAACTTCGTAGGCAAAGGTAGCGGCACGCACCTTGTCGTAGCCCTCCTCCATCTTGCGCACCATCATTTCCACCGCAATGATGGCGTCGTCCACCAGCAGACCCAGCGCGATGATGAGCGAGCCCAGCGAAATCTTGTGCAGGCCAATGCCCCAATAAAACATGCCCAGGAAGGTCACGGCCAGCACCAGCGGAATCGTGATACCCACCACCAGACCGGGGCGGATGTCCAGAAACCAGCGCTTCCACAGCGGGTTGTTACCCGGGCGCTTGTGCAGGCCCAGCGAGATGAAGCTCACGGCCAGCACAATGACCACGGCCTCGATCAGCACGCGCACGAACTCATTGACCGAGCTGGACACCGACTTGGGCTGGTCCTGCAACTGCACCAGCTTGATACCGGCGGGCAGGTCTTTCTCGATCCCCTTGAAGACCGATTCCAGCGAATGGCCCAGCGCAATGATGTCTCCGCCCTTGGTCATGGAGACGCCCAACGCAATGACTTCCTTGCCCTGGTGGTGCACCTTCACCGAGGGCGGGTCCACATAGCCTTTGGCGATGGTGGCAATGTCTTTCAGGCGCAGCTGGTTGCCGGATGCGCCGCGAATGGGCATGGCTTCGAGCTCTTCCACGCGGTTGAACTGGCCGCCCACGCGCACCTGCACCACGTCCAGCGGGGTTTGCACGGCACCGGCCGATTCCACCGCGTTTTGTTGGCCGAGCTGGGCCAGCACCTGGTTCAGGTCCAGTCCGAGCTGGGCCAGGCGTTTTTGCGAGATTTCGATGTACAGCTTCTCGTCCTGCGCACCGAACAACTCCACCTTGGCCACATCGGGCACGCGCAGCAGGCGCTGGCGCACGTCGTCCGAGAAACTCTTGAGCTCGGCGTAGTTGAAGCCGTCCGACTCCAGCGCGTAGATCACGCCATATACGTCACCGAAGTCATCATTGAAGAACGGGCCGACCACACCACCGGGCAAGGTGCCGCGGATGTCGCCCACCTTCTTGCGCACCGTGTACCAAACGTTGGGCACGTCCGATGGTTTGCTGGAGTCCTTGATCTGGAAAATGATCTGCGACTCACCGGGTTTGGAGTAGCTGCGGATCTTGTCGGCGTAAGGAACTTCCTGCAGCGAGCGTTCGATCTTGTCGGTGACCTGCTCAGCCACCTGCTGTGCCGTGGCGCCAGGCCAGTAGGTGCGCACCACCATAGCGCGGAAGGTGAAAGGCGGGTCTTCGTCCTGCCCGAGCTGGAAGTAGGAAGCCACCCCCAGCAGCAGCAGCACGATCATCAGGTAGCGCGTGAGCGCCACATGGTCCAGCGCCCACTTGGAAAGGTTAAAACCCTTTTTTGGTTCGTCGAGGTTCATGCGCGCCTCACTTTGCAGCGGTTTCGCTGGCAGCCGGGGCCGCCGCAGGCGCTACAGTATCAGGAGCTGTTTGCGCAGGATTGACGGGGGCTTGCGCTGTTTTCTCCTTGTAGATGGTGACCTTCTGGCCGGGCGACAGCACATGCACACCCGCCGTCACCACCTGCGCACCGGGCGTCAGTCCACCGGCCACCACCACCTCGTTGCCATCGGCCGTGGCCACGGCGATGGTTTGCAGTTTGACCGTCATGCTGCCGGTATCCAGCACCCACACGGCAGTCGCCTTGCCACTTTGCACCAATGCGCTGGTCGGCAGCTTGATGACCTGCACACCGCTGCGGTCAAACGCCTGCGGCACCACCGACACCGTGGTACCCAGGGGCAGTGCGTCCTTGGTGTCCAGCGCCACCTTCACCGTGAAGGTGCGGGTCACCGGGTCGGCACTGGCGGCCACTTCGCGCACTAGGCCCTTCACCGTCGTCTTGCTCGCCCAGACGCGCACATCCACAGAAGAACCGGCCTTGATCAGCGCCACCTTGTCTTCGGGCACGGCAAACACCACGTCACGCGGGCCATCTTGCGCAATCTGCACCACCGGGGCGCCAGCGCTCACCACCTGGCCGGGTTCGGCGTTGATGGCCGTCACCACGCCCGACATGTCCGCCACCAGCGTGGTGTAGGACGCCTGGTTGCCTTGGCTGTTGAGCTGGGCCTGGGCCTGGTCGAGCTGGGCCTGGGCGGCCTTGAGCGTTGTTTCGCGGCGTTCCAGTTCGGCACCGCTGATGAAGTTCTGGTCGCGCAGCTCCTTGAAGCGCTTGAAGTCAGCCGCGGCCAAGTCGCGGTTGGTGGCGGCAGCGGCCACCTGGGCGCGCGCGGCTTCGGCGGCCAGCTTGTAATCCTGCGGGTCCAGTTGGGCCAGCACCTGGCCGGCCTTCACGGTTTGCCCCAGCTCCACCGCGCGGCGCACCAGCTTGCCCGCCACGCGGAAGCCCAGGCGCGATTCGATGCGCGGACGCACCTCGCCAGAGAACTCCGCACCCGACTGGATGCTGGCCATACCCACCGTGCTCACCTTGACGGCACGCACGGGCTCCTCACTGGGGGCCGGCTTGGAGCAGGCAGTGGCAAGAAGCACCGTGGCAAGCACAGCACCTGCGGTATAGAAATTTCGGGTTTGCATGGTGGCAAGGACTCAAAGAGAGGAAAACATACGGCGCCAGGCCCGGGACCGGAGCGCCACTAATGACCGATCGGTTAGTAATTTAAGGGAGGCCCTGATCTTTGTCAAGGCAAGGTAAAGCACCATAGGCCGAAAGGCACAATGGCGGCCATGTCCAGCCCCCCGGTTTCGCCCGCGCCCTCCTCCGCCACCACCGCACCCGCGGTCACGCATTACGAGAATTTCCCCGTCGCGTCCTGGCTCTGCCCGCCGCATCTTCGGGCGCCCATTGCGGCCATTTACCACTTTGCCCGCACGGCCGACGACATTGCCGACGAGGGCGATGCCACGCCTGCCCAGCGCCTGGACGCCCTGCGGGACTACCGCGCCGCCCTGCAGGCCTGCGGCCAGGCGGCGGCCAGCGGCAAGGCCATGCCAGACAGCGTCTGGCCCCAGGTGTTTGCCCCGCTGCGGCAGGCCCTGGTGCAACACCGCCTGCCCTTGACGCTGCTGCACGCCCTGCTGGATGCCTTCGTACAAGACATAGAGAAAACGCGCGATGGCGCAGGCTATGCCGACGAGGCAGAGCTGCTGGACTACTGCAGCCGCTCGGCCAACCCCGTGGGGCGCCTGCTGCTGCACCTATACGGAGTGCAAGACGACACCGCACTGGCCCTGAGCGACGCCATCTGCAGTGCGCTGCAACTCATTAACTTCTGGCAGGACCTGAGCGTGGACATTCCGCGCGGCCGCTACTACCTGGCGGAGGCCGACCGCACCCGCTTTGGCGTACCCCAGGCCGATATCCTGGCCCGCCGCCAGACCGCAGACGCTACGAAACTGATAGCTGCTTGCGCAGATTCCGCGCGGGCCCTGATGCTCAAAGGCGCCCCACTGGTACACCGCCTGCCGGGCCGCGCTGGCTGGGAGCTGCGCCTCGTCGTGCAAGGCGGGTTGCGCATTCTGGACAAGATCGCCGCGCTGGACTACGCCACGCTGCAGACACGCCCGACGCTGAAGTGGTGGGACGTCCCCGTCATGCTGTGGCGCGCCCTGCGCATGTAAGCGGTTCTTTTGGGGGCCGCGGGATGTAACAATCCCCGCCATGACCCCCGAGCAATACGTACAAGAAAAAGCCGCCGCCAGCGGCAGCAGCTTTTATTACGCCTTTCTGTTTTTGCCTGCGCCCCGGCGCGCGGCCATCACCGCTTTCTACGCCTTTTGCCGTGAAGTCGACGACGTGGTCGACGAGATGATGGACGCCGGCGTGGCTGCGACCAAGCTGGCCTGGTGGCAGACCGAGGTGGCGAATGCGTTTGCCGGCAACCCGGTGCACCCCGTCATGAAGGCGCTAATGCCGCACACCGCCACCTACGGCATCGAGGCGCGCCACTTGCTTGGCGTCATCGAAGGCTGCCAGATGGACCTGGAGCAGACCCGCTACCTGGACTACCCCAACCTGCAGCGCTACTGCCACCTGGTGGCCGGCGTGGTGGGCGAAGTGGCGGCGCGCATCTTCGGCCAGACCGACCCGCAAACCACCGCGTACGCCCACAAGCTGGGCCAGGCCCTGCAGCTCACCAACATCATCCGCGACGTGGGCGAAGACGCCCGGCGCGGGCGCATCTACCTGCCGGTCAACGAGCTGCAGCAGTTCGACGTGAAGGCGCACGAGATTCTGAAGCGCAACTACTCCGACCGCTTCACCGCGCTGATGCAATTCCAGGCGCAGCGCGCCCAGGGCCTGTACGACGAAGCCCTGGCCCTGCTGCCCGCGGCCGACCGCCGCACGCAAAAGCCCGGCCTGATGATGGCCAGCATCTACCGCGCCCTGTTGCGCGAAATCGAGTCCGACAACTTCCAGGTGCTGCACCAGCGCATTGCGCTGACGCCCCTGCGCAAGTTCTGGCTGGCGTGGAAAGTCCAGGCCCTCGGCCGTCTATGAAGGTAGCGGTTGTAGGCGCCGGCTGGGCTGGCATGGCCGCGGCGGTCACTGCCACCCAAGCCGGCCACCACGCTACAGTTTTCGAAGCAGCCCGCGCAGTCGGCGGGCGGGCCAGAACCCTGAATGGCACCTTGCCGGAGGGTACGCCCGTGGTGCTGGACAACGGCCAGCACATCCTGATTGGCGCCTACAGTGAAACCATCAAACTCATGCGCACCGTGGGTGTGGACCCTGAGGCCACGCTCTTGCGCCTGCCACTCACCCTGCTGTTCCCCGACGGCGACGGCTTGGCCCTGCCCGACTGGCCCAGCCCGCTGGATGCGCTGGCCGGCATTGCCACGGCCAAGGGCTGGACCTGGACCGACAAATGGAGCCTGCTGCGCGCGGCCACGGGCTGGCAACTGGGCGGCTTTGCCTGCGCGCCGCAGACCAGCGTGGCCGATCTGTGCCGTGGCCTCACCCCCACAGTGCTGGCCACCATGATTGACCCGCTCTGCGTCTCCGCCCTCAACACGCCAGCCGATCGCGCCAGCGGCCAGGTCTTCCTCACCGTGTTGCGCGACTCGCTGTTTGGCGGACGCGGCAGCTCCAACCTGCTGCTGCCGCGTGCCGACCTGGGCGCCCTCTTCCCCCAGGCCGCGGCCGACTGGCTGCAGGCGCAAGGTGGCGTGCTGCACCTGGGTAGGCGCGTGGACCCCGTTGCCTCGGAAGGCACAGGCTGGCGCGTCAACGGCCAATACTTTGACGCCGTGTTCTGGGCCACTTCATCGTCAAATGCGGCCTCAGCCCTCATGGAATCTGCGCAAGCAGCTCCTGAAACCATAGCAACTCCAATGCAGGCCTGGGCAGCCACCGCGCAGGCGCTGCAGTTTGAAGCCATTGCCACCGTCTACGCCCACGCCCCGCAGGCATGCCTGGGCCAGCCCATGCTGGCGCTGCGCAGCGACGCGGCCCACCCGGCGCAGTTTGTGTTCGACCGCGGCCAGTTGGGTGGCCCGCAGGGTTTATTGGCCTTTGTGGTCAGCGCCAGCGCAGGCGAACGCGACGTGCTGCAGGCCCAGGTGCTGGCCCAAGCCCAAACCCAGCTGGGCCTGGCGCTCACACCGCTGCAAACCGTGGTGGAAAAACGAGCCACCTTCGCCTGCACACCGGGCTTGGTGCGCCCTACCCAAGCCATCGCGCCCGGCCTATGGGCCTGCGGCGACTATGTGGAAGGCCCCTACCCCGCCACGCTGGAAGGCGCGGTGCGCAGCGGCGTAGCTGTGGCGCAGGCGATAGGCGCCCCGGGCCTGCGCCAATCCGTTTGAGCCACGGCAAGAAGCCACCAGATTTCTCCGGGTAACACGGGGAAACCCGGCCCCTGCCGGACAAACCTGCGACATGAGAAACGGCAATTTGGTGGCACCATTGCTGCCATGAAATTCGTTCTGAAAATTGTGGGGAGCCTGCTTCTGCTGCTCCTGATTGCCATCATGGCAGTCGCCAGCTGGTACCTCTACCAGAAACAGGCTGTACGTAGCGGCACGCTGGAGCTGGAGAAGCTGAGTGCGCCGGTGGACGTGCGCTTTGATGAACGCGGTGTGCCCCACATCCGCGCCGCTAACCAGACCGACCTGTACCGCGCGCTGGGCTATGTGCATGCGCAAGACCGGCTGTTCCAGATGGAGATGGTGCGCCGCCTGGCCAAGGGCGAGCTGTCTGAAGTACTGGGGCCCAAGCTGCTCGACACGGACAAGCTGTTTCGCACCCTGGGCATAGGCGCGCGGGCCAAGGCCGTGGTGGCAAGCATGGACATGAAAACGCCCGCCAACCAGATGCTGCTGGCCTACCTGGATGGCATCAACCAGTACCAGGACCGGCACCGCTCGCCCATTGAATTCGACATTCTGGGCATTCCGCATCAGCCCTTCACGCCCGAAGACACCGTCGCCATCTCGGGCTACCTGGCCTACAGCTTTGCCGCCGCCTTCCGCACCGAGCCGGTGATGACCCAGATCCGCGACAAACTGGGCCCGGACTACCTGCGCATCTTCGATATCGAATGGCACCCCGAGGGCGTCATCGCCCCAGCCACGCAAGTCAGCGACGGCGCGTGGCGCAGCCTGGAGCACATCGCCAGCGTGAGCCAGGACGCCATGGACCTAGCGGGTGTGCCCTTGCTCGAAGGCAGCAACGCCTGGGCGATCTCGGGCCGGCGCACCGCCAGCGGCAAGCCGGTGCTGGCGGGTGATCCGCACATTGCCTACTCGGTGCCCGCGGTTTGGTATGAGGCGCACCTCAGCGCGCCAGACTTTGAGCTGTACGGCAACTTCCAGGCCCTGAGCCCCTTTGCGCTGCTGGGCCACAACATGGACTTTGGCTGGAGCCTAACCATGTTCCAGAACGACGATGTGGACCTCATCGCCGAGAAGCTCAACCCGCAAAACCCCAACCAGGTCTGGCACAACAACCAGTGGGTGGACCTGCAGGTACGCACCGAAACCATCACCATCAAGGGCAGCCCGCCGGCCAAGCTGGTGCTACGCCGATCGCCGCATGGGCCCATTATCAACGACGCCTTCCCCGACGTGCTGGGCGACACGCCCATTGCCATGTGGTGGGCCTTTCTGGAAACCGAGAATCCGGCCATCCAAGCCTTCTATGAGCTCAATCGCGCCGACACACGCGAGAAGGCCCGCGAGGCCGCCAGCAAGATCCACGCGCCCGGCCTCAACGTGGTATGGGCCAACGCCAAGGGTGACATCGGCTGGTGGGCCGCGGCCAAGCTGCCACAGCGCCCCGAGGGCGTGAACCCCACCTTCATCCTGGACGCAGCCAAGGGCGAGGCCGAGAAGCCCGGCTTCTTCGCCTTCATGTTCAACCCGCAGGAAGAAAACCCGGCACGCGGCTACATCATGTCGGCCAACCACCAGCCGCAGCCCAAGAGCGGTGTGCCCGTGCCTGGCTACTACAACCTGGCAGACCGCGGCCAGCGTTTGGACGCTGCGCTCAGGAACCCGGACAAGAAATGGGACATGGCCGCCTCGCAGGCCCTGCAGCTGGACAACGGCAACGGCTACGGCAAACGCGTTCTGCGAGATCTGTTGCCGGTGCTCGAGGCCGTGGTCACCGATCCCAACGACAAGGCATTCCTGGAGCCCCTGACCAAGTGGGACGGCAACTACACGCAGGACAGCATTGCCCCCACGCTGTTCACCCAACTCATGTACGAAATTGCCAAGGCTGCCATGGCCGATGAGCTGGGCGAAGCCGGCTTCAAGAACCTGCTGCGCACCCGCGTGCTCGAAGGCGCCCTGCCCACCCTGATTGCCGACGCCGACTCCCCCTGGTGGGACAACCGCCGCACCAAGGCCACAGAAAGCCGCTTCGAGATCGTGCGCATAGCGTGGGCCAACACCCTCAAGCGTCTGCAAGACCTGTATGGCACCAGCCTGCTGGACTGGCGCTGGGGCACCGCCCACACGCTGACCCATGGCCACCCGTTGGGCCGCCAGAAGCCGCTGGACATGCTGTTCAACGTGGGCCCCTTCGCGGTGGCTGGCGGGCGGGAGGTGCCCAACAACCTGTCCGCCAACCTGGGCACTGCGCCCTGGGCCGTGAGCTACGGGCCGTCCACGCGCCGAGTGATCGATTTTGCCGATGCCAGCACCGCCTTGGGCATCAACCCCGTGGGCCAAAGCGGTGTGCTGTTTGACAAGCACTATTCCGACCAGGCCGAGCGCTTTGCGGCGGGGGTGTATGTGCCCCAGCACCTGCGTGAGGACGACATCAAGGCACACACCGAGAGCCAGCTGCGCTTCGCCCCGGCGCGCTGAGGGCCTGGGCCTTTACAGGGTTCGTCAGGCGCTCAGCAGGTCGCGCAGCTCGCTCATGCTGGCCACCGTGGCGTGCGGATGCTGCGCGTGGCTCCAGAGATGCTCGGAGCGGTTCACCCACACCGCCTGCATGCCCACGCCCAGCGCACCCAACACGTCCAGCGCAGCGTCATCCCCCACGTGCAGGATCTCTTCGGGCGCCAGTTGCAGGGCCTGTGCGGCCAAGTGGAAGATCTTGGGATCCGGCTTGCCCACGCCAGCCTCGCGCGCGTTCACGCTGCCGCTGAAATAGTCGCCCAGCCCCACGCGGCGCACATCGGCGTTGCCGTTGGAGATGGCGTACAGCGGCCAGCGCTTCGCCATCCAGTCCAGCACGGGGATGGCGTCCTCAAACAGCTCCACGCGCATGCGCTCGGCAAAAAACAGCTCGAAGCCCGGCTCGGCCAGCGCCGTGTCCTCACCCGCGCGCTGCAGCGCAATGCGGATCGATTCGCGCCGCAGCAGGCTCAGGTCGTGTGCTTGCGCTGCCCAGCGCTGTTCTGTTTCCTCGCGGATGGAGCGGCGGGCATGCGGGTCGGCATACAGCACCGCAGTGGCCGGTGCGTGCTGCAGCAGCCAGGCGTGCAGCACCTGTTCGGCGCGTTCAATACAAGGCCAGATGGGCCACAGGGTGTCGTCCAGGTCCAGGGTGATGGCCCGGATGCGTGAGAGTTCCAGCATAGGTCGGTGAGAATACCCCACATGCTGTTTACATCTCCCTTTCAAGCCGAGCCCCCACACACCCATGGCCATGAGGCCCGCACTGCCGTGCTGCTGTGCAACCTGGGCACGCCCGACGAGCCTACCGCTCCCGCCGTGCGCCGCTACCTGGCCGAGTTTCTGGGCGACCCGCGCGTGGTCGAAATCCCGCGCCTGCTGTGGCTGCTCATCCTGCACGGCATCATCCTGCGCACCCGCCCCGCCAAGTCTGCTGCCAAATACGCCAGCATCTGGACGCCCGAAGGCTCGCCGCTCAAAGTCTGGACCGAGAAGCAGGCCAAGCTGCTGCAAGGCTGGCTGGGCCAGCGCGGCCACCGCGTCAAGGTGCGCTGGGCCATGCGCTACGGCAGCACCTCCATCGCCTCGCAGTTGGACGCCATGAAGGCCGAGGGTGTGACCCGCGTGCTGGTGCTGCCCGCCTACCCGCAGTACAGCGGCACCACCACCGCCAGCATCAGCGACGCGGTCTGTGCCTGGGCGGCCAAGACACGCTCCCTGCCTGAATTCCGCTTCGTCAACCGCTACAACGACGACCCGGGCTACATCACCGCCCTGGCCGCCAGCGTGCAGCGCCACTGGCGCACCAACGGCCGGCCCGACAAGCTGCTCATGAGTTTTCACGGCGTGCCCGCGCGCACGCTCGACCTGGGCGACCCCTACCACTGCGAATGCACGAAGACCGCACGCCTGTTGGCCGAAGCCCTGGGGCTGTCAAAAGAGCAGTATGCGGTCAGCTTCCAGTCCCGCCTGGGGCGCGCCCAATGGCTGCAGCCCTACACCGAACCCACCCTCATCGCTTGGGGCCACGCCGGCGTGAAACGCGTGGACGTCATCTGCCCCGGCTTCAGCGCCGACTGCCTGGAGACCCTGGAAGAAATCAATATGGAAGGCCGCGAGGCCTTTCTGCATGCCGGCGGCAAGGAGTTTCACTACATCCCCTGCCTCAATGACGATCCCGAATGGATCACCGCGCTGTGCCACCTGGCGCAGCAGCACATGCTGGGCTGGCCTACGCAGGCAGCGGCCGACAGCGACGCGTTGAAAGCCTCTCAGGCAGCCGCACTGGCCCTGGGCGCAAAGCGCTAACGTCAGACGCTGCTGCCCAGGTCCAGTTCCCAGGTTTCTGCTATCTGCTTCTGGCCAAACCCCTCAAAGGGTTCACTCGCAATCAGTTGGTAGCCGGCCTTGCTGTAGATGTGTTTGGCGGCTGCCAGCTGGCTGTTGGTCCACAAGCGCACGCGGCGGTAGTCGACGTCCCGGGCAAAACGGTGGCATTCCGCCACCAGGCGGTCTCCCAGTCCGAGGCCACGGGCCGCAGGCTCCACCAGCAGGAGGCGCAGCTGGGCCACCCCCTCCAGGGGCGCGTTGCTGGCTTCATCGCGCGCCTGCACCAGGCACACGCTGCCCAGATTGATGCCGTCGCGCTCAGCGATCCAGCAGGCCTCGCGCGTGGCGTCGAACTGGTCGATAAAGTCGGCCGCAATGCGTGCCACCATGGACTCAAAGCGCACATCCCACTGGTACTCGCGCGCATACAGGGCGCCATGCCGGGACACCACCCAGCCCATGTCTCCGGGGCGGTGCGCCCGCAGGATGAAGCTGTTGTTGGCCTTGGCGGTGCCCGGCTCCTGCAGCAAACCCTGCACGCTGTGGAAGGCCTGCAACAAGGTCGTTTGCTGCGCATCGCTGAGCGGGGCGAGCAAGGCGCCCATCTGCTCCTGCGAGCGCTGTTCCAAGGGCGCCAGGGCCTGGCGTCCTGCGGGCGTGAGTTGTAGCAACAATTGCCGGCCGTCCTGGGGGCTGCGTGTGGCTACCACCAGATCGCGCGCCTTGAGCGATTTCAGCAGGCGGCTCAGGTAGCCGGCATCGAGGTCCAGCAAACGCCCCAAATCTGTCGCCGTGATGCCGGCGCCCGCCTCCAGATGCGCCAGTTCCCACAGCACGCGCCCCTCGGTGAGGGAAAAAGCAGAGTCCAGCAAGCCCTCGCCCAGCATGCCAATACGGTGTGTGAAGAAGCGGTTGAAACGACGGAAGGCGTCGATACGGTCGATCGAGTTCATGGTGGCATGATGCAATATTTAATTGCTTTTAGCAATTATTTATTTGCCAAATACAAATTAATGATAACAAACCGCAAGGGAAAACCTGCCGCAACATAGTGTCCAATAGCCCCATGGATCGCAATGAATACACCGAACAACGGCTGACCGAGCTGGAGATCAAGGCCAGTTTTCTGGAGGACACGCTGGACCAGCTGGACCAGACCGTGATCCGCCAGCAGGCGCAGATCGAGTTGCTGATCCGCGAAATCACCTTTTTGCGCCAGCAGAACACCGAGCCAGCCACGGCCCGCAACCTGCGCGACGAGCTCCCTCCCCATTACTGACAACCCAAGGAACCCCATGACGCTGCAAACCTGGTGGCTATTTGTGATGATGACGTTTGTGGTCTCGGCAACGCCCGGGCCCAACATGCTGCTGGTGATGAGCACGGGCGCCCGCCAGGGCCTGCGCGGTGCCGTGGCTACCATGGCGGGCTGCATGACCGCCCTGATGCTGATGCTGAGCCTCTCGGCCGCAGGCTTGGGCGCGCTTCTGCAGGCCTTCCCGACCGTGTTTGACGCGCTGCGCCTGGCGGGTGCGGCCTACCTGGCCTACCTGGGCGTACAAGTCTGGCGCAGCCCGGTTGAGGAAGCCAAGACAGAAGACGGTACCGCCGCCAACCAGTTCGGCGAGCCGCAAGGCGCGTGGTCGCTGTACCGCCAGGGCGCGCTGGTGGCCGCCAGCAACCCCAAGGCCATCCTGTTTGCCGCAGCATTCTTCCCGCAGTTCCTGAACCCCGAAGTGCCCCAGCTGCCGCAGTTCGGCATCCTGCTGGGTACCTTTGCAGTGGTGGAAGTGGCCTGGTACTTTGTCTACGCCATCAGCGGCCGCCAATTGGCGCGCTACCTGCAGCGCGCCACGGTGATGCGCGCGTTCAACCGCCTGACGGGTGGGGTGTTTGTGGGGTTTGCCGCTTTGATGGCTGCGGCCAAGCACTAAAACGCTACAAAAACAGGAGCTGCTCGCGCAGCTTCCACGGGGGCTAGCCAAGGCTTTGATGCCTGGAGTCCTTTTCCTCGTACATGCCGACGTCGCAGCGGTGCAGCCAGCTCTTCAGGGTGTCACCGTGCTGCGCACCGGCCACGCCCACACTCACGCTGACGCGCAGCCCCGGACGCAGACGGTCCCAGGGGTGGGTATCCACGGCATGCTGGATACGGTCTGCCAAGCCATGGGCCGCGGCCTCTTCCACATGCGAGAAGGCCACCACAAACTCATCACCCCCCAGCCGGACGGGCACATCGCCCTCCCGCACGAAGCTGCGCAGGATGTGGGCCAGCTCCTGCAAAACGGCGTCGCCCACCTGGTGGGAATACTGGTCGTTGATGCGCTTGAAATAGTCCACATCCACAAAGGCCATCGCCGGTGAATGGCCACGCTCCACGCTCTTGCAAAGCAGGTCGGGCACCATGCGCTCGAGGTGACGGCGGTTGAACAGGCCGGTGAGCGCGTCTTCCATGGCCAGTTGCTCCAGTTGCTGGGCCTGCTGGGCGAGGCGGCGCGCCGTGGCGCGGCTGGCGCGGGCCTGTAGCTGCCATTCAATGCGTTCTTCGCGCTGTTGCATGGCGGCACGGCGCAGGTCGTTCTCGCGCAGCTTGAGGGCACGCAACTGGGCCTGGGCAGCACGCTCCTTGCCTTGGGCGCTCAGGATCTGGGCCAGCAGCAGGTAGGCAATGCTAACCTTGTGTTCGTTGTCCACCGACATGGCCAGCTGCATCATGCGGTGGCAGTGGTATTCGGCCAGGGGCCAGTCCTGGGCCGCCCAGGCGATCTCGGCACGCAGCCAGAGTTCGATCAGGGTGACCGAGGGATTGGCGTCACCGCGCGTTTCGGCGGCCTGGGCAAAGTCGGCATGGCTTTGCGCCACCGCCAGATTGCCCAGCCAGCAGGCCTCGAAGCCATCATTGAGTCCCATGAGCGCCTGCGTCTTGAGCTGGGCGCCCTGAAACAGCAGCAGGTTGGCCGGCAACTGGACACTGCGCAGGCCAGCACGACGCAACTCGCCCAGACGGTCCAGGCTGGTGAATTGCCCCTGGTAGTAGCGGTCGTAAAAACAGCGGGCGACTTCCATGTCCCGCTGGTTCACGCGCGGCTGGTAGGCGTCCATCCAGTGGCCGTTGTCTTCCAGTATGGCAATGGCGCGCTGGAAGGCCAGGTCGGCCCGATCGAAGCTGCCACCATGGCCGTAGGCCATGCCCAGGTAGTTGTAGGACATGGCCAGCGTGAGGGCAGGCGCATCGGTATTGAGCTTGAGCCCCAGCAAGGCAGCTTCCACGCCCTCCTCACTGTGGCCCATGACGCCCAGCGTATGGGAGAGCGTGGCCAGGGCTTCCGCCTCGCCGCGCGGGTCTTCGCACATCTGGAACAGGGTGGCGGCGCGCTGGGCGGTCTCCTGAGCACGGCGGAAGCGGGACACCAGGCGATCGGCCTGCGCCAGCGCCAACAAGGCACGCGCCTCCGTGGGCAGATCCTGCGCCGTCTGGGCGCGGGACAGGGCGGACTTGGCCAGCACCAGGCTGTGCGCCACATCCCCATGCTTGAGCGCCAACTGGGCCTGATGCAGCATTTGCATCACAGGCACAAAGGGTTCGGGGGGCGCGTAGGCAAGCATGGGAGGGGTGGAAAAGTGCGCTGCAGGGTTTGAATCAGGAACGCCATCAGCGTAGTGGCAGCCCCATCCCATGTCACTCCCCCAAACGGGTGAATTTGCCCACCCAGGACCTGAAAATTCCTGAAGTCAGCCCGCCAGGGCCAGCGCCTTGACCTGCGCCCAGACGGGCTGCCCGGGCTGCAGGCCCAGCGCATGCACCGAGCGCCGCGTCACCCGCGCCAGCAAGCGCGTGGCGCCGCAGTCCAGCTGCACCAGCGCTTGGGCAGGGTGCACATCATCCGCAATCGCCCGCACGGTGCAGGGCAGCACGTTCTGAATGCTGGTCTGCGCCGGCGCCTGAGTGGTCAGGCTGACATCGCGCGCCAGCACGCGCAGCCGGGCCGCCCGGCCAAGGGGCAAGCCGCTGTGGGGCAGCCAGAGGCTGCCGCCATCAAAGTCCAGCCGGGCCAGATGCCAGCCGCTATCCACCTCGGCCACGCGTGCGTGCAGCAGCGCGCAGGCATCCTCACCCAGGCGGGCCGGGCCGTCGGCCTGCGCCAGTACCAGGGCCGCCGGGCCTTGCGCCCGCACCTGCCCGCGCTCCAGCACCACCAGGGTTTCGGCCAGGCGCACCACCTCGTCCATCGAATGGGTGACGTAGAGCATGGGGATATCCAGCTCATCCCGCAGGCGCTCCAACCAGGGCAGGATGTCCTGGCGCCGGGCCGGATCCAGCGAGGCCAGTGGCTCGTCGAGCAACAGCAGCTCGGGCTGGGTGGCCAGGGCACGGGCCATCGCCACGCGCTGGCGCTCCCCGCCCGACAGGGCCTGGGTACCGCGATCCAGCAGTGGCGCCAGACCCAGCAGCGCAATGGCCGCCTCCAGCGCCTGCGCTGACTGGGCCCGCTGTTTGGCGGGGCTGCGGCGCTGGGCGTACGCCAGATTGCCGCGCACGCTCAGGTGCGCGAACAGGCTGGCCTCCTGAAAAACATAGCCCAGCGGGCGCTTCCAGGTGGGCAGGTGGATTCCGCGCGCACTGTCCTGCCAGACCTCACCATGGATACAAACCTGCGCGTGGGCGGTTTTTTCCAGCCCGGCCACGCAGCGCAACACCGTGGTCTTGCCCGAGCCCGAGGCGCCGAACAGCACGGTGATACCACGCGCGGGCAGTGCCAGGTCCACATCCAGCGCGAAGGCCGGGCGCTGCAGCTGCAGGCGAATCTGGTGCAGTGTGCTGCTCATGGGCTCACCCTGGCGCCACGCGGGTTCAGAAAGCCCAACACCAGCAGCACTGCAAAAGAAAACACCACCATGCCGCCGGCCAACCAATGGGCCTGGGTGTACTGCAGGGCCTCGACATGGCCATAAATCTGGGTGGAGACCACGCGCGTCTGGTGCGGAATGTTGCCGCCCAGCATGAGTACCACACCGAACTCACCAATGGTGTGGGCGAAGGTCAGCACACCGGCGGTGAAGAAACCGGGGCGCGCCAGTGGCAAAGCCACGGTCAAAAAAGCGTCCAGCGGACTGGCTCGCAAGGTAGCCGCAACTTCCAGCGGGCGCTCGCCCATCGCCTCAAAAGCATGTTGCAGGGGCTGCACCGCAAAGGGCAACGAATACACCACCGAGCCCAGCACCAAGCCGCCAAAGGTAAAGGGCAACAGGCCCCAGCCCAGGCCTTGTGTCAGTTGCCCCAGTGGGCCATTCGGCCCCAAGCTCACCAGCAGATAGAAGCCCAACACAGTGGGCGGCAACACCAGTGGCAGCGCCACCAGCGCGCCAATGGGACGGCGCCAAACCGAGCGCGTGCGCGCCAGCCACCAGGCCAGTGGCGTGGCGAGCAGCAGCAGAACGACGGTGGTCACCGTAGCCAGCCGCAGCGTGAGCGCGATCGCGCCCCAGTCGTCAGCCGAGATGGGCATGCTTCAGGGCACCTCGTAGCCGTAACCGCGGATCAGGGTTTTGGTGGCGTCGCTGCGCAGGTAGGCCATAAAGGCCAGCGCAGCGGCGTTGTCCTTGGCTTTGGTCAGCACGATGGCGTCCTGCTTCAGGGCAGTGTGCATAGTGGCGGGCACCAACCAGGCCGAGCCTTCGGTGATCTTGCCGTCCTGCATGACCTGGGACAGCGCCACAAAGCCCAGCTGCGCATTGCCGGAGGCCACGAACTGGTGGGCCTGGCCAATGCTCTCGCCCTGCACCAGGCGGCCCTGCACCTTGGGCAGCACACCCAGCTTGGTCATCACTTCCAAGGCCGCAGCACCATAGGGCGCGACCTTGGGGTCGGCGATGGACAGGTGGTTGAAGGCGGTGCCCTGCAGCACGTCGCCCTTGTCGTCCACCAGACCGGCCTGGCGGCTCCACAGCACCAACCGGCCCGTGGCGTAGGTGAACTGGCTGGCGGCCACACCGGCGCCCTCTTGCGCCAGGCGGCGCGGGGTTTCGTCATCGGCCGAGAGCAGCACGCCAAACGGCGCACCGTTCTTGATCTGCGCATACAGCTTGCCGGTGGAACCCGCCACCATGGCGACCTTGTGGCCCGTGGCGGCGGCAAAGGCAGTGGCTATCTTCTGCGCCGGTGCGCTGAAATTGGCGGCCACCGCCACCGTCACTTCGTCGGCCTGCGCCGACAGGGCGAACAAGGCCAATACCCAACCCACGCACCGCACACCAGTTCGCATACCGATCTCGCTATTCCAAAAAGGGATAGCGTAGCATAGCCCCATGCCCAGCACTGCACCGCCCCCTGCCCTGCCCCTTGCAAATGCCCTTGGCCACGACGTGGCGGACAAGCGCCTCGACATCCTGCGCCGCATCGGCCAGGTCGGCTCCATCTCGGAGGCCGCGCGCGGCGCGGGCGTGAGCTACAAGGCGGCCTGGCAGGCCATCGACACGCTGACCAACCTGGCCGGCGCGCCGCTGGTGGAACGCACGGTGGGCGGTAGCGGCGGCGGTGGCGCGCTGCTCACCGCGACCGGCCGCCAGTTGCTGGAGGCTGCAGACACCTTGCAGACCCTGCGCACCCAGGCGCTGGAGCAAGTGGCACGCGGGGGCGGCAGCGCCGCGCCGCAACTGGCGGGGCTGGGGCTGCGCACCAGCATGCGCAACCAACTGCCCTGCCAGGTGCAGCGCCTGGTACGCGCCGGGCGCGCCACGCGTGTGCTGCTGACGCTGGCCGACGGCGGCACGCTGGCCGCACGCATCACGCGGGAGAGCGCGGAGCTGCTGGGTCTGCAGGCAGGCAGCCCGGTGCTAGCGCTGGCCAAGGCCATGGGCGTTGCGGTGCACGCCGCGCCGGCGGAGGCCAGCGCAGGCACCAACCGACTCGCCGGCACGGTGACCCGGGTGGCGCGTGCGGCCTCGGGGGACGAAGTAGTGATCCGCCTGGCGGGCGGCTTGCAGATGGTGGGCTTTGCTGCGCCGGGGGTGCACCTGCGGATGGGTGGGCCAGCGGTGGCGCTGGTGGATGAATCGGCCGTAGTGCTGGCCACCGCGGGCTGAGTCGCAGCCTCAAACCACTATCAATTCAGTAGCTGCTCGCGCAATATCCACGAGGGCTGGAAGCTATTTTCTTGCTTATCTGGCAGCGTACGCGGCTTGGGCGGCATCAATGAACCCGCTCACCAGACTCAGCTGCGACGGCACATTGAGCGCTGGCGCATGGCCGCAGCCCGGCACCTCCACCAGTTGCAAGCGCCCAGCGGCGCCGGGGCCACGGGTCTGCATGGCCTGCACCGTCTGCGGCAACACCAGGTCCGACTCGGCGCCCCGCAGACACAGCACAGGGATCTGCAGGCGGTCGTAGTGGTCCCAGATGCGATAGTCGTCGGGGTGCTCGGTGAACTGCTGCACCATGGACGGGTCGTAGTGCGGGGTCACACGGCCATCACTCAGGCGGCGGGTCGATGTTTCGGTCAGGCGGCGCCATTGCGCGTCGCTGAGCCAGCCGTAGGGCTGGTAGACCTGCCGAAAGAAGGCCTCCAACGCCTGCACCGTGTCAAACGCCGGCGGCTTGCCGGCATAGGCGCGGATGCGGTCCAGCGCGGAATTGGCCAGCTCAGGCGCGTTGTCGTTGAGCGTAAGACTGAGGATGCGGCCCTGCAACTGTGGCTCGAACAGGCCGCTGGCGCACACCGTGCCAATGGCGCCACCCATGGAGGTGCCAACCCAATGCGCCTGGTCGATCTTCAGCACGTCGAACAGGTCGGCCGCAATGCGCGCATAGAACTGCAAGCGGTATTCCTGCGCTGGCTGGCGGCTCCACTGGCTCAGGCCGCGGCCCAGGGTGTCGGGGCAGATGACGCGGTAGCGCGGGCTCAGGTGCTGGGCGAGCTCGTCCATGTCGCGGCCGGTACGCGCCAGGCCGTGCCAGGCGATGACCACGGGCGCGTCGGGCGCGCCCCATTCGGTGCAATGGATTTCATAGCCTGCGCACTGCAGGTAACGTGAGGTGGGCATGCCGCTGCTCATGACTTGCTCCCCAAGCTGGCAGCCCGCAAGCGCCCCACTACGCCAGTGGGAAAGTAATAAACCGACAACACAAACAGCACACCCAGCCAGAGCAACCAGCGGTCCGGCGAGAGCAACGCCGACAACCACGGCAAGCTGGCCGCAGCCTCGCTACCCACGCGCAGCAGGTCCTGCAGATAACTTTGCGCCACCAAGAACAACACGGCACCCACGATGGAGCCATACAACGTGCCCATGCCGCCGATGACGACGATGAGCAGCACGTCCATCATGATCTCGAAGGACAACGAGGTGTCGGGCCCGTTGTAACGCAACCAGAGCGCCAGCATGGCACCGGCCAATGTGGCGAACAAAGCCGACAGGATGCTGGAGATGGTGCGGTACACCACCACGCGGTAACCAATGGCCTCGGCGCGGAACTCGTTTTCTCGGATCGCCTGCAGCACGCGGCCGAAAGGCGAATTCACGATGCGCAGCAAGGCCAGGAACAGCACCATGGATACAGCGAACAACAGGTAGAAGCACAACAAGCGGCCATCCAGCGATGCGCCCAGGAACGGTGTCTCGCTGAACTCGAAGCTGGGCGACAGTACCGCCGGCACCTTGAAGGTCAGGCCGTCTTCGCCACCCGTGAACTCGTGCAGCTGCGAGGCCAGCGTGAGGAAGGCCGAGGCCACAGCCAGCGTGATCATGGCAAAGAAGATGGCCCGCACCCGCAGCGAGAACAGGCCAATGAGCCAGGCCAGCAGCAGCGATACGAGGAGCGCCCCGCCTACCCCCACACCCAGCGCACTCCAGGTGGCCCCCAGGCGCGTGGTGGCAATCGCAATGCCATAGGCACCGATGCCAAAGAACATGGTGTGGGCAAAGCTGACGATGCCGGTGTAGCCCAAGAGCAGGTCAAAGCTGGCCACCAGCACGATGAAGACCAACACCTTGGCCGCCACGTTCAGCGCCTTGACGCCGGGGAACAGGAAAGGCGTGAAGGCGAGCGCGAGCACCAGCACGGCCAGGATCAGCGCGAGCCAGCGGCTGCGCGGCAGGTCGTTGGAAAGAATGCGTGTGAACATGTCTGCGTCCTTACCGATTGGCGACCGGATACACGCCTTGTGGGCGCCACAAGAGAATGCCGACCATGAGCGCGATGTTGGAAAACAGCGCGACCTTCGGCAGCAAAAAACCGGTGTAGTTGGCCATCAACCCCACCAGCAAGGCACCGATAAGCGCGCCGCCCGTGGAGCCCAGGCCGCCGATGATGATGACGATGAAGATCAGCACATTGACCTGTGCACCCATTTGCGGCGTCACGGTCTGCTGGTACAGACCCCACATCACACCGCCCAGACCGGCCAGCGCACTGCCCACCACAAACACGCCCACGAACAGCCGCTTGATGCGGTAGCCCAGGCTCTCCACCATCTCGCGGTCCTGCACGCCGGCACGGATCAGCAGGCCAATCTTGGTACGGCCCAGCACCCAGGCCAGCGCGGCAAATACCAGCAGCCCCACCACCACGGCCATGAGGCGGTACTTCTCGATGGCCGCATCGCCCAGCAGTACCGCGCCGCGCATGCCCTCGGGCAACGGCAGCGCAACCTGCGCCGGGCCCCAGACCACCTTGATGAGTTCCTCACCAATGATCATGCCGCCCATGGTGATGAGGATTTGCTTCAGGTGCTGGCCATACACGGGCCGCACGATGAAGCGCTCGAACGCCAGGCCCAGCGCGCCTGCCACCGCCATGGCCACCAGCATGGCCGGGAACACGGCGACCAGGTTGCGCCAGAGCTCGGCCGAGCCGGTCCAGTCGCCCATGGCACCCATGACCGTGGTGGCCACAAAGGCGCCCAGTGCGATAAACACGCCATGGCCGAAGTTGAGCACGTCCATGAGGCCGAACACCAGCGTCAGGCCGGAGGCGATGATGAAGATAATCATGCCCATGGCCAGGCCTGCCACGGTCAACGTGAGCCAGGTGCTGGGGGCGCCTACCAGAGGCAAAGCAAGCAGCGCCAATAAGGGCACAAGTGCGAGTGGTTTCCAGTCGAAATCTTTTGTCATAGCGCCAACCCCAGCAGCGATTGCTGCAGTGCCTCGTCCTCGGCCAGCGCCTGCATGGCGCCCGTGTGCACCACGCGGCCATCGTCCATCACGGCCACATGGTCGCCCAGGCGTTTGGCGAAGCTGATGTTTTGTTCGACCAGCAAGATCGTGGTGCCGGTCTGCTTGAGCTGGGCGAACGCGTCGATCATGTTGTTGATGATGGCCGGCGCCAGGCCCTTGCTGGGCTCGTCCACGATGAGCAGCTGGCGCGGCTCGACGATGGCGCGCGCCACGGCCAGCATCTGTTTCTGCCCGCCCGAGAGCTTGCCGGCCGGGTGGTTCCAGAACTTCTCCACGGCGGGGAACAGCGAGAAGATCCACCTCAGGCGTTCGCCATCGATGTGCTGCGCGCGCTTGGCCTTGCGGGCCGCGAGCAGCATGTTTTCCTGCACTGTCAGGTCGGCAAAGATGCCCATGTTCTCGGGCACATAGGCAATGTCCAGGCCCGCAATCTGTGGCGTCTCGGCCGCCGTGATGTCTTTGCCATCAAACACCACACGGCCCTGGCTGGCGTGCCACAGGCCCATGATCGTGCGCAGCGTGGTGGTCTTGCCCGCACCGTTGCGGCCCAGCAGCATGGTGAGCTGGCCGCGCGGTACCTGAAGGTCTACGCCATGCAGGATGTGGTACGCGCCGATATGGGTGTGTACGCCTTCCAAAGTGAGAAGGTTGTCGCTCACGCGGCCTCCTTGTCGGCAGGGGCCACGCCCAGGTAAGCCTGTTGCACCACGGGAGAGGCAATCACCTCCGTCGGTTCACCATCGGCCACCAGCGTGCCGTTGTGCAGCACGATGATGCGATCCGCCAGTTCGCGCACCACGTCCATCTTGTGCTCCACCAGCAGGATGATTTTGGTCGGGTCGTTCTTCAGCATGCGGATCAGGTTCAGGATCACGGGCGCCTCGTCGGCACTCATGCCGGCGGTGGGTTCGTCGAACATATAGACATCGGGGTCCAGCGCCATCAGCAGCGCCACTTCGAGCTTGCGCTGGTCGCCATGCGGCAGGCTGGCCACGGTGGCGTCCTGCTTGTCGCGCAGGGCCACGGCCTGCAAAATTTCGAGTGCGCGCGTGGTCAGCGCGCGGTGGTCGCTCCAAATGCTCCATAGGTTCAGGCCGCGCAGGTGCTTGCCCTCTTTGGTCGCCTGCACGGCCAGGCGCACGTTCTCCAGCACGCTCAAGCTGGGAAACAGATTGGTAAGCTGAAACGCCCGCCCCAGCCCGGCCCGCGTGCGGGCCGAGGGACTCAGCGCAGACAGGTTGATGCCGTGCAGGTACACCCTGCCCTGCGTGGCCTGCAACTGGCCCGAGATCAGGTTGAAGTAGGTCGTCTTGCCCGCGCCATTGGGGCCGACGATGGCGGTCAATGTGCCAGGCAGGAAATTGCAGCTGACAGCATTCACCGCCACGTGGCCGCCAAAGCGGATCGTGAGGTCTTTGGTTTCAAGCATGGTGTCCCCGCGGTTCGGGGTGATAGAGAAGGCGGCACCGCTGAGGCGCCACCGGGACATCAACGGGTGTTGCGGATCGGCACGTTCATCTCATCCGCCTTGATTTCGCGGATCAGCTCGGGCACGCCCCAGGCAAATGCCGGGTCCACCTTGATTTTGAAGTGGTACATGCTCTGCATGGCCTGGTGGTCTTCCTTGCGGAAGGTCATCTTGCCCTTGGGCGTCTCGAAGCTCATGCCTTCCATGGTCTTGATCAGCGTGTTGGCGCTGGCATCGCCATTGGCATTCTTGAGGGCCGTCACCACCGCCATCGCGGCGGAAAAGCCACCAGCCGTGAAAAAGTCAGGCGGGGCCTTGAACTGGCTGTAGTGGCGTGCCACCAGGGCCTCGTTGACGGGGTTCTTGGGAATGCCGAAGTAGTAATAGGTGGCGCCTTCCATGCCCGGCAGGCTCTTGTAGGCCGCCATGGCGGGCAGGATGTTGCCGCCGGTAGCGATCTCGATGCCGTAGCGCTTGAGGTCCAGATCCACGATCTTGAAGGGGTTGCCCGCACCGGCCCAGAGGATCCAGATGATCTTGCGGCCGGGCTGGTCCTTGAGCTTCTCGATGAGGCGCTGTGCACCGGCCGTGAAGTCCGTGGTGGCGGCCGGCAGGTACTCCTCATGCACCAGCTTGCCCTTCTTGACGGAATCCTTGAAGGCCTTCACGCCGTCTTTGCCAAAGGCATTGTCCTGGGCCAGCGTGGCAATCGTCACGCCGGCCTTGTCGATGGCCACGGCGTTGGAGATCGCGTCCTGCGAACTGTTGCGCCCGGTGCGGAAGATGTACTTGTTCCACTTCTCGCCGGTAATGGAATCGGCCACGGCGGGCTCGACCAGCAGGATCTTCTTGTACTCCTCAGCCACCGGCAGCATGGCCAGCGCCACGCCCGATGCCGTGGGGCCCACAGCCAGATCGGCCTTGTCATCGGAATAGGCGGCGGCCAGGAGCGACTTGCCCAAGTCAGGCTTGCCCTGGTCATCCTTTTCGATCAGCACCAACTTCTTGCCCGCCACGGTCAGCGTGCCACCGGTTGCATAGTCCAGGCCCATGGCAAAGCCAATGGCGGTCTGCTTGCCATAGGCTTCGAGCGGACCGGTCTTGCTGTAGATATGGGCGATGCGGATTTCCTTGCTTTGCGCGAAGGCGGCGCCTGCCATCAGCGTGGCGCAGAGTCCGGCAGCGACGAGCGTGAGCCGGCCGGCCCAAGGGGCTTGGTGCATGTCTGTCTCCTGTTGTTGTGGTTTGACAGGCAGGCTTTTGCACAATATGTGCCAGAACGCAAGCGATTGATTTGATTAAAGAAATTGCCGAGCACCTGCTTGGCAGGTCTATGAATGTATAATTTCAATACACCTGAAATGTCCTAATTTCAGGCAATTGTATTTTTATCAGTCACATCGAGGCGTGCATACAGCGTGGCCCGCGAGATGCCCAGGGCCTTGGCCACGGCCACCTTGTTGCCACCCAGCGCCTGCATGGCCTGGGCAATGGCCTGAGCCTCCAGCGCGGCAATCTGCTCAGCCAGGGGCCGCACTTCGGGCGTTGCGGCCACCGGCGGCACGGGCGCCGCAGCCTGCAGAGGCTGCAGCCCCGCCTCGCCCAGCACCAGCGCAAACAGCTCGGCCTCCACGCGCGTGGACTCGCTGCGCATCACCGCCTGCTCCAGCACATTGCGCAGCTCACGGATATTGCCGCGCCAGGGCTGTGCCTCCAGCAACGCAATGGCACCGGGTGCGAGCTCGGGCGGCGGCAGACCGCTGCGCAGCGCCAGGTCTTCGCCCAGCACCTCCAGCAGGGCCGCAATATCGGCGCGCCGCTCGCGCAGCGGCGGCACGCGGATGGGCAGCACATTGAGGCGGTAGAACAAGTCCTCGCGGAAGGTGCCCGCGCGCACCAAGGCAGCGAGATCACGCGAGGTGGCGGCAATTACGCGCACATTGACGGGCAGCAATTTGTTCGAGCCCAGCGGCTCGATCTCGCTCTCCTGCAGGGCGCGCAGCAGCTTGCTCTGTAGGGCCTGCGGCATATCGCCAATTTCGTCGAGGAAGAGCGTGCCGCCATCGGCCAGACGGAACTTGCCGTCGCGCCCCTTGCGGTCCGCACCGGTGAAGGCGCCGGGCGCGTAGCCAAAAAACTCGGCCTCCAGCAGCGCTTCAGGCACGGCGGCGATGTTGACGCTGATGAACGGCCCACGTGCACGGCTGGAGGCGGCATGAATGGCGTGTGCCAGCAGTTCCTTGCCGGTCCCGGTCTCGCCCAACAGCAGCACCGGGCTACTGGAGAGCGCGGCGCGGCGCGCATGGCGCTTGACCTCCACCGCGGCCGGGCTCTGGCCCACAAAGCTGGCGAAGGTGTACTTGGACTGGCGCTGCCCCCTGGTCTGCAGGCGCTGGCTGGCCAGCTCGCGGCGGGCATCGTCCAAGTCCCGCTGCAGCAGCGAGAACTTTTCGATCAGCGGCTGCAGCGTGGTCTCGGCATGGTCGAACAGCACGATGCCCAAGGCGCCTATGACCTGGCCGGCCGCATCGCGCAGCGGAATGCGGCTGACCACAAAGGTGCCGGCGCGGTTGGTCAGCAGGTCGATGAGGATGGGCTTGCCCGTCTCCAGCACCTGGTGCATCTGCGTGTTGTGCACGACCATGGAGACCGGGTGGCCCACAAAGTCTTCCTCGCGCTCAAAGCCCAGCGCCGGCAGGAAGCGCTTGTACTGCTCGTTGATCCAGACCACGCGGGCCTGGCGGTCCACCAGCATCATGCCTTCACTGGCGCTGGAGAACAGCGCAAACATGGAGCGCGCCGCCAGCTCCAGAATGCTCTGGGCGTCGCGGGGCAGGGAGTCGTCGGGGGTGGCCATGGGCCTATGTTAACCGCGCAGGCTCTGCGCAAACAGCTATAAAAAAAGGAGCTGCTCGCGCACATTCCGTGCGGGCTGCAGCTCCCTTTTAAGGATAAAGGCTGATCAGGTTGCTGCCTGTGCCGCCTTCTTCTTGGCCATGTGCTTGGCCACGCGGGGCAGCACCAGCACGGCCAGCACCACCACCAGCAGGGTCACCGACATGGGGCGCTGCAGGAAGATCATCGCGCTGCCCTCGCCGATGGACATGGCGTTGCGCAGCTGGGCCTCGGCCAGGGGGCCCAGGATCATGCCCACGATCACCGGTGCGGTCGGGAAGCTGAAGCGGCGCATCAGCAGGCCCAGCACACCAATCGCGTACAGCAACAGCAGGTCAAACGCGCTTTGGCGCATGCCGTAGGTGCCCACGGTGGCGAAGATCAGGATGCCGGCGTACAGCTGCGCCTTGGGCACCTTGAGCAGCTTGACCCAGAAACCCACCAGCGGCAGGTTCAAGACCAGCAGCATGACGTTGCCGATGTAGAGCGATGCGATCAGTGCCCACACCAGGGCCGAGGAGCTGCTGAACAGCTGCGGACCGGGCTGGATGCCGTAGTTCTGGAACGCGCCCAGGAGGATGGCTGTGGTGTTGGACACGGGGATACCCAGCGTCAGCAGCGGGATCAGCGCCGTGGTCACCGTGGCGTTGTTGGCGGCCTCGGGGCCGGCCACGCCTTCGATGGCACCCTTGCCGCCGAACTCGGCTTTGTCCTCGCCCTTGGCCAGCTTCTTTTCGGTCGCGTAGCTCAGGAAGGTCGGGATCTCGGTACCGCCGGCCGGGATGCAGCCAAACGGTGCGCCAATGGCCGTACCACGCAACCAGGCCGGGATGGAGCGTTTCCAGTCCCGCTTGGTCATGGTCACGCGGCTCATCTTGTTCTCGGTCTCGACGACCTTGCCTTCGAACAACACGGCGTGCAGCGCTTCGGCCACCGCAAACAGGCCCACGGCCACCAGCACGATTTCCACGCCGTCCAGCAGCTCGGGCACATTGCCGGTATAGCGCGCCTGGCCGGTGATCTGGTCCATGCCGATGAGGCCGGCCGCCAGGCCCACGAACAGCGCCGTGAGACCGCGCACCGTGCTCTGGCCCAGCACCGCGCTCACCGTGGTGAAGGCCAGCAGCATCAGGCAGAAGTACTCGGGCGGGCCCAGCTTGACAGCGTACTCGGCCACCAGCGGAGCAAACAGCGTGACCACGATGGTGGCCACCGTGCCGGCCACAAAGGAGCCGATGGCCGCCGTGGCCAGCGCCGCACCGGCGCGACCGCTCTTGGCCATCTTGTTGCCTTCCATCGCGGTCACCATGCTGGCGGTTTCGCCGGGCGTGTTGAGCAGGATGGAAGTGGTGGAGCCGCCGTACATGGCGCCGTAGTAGATGCCGGCAAAGAAGATCATCGAGGCTGTGGCATCGACTTGCGTCGTGATTGGCAGCAGCATGGCCACGGCCGTGGCCGGTCCAATGCCGGGCAGCACACCCACGGCCGTACCCAGCGCGCAGCCGACAAAGGCCCACAACAGGTTGACCGGCGTGCCCGCCGTCATGAAGCCTTGCAGCAGTTGATTCCAGATATCCATTACAGCCACCCGCTATGCGTCAGCCCTGGCAAGCTGATGGCCAGAAACTTGGTAAACATCCAGTAGACCGGTGCCGAAATCAGCAGGCCCACCACACCGTCAATCAGCCACGAGCGCAGGCCGCCGGCCGGCTGCCCTTGAGACATGCGCACGCCGCGCGAGGCCAGCACAAAGCAGACCGCGCAGCTGAGGATGAAGCCCACCGTGGTGATGATGGCGGCGTTGATCAGCAGGCCGGCCGACATCCAGACGAAGCCCACCCAGTAAGGGGCCTCCTCCTCGTCGCCTGCCTCGTCCATGTCGCGAAAGCCGCCGCTACGGGCTTCCCACAAGAGGAAACCACCGCAGACCAGCAGCGCCACCGACACCAGCCAGGGCAGGAAGTCCGGGCCAATGCCCGCATAGCCTGCCTCGGAGGGAATGATCCACGCGCCGCAGGCCAGGCCCGCGGCGAGTAAAAGCACGCCCAGCGCCAGCGCAGTCTGCTGGCGTACCTTGATCACCGAAATCATCAAAGCATTCCGGAGAGGTGCATCACGCCGCGCAGGCTGGAGAACTCGTTGTCCACGAACTCGTCAAAGGCCTTGCCAGTCAGCACGGCCGGGGTCCAGCCGTTCTTTTCCAGGGCTTCGGCCCAGGACTTGGACTTGGTGGCCTTGACCACCAGATCGGTCAGCTCAGCACGCTGTTCCGCGGTGATGCCAGGGGCGCCGTAGACGGCACGCCAGTTGCCCAGCACTACGTCATAGCCTTGCTCTTTCATGGTGGGGATATTGGGAATACCTGGCAGGCGTTTTTCGGATGTGACGCCGATGGCGCGCATCTTGCCCGCGGTGATGTATTCGGCAAACTCGCTGTAGCCGCTGCCGCCCACGGTGACGTTACCGCCCAGGATGGCCGCGGTGGCTTCGCCGCCGCCACGGAAGGCCACGTAGTTGACCTTCTTGGGGTCCACATTGACCTTGGTGGCCAGCATGGAGGCGCAGATGTGCTCGGTGGAGCCGCGCGAACCGCCGCCCCACTTCACGCTGCCGGGGTCTTTCTGCATCTGGGCGACCACATCCTTCATGGTCTTAAGGGGGGAATCGGCAGGCACCACGAACACGTTGTATTCGCTGGTGATGCGGGCGATGGGGGTGGCCTTGTCCAGGGACACGGCGGGCTTGCCGGTGATGATGCCGCCCACCATCACGGCGCCAGTGATCATGATGGCGTTGGGGTCACCCTTGGCCGCGTTGACGAACTGGGCCAGGCCGATCACGCCGGCAGCGCCACCCTTGTTTTCGTACTGCACGGTGTCAGCCACCTTGGCGTCGATCATGGCCTTGCCCAGGGCACGGCCGGTACCGTCCCAGCCACCACCGGGGTTGGCGGGAATCATCATCTTCAGGTTGGCGGCGGCACGTGCGCTCAGGGGCAGGGCACCGGCAGCGGCCATCACGGCCATGGACTTCAGGAAGGTATCGCGACGCATGGGATGTCTCCTAGGTTGTGTTAGCAGGCCCTATGATGCGAGCCCAGCCTGTCAAACGGCTGTCCAATTCCCTAGGGAAAACCCCATGCACCTGCTGCTCATCGAAGACGACCCGGCCCTGCACACGACGCTGCAGCGCAGCCTGGTGCGCGCCCAGATGCGGGTGGATGTGTGCAGTGACGGGCTGCAGGCCCTGCCGGTCTGGCGCGCCTCGGAACCTGATGTGGTGGTGCTGGACCTGAGCCTGCCCGGCATGGACGGGCTGGACATCCTCAAAGCCGCACGGGCCGAGGGCCTGGGCACACCCGTACTTATCCTGACCGCGCGGGGTACCGTGGGTGACAAGGTGCTGGGCCTGAACGCCGGCGCCGATGATTACCTGCCCAAGCCCTTTGACCTGGACGAACTTGAGGCCCGCGTGCGCGCCCTCTACCGCCGCCACGCCAGCAGCGCCCTCAGTCACCAGCCCGACCTGCAATTGGGCAGCCTGCGCCTGGACAAGCAGAATGGGGCCATCTACCACCGTCACCAGGTCATGGACCTGACCCCGCGCGAGCTCGCGCTCATGGCCGCCCTGATGGCCCGCCCCGGCCATGCCGTCAGCAAGGAACGCCTGTTCGAAGTCGTGTTCCCCGGCGAAGTGGACGTGCAGTTCGAAGCCATCGAGGTGGTGGTCTACCGTCTGCGCAAGAAGCTGTCCGCCACTGGCGTTGCCCTCGTCACCCTGCGCGGCCTGGGCTACCTGCTCAAGGCCGAAGGCTGAGATGGCGGAACACGCCACCCCAGCCGCCCACTCACCGCTTTCGCTGCGGCGCAGCCTGCTGCTGGGCATCCTGCTGCCCATCCTGCTGTTTGTGGTGGTGGACACCGTCAGCCTGTACCGCCAGGCGCTGGGTGCCGTGAACACCGCCTACGACCGAACCCTGCTGGCCTCGGCCAAAGCGATTGGTGAACTGCTGGACATTGAGGGCGACGGTGCCGCCGCCCGGCTGCGCGCACAGGTGCCCTATTCGGCGCTGGAGGCCTTCGAGGCCGACAACCGCAGCCGCATGAGCTACCGCATCTCCGACGCGCGCGGCAAATGGGTGGATGGTGCCGAAGACCTGCGTGCCTGGACTGGCACCCTGCCCAACCAGGGCCCCTATGCCGCATTGGTGGACTTCTATGACGACACCTTCCGTGGTGACCCGGTACGGGTGGCCGTGCTGCTGCAGCCCGTGGCCAGCCGGCGCGAGCGCACCATGGCCATGGTGCAGGTGGCCGAGACACTGGAGCTGCGCCGCACGCTGGCCCGACAAATCCTGATCGACACGCTGCAGCGCCAGGCCATCCTCATTACCGTGATCACTGCCGTGGTGCTGGTAGTGGTTCAGCGCGTGACCAGCCCGGTGCGGCGCTTGAGCAGCAAGCTGCAGCAGCGCCAGGAAGACGACCTCACCCCGCTGGACGCCTCCGAGCTTCCACGCGAAATCAGCCCGCTCACCGAGGCGACCAACCAGGTGATGCAGCGCCTGCAGCACCTGTTGGACCACCAGAAACGCTTTGTGCGCGATGCGGCCCACCAGCTGCGTACGCCGCTGGCCGTGCTCAAGGTTCAGGTGCAGTCGGCCCTGCGTGGCGACGTTGCGCCGCAAGAAGCGCTGCAAGAGATACAGACTACGGTGGACCGCGCCACCCAGCTCGCCAACCAGATGCTGTCGCTGGCCAAGGTGGAGCAGGTCAAGCAGCAGCAGGACTTTGCCCCCATGGACTGGGCCGAGCCCCTGCGCACGGTGGCACTGGACGTTTCGCCCCTGATTGCCGACAAGGACCTGGACTTCGAGATCACCACCCAGCCTTGCCGCGTGCTGGCCCACGAGTGGATGCTGCGCGAGATGGCGCGCAACCTGCTGCACAATGCCATCCGGCTTACGCCCCCGGGCTCGGCCCTGCGTGTGACGCTGGGCGTACAGCAGGGCATGGCCGAGCTGGTGGTGGCTGACAGCGGCCCCGGCATCTCCGACGAGCTGCGCCAGCGCCTGTTCCAGCCCTTTGCCGCCGGCCATGCGCATTCAGGGTCGGGCCTGGGCCTGACCATCACCCGCGAAATGGTGCGTGCCTTGGGCGGCACCATCCAGCTCAACAACCGCTACGAGCAGGGCCTGTGCGTCGGGCTGGACGCCTGCGTACGCCTGCCACTGCAAGCCTGAAACCCCATGGACAGTACCCGCATCGACAAATGGCTCTGGGCCGCGCGCTTCTTTAAAACCCGCTCGCTCGCCACGGACGAGGTCAACAAAGGTCATGTGCAGATCGATCAGCACGACATCAAACCGGCACGCGAAGTGCGCGTGGGCGATGTGCTTACCATCTGGCAAGCCAAGGTTCCGCGCACGATCGTGGTGCGCGGGATCAGCGAGCAGCGAGGGCCGGCCCCGGTGGCCCAGCAGCTGTACGAAGAAACGGCCGAGAGCCTGACCAAGCGCGCCCAGATCGCCGAGCAGAACCGCCTGGCCCCCGAGCCGGCCCAGGCCATGGTTCAAGGCCGCCCCACCAAGCGCGACCGCCGTGCGCTGGACAAGGGCTGGAACGAGCGCTGGAGCGCCTCTCTGGACTGAAACATCCAGCGGTTTTGCCGCCGGGGCGGGGTGATGCAGAGGGGTTTACGGCGATAATCGGGGCCTGCGCCTGCAACAGGCGCCCTCCTCCCTGGATCGTTCTTTTGAAAGTAGCCCGCGCATGACTGCCCTCTCCCCCGTTCTCATTTCTCCGGTCGAAGACATCGTGGCCGACATGCGGGCCGGCCGCATGGTCATCCTGGTGGACGAAGAGGACCGTGAAAACGAGGGCGATCTGGTCCTGGCCTCGGACCACGTGACCGCCGACGCCATCAACTTCATGGCCAAGTTCGGCCGTGGCCTCATCTGCCTGACCCTGACGCGCGAACGCTGCGAGCACCTGAACCTGCCGCCCATGGCCGCACGTAACGGCACCGTCTACAGCACCGCCTTCACCGTCTCCATCGAAGCCGCCGAGGGCGTGACCACCGGCATCTCCGCCGCTGACCGCGCCCGCACCGTGCAGGCCGCCGTGGCCAAAAATGCCGTCGCTTCCGACTTGGTGCAGCCCGGCCACATCTTCCCCCTACAGGCCGTGGATGGCGGCGTGCTCATGCGCGCCGGCCATACCGAGGCCGGTTGCGATCTGGCTGCCATGGCCGGCTGCAGCCCCTCCTCCGTGATCTGCGAGATCATGAAGGACGACGGCACCATGGCCCGCCTGCCTGACCTGCAGCTGTTTGCCGCCGAACACGGCCTCAAGATCGGCACCATTGCCGACCTCATCGAGCACCGCAGCCGCACCGAATCCCTCATCACTGCCCAAGGCAGCCGCCCGCTCAAGACCGCCTATGGCGAATTCACCGCGCGCGCCTTCAAGGACACCACCGGCAACGGCGTGCATCTGGCCTTGGTCAAGGGCCAGTGGAACGCTGACACCGTGGTGCCGGTGCGTGTGCACGAGCCCCTCTCGGTGCTGGACGCACTGGAGCTGGACCGCAGCATGCACAGCTGGAGCCTGGACGCCACGCTAGCCCATATGGCCAAGCAAGGCAATGGCGTGGTGGTGCTGCTCAACTGCGGCGAAAGTGGCGACCAGTTACTAGCCCAGTTTGCCGGCACCGCCAAGGCGTCCCAGGCCCCCGAGCGCGGCCGCATGGATCTGCGCACCTACGGCATCGGCGCCCAGATTCTGCTGCAATGCGGAGTACACAAAATGGAACTCATGGGCAGCCCGCGCCGCATGCCCAGCATGGCTGGCTACGGTCTCGAAATCACCGGCTTTATCTGCAAGCAATAACCAACCCTGTGGGGCCTGCCGCGTGGCCGGCCCGCATTTGAAAGGACTCTGACCATGTTTGGCGCAGACAAAGGCAATACCACCGAAGACCGCCTCAACGGCAAAAAACTCTCCATCGGCATCGTGCAGGCGCGCTTCAATGCGGCCATCACCGACGCACTGTTTACGGCCTGCAAGACCGAGCTGCTCAAGCTGGGTGTCTCCGAGAAGGACATCGACCACGTGACCGTACCCGGCGCTCTGGAAGTCGCGATAGCCCTGCAGGCCATGGCCGAAAAGGGCAAGTACGACGCGCTTATCGCGCTGGGCTGCATCATCCGTGGTGAGACCTACCACTTCGAGCTGGTGGCCAATGAATCGGGCTCCGCCGTCACCCGCGTGGGCCTGGACTACCAGTTGCCCATCGCCAACGCCATCCTCACCACCGAGAACCTGGAGCAGGCCGTGGCCCGCCAGACCGACAAGGGCCGCGATGCAGCCCAGGTGGCTGTGGAAATGGCCAATCTGCTGGAGGCCATCTGATGAGCGACGCCCCCACATCCACCAGCGCCAAGCGCCCGCCCCGCCAGTCCCGCACCGGCCTTACCGCCACCGGCGCACGCAAGGCAGCCAGCAAGTCCAACCGCACGCGCGCACGCGAATTCGCGCTGCAGGGCCTCTACCAGCATCTGGTGGGCCGCAATGCGGTGGAAGACATTGACCCGTTCACGCGCGATTTGGCCGGTTTCAACAAGGCCGACGCGGCCCACTTCGACGCCCTGCTGCACGGCAGCGTGGCGCAGGCCGAAGCCATGGACGCCATGATCGCCCCGCTGCTGGACCGCCCCTGGGGCGAAATCTCGCCCGTTGAGCATGCCGTGATGTGGATTGGCGTGTACGAATTCCAGCACTGCCTGGACGTGCCATGGCGCGTGGTGCTCAACGAATGCGTGGAGCTGGCCAAGGAATTTGGCGGCACCGATGGCCACAAGTACGTGAACGGCGTGCTCAACGGCCTCGCGCCCCAACTGCGCGCCCTCGAAGTGGAAGCCGACAAGGCCAAGAAACCCGCACGCAGCAGCAAGGCCTGACAAGCCCATGCAGATCTCCAGCCGCGCACAGAACATTGAACCGTTTTATGTGATGGAAGTGGCCAAGGCCGCTTCTGCCCTGGCCGCCGAAGTGGCGCACACCGATGCGCCCATGGTGTTCCTCAATATCGGCGAGCCCGACTTCACCGCGCCCCCGCTGGTGCAGGAAGCCGCCGAGCGCGCGGTGCGCAACGGCCATTCGCAGTACACCCAGGCCACGGGCCTGCCGCAGCTGCGTGAACGCATCAGCGCCTGGTATGCCAGCCGCTTTGGCGTGCAGGTGCCAGCCCGGCGCATTGTGGTGACGGCGGGGGCATCAGCGGCGCTGCACCTGGCCTGCCTGGCGCTGATCGAGTCAGGCGACGAGATCCTCATGCCCGACCCGAGCTACCCCTGCAACCGTCACTTTGTGAGCGCAGCAGAGGGCAAGGCGGTGCTGATTCCCACTACCGCCGAAGAGCGCTTCCAGCTCAGCGCCGCCAAGGTAGAAGCCGCATGGGGTCCGCGCACACGCGGCGTGCTACTGGCCTCTCCCAGCAACCCCACCGGCACCTCAATTCACCCCGACGAACTGCGCCGCATCCACCAGGTGGTGCAGGCCCGCGGCGGTGTCACGCTCATCGATGAGATCTACCTGGCGCTGAGCCACGATGCACAGTTCGGCCAGACCGCGCTGGCCATCGATGACCAGATCATCAGCATCAACAGCTTCAGCAAGTACTTCAACATGACGGGCTGGCGCCTGGGCTGGATGGTGGTGCCCGATGCACTGGTGGACGTGGTGGAGCGCCTGGCGCAAAACCTCTTCATCTGCCCCAGCACCATCGCCCAGCACGCAGCACTGCAATGCTTTGAAGAGGCGAGCATCGCCCTCTATGAACAGCGTCGCGCCGAGTTCAAGGCCCGGCGTGACTACTTCATTCCCGCACTCAATGCGCTGGGCCTGCAGGTGCCTGTCATGCCCGACGGCGCCTTTTACGCCTGGGCCGACTGTTCGGAACTTTGCCGCAAACTGGGGCTCAAGGACAGCTGGGACTTTGCCTTTGAAGTCATGCAGCGTGCCCATGTAGCGATCACGCCGGGGCGCGACTTTGGCACGGCGCAGACGGCCCAGTTCGTGCGTTTTTCCACCGCCAGCTCCATGAAACAATTGGAAACAGCGATTGCCCGCCTGCGTGCGATGCTATGACCCTGCCGACCTGAAAACACCGATGAACCAAGATCTCTCCATCCTCCATTTGGTCCTCAATGCCAGCATCGTGGTGCAGGCTGTGATGTTGCTGCTGATGCTGGTGTCCATTGCCAGCTGGGCCGCCATCTTCCGCAAGCTGTTTGCGCTCAAGCGCGTGAAGGCACAGAACGAAACCTTCGAGCGCGAGTTTTGGTCTGGCTCCAGCCTCAATGACCTGTTCAACGCCGCCACCCGCAACGCCCAGCATTGCGGCCCCATGGAACGGATTTTTGCCAGCGGCATGCGCGAGTTCCAGAAACTGCGCGAGCGCCGCGTGGCCGATGTGGGTACGCTGATGGACGGCGCCCGCCGCGCCATGCGCGCGAGCTTCCAGCGCGAGATGGACTCGGTGGAGAGCAACCTCTCCTTCCTCGCCTCGGTTGGTTCGGTTTCGCCCTATGTGGGCCTGTTTGGCACCGTGTGGGGCATCATGCACGCCTTCACCGGCTTGGCCGCCCTCACCCAAGTGACACTGGCCACCGTGGCACCCGGCATTGCCGAGGCCCTGGTGGCTACGGCCATTGGCCTGTTTGCCGCCATCCCTGCCGTGGTGGCTTACAACCGCTTTGCGCGCGACCTGGACCGCATCGCCATCCAGCAGGAGACCTTCATCGAAGAGTTCTCCAACATCCTGCAACGCAATGTGAGCGCCCAGGCCACCGCGGCCGCGGCCCGCTGAGCCAGGAGCGACTATGCCCGCAGTAGCCGGACGCGGCCGAGGCCGCCGCACCATCAACGAAATCAATATGGTGCCCTTCATCGACGTGATGCTGGTGCTGCTGATCATCTTCATGGTGACCGCTCCGCTCATCACACCCAGCATGATTGACCTGCCCAGCGTGGGCAAAGCGGCGCGCCAGCCGGACCAGATCATCCAGATCGTGATCGGCAAGAACGATGCGCTGGAGATGAAGGTCAAGGACCAGAGCAGCAACATCTCCCTCAAGGAACTGGCCGCCGCCGTCAAACGTGCCCAGGGCGCCAAGGACAGCGCAGCTGCTACCAACTCGGCCGTGGTGATCAGCGCCGACAAGGCCGTGAAGTACGAGAGCGTGGTCCAGGTCATGGACACGCTGCAGCGCGCCGGCATCCAGCGCGTGGGCCTCTCGGTACAGCTGGCCAACTGATTGCCCAGCATGAGCGCCGCGCACCGCTACAACGAATTTGCCCCGCCTCCGACGCCGGGTCTGGTTCGGGCCATTGGTCTGGCGCTGGTGGCGCATCTGGTGCTACTGGCAGTGCTGACAGCCGGCGTAGCCTGGAAGCGTGAAAGCCCGCAGGTTGCGGTTGAGGCAGAGTTGTGGTCTTCCGTGCCTCAAGAGGCCGCGCCCTTGCCGCAACCCGATCCGGAACCGGAACCGCCGCAACCCGAACCACCGGCCCCCGTGCGCCCAGCTCCTCCACCGGCTCCGCCCGTGGCTGATACCCCCAAGGCTGCAGACATTGCTTTGGCCCGGGAAAAAGAAAAGGAAAAGGCTCGCCTGGAGAAGGAAAAGGAACTGCAACAGGCCAAACTGGAGCAGGAACGCAAGGACAAGCTGCAACGCGAAAAGCAGGCAGCGGAGAAGCTCGCCGCCGACAAGCAGCGCAAGGAACAGGAAGCCAAGGCCAGCCGCGAGAAAGCCGAAAAGGCCGACAAAGCCAAGGCCGAAGCGCTGGCCAAGCAGAAGGCTGCCAAGGCGGCAGAGCTGGCCGCGCAAAAAACCCGCGAGGACAACCTCAAACGCATGGTGGCGATGGCGGGTGGGTCTACAGGTAGCGGTGGTGCCGGAACAGCGGAGAAAAGCGCCGGCCCTGGCGGCAACTACCTGGGCCGTGTCGCCGCGCGCATCAAGCCCAATGTGACCTACACCGACATCATTGCGGGCAACCCCGTGACCGAGGTGGAAGTCTCGCTGAGCCCCAGCGGCGACATCCTGAGCCGCCGCATCGTCAAGAGCAGCGGCAACAAGTCCTGGGACAACGCTGCACTCAACGCCATCGACAAGACCGAGAAGCTCCCTTCGGACAACGGCAAGATCTGGTCGCCCATGACCATCGTCATGTCACCCCAGACCCTGCTGGCACCCTGATCGCATCCGCTATCGTTCTGATAGCTTCTTGCGCACATTCCACGTGGGCTGAAAGCCAGTTTTCCTATAACTCGTACACAATGGCCGCCTTGCCCTGGTAGGCCTGTGCGCGCCAGCTGGCCAGGGCTGCGTCACTGGGGAAGAACTTGGCGGCCTCGCCCAGGTGCAGCTCGGTGCCAGCGCCGGCCAAGCCCTCAGCACCGGGGGTCATGCATTGCAGCTGCAGGCGCACCGACAAACCGCGCACCACTTCCCCCTGTTCGGACTGCTCCCGCTCGGCGGGGAATTCGCGCACCATGGCCCGCACATCCGGCCCGCGATGCTGGCCGTCGATTTGCACCGCCACGCGCAGGAATTTACCGAAGCGGCAACGCGCCTGTTCCAGGCTCCAGACCTGCTGCACGACAAAGCGCGCCGCAAAGCCGTTTCGCCCCGGCTGCAGGCGTCCGCTTACGATGACCAACGTGTCGTCCTGCAACAGGTTACGGTAGGTGCCCAGCATGGCTTCGTCTGCGGTGGCTTCGATCGCAGCAGACTTGTCATCCAGCGTGAAGATGCCAACCCGACCGCGGTTGCCATTGATGACGCGAAAGCCGCTGATGATGCCGGCCAGCACCTGGGGCTCGCGCGTCTCCAGCACCTCTTCAATCGGCCGCTTGGCAAAGCGACGCACCTCCAGCGCCACCTCGTCAAACAGGTGGCCCGAGAGGTAGAAGCCCACGGCCGTCTTTTCCTGGGTCAGCTGCTCGCGCACGCCCCAGGGCAACACATCGACCAAATCAGGCTCCTGCGTGCTGGAACCGTGGTCGTCTTCGCCGCCCATGTCAAACAGGCCGTGCTGGTTGGCGTTGGCTGCGCTGGCAGCGGCAAAGTCGAAGGCACGGTCAATGCTCTCCACCAAGGCAGCGCGGTTGAGCTGCAGGGTGTCAAAGGCGCCCGCCTTGATGAGGGCTTCCACGCAGCGCTTGTTCAGGCGGCTGCGGTCCACGCGGCGCGCAAAGTCGAACAGGCTCTTGAAGGGACCGGATTCTTCGGTCGGGCCCCGACCCTCGCGCGCGGCCACGATGGCCTCGATCGCCTGCTGGCCGGTTCCCTTGATGGCCCCCAGGCCGTAACGGATTTCCTTGTTGGAGATGGGCTCGAAACGGTAGACGCCGCGGTTGATATTGGGTGGTTCAAAACTAAGGCCCATGCTCACGGCATCTTCATAGAGCACCTTGAGCTTGTCGGTGTCGTCCATTTCCACCGTCATGTTGGCGCAGAAGAACTCAGCCGTGTAATGGACCTTGATCCAGGCCGTGTGGTAGGCCAGGAGCGAGTAGGCAGCGGCGTGCGACTTGTTGAAGCCGTAGCCCGCGAACTTCTCCATCAAGTCGAAGACTTCGTCGGCCTTGTCCTGGGGGATTCCATGCGTCTTGAGCGCACCAGCGCGGAAGATGTCCCGGTGCTGGTCCATCTCCTCTTTCTTCTTCTTGCCCATGGCGCGGCGCAGCAAGTCGGCGCCACCCAGCGAGTAGCCGCCCAGGATCTGCGCGGTCTGCATCACCTGCTCCTGGTAAACCATGATGCCGTAGGTCTCGCTCAGCATCTCGGCCACCGCAGGGTGCGGGTACTCTACCTCTTCCTTGCCGTGCTTGCGCGCCACGAAACTGGGAATCAGGTCCATGGGGCCCGGACGGTATAGCGCGTTCAGCGCAATCAGGTCTTCCAGACGGCTGGGCTTGGCGTCCACCAACATGCGTTGCATGCCCACGCTTTCAAACTGGAACACGGCCTCGGTCTTGCCTTCGGAGAACAGCCTGTAGACCTTGGGGTCGTCCAGCGGCAAGTTTTCATACGCAAACTTTTCTTGCCCCGGATGGCGCTTGCGGATGAACTCGGCCGCGATCTCCAGAATGGTGAGCGTGGCCAACCCCAAGAAGTCGAACTTCACCAGGCCAATGGCTTCGACGTCGTCCTTGTCGTACTGGCTCACCGCGGATTCGCTACCGGGCTGCTGGTACAACGGGCAGAAATCGGTCAGCTTGCCCGGCGCGATGAGCACGCCCCCGGCGTGCATGCCGATGTTGCGGGTCATGCCTTCGAGCTTGCGCGCCATCTCCAGCAGAGTCTTGACGTCTTCTTCCTTGGCTTCGCGCTCGGCCAGAATGGGCTCGGCCTCGGTGGCATAAACGTACTTGTCGTTTTTCTTGCCATCCGTGGGCGGCAACTGCAGCGTGACGTTGGTGCCAGGCTTGTTGGGGATGAGCTTGCTGATGCCGTCGCAAAAGGTGTAGCTCATGTCCAGCACCCGCCCCACGTCGCGCACCACGCCGCGCGCGGCCATGGTGCCGAAGGTGGCAATCTGGCTCACCGCGTCCTTGCCGTACTTGTCCTTCACATAGTCAATCACCAGATTGCGGTTGGTCTGGCAGAAGTCGATGTCGAAGTCGGGCATGGAGACCCGCTCAGGGTTCAGGAAACGCTCGAACAGCAGCTTGTAGCGGATCGGATCCAGATCGGTAATCTTGAGCGCATAGGCCACCAGCGAACCGGCGCCCGAGCCCCGGCCCGGCCCCACGGGGCAGCCGTTGTTCTTGGCCCAGTTGATGAAGTCCCCCACGATGAGGAAGTAGCCCGGGAAGCCCATCTTCAGAATGGTGGTGAGCTCAAACTCCAGGCGCTCCACGTATTCGGGCATGCGCTTTTCGCGCTCAGCCGCATCGGGGTAGAGGTGCACCATGCGCTCCTTCAGCCCTTCGTGCGAGGCATAGCGGAAATACTCTTCCGGCGTCATGCGCTGGCCATTGACCTCGGGTGTAGGGAAGGCTGGCAACTGAGGCTTGCCCAGCACCAGCGTCAGACTGCAACGCTTGGCGATCTCCAGCGTATTGGCAATGGCGGATGGAATGTCTGCAAACAACTCCTCCATCTGCGCGGCCGTCTTGAAATACTGCTCGCGCGTGAACCGGCGCACACGTTTGGGGTTGCTGAGGATTTCGCCATCGGCAATGCAGACACGCGCCTCGTGTGCCTCAAAGTCATCGGGCTCCGTGAATTGAATGGGGTGGGTAGCAACCACCGGCAGCATCATCCGCGCGGCCAATTGCACCGTGGCAACCACATGCGGTTCATCATCGGAGCGGCCCACGCGCTGCACTTCTAGGTAGAAGCGATGCGTAAAGACATTGGCCAGCTGCATGGCGGCCTCGTATGCACGCCCCGTGTCGCCCTGCACCAGCGCCTGGCCCACAGGGCCGGCCTGGGCGCCAGCCAGACAGATCAGGCCCTCGTTCAGTTCCTTGAGCCAGGCCATTTTCACCACGGCTTGGTTCTTCACCACGTTTTGGGTGAAGGCGCGAGCAATGATTTCGGAGATATTCAGATAGCCCTGCTTGTTTTGCACCAGCAGGATGACGCGGGATAAGGCCCCGGTATCCGCGCCAAGCCCTTCGAGGACGATTTCTGCGCCCAGAACCGGCTTGACGCCCTTGCCACGGCCTTCTTTGTAGAACTTGAGCGCCCCGAACAGGTTGTTCAGGTCGGTGATGGCCATGGCGGGCTGGCCATCCTTGGCCGCCGCCTTGACCACCTCATCAATGCGGCAGGTGGAATCCACCACGGAAAACTCGGTGTGAAGGCGCAGGTGTACAAACATCCTGCCATTGTAGTTTTGCCACCCCGCCGCAAGCGGCTACAGGGACATCGCCTTGCGTCACAATGGCAGCACACGAGCCCCCCCAACGCGGGCCCACTCGCCAGTCCCCCCGGAGCACAGTAGCCATGTCCAGCCCCCTCTTCCGCCCTCACGGAGCAGCCCAGGTCGAGCGATCCGGCTCCGTCCTGACCGTGCACATGCGGGGCGACTGGAACCCGGAAATGCGCCGCCTGGTGGCCCAGCAGATGATGGAGCACGTGCCGCAACTCAGCGGGCTGGGGCCCTGGGGCATCATTAACCACCTGCACGACACCCTGGTCTACAGCGAAGAAATCTATGCCCAGACCCGCCAGGACTACGCGGCGCGACCGCCACACTCGCTGTTGCGCGCCGTGGCCTTTGTGATCGACTCGCGCGTGGAAGGAGCCCGCCTGCTCAAGCCCCGCTTTGAGGTCCTGCTGGATGGTGTCATCGAATCCCGCGTTTTTTCTGACAGCGCCAGCGCGCAGAACTGGATACAGCAGCAGCTGGCCGCGGGCTGAAAAAACTAAAATCAGGGGGTGAACACCATCCTGAACATCTCCACCTACAAGTTTGTGCCACTGAACGACGCGCCCGCGCTGCGCGAACTGCTGCTGGCGCGTGCCACGGCACTGAACCTCAAGGGCACCATCCTGCTGGCCGAGGAAGGCATCAACATGTTCCTGGCCGGACCGGCCGATGATGTGCGCGGCTTTGTGGCCCAGTTGCATACCGACCCGCGTTTTGCCGATATCAACCCCAAGGAAAGCTGGTCGGACACACATCCCTTCAAGAAGATGCTGGTGAAGGTCAAGGGCGAAATCATCCGCATGAACCATCCCGCCATCAAGCCGGCCGATGGCCGCGCGCCGGCGGTGGCACCGGCGACTGTCAAGCGTTGGCTGGACCAGGGCCACGACGATGAGGGCCGCCCCGTGGTGACGCTGGACACACGCAACGACTTCGAGGTAGACGAAGGCACCTTCGATGGCGCCATTGACTGGCGCATCACCAAATTCACCGAATTCCCCGGTGCGCTGCGCAGCCACCTGGATGAGCTGAAGGACAAGACCGTGGTGAGCTTTTGCACCGGTGGCATCCGCTGCGAGAAAGCCGCCATTCTGATGCGCGAAGAGGGACTGGAACACGTCTACCAGCTCGAAGGCGGCATCCTCAAATACTTCGAAGAAACCGATGGCAGCCACTACCACGGCGGCTGCTTTGTCTTTGACGAGCGCCGCGCCCTGGGCGCCGACCTGCAGACCGTGGGCCTGGCAGCCGGCGAAGACCAGCCCGCCTGAGCCAGCTAGCGCAGCTTGGTCACCGGCTGGCTGGTGAGCTTGGCGCGCTGCATCCAGTCAAACACCGAATCCACCGTCACCGTTTCAATGCGGTCGGAAAACCGCTTGGAATTGGGGTGGTCGTCGAAGGCGATGTTGGCCGCCGTCATGCGGCCACCCAGACGTGTCAGAGCGCCGATCTTCAGTGGGGTGGGCTGGTAGTCGCGTGACTGCAACCAGGCCTGTGCCTGCTCCCGCCCGACCTGCCCTCCCCGGTCCGTGCCACCCATGGCCAGCGCCAGGGTTTCTATGGCCCACTGGTTGGACTGCTGGTACTTCTGGCTCCAGGCATAGCTCACCATGCTGTAGGGCCTGTGGTGCAGCGAGACGGAGCGCGGCTCGTCGCGCAACACCTTCAGCAGCTGGGCCTGTACCTCAGGTGTAGGCATCGCCCAGGCCGCTTCGTAGCGCCATAGGTCATCCAGAAAAAATTCGCCCAGCCCCTGGCGGTAAATGGCCGATACGGCCGTGCCGCAGAGGTTGAGCTTGTGCAGCACACGCCAGACATGACCGTTGGCACCATCGGGCTGGCGGTAGGCAAAGCCCAGGTGCGAGTAGTACACGCCGTACTTGCTCAGGTCTTGCCCGGCGCGGGCCAGCACCACCACATCCGCACCACTGGCGTCCAGCGCGGTGAGCGTGCGCGCAGCCAGCCCCATGCCACGCTCCAGCACGCTGGATTTCAGCGGCAACTGCACATCGCAGTTGCGCCCCGCCAGGGCTTGCGCAGGCGCCAGAGCCACCCCAGCCAGCACGCCGCCGGTTACCCACCCGGCAAGCCGGGCCCTGCATACCATGCTGATGCTCACAAGGCCACGCGCTCGTTGTGCAACAGGGCGCGGCCCAAGGCGTTGGGAATGAAAGCCAGCACTTCACCCGCCGCAGACAGCACAGTGCCTGCGCCGATCACGCTCACCGTCACGGCAGTGCCGACGGCTGCGGAGGCCAATATGGCGCCACCCGACGCCACCTGCACGCTGACCTGGGCACCATCCGACGCACGCTCCAGCAGGTAGACCGTGCCCTTGGCGCTGACCTCGATGGTCTTGATCACCAGCACCGTGCCGGCTGTGGACAGCATGACCGGAATGGCCACCACTGCCCCCGCCGCTGCGCTGGCACCCACCACCACCGAGGCCACCGGCATGGCCGAGATGGCGCTCAGGGCCGAGGCTTCACTCTGGGCCTGGGCATGAAAACTGGCTCCAGCCCCCACCAACAGTGCGCAAACAGCTACCAAAACAGTAGCAATCGGACGACGAACAGGCGTGTGCATACGAGGCTCCTTTCGGACGTTGGCTTACTCAGTGTCAGCGCTGGCGCGCTGCATGCGGCCCTGCAGGCGGGCTTCGGCCATGTCAGCCTCGTGACGGTCGCGCAGGGTCTTGGCCAGGGTGAAGGTGCAGGTGATGAGGTAGAGCCAGCTCACGCCCAGGAAGGCCTTGTAGGTGTCGTTCACCTCCATGCGCACCAGGCCCCAGCCTGTCAGGCCCATGGCCAGGAAGAAGCCGCCCCACACCACCATGCCGAACATGGGGGTGTCGCCACCACGGTCATCGCGACGGTTGCGCTCGTTGTCGCGCACAAACTTCGCCAGCACGAAGGCCGCAGAGAGGCAGAAGAAGTAGCCCATCACCATGAACACGCGGTCCAGATCGGCACCGGGCAGATAGGCCAAGCCCACTGCGCAGAGAAAAACCGCCAGACCGAAAGACACCCAGACCTGCAGCGTCCAGGCCTTGGTGTCGCGTTGAATCAGAACTTTGGAAGCAACTTGCATGGTGATCCCCGAAAAAGAAGGAAAGAAAATGAAGACGAAACGGATGCTAGCCAGCCCCGGAGCCCAAGTCTCGCGAAACTAAAGCAGTAGAAATAGACACAACAAGAAGTACCGGATTACGGTACTTTCAGGTCCCCAGAAGGGCCGCCACACGCTGCTGCAGCAACGCAGGTTGCACCTCGCTGGATGCCAGCGGCGCGCCAGCGTTCAGGCCCACGCGGGTAAACATACCCCGGCGGAAGGGACGCACCATGGCGTCACCCTGCTCCACGCGGCTGAAGAAGGAGCCCCAGAGGTTGGTCAGCGCCATGGGGATGACCTGCACCGGCACGCCTGCAGCCTGGGTGCGCTCCAGAATCTTCATGATGCCGCCCTTGAACTCCTGCAGCTTGCCGTCGCGGGTGATGCCGCCTTCAGGGAAGATGCAGACCAGATCACCCTCGCCCAGCTTGCCGGCTGCCGCCTCGAAGGCCGACTCATAAGCCTGCGGGTCTTGCGTGCGCGGCGCGATGGGGATGGCCTTGGCCAGGCGGAACAGCCAGCCCAGCACGGGCACCTTGAAGATCTGGTGGTCCATGATGAAGTAGATGGGGCGCGGGCTGGCCGCCATGAGCAGCACCGCGTCCACAAAGCTCACGTGGTTGCACACCAGGATGGCGGCACCGGTGGTGGGGATGTTGTCATCGCCCTGCACCTTGAAGCGGTAGACACAGCGCGACAGCACCCAGGCCACAAAGCGCAGTAGGTACTCGGGCACCAGCAGGAAGATATAGCCCGCCACCACCGCATTGGCCAGGCCGGTGAACAGGAAGATCTGCGGAATGCTGAAGCCCGCCCCCAGCAGCGCACCGGCGATGACCGAGCTGGCGATCATGAACAGCGCGTTGAGGATGTTGTTGGCCGCGATGATGCGGGCGCGGTGCGTGGGCTGGCTGCGCATCTGGATCAGCGCATACATGGGCACGCTGTAGAGGCCGGCGAAAAGGCTCAGCAGCATCAGGTCCATCAACACGCGCCAGTTCGCGCCCACGTCCAGAAAGGCGCCCACGCCCATGGCCGCGCTGGCGGGCAGGCCTCGGGTGGCGAAGTACAGGTCGATGGAAAACACGCTCATGCCAATGGCGCCCAGCGGCACCAGACCGATCTCCACCTGGCGGCGGCTCAGGATCTCGCACAGCAGCGAGCCCACGCCAATACCAATAGAGAACACCACCAGCAGCAGCGAGGCCACATGTTCATCGCCATGCAGCACTTCCTTGGCCAGGCTGGGGAACTGGCTCAGGAACACAGCGCCGAAGAACCACATCCAGCTGATGCCCAGCAGCGAGCGGAACACCACCACGTTTTCGTTGGCCAGTTTGAGGTTGCGCCAGGTCTCCGTCACCGGGTTCCAGTTGATCTTGAGCTGCGGATCGGTGGCGGGCGAATCGGGAATCCAGTGCGCGGTCAGGCGCCCCACAATGGCCATGCCCACACAGGCAAAGCCCACGTGGTGCGCGCCAATCTCGGGCACGGCAATGATGAGCCCGCCGGCCACATTGCCCAGCAGGATGGCCACAAAGGTGCCCATTTCCACCATGCCATTGCCACCGGTCAGCTCCCGCTCGTTCAGCACCTGCGGCAGGTAGGCAAACTTGACCGGACCAAACAGCGTGGAGTGCACGCCCATGAGGAAGGTGCAGAGCAGCAGCACCGGAATCTGGGCGCTGAAAAAGCCCCAGGCCGCCAGCGCCATGATGAAGATCTCCAGCCGCTTCACAAAGATGATGAGAATGCGCTTGTCGTACTTGTCTGCCAGCTGGCCGCTGGTAGCGGAGAACAGCAGAAACGGCAGGATGAACAGCGCACCGATGACCAGACCGGCCATAGCCGGCGGCAGCCAGCTCACTTGCAGCTGGTAGGTCACCATCACGGTGAAGGCGAATTTGAAGAGGTTGTCGTTCGCGGCGCCGGAGAACTGCGTCCAGAAGAAAGGCGCAAACCGGCGCTGTGACAGCAGCGCGAACTGATTGGGGTGCTCGGGGTGACTCATATGCATTCCTCGGGTCTGTGGGTCATCGTTGCATGCAGGTCACTTGAGGCTCAGGCCCAGTGACTCTTGTGTTGGGCGCCATTGTGCATGAGGCGCAAGACCGGCCAGGCGGCACACGCAGCAGCCACGTGTTTGAGGCTGTGGCCAGATACCCAGCCGCCGCTCAACGCATACACGGGGTGGTCTGCGAGCTCCAGAAACTTGGCCAATCCATACCAGCCGATGCTGGCCAGCAGCGGCAAACTCCAGGCTCCGGCCAAAGGCCTGCGCATGGCCATGACCACTACCAGCAACACGCCGCCGCCCTGCAGCACAGCCCAGGGCAGCAGATTGCCGTTGTGCCACCACAGCAGCACGCTCAGCGGGCCCAGCGCCAGCACCAGGGCGGCTACCAAACTGCCCATGCGCAGGCTTACGCGGTCTGCCACCGCAGCCCCCAGCAGGCCGGCAAACGCCAGCACCATGCCGCCGCGGTCAATGGCCAGACCGGTGTTGTCCGGCTGCCAGTGGTAGTAGCTGGAGCAGGCTGCAGTCACAAGCAAGCCTGCAAAGAAAAGCGCTGCCAATTGCCAACGGGCGTCACCCCGCAATGCGGCGCCCTGCTCCGCCACGCGCACCAGTCCCCACATGCCGAACACGGCAAACGGCAGGTTAGACAGCACGTCCATCGCGTGGGGCAGGCCCGGCCAGCCGCGCTGGTCCGCAAAGGCGTGGTAGTCCGCGTACTGCGCCACCGCCGGTCCGAACACGGCCAGACAGACTGCGGCCAGCAAGCCGAGCAGCAGCAGCACTTCTGCGCGTGACAGGCGGGACCGCCCGGGCGCCAGCGGCTGGGAGGAAGACAGGGAGTGAAGCAACATACATGTGTCTCTTGAGGCTTGTGATGGACGCAGTGTGCAAAGCCGCCCCCTTTACATCATCAAAAAGTGCCTCCGTATTGCACCCATCGCCACAAAGTATCAATAATCGATACTTATGAGCACCACCACCGACCTGGTCATCGCCCTCAAGAAGGAACTCAAGGCCGCCCAGATGACCTATGCCGACCTAGCCGTCGCGCTGGGTATGGCCGAATCCAGCGTGAAGCGCATGCTGGCCAAGGGCGACATGCCGCTCTCCCGCATTGACGCCATCTGCCGCGCGCTAACGCTGGACTTTGCCGACCTGGCCCGTACGGTGGCGGACAACCAGCCCCTGCTCAACCAGCTGACGCAGGCGCAGGAGAGTGCCGTGGTGGCCGACAAAAAGCTGCTGCTGGTGGCCATCAGCGTGCTGAGCCACTGGACGCTGGAACAGATCGTCGGCAGCTACCGGCTGAGCGAGGCCGAATGCATCCAGGCGCTCGCCCAGCTGGACCGCATCGGCATCATCGAGCTGCGCCCGCTCAACCGCTACCGGCTCAAGCTGGCCAAGACCTTCCGCTGGCGCCCGCACGGGCCGGTGATGACCTTCTTCCGCGAGCACGCGTTGCTGGACTATTTCTCCGGCGGCTTTGACGGCAATGACGAAGGCCTGATGTTGGTGCACGGCTCCATCAGCCGCAGCCTGGCACCAGCCTTCCTGGAACGCATGCAGCGCGTGGCGCTGGATTTTTCACGCCAACACCTGGCGGACCAGAAGGTGCCAGAGCATGAGCGCGAGGGATACACCCTGCTGTTGGCGATTCGGCGGTGGGAGTTTGGAGCCTTTACGCAGTTGCGGCGCTAGGAACTCTGGCTCCCCAAATTCTCAATAACCAAGGCATCCAGCGACGGCAATGAACTTCCAGTTCTGGAAGTTATAGGCATCGGGTGCCAGCGTGGCCAGCCGGACGAGTTCCTGCATTTACGTGTTGCTGACCGGACGTATTGTGTCAAACGCATTTGCAGAAATACGGGATTCGATGAGTTTTTGGACCGTGGACATGGTTGTCTCCTGATGCGATTGAGGGGGGAAGATTTATTCGGTTAGCCCGGCGACGTCCTGCATGCGGCGCGAGATTTCTGAATTGCGTTTGAGCAGAAAGGCATGCAAAAGCTCGGGGTAGTTCGGCCGAACAGCAGCCTTGACTGACGGACGACTTTGCAGGGCGCTACGCCACTGACAGACTCGGGGTACGTTGGTGAAGACACCAAAATCGCCAATCGTGTCGAAGACGTCGAAATACCGAAATACGGGACCAAAGGCAGCGTCCACAAGACGGAAAGTCGCGCCGTCAAAGAAGGGGCCCTGATTGCCCGCTGCTGCCAGTTCAGCCTCCAACTGGCGGAACTTGCTGTTGATCTCTGCTGCCTTCGCATCGAACGTCTTTGTATCTTGTGCGCAATACAAGCCGCCGATGCCGTTCAAGGTGGCAGATGCAAACTCCATCCATGACCGGTGACGCGCACGCTGCAACGGATCGGCGGGATGGAGGGCAGGAACTTGCGTGTCTTCCAGGTATTCGCAAATCACCGCTGACTCAAAAATCGGTTGCCCGTCCACCAGCAAGACCGGCGTCTTGCCCAGGGGTGAAATCTTGAGGAACCAATCAGGCTTGTTGGCAAGGTCAATGTCAATGCGCTCAAACTCGACCTTCTTTTCATTGAGAGCGATAACTGCGCGCTGAACGTAAGGGCACAACACGTGGCTGACGAGCGTAAGTTTTTGGGTCATGGCGTTCACCTCAGAGGCTGGGTGTAAAACGCTGTGATGCACGGGTGGTGCAGGCACCGTCACCCAGAAGCCAAAGCGCTAGCGACGCCACAGTGAGAAAAACGGGGTACTCCCATCCACCGTTTGGGCTGGTATGAACCCAGCCGTTGCCAAAGTGTACCGATGCGGCCACAGCCATTACCGGAACCAGTGCCAATGAAACCTGCCGGGCATAAAAGCCCAGTGCCAAGGCGATGCCACCCAGCAACTCAACCGCGAAGACCGGATAAGCCAAGAACCCAGGAAGGCCGATGCTCTGAAAGAACTGGGCTGTGCCAGGGAGTGTGAATACAAGCAGCTTGAGCAAGGCATGTGCAATCCACATGACGCCAAGGCTTACGCGCAAGAGCATGATTCCAAAGCTGGTTGATCGTGTGTCTCGGTTTGAAGTCATTGCATGGTTCCATTGAAGTTGCGAAGAATGGAATGTAGTTTTGCGATTTCGCAATTGAAATAGGCAAAAATTCAAACTATGAATGCAAAAACGCAATACAAAATTTCCGCTGCAGACCTGGAAGTCGTTTTGGCGCTGAGCCGCACTGGCACCCTCGCCATGGCCGGAGAGCGCTTAGGCCAGGACGCATCGACTGTCTTCAGAAGCCTTCAAAGGATCGAAAAGGGAATGGGGCAACGCCTGTTTGAACGATCCCGTCAGGGATACCAGAGTTCTGAGCTCGCGCAAGAATTGGCCACCGAGGCAGAACAGATGGAAGTGCATCTGGAGGCAGCTCGTTCGTTGACCCAACTCAGTCCTGAACATGTCTCTGGATCAGTGCGGATAACTACAACCGACACGATCCTTCATGCCCTGGTAGCACCCGCGCTACATGCCTTGCACAAGCAATATCCCTTGCTGTCGTTTGATCTGCACGCGGGTAATGAGCTTGCAAGCCTCACGCGAAGAGATGCTGACATTGCTGTGCGTGCCACACGTCGGCCTCCGAACCACCTTGTGGGAAAGCATGTAGGTCCCATTCGCGTGGCCGTTTATGCCGCCCGCTCTTCATCTGTACGCAAGTTTGACGAAACTTTGGCCAGAGACTATTGCTGGATTGCGCCTGATGATGCTTTGCCCGAACATCCATCTGTGGTCTGGCGCAAAAAGCATTTCCCAAAGGTCATGCCCACTTACCGTGTTAACAGCATTCTGACGGTGGCAGATTTGGTTGCGAAGGATTTCGGCATTGGACTGCTCCCACTGTTTCTTGCGGAAGGCAATGTGCAACTTCGAAGAATCTCAGACGTGCTGGACGAGTGCCAGACAGAGTTATGGCTGCTAACCCATACCGAATCCCGACACCTGCGTCGCGTCTCCACCGTTTTCAGCCACTTGTCGCAGTGCCTTAGTTTGGAATAGTCGGCGGAATCCATGGTGATGAATGGCAACTCAACGAGCTTCAATCCGGGGACTGCTCCGAACTTGACATCGGCAATCATCAGCGAATGATGGCGACTGGGCCCTACCCATCTCAGCAACCGACCCAAATCGGCCCTCTAGCAACCCGGATTCATGACCCGCAAGCGGACATTCAACGGAAGCTTACAAGGTAGGTACGATGGGCAGTCTATGAACGCCTTAGCAGAAGCACTTGTCTAGCAACGGGGTACGTTGCCGCCCAATGTGATGCGCCCGATTGCGACCGAGCAATTTGGGTCAAAAATGAGGTGAGCAGTGCATTGACAAATTGTTACAAGTCGCCGACGATTTGATTTCGGCTCAACAAACAACCAACTAACAGGGGGAATCAATGCTGAAGAAACTGCTATGGGCGACGATGTTTGTCTTTGCGCTAATCCCACAAATTGCAAGCGCACAAGTTGGGGTCATCTTGGGTGGAGTTGTCGTCAAAGATGCACTAAACAAACTAAATGAAAACGTCACGGGCAAGATCACACAGGCCGCAATGTCTGGTGATTACCTTATGGAAAAAGCTGCACGTGAGCTGCAGATGTTGCTGGCCAATTCTGATGTCGTGTTGAAAGACAACACAGACCGCACGTTCGACAAACTGACACAACAACAGCAGCAATTTCTCAAAAGTGCGCTGGAGATGAGCAACAACTTGGATTCATTGGCCAACAGGGTCATGAGTATCGAGCAGTTCGCAGCGATGGACCTCAATACCATTCTTGGGCAACTTCCATTCATTAAGGCTGACACCTTCCTTCTGCGACAGGTGCGTGGGTATAGCCAGGTCTACCGGGAGAAGGGTTCTTACAAAGTCCAATTCACCGGACAAGCCTTTAAAAGAAATCGTCAAGTCAAGGTCTCCGTCAATGGGCAAGCGATCCAGTTGCTGCCATTCTCACAGGACTACGTGGCAGTAGCCGAAGTGCCAGTGGAGTTAGTCAATGCCGCTTTTGACGATCGCAAAGTGCAACGCCTGAAAATCAAAGTGGAGTCGTGGGAGCAACGTGGACGTATCGCAGCCGCTCTCTTTGGTGCGCAGAAAAAAATCTTGGACTACGAGACTGAATTACTACTTCTACCAAAACGACCAACAAGCTTGGAGCTGTTGGAGGTGACCGCGGGCAAGGGTTGGAGCGATCAAGTGCTTTCTGTATCTGCACAAGGAATGGCCTATCCGACGGGTTCTAGCGGCAATTGGCGTACCTACGAAGTATCAGTCGCGATTCCAATGGGTACTCATATGATTCAGGAGCGGACCAATAGCTGGGTATCCGCAGGTGTTGGTGCAGGTACATGGGGTAATTGGTGCTCCGGGTACACCTTCTCCGACCTAGGGGACGGAGGACCGCAGCGAGTCAGCCGTCAGTTCTGCCACCAGATTCACGACCAGAGTCGCACATTGGTCATTGAGGCCTTCTACCGCAAGCCTGTTGTGGTGGAGGGGCGGCGTCTAGTTCCCTTGAAAGAGGCCTTGTCAGGCGCTGAGGCAAAGGATGGCCTAGCTTACGGTGTACTTTATGAAGGTGCCTTTACCAACGAATACGCAGGCTTCTATGCGGGATTCAAGCTGTTCAATGGACAGGTGATACAGCTCACACAGTCCTCTGCTGGCGAAGCTGGAATTGAAATCCAGCCCAACATTCAGTCGGGTATCAAGAAAGTGACTGTAAAGCTGAATAACCCTTACGAGAAACTGCTCGACTGATGGAATCAGCAGAATACGAATACTCGGCCGCCACTTGCAATTGATCTCTGTGTGTCCACAGTTTTAGCCCCTTCAACTCAAGGAGCTCATCGTGGAAGTGTCTAAGTTAAAAGCAGTCGTTGTTCGACTTCCGCTCCTGGCCCTCAGCTGCCCAACAATCGTTGAAGGGCGGGAAGCAGCTCGCGATAGCGGTTCAAAAATCCATTGTTGTCGGAATGCCTAGACGCACGTGCAACGAAAAAGAGTTCGTTGCGTATCTCCGATAGTGAAGAGCGTCGCTGCTCGCGAGCAGCGGCGGCCGCGTCCTTAAATGAGCCGTATGCTTCGTAGCCATTGAACGACATTGCAAACTCGAAGATGGCCTGTTCGTCGTCCGGACTTGGTAAGTCGGCCAACTTCAAGGTTGCTGTCTCTGACATTTATTTTCCCCTCTTAACGTACCGCCCGAAAGCAGACATTGTCCAACGCCTGCTCGTGGCCCAAGGCAGCTGCTGGCAATGACATCTCCCCAACTGCAGAAACAGAAAAGCCTCCTGTGCTCGCACACAGGAGGCTCAAAGTAAGCGCCTAGCGCCGATTGCTTAACCGCGCTTGGCAGCCAGCGCAGCAATGCGCTCGCCGTACTTGCGGCCGGTTTCCAGGTCACCGGCGTTCATCTCGTCCGCGCTGGCATCGCCAGGGGTTTGGGCGATGGGGCCGGCGTTGGAGGCCAGGTAGTTGATGTCCGTCCGCTGCGAACCCTTGTGGTTGTTGTAGGCCATGCCGGTGCCAGCCCACAGGCCGCCGTGTTGCATGGCCAGGGTCATGAAGTAGTGCAGTGTGGAGTGCTTGTCGCCGTCCACGTTGGCGCTGTTGGTGAAGCCGCCAAAGATCTTGTCTTTCCAGGCTTGCACATACCAGGGCTTGCTGGAGGCATCAGCAAACTTCTTGAACTGCCAGCTCACGCTGCCCATGTAGGTGGGCGAACCGAAAATGATCGCGTCAGCGGCGGCCAGGGTGTCCCAGGCGGCTTCGGGCACATTGCCTTCGGCGTCGATGGTGATCAGATCCGCGCCGGCGCCTTGCGCCACGGACTGGGCCAGGCGCTGGGTGTGGCCATAACCGGAATGGAAAACGACTGCTACTTTTGCCATGTCAAAACTCCTTGGTTAAAAAAGAAAGTACGAAACGCAAAAAGGGCCCGCACGCGGCGGGCCCGGGACCACAAATTAACGACCTTGCTTGGCGTCCAGGCTCAGCTTGCCGGGGCCAAAGGCCACCAGAGCCAGCAGACCGCCCGCAATGGCGATGTTCTTCATGAACATGATCTGGTTGATCATGACCTGCTCAGCGGGCATGGACCAGTAGGCGTGGAAGAAGATACCGGCCACGACCGAGAAGATGGCCAGGGCCAGGGCGGCCAAACGGGTCTGGAAGCCCAGCAGCAGGGCCAGGCCGCCGCCCGCTTCAGCCAGGATGGCCAGCACGGCGCCTACGGCAGGCAGGGGCAGGCCCACGGAGCTGATGTAGCCCACGGTACCGGCAAAGCCGGCGATCTTGCTAATGCCGGCAGGCAAAAACAGGGCAGCCAGCAGAATGCGCGCGGCCAGGGCCAGGGGGTTTTGGAACTTGTCAAACATGAGGATCTCCTTCGTCGGTTAAAAAATAAAGCTCAGGCCTCCAGGTCGAACACCAAGACTTCGGCGTCCTTCCCGTGGGCCAGTTCAATCCGGCTTTCGCCTTCCAGCAGTGCAGCGTCGCCCGGGTTGAGCTTGGCTCCATTCACCTCCACCGCGCCACGCAGTACCTGTACATAGGCTTTGCGTGCGGGGTCCAGGTCCAGTTGCGCCTGTTGTCCGTCATCGAACAGGCCGCTATACAGTTTGGCATCCGCGTGGATCAGCACGCTGCCTTCAGCGCCGTCGGGCGACGCTACCAGCCGGAGCTTTCCCTCTTTCTCGGCAGGGGCAAAGCTTTTTTGCTCGTAGCTGGGCGGGATGCCGCGCACATTGGGTTCAATCCAGATCTGGAAGAAGTGCGTGGTCTCGCCTTGGGCGTGGTTGAACTCGCTATGCATCACTCCGGTGCCTGCGCTCATGCGCTGCACGTCGCCGGGCGGGATGCCCTTGACGTTGCCCATGCTGTCCTTGTGGGCCAAGTTGCCGGACATCACGTAGCTGATGATTTCCATGTCGCGGTGGCCATGGGTGCCAAAGCCGGTACCGGGGGCGATGCGGTCTTCGTTGATGACGCGCAGGTTGCCCCAGCCCATGTGGGCCGGGTCGTAGTAGCCGGCAAAAGAAAAGCTGTGGAACGACTTGAGCCAGCCGTGATCGGCGTGGCCGCGGTCCTGGGATTTGCGTAAGGTCAACATGGTGGACTCCTTTCGTGTCGTCGCTGGTATGGACTGAACTTTAGGACTGGCAAGGCACTTTTCCATCCACGCTGTTTGATGGCATCATTCAAACAAATTCAACTTAAATGCACCAACCATGCAAAACGCCCGCGACTTTCTGACCCCTGACGCGCTCGCCATGCTGCAAACCATTGCGGCCGCCGGCAGCTTTGCTGCGGCAGCGCGCGAGATGGGCATGGTGCCCAGCGCCCTCACCTACCGGGTGCGCCAGATCGAGGATGCGCTGGACGTGTTGCTCTACGACCGCAGCTCGCGCCAGGCGCGGCTCACCGAAGCGGGCGCCGAGCTGCTGCGCGAGGGCTCGCGCCTGCTGGAGGAAATCGATGCCGTGGCCAACCGCGTCAAGCGCGTGGCTACGGGCTGGGAGCCGCAGTTCACCATTGCCATCGACACCGTCATCTCCAAGCCCACCATCATGGAGTTGTGCGATGCCTTCTTCAGCCAGTCGCCGCCCACACGCATCCGCATCCGCGAAGAAACACTGTCGGGCACGCTGGAGGCGCTAAGTACCGGGCAGGCCGACCTTGCCATCGGCGTGGGCCCGGATTCGGCCCGCACGGCCGGTGTTCACAGCAAGCCACTGGGCCACATCACCTTCGTCTACGCTGTGGCGCCGCACCACCCGCTGGCCAGCGCCCCAGAGCCGCTGACGGACGAGATGATTCGCAAGTACCGCGCGGTGGCCGTGGCGGACTCCATCCAGCGCGGCGCGGGCGAGACCTTTGGCCTGCTCAGCGGGCAGGACGTATTCACCGTGCCCACCATGCACGCCAAGCTCGACGCGCAACTGCGCGGCCTGGGCGGCGGCAACCTGCCGCGCTGCATGGCCGACAGCTACATCGAAACCGGCCGCCTCGTCGTCAAGCGCACCGAGCGCGCCCAGCGCCAGGTGCCCCTGCACTACGCCTGGCGCCAGGGCAAAACCACCACCCAGGGCCGCACCCAGCAGTGGTGGTTGCAGCAACTGGAAAGCCCCACCACACGCCTGGCCCTGCTCGAAGAGCACCGCAGCAGCTGAAACCCCGAGCAACTCGTCTGGACGGCCCCGCCCACCGTGTATAAAGGGACCAAGACAACAACCGGAGACCGCGCCCATGACATCCTCCCGACACTTTGCCATCGTGGGCGCCGGCATGGCCGCCATCACTTGTGCGCGCACCTTGATGCAGGCGGGCCACCGGGTCACCGTCTTCGAAAAAAGCCACCGCCCCGGTGGGCGCATGTCCACGCGCGACAGCGCCTTTGGCACCTTTGACCACGGCGCCCAGTACTTCACCGTGCGCGACCCACGCTTTGCGCTGGCGCTGCAGACCACGCCCGGTCTGTGCCGCCCCTGGAGCGCCAACACCGTGCGCGTGCTGGACTCGCACGGCCGCGTGGCCGCTGCCGGCCTGCCCCCGCGCGACCCGCACTGGGTGCCAGCCCCTGGCATGAACGCCCTGGTACAAGCCTGGGCCAAGCCCCTGCTGGCCACAGGCAACGTGGAGCTGAACACGCGCGTAGTCCGCATCGCCCCCGACGCACTCAACAAGGCGCAGTGGGAATTGCACACCACCGGTGCCGACGACAGCCAGCACGTCTTCAGCGGCTTTGACGCCGTGGTGCTGGCCATTCCCCACCCGCAGGCGCAAGCCCTGCTGGCTACGAGCCCCAAGGGTGCGGCCCTGGCCAAGAAGACCTTAGCCGTCTCGGTGGCGCCGTGCTGGACGCTGATGCTGGCTTACCCGCAGGCCGTGCAGCCCGGCCTCACCACCCTGGGCCCGCAATGGAACGCCGCGCGCAGCACCCACCACCGCGTGGCCTGGCTCACGCGCGAATCGAGCAAGCCCGGCCGCAGCCGCGTAGAACGCTGGACCGTGCAGGCCAGCGCCGCGTGGTCCCAAGAACATCTGCAGGACGACCCGGGCCGCGTGCAGGCCAAGCTCATCAAGGCCTTTGCCGAGATCACCGGCATCCGCGCCGAACCGGCCCACGCTGAAGTGCACCGCTGGATGTACGCCAAGACCGAACAGCCCCTGGGCACCAGCCACCTCTGGGACGACAAGGCCGGCCTCGGTGTCTGCGGCGACTGGTGTCTGGGCCACCGCGTGGAAGACGCGTTCATCTCCGGCTTGGAACTCGCTCTGCAAATCGCTTGAAGTACAGAGGTCGCTTCGCTCCCTCTCCTACCGGCCTGCTCCACGCGGGCTCGCTGGTAGCCGCCCTGGCCAGCTGGCTGGACGCACGCGCACACCACGGCGCATGGCTGGTGCGCATCGAAGACGTGGACACGCCGCGCTGCGTACCCGGCGCGGACACCACCATCCTGCAGCAACTGGCCGCCTGCGGCCTGTTCCCTGACGAAGCGCCGGTGTGGCAAAGCGCGCGTGGCGCGCAGTACCAGCAGGCGCTGGACCAACTGGTGAGGGCCGGCTTGGCCTACCCCTGCGCCTGTTCGCGCAAGGACATCGAGCTGGCGCTGGCCAGTTTGGGCGGCGGCAAGCCGCGCCATGGCGAGCTGGTCTACCCCGGCACCTGCCGCAGTGGCTTGCGTGGCAAGCCGGGCCGCGCCTGGCGACTGCGCACCGACAGCGCCATTTACAAGGAAAAATTGCCACCAGCCCCCATGGATATTGCGCGAGCAGCTCCTGAATCCATAGCAAATAACGTGCTGTATTGGAACGACCAGCGCCTGGGCGCGCAGCAGCAGAACGTGGAACAGGCGGTGGGCGACTTTGTGCTCAAGCGCGCCGATGGCCTCTGGGCCTACCAGCTGGCGGTGGTGGTGGACGACGCGGCGCAGGGCATCACGCATGTGGTGCGCGGCGAAGACCTGGCCGACAACACGGCACGCCAGATCCTGCTGCAGCGCGCGCTGGGCTTGCCCACGCCCAACTACCTGCACACGCCGCTAGTCATGGGCCTGGATGGACACAAGCTCAGCAAGCAGAACGGTGCCACCGCCATAGACACCGCAACACCCCAGGCCGCCCAAGAGGCCCTGCGGCAGGCAGCGCAGGCACTGGGTCTGCCAGCAGCGTCAGAGGCGTCATCCACCGCAGATTGCCTGGCCGGCTGGACGCAGGCCTGGCCCGGGCTTTACGGCAGGGGCTGACCGGCAGGCGACACCACGTCGCCCTCGCGGTCACTGCGCCGCTTCTTCATTTGGGCCTTGGCCTCGTACATGCGCTGGTCGGCCTGCGCAATGCACTGGGCCAGCGACTGCTGCGCACTCTCGCGCAGCGCGTAGCCCAGCGCCGCGCTGGGTGCGCCCCAGGCTTCAGACACCGCCGGCACACGGGCAGCCTGGCAGCGCTGGCGCAGCGCGTCCATGCCAGCCTGGGCCTGCTCGGCATCGGTAGCCAGCAGCACGATGAGGAACTCGTCACCCCCCATGCGGAAGCAATGCCCCTGCGGCCACTGCTCGCGCACCAGGCTGGCAAACAGGCGCAACAGGGCATCGCCCGCGGCATGGCCGTGGTTGTCATTGACCAGCTTGAGGTTGTTGAGGTCAGCCACCACCACCGCCTGCGGGTAGGTGTGCGGCAGGGCCTTGCCGACCTTGTCGTTGAAATAGTTGCGGTTGTGGAAGCCGGTGAGCGTGTCGGTATAGAGAACGTGTTCGCGCTCCGTGAGGAACTGGGTGCGCGCCTTCTGCACGGCCAACTTGCGCACCACACGGATCACCAGCAGCAGGATGCCACCCAGCGCCACCAGCAGCACCGCCACGATCAGGATGAGTCGGCGGTTGGCCTCGTTGCGCAGCGCCGGCACGCTCTGGATGCCGGCGTACTTGGCGTCCTCGAAGCGGATCAGCGGGATCACCTTGTCCATGATGGAGGCCAGCTCGGGCTGGCGCCGGCTCACCCCGAAATAGACAAAGGAATCCTTGGAAGTGTTGCCGCGCTTGACCAGGTCGGTATAGCCCAGGCCATTGATGTAGAACTCCACCACCGTGGGGTTCTCGATCATGTAGTCCACCTCGCCATCGCGCACCATGCGCAGCGACTCCACGATGTCATTGGTGCGCACGATCTGCGGGTTCTTGAGGTTCTTCTGCAGGTATTCCTCGTGCCAGAAGCCGTCGATCACCGCCACACGCCGACCATCCAGGTCGTACACATCGGGCACCGGCGGGCTGCTCTTGCGGCCCACGATGATGTCACGCTCGGTGCTGATGGCGTGGGGAAACAGGAAGTCCTTGAGCCGGTCTTCCGTGCGGGCCATGTTGACCACATCCACCCCACCGGCGCGGGCCCGGTTCATCACTTCTGCAAACGGCGCACTCACCACGCTGAAGCGGATGCCCACCGTGTCGCCAACGCGCTTGAGCATCTCGCCCGCGATGCCACGGTACTCGCCCTTCTCGTAGTAGTCAAAAGGCAGGTAGTCCTCGGCCACGCCCACTACGGCCGTGCCGCTCTGCTCCAGCCAGCGCAGCTCGGCCTCGCTCAGACGCAGGATCTTGCGGTTATAGAGGCGCTGGGCCGCGCTTTTCATCTCGCCAATGGCGGCCTCGCGCTGCGCGATGTAGCGGTCCAGTATCTGGGCCAGCAGTTGCTGGTCACGCGCCACGGCCATGGTCATGTCGGAGGTAATGGCACGCAGCTCGGCCACCAGCGCCAGCTTGGGGTGGGCGTAGAGGAACTCGTACTCCAGCCCGCCACCGGCGGTCACAAAGCCGTCCACCTCGCCACGCTCCAGCGCGCGCAGGCCAGCTTCCTGCTCGTCAAACTCCACGCGCTGCAGATGGACGTTGGGAAACTCACGCGGCAGCTGCTCGATCACGAAGTCGTTGCGGATGAAGCCGATGCGTTTTCCATCCAGATCGCCCAGGGATTGCACCGCCGAATCCTTGCGCCCAAACACGGTGTAGGGGTACTTCCAGACCGGGCGCGTGAAGCGCATGATGCGCTCGCGCTCCGGCGTGGGGTTGGCGCCATAGAGGATGTCGATCTGCCCCGCCACAAAGCGGCTGTAGGCATCGTCCCAGCCCTTGACTTGGGCGGGCACCACCTGCAGGCCCAGCTGCAGCTGCATGTCCTTGAGCAGCGCATGCAAGAGACCCATGCGCTGCCCGCGGAATTCGAAGCTGTCCATGCCGGCATAGGGATCGAACCCCACCGTATAGGTCTTGCCGCGGTGCGCGTCCAGCCAAGCCTGCTCGTCCGTCCCCAGCAGCAGCGCCGACGAGCCCCCGGCCTGCGCCAGACCCGCCAGCAGGCAGCCCAGCCCCATCAGCACCAGGCCACGCAGGGCAGACAGACGACGCTGGATCGCAGGGAACAGGGGCACCAACAGTCTCCGGAAGTTCAGGCGATTGTGTACGGTGCGGCGGCCTGCGGACAAGGGATAAACCCGGCCTGGAGCCGGTGGGCCGCGTCAATGGACAGAGCCCGCTGGCTGCCCGAGAGGGCCAGCAGCCGCATCACCACTTGGGCAGAATGCGTTCGCCAGGCATCAGCGCATACGGGTCCACCCAGCCGGGCAGCACCTTCATGCGCTGCGCCCAGGCGCCCACATGGGGGTAGCGGGTGTGCAGGTCCAGGCCGTTTTCTTCTTCGGGGTAGAAGGCGTAGCCGCTCATGGAGAAATCGGCAATCGTAGGCGTGCTGCCCACCATGAAAGGTGTCTTGGCCAGGTGCTTGTTGGCAATGTCAAAAGCCACCTCCAGCCGGCCCTTGAGCCAGGCCATCACGGCTGGATCGGGCGCCACGGGGCCAAAAGACTTGCTGAAGCGGTAGCTGGCAAAGTAGCTGGTGAACTTGTGGTTGTCGAACAGCATCCAGCGCAGCACTTCCAGCTTTTCTTCCGGCGTGGTGCCGCCATAGGCGCCGTGCTTGTCGGCCAGATAGGTGAGGATGGCGCCGGACTGCGTGATGCGGCGTGCGCCGTCTTCGAGGATGGGGGCCTCGCCCATTTCGTTGTTGGATTCGCGCCATGCAGGATCGCGCGAGGCACCGTTCATGAAATCCACAAACACCGGCTCATAGGGCTGGCCCAGCGCGCGCAGGAAGAAGGCGACCTTGAAACTGTTGCCCGATTGGGCGAAGCAATGCAATTTGTACATGGTTCACATCACAGGTTGAAAAGAAAGCTCACAGGTCCTGCACATAGCCGCGCTCTGCGGCCAGTGCCTGGTCGGCAAAGATGGCCATGGCAGTGCGCATGCGCCAGAAGCCGAACTTGCGGTAGAAGGGCTCCTTGCCCGGCACCGCATAGAGAATGATTTTTCCGTGGCCGCGCGAGCAGTCCACCAGGCGCTGCACCAGCTGCGCACCCAGGCCTTGCCCCTGGTAGTTGGGCAGCAAGGCCACGTCGCAGACGTAGGCGCAGTCCACGCCATCGGCCAACACCCGCCCGGCGCCGACCAGGACCCCGTTGTCATGCACAAAGCAGCGGTACATGCTGTTGCCATAGGCGGTTTTCAGGCCCTCGGCGGTCTTGTTGCCCAGGGGCGCGGCGCGGTACAGGGCCGCGAGTTCGTCCCAATCCATGGTTTCGATGGCATCCGACCAGACCAGTGACATGCGCAGTTTCTCCTCGCGGCGGCGGGCAACGGGTGTGGCCCCTCTGCGTTATAGCAGCCCCCGCCGGACCGCCCTCCCTACAATGCAGGCCTGACTTTTCTTCTACCGACCATGACCTCCTCCGCCCCGGACACCCCTGAGACCCCCGCCACCGACAGCCCGGAGGCCGCCAAGCCCTTCATGCGCACCATCAAGAGCTTTGTGAAGCGTGCAGGCCGTATGGGCAGTGGGCAGGAGCGTGCCATGGCCGAGCTGGGCCCCAAATTCCTGGTGCCCTACCAGCCAACTGCTATTGATTTCGAAGCTGCTTACGCAGAAGCTGCGCGGGCTGCAGGCCAAAAACATGCTGAACGCCCGCTGGTACTGGAAATCGGCTTTGGCATGGGCGAAGCCACCGCCAAGATTGCCGCCACGCTGCCAGACACCAACTTTCTCTGCTGCGAGGTGCATGAGCCGGGCGTGGGCGCCCTGCTCAAGCGCATTGGCGAAAACAACATCACCAACATCCGCATCTGCAACCACGACGCAGTGGAAGTCATCGACCACATGCTGCCCCTGGCCAGCCTGGACGGCGTGCATATCTTCTTCCCCGACCCCTGGCACAAGACCAAGCACAACAAGCGCCGCCTGATCCAGAGCCCGCTGGTGGCCAAGCTGGCCGCGCGCCTCAAGCCCGGTGGCTACCTGCACGCCGCCACCGACTGGGAGCCCTACGCCCAGCAGATTCTGGAAGTGCTCACCGCCGAACCCAAGCTGAAGAACCGCGCCCTGCCCGACCACCCCGAGCTGGGCGGCTACGCGCCCAAGCCGCACTACCGCCCCCTCACCAAGTTTGAGAACCGCGGCATCAAGCTCGGGCACGGCGTGTGGGACGTGGTGTTCGAGCGCCGCTGAAAACTGCCCTGCGAGCATGAGCCGCTACCGGCCCAATGCCCCGCCTGCGCGCCAGGGCGTGAGCCCAAGCTGCGTAGTGCTGCCACCGGGCCCCTGGCCCACGCTGCTCGACTTTTTTGCCCAGCGCTTCCCGGCCGTGTCGCGGGCAGACTGGCAAACCCGCCTTGACAGCGGCGATGTCATCGACGCCGAAGGTCGCCTGGCCCGCCCCGACGATGCCCCCGCGCCCGGCCGACGCCTCTACTATTACCGCGCGCTGACCCAGGAGCCGCGCATCCCCTTCGAAGCCACTGTGCTCTGGCAAGACAGCGAGCTGCTGGTGGCCGACAAGCCGCACTTCCTGCCCGTCATTCCCTCGGGCAAGTACCTGCAGGAGACCCTGCTGGTGCGGCTGAAGGCGCAGTTGGGGCTCGAGCATCTCTCGCCCATCCACCGCATTGACCGCGACACGGCGGGCCTGGTGCTGTTCTCCGTGAACCCTGGCACGCGCGGCGCCTACCAGGCCCTGTTCCGCGACCGGGTGGTGGACAAGACCTACGAATGCGTGGCCCGCTGGGCCCCCGCCCTGCCCTGGCCCATCCACCGCGAGAGCCATATCGGCGAGTCCGCCCATTTCATGCAACAGACCGAGGTGCCCGGCCCGGTCAACGCCGTCACCGACATCGCCCCATTGGAGGTGCTGGGCGACTGGGCCCGCTACGAACTGCGCCCGCTGACCGGCCAGCGCCACCAGCTGCGCGTGCACATGGCGGCGCTGGGCCTGCCCATCGCGTTTGATGGCATCTACCCCGTGCTGACACCCGAGGGCGATTTTGACCACGCCCGCCCCCTGCAACTGCTGGCGCGGCAGATTGCCTTTACCGACCCGGTGAGCGGCCAAGCACGCCGCTTTGCCAGCCAGCGTGGACTGCTGCCCCTTCAGGATTTTCAATGAAAATGGCACCCAGCCCCTGTGGATACTACGCGAGCAGCTCCTGAATTCATAGCAATCCAGACGCCCCATATAGCGCAGTACACTGCGCGGGCGTCCAGCGTGTTCAACCGGGTCCGAGGTGTTTTTGAACAAGAAACAAACCATCACCATGGCAATCATGGCCAGCCTCTTGGCAGGGGCCATACCCATCGCGGTCACGCTGGAGATGGCCCAGCGCCAGGCCCTGAAGGCCAACCAGCAAGACTTGCTGGAGTACGCAGAGGCAGTGCTGCAACGCTCCGAACGCGCCACCCGGCAGGTCTACACCGGCATCGCCCTGCTGCAGGCCGCACAGGCGCAAGACCCCTGCTCCACCGAGCAGATTGCCCGCATGGGCGAAATTGACCTTGTCTCCGCCGACATCCAGGCCATGGGCTACATCGCCAACGGGCAACTGCTGTGCACCTCGTACGGCAAGCTGGCCCAGCCCTTCACGCTGCCGCGCAACAATGTGCCAGCGGCACCCAGCCAGGATGGCGTAACCCTGTACACCCAGGTCCAGCTGCCGTTTGCCCCGGGCATGACCTTCATCATCGTGGAACGCGGCGGCTATGCCGCTATCGTGCACGAGGCCATCACCATCGACATCCCCACGCCACCCGAGGTGTCGGTAGCCACCTTCTCCACCCGCAACAACAGCTTCCGCTCCAGCCGGGGGCCCATACAGCGCAACTGGATTGACCACCCGCGCACCAACGGCCGGGCCACCTTCATTTCCGATGGATTTCTGGTGGCCACCATGGACTCCGGCAACTTCACCACCATCACCCTGGCAGCGCTGCCACTGGCGCGGCTGAAAGAGCACACCACGGCGACCATCAAGGAGCTGCTGCCCCTGGGCATCCTGGCAGGGCTGGCGTTGGCCGTGCTGGCCTTTCTGGTGACGCGCCAGCAAATGGCCCTTCCGGCCATGATCCGCAGTGGCCTGCGACGCAAGGAGTTCTATCTGGTCTACCAGCCCATCGTGGACCTGAAAACGCGCCGTTGCATTGGCGCCGAAGCCCTGCTGCGCTGGCGCCACCGCGATGGCAGCCACACCGGGCCGGACCAGTTCATCCCCGTGGCGGAGTCCTCCGGCCTGATCCAGGCCCTGACCCAACGCGTCCTCCAGCTGTGTGCCCATGACCTGGGCGACCTGCTCACCCGCTACCCGGAGCTGCACATCGGCGTCAACCTGTCCTCGGCCGACCTGCATTCGCCGCAAATCCTCGACCAATTGCAAATGCTGCAACAGCGCAGTGGCGCCGGGCCCCGGCAGCTGGTGGTGGAGGCGACGGAGCGCGGCCTGATGGACGCGACCCGCGTGCGCGAGGTCATCAAACGCATCCGCGCGCTAGGCATCGAGATGGCGGTGGACGACTTTGGCACGGGTTACTCCAGCCTGTCCTACCTGGGCACCTTCGAGCTGGACTACCTGAAGATCGACAAGTCCTTTGTGGACACGCTGGGTACCGGCGCCGCCACCAGCCATGTGGCCATGCACATCATCGACATGGCCAAGGACTTGCAGCTCACCATGATTGCGGAGGGCGTGGAAACCGAAGCCCAGGCCGGCCTGCTGCAGGCACGCGGTGTGCAATTCGCCCAGGGCTGGCTGTTTGGCAAGCCCATGCCCATGGCGCAGCTGGTCGCGCTGCTGGAGCAACAAGCGCGCACCTAGGGGTGCGGTTGTTTCCCGGGCCCACCAGGCGCCGACGCCGGGCGCCGGGCCTGTTCCAGCGCTTCGGGGTCGCCCCGGCGCAAGCCTTCCGACAACTCGCGTGCCGCATCGGCACGCTTGGCGGCATACGTCTGCAGGGCCTCCAGCGCCGCCGCCGAGGGCGCCGCACCGCCCGGCGCAGCCGCCGCCAGGCGCTCGAAACTCAAGGCGTAGCGGTCGGCCACCTCGGCATCGATGCGGCCCGCCAACTGCTCAAAACTCTGGCCATCCCGCTCACCCGCCTGCAACAGGCTGTCCCAGCGCTGGCTCAGGCGCTGGTCTTCCTGCAGAAACTGGGCAATGCCGGCGCGCGCACGCAGCTCTTCACCCATCAGATAGGGCGGCGCCGGCACGGCGCGCCACAGCGCCACCACCATGCCCAGCAACGCCAGCGCCGATACCAGACGCCAGCGCCGCACTGGCGGGCTCTGCGCCGTCCACGGGCGCGCCAGCAAACCACCCCAGAGCGCGCCCGCCAACAGGCCGCCGCCATGGGCCGCGTTGTCAATGCCCGGCAGCAGAAAGCCCAACCCCAGCATCAGCCCCGTGAACAAGAGCGCGCCACCAAACAGCCAACGGAAGTCGGTACGGTCCACCTGTGCGCGTTCGCGCCACAGAAACACCAGCAAGGCCCCGTAGAGGCTGAACACCGCACCCGAGGCCCCGCCCGACACCGCCTCATTGCCCCGCACCACCAACGACACCGCGTTGCCCAGCACACCGCTGCCCAGGTACAGGAGCGCAAAGCGCCCGTGCCCCAGCAGGCGCTCCATGAGCCGCCCCACATCCCACAGCGCCCACATGTTGAGCGCCAGATGCAGCACGCCAAAGTGCACAAACATGGCCGTACCCAGACGCCACCACTGCCCGTCCTGCGTGGCCGGCCCGAAGTTGGCCCCCCAGGCCAGCGGCACGCCCTGGGCCGCATGCCACCAGCCCGCACCCGCCAGCTGCATGGCCAGAAACACCAGCACGTTCAGCCCCAGCAGCGCGCACACCGCGGGCGCCGTATGCGCGGGGCTGCGCATGAGCTCAATCAGGTCAGGACGGGAGGAAGAAGACGACAAGGCGGATGGGGATCAGGACAACAAAGGCGTATTACACACGCCCTGCAAGACCCGCCTGGGCGGGCGCAGTTCCGCGGCATAGTCCAAAGAGACCAGCCGCATCCGCTAGCGCCCGAACGGTGCCGCCAGCGGCTCGCCCACAAACACCCCCTGCGCCGGCCAGGCCACGCTGCGCCAGTAGGCCTCCACTGCGCTGGCGCCCATGGCGTAGTACGCCAGCAAGAGACTAGGGTGGGGAAACTTCTGCTGGTGGTTGCAGGGCTCGCTCACGGTGCCGTAACTGGCCGTGGCGCCGGCCTCCAGCCAGTCCAGCACACTCATCTGGCCCTGCGCGTCCAGCAGGCGCCCGCCGAACGAGGTGAGGTGATCGGCCAATGCTCCGGGCAACCACTGGATGCGCGACATCTGCTCCTCCCGAACCACGCCGGTCTGGTAGAGGATGACGCGGGGCAAGGCATCCCCGGGGCCACTTTGCACCCGGTCAATCTGCAGGCCCAGGGCCGGCACCGCTGCTGCCACCGGAAACAGCGGCTCGCGCACATTGCGCGCCTTGTCCGTGGTGGAGACGAACACCGCGTGCGCGGCTGGCACGCCACGCTTGCCCAGTTGCCGGTCGGCGGCCACACCGCGGTCGATCAGGGCCTTGGCCGCCTCCACCGTACGGGCCGCCAGCAGCATGGAGGGTCTGAGCCCCTCTTCCGTCTGCGCGACCGACAGCGGCTTGCCGAATAGCGGAGAAAGTTTCGACGGGCCACAACTGGCCCGGCAAATGTCAGGATCAAAGCCCAGCGACACAGCAGCCGTGATGCCGTTGCACTCCACGGCATAGGGCTGGGCCCAGGCCAGTGCGAGGGCACGTGTGCTACTGCCAAAGGCCTTGCGGATCTGGGCTTGCAAGGGCTCGAACTCCGCCGGGCTGAGCACGGGTTTGACCGGCAGCTCCAAGTACAGCACCTGGCTGGCCTCCAGCCCGCGCTGCTGCACGTAGTACTCGCCCACGGCCACCGAATACGGGTCCGACAGGTTCACCACCAGCCCCAGATCGGCCGCCACCAAGCGCTTGGGGGTCGGCCCTGGCATCTGCGCCACAGCGCTGGCACTAAGGCCCAGCGCCAGCAGCAGAGCCGCAACGGCCTTAGGCCACCAACTCGGCATCCAGCCACCCGCGCAAACTGTTCACAAACGCCAGCCCTTGGGCGCGGCGAAGGTCGTCCACCCGCACCACGGCTTCGTGCAGGCGCCCGCTTTGCAGGTAGACCGCCCGCCCCACGCCGGGCAACAGGCCACAGGCCAGTGGCGGCGTGACCCAGCGGCCGTCCAGCAGCACGGCAATATTGCCGCGCGTGCATTCCGTGATTTCGCCGGCGCGGTTGAACAACACCGTGTCAAACACGGCCGGGTCGGCGGGCGCCAGGGCCTCGTAGTGGGCGCGGCGCGTGGTCTTGAAGCGCACAAACTCGCTGTGCGCAGCGTCCAGCGGCACCGCAGCCAGCTGCAGGCGCACAGGCCGGGGCGTATCCGCCATGGCAAGGGCCTGGGCCGCGAAATGCCCCTGGGCCGACAGCAGCAGGCGCACACGGTAGCTGCCCTGCGGGTGCGTGCTGGCCACGGCCTGCAGGGCCTTGTGCGCACGTTGCGCGTCCCAGGGCGTGCCAAAGTGCTGTGCGCCAGACGCCATGCGCTCCAGATGCAGGGGCAGGTGCTGCAACACGCCGTCGCGCAGGGCCAGGGTTTCCAGCAACTCAAAGGGCTGGCTGGCGCGCTCCAGGAACATGCGCTTGTTCTGCCACTCCTGCCACTCGCCCTCGGGCTGCGCATCAAAGGTCATGCCGCTGCCAATGCCACACACCGCCTCACTGCCCCGCACAGTCACCGTGCGGATGGCCACGTTGAAGGTGGCGTGGCCACCGGGCCGCACCAGGCCCACAGCGCCGCAGTACACGCCGCGCAGCGCAGGCTCCAGCGCACAGATCTGGCGCATGGCCTGGACCTTGGGCGCGCCGGTGATGGAGCCGCAAGGGAACAGCGCACGGAACACATCCACCAGCGTGGTGCCGGGCCGGGTCTGCGCTTCCACGTCGGAGGTCATCTGCCACACCGTGGGCAGGGGCTCCAGATGGAACAGGCGCGGCACCTTGACGCTGAAGGGCAGCGCAATGCGCGAGAGGTCATTGCGGATCAGGTCCACGATCATCACATTCTCGGCCTGCTCCTTGGGCGTGTGGCGCAGGCGCTCGGCGTTGGCGGCGTCCTCGACGGGCGTGACACCGCGCGCGGCTGTGCCTTTCATGGGGCGGCTCAGGATGCGCTGGCCGTCCCAGTCGAAGAACAGCTCGGGCGAGACAGACAGTACCTGCTCCGCACCCGCATCGATGAAGGCGCTGTAGGCGCGTGGCTGGGCGCGGCGCAGGGCCTCGAAGCAGGCGCGCGGATCCCCCGCAAACGCCGCGTGCAAGGGCGCGGTGTAGTTGACCTGGTAGAACTCGCCGGCCGCAATGGCGCGGTGGATCTCGGCCATGTTCTGGTCAAAGTCCGCGCGCGCAATCTGCGATTCCCAGCGCAGGCTGGGCTCGGCAGCCCTAGGCGCCGCCACCCCGCCATCCGGCAACGGAGCCGCGTGAACACCAAACCAGGCCAGCGGCCCGTCGGCGGCATGCACCTGCAGTGCGGCGTCAAACGCAGGCGCCGCCTCGTAGCGCACATAGCCCACACACCAGTGCCCCTGCCGGCTCAGCGCATCCACCTGCGCCAGCACCTGGGGCACCTGCTCCAGCGTGTGTGCCACCAGCACCTGCTGCGGCACGCCAAAGGCCAATTGCAGGGGGCCGGCGCCCGCCTGGTGCGGGTCTACAAAATCGATCAGGGCGTGCGGCTGGGGCATGGATGGCGGCGGGGTGGGTGCAGGCCCGATTATCAGCGCTGCCTGTATAGTCAGCCCTCTCTCCTGCCCCCCGATGGGGCCTGTCTGCGCCCCCTTTCTCCCTGCCCCTGTCCTGCCCCGCGTGAGCTCCGATTTTTCCTCCCTGCCGCCCGCCAGCGCCGCCCTGGCCCAGCATGCCCTACACGCCTTTGAAACCGTGGTCGGCAGCACTGCGGGCTTCCGCATCCGTCCAGGCCAACACCAGATGGCAGAAGCCGTGGCCGCCACACTAGCCCAGGCCGACATCGGCGAGCACCCCAACCCCACCAAAGCGATTGCCGTGATCCAGGCCGGTACCGGCGTGGGCAAGAGCGCAGCCTATGCCAGCACGGCCATTGCCATGGCCCTGGAGCGCAAGACCCGGGTCATCATCAGCACCGCCACCGTGGCGCTGCAGGAGCAGTTGATGAGCAAGGACCTACCAGCCCTGGCACGCAGCATGGACCAGCCCTTTGCCTACGCGCTGGCCAAGGGCCGCGGGCGCTATGTCTGCAAGGTGAAGTTGGAGCGACTGGTAGGCAGCGGCGCGGGCGAAGACGATCTGTTTGAGGACGACCTGCCGCAGCCCAAGGCCAGTGCGCTCTCGCAGGAAGCCATTGAGGAACGCCGCCAAGCCCTGTTCGAGAGCATGGCGCACAAGCTGGCGGTAGCCAGCTGGGACGGCGACCGCGACAACCTGCCAGACATGCCGGACCCGCGCGACTGGTCGGCCGTGGCCGCCGAGCGCCACACCTGCACTGCACGCCACTGCCCACGCTACAAGGAGTGCAGCTACTACAACGCCCGCACCAAGCTGGCCGAGGCCAATGTCATCGTGGCCAACCACGATCTGGTGCTGGCCAGCCTGGGCATGAAGACCCTGCCCGACCTGGACAACTGCCTCGTCGTCTTTGACGAAGGCCACCACCTGCCTGCGGTCGCGCTGGACCAGTTTTCCAGCGCCATGGACCTGAGCAACCTGCGCTGGCTGGACAAGCTGCCCAAGACCATGAACGAGGTGGCAGGCAAGCTGGCCCTGCATGTGGGTGAAGACGTGCAGACCGTAACCAGCCAGCTCAAGGGCGCGCTGACCACGCTGGCCCGCATGGCCATGGACCTAGTATGGGCCCAGACCGGGCGCGACGCGCATGGCGGCGGCAAGGACGGTACGCTGCGCTTTGCAAATGGCGTACTGCCGGAGGCGCTGCACGAGCCCGTCAACCAGATCCACGCGCAGGCCAATGGCCTGTCCAAGGCGCTGGAAGCCCTGGGCGTGGACGTGAAGGCCATCGCCAAGGACGACCCCAGCCAGGCCGCGCTGTGCGCCCAGCTCTACGCCCAGTTGGGCGGGCTAGCACCGCGCCTGGGCAGCCTGGTGAGCACCGCGGGCCTGCTGCTGGAACATGGCGAGCAGCCGTTGGCCAAATGGCTGCAGGCCGAGAGCGAGAGCAGCTTTCTGACCATGACGGCGCACGCCTGCCCCATCGTGCCGGGCGATCTGTTGCGCCAGTTCCTCTGGAGCCAGGTGCGCGGCGCCATCGTCACCAGCGCCTCGCTCACCAGCTGCGGCAGCTTCGATTACTTCCTGAAAGAAGCCGGCCTGTCCAACAAACCCTATGTCAGCGCGCTGGAAGTGGCCAGCCCCTTCAACTACAGCCGCCAGGGCAGCCTGACCGTGGTGCACACGCGCGCCGACCCCAAGCAGGCCGATGCCTACACCGCCGAAATGGTGCGCGCATTGATGGAGGACATCGAACAGGTGAAACGCGGCGCGCTGGTACTGTTCACCAGCCGCGCGCAAATGCGCACGGCCACCGATGCGCTGCCCGGCCACCTGATGGACATGGTGCTGGTGCAGGGCACACAGTCACGCACGCGCTTGCTCGAAGCCCATGCACAGCGGGTGGAGAGCGGCTTGCCTTCGGTGCTGTTTGGCCTGCAAAGCTTTGGCGAGGGCCTGGACTTACCCGGCGCACTCTGCGAAACCGTGTTCATCGCCAAGCTACCCTTCGCTCCCCCCAGCGACCCGGTGGACGAGGCACGCGCCGAATGGCTCAAAAGCGTGGGGCGTGATCCGTTCAACGAGCTGGTGATTCCAGCCACCGGTGTGAAGCTGCTGCAATGGACCGGCCGCGCCATCCGCACCGAAGAAGACCGCGCCCAGGTCATTTGCTACGACAAACGCCTCACCCAGACCAGCTATGGCAAGCGCATGCTGGCGGGGCTGCCATCCTACAAGCTGGGCACGCGCGCACTTGGCCACTGAGTTCAAGCAGGCCCTAATGACTTCGTCCCCAGTCCACGCCGACCTCATCGCCACCTACCGCGGGGCTGCGGCAGAGGCTGCGCACAAGTTCGGGCTGATCCAGGCGGCGGTTAACAAGGGGCCCAAGGCCCTTCAAGCCGCGACTGATACCGCGGCCAAGGCGGCGAAACGCAGGGATGCGTACGCCAAGAAGCTCAAGGCTTTGGGGATAGAGCTCAATCCATGAGGGGACGACCCGGCCTTTGCGATGGCGGATCGGCATAAAAAAAGCGCCCCATAGGGCGCTTTTTTATTGGCTAGGCCGTCTCGAAGCTTATTGCTCGACGAATGCGCGCTCGACCACGTAGTCGCCGGGCGTCGTGGTGTTGCCTTCCTTGAAGCCCTTGGCGTCGAGGATCTCGCGCATGTCCTTGTTCAGGCCGGGGCTGCCGCAGATCATGATGCGGTCGGTGGCCGGATCCAATGGGGGCAGGCCTAGGTCGGCGGGCAGCTTGCCACTCTCGATCAGCGTGGTGATGCGGCCCTGGTTCTCGAAGGCTTCGCGCGTGACCGTGGGGTAGTACAGCATTTGCTTGCTGACCATCTCGCCCAGGAACTCATGCTGGGGCAGCTCGGTCTTGAAGAGCTCGTGGTAGGCCAGTTCCTTCACTTCGCGCACGCCGTGCACCACGATGACCTTTTCGTACTTTTCGTAGGTTTCAGGGTCGCGCGCCACGCTGAGGAAAGGTGCCAGGCCGGTGCCGCTACCCAACAGGTAGAGGTTCTTGCCGGGCAAGAGGTAGTCAATCAGCAAGGTACCCGTGGGCTTGCGGCCCACAACGATCTTGTCGCCGACCTGGATGTGTTGCAACTTGGAGGTGAGCGGGCCGTCCTGCACCTTGATGCTCAGGAACTCCAGGTGTTCTTCGTAGTTGGCGCTGGCGATGGAGTAGGCACGCAACAGGGGCTTGCCGTTGTCCTGACGCAGACCAATCATGGTGAAGTGGCCATTGGAAAAGCGCAGGGCCGGGTCCCGAGTGGTAGTGAAGCTGAACAGGCGGTCGGTCCAGTGGTGTACGCTTAAAACTGTTTCTTCCAGAAATGCACTCATGGGGGCCTTGGTGGGGGTCAGTCGGAGGGAAATGCCTGCAGCCGCGAGGGACTAGGGCGAATACCTATATTATAAAACGCCATACCCCAGCGCCTCGTTATATCGATATTGATTTGAGTCATTAGAGCGACCCGTATGTCCAGCCCCGTTTTGTCCCCTGCCACTGCCCACGAATCCCTGCTGGTGGTCTGCCTCTGCGCCGCTTGGTGCGGCACCTGCACCGAGTACCAACCGCTCTTCGCGCAACTGCAGGCGGAGTTTGCCCCGGCGCGCTTTGAATGGGTGGACATTGAAGACGAGTCGGATCTGGTGGACCCCATTGAGGTGGAGAACTTCCCCACCATCCTGATCGCACAAGGCAGCGAGCCACGCTTCTTTGGCACCGTGATGCCACATCTGGACACGCTGCGCCGCCTTATCCAGAACAGCGCGGCTGCAGACGCTGTGCTCCTGAAAGACCCGGAAGTCAGCGCGCTGCTGGCACGCCTGCGCACGCGCTGAGGCGCGCTGCGTTTATGTATCCAACAGGGCTCCAGCCCGCGTCGAATCTGCGCGAGCAGCTCCTGCTTTGATAGCAAGAACCACTCGCAATCGGATTACAGCTTGGCGCTGACCCAGGCCTGCACGCTGGCCAGGGCCGCGGGAAGCTTGGCGGGCTCGGTACCGCCGGCCATGGCCATGTCGGGCTTGCCGCCGCCCTTGCCACCGACCTGCCCGGCCACAAAGTTGGCCAGCTCGCCGGCCTTGACCTTGGCCACCGCGTCGGCCGTCACGCCAGCCGCGATCTGCACCTTGTCGCCATCCACCGCACCCAGCACGATGACCGCGCTCTTGAGCTTGTCCTTTAGCTTGTCCATGGTGTCGCGCAGGGTCTTGGCGTCAGCACCTTCGAGCTTGGCAGCCAGCACCTTGATGCCGTTCATGTCGACCGCGCTGCCTGCCAGCTCATCGCCCTGGGCGGATGCCAGCTTGCCCTTCAAGGCCGCCACTTCTTTTTCCAGCGCCTTCACCTGGTCCAGCACCTGGCCCAGTCGGTGGCCCAGCTCGGCTACTGGGGCCTTCAGGGTAGAAGCGGCAGCTGTGACGGTGCTTTCCAAGTCTTGCAGGTAGGCCAAAGCGCCCTGGCCGGTTACGCCTTCAATACGGCGCACGCCGGCGGCCACGCCACCTTCAGCCACCACCTTGAACAGGCCGATATCGCCCGTGCGCTGCACGTGAGTGCCACCGCACAGTTCGGTAGTGGTACCGATGTCTAGCACGCGCACCACTTCACCGTATTTTTCGCCGAACAACATCATGGCGCCGGTTTGTTTAGCGGCCTCAATGTCCATCAGGCGCGCCTGGGTAGCCGCGTTGCTCAGGATTTCCGCGTTCACGATGGCCTCGATCTGCTGCACTTGTTCGTCGGTGACGGGCGCGTTGTGCGCGAAGTCAAAGCGCGTGCGCTCGGCGTTCACCAGGCTACCTTTTTGCTGCACGTGGTCACCCAGCACTTCGCGCAGGGCTTTGTGCAGCAAGTGGGTGACCGAGTGGTTGCGCTGGGTGGCAGCGCGCTTGGCAGCGTCCACCTGGGCGGTCACGCTATCACCCACCTTGAGGCTGCCGCTCTTGAGCGTGCCGTGGTGGCCAAACACATCGGCCTTGATCTTCTGCGTGTCGGCCACTTCAAACACGCCAGTAGAGGACGACAGCGTGCCCTCGTCACCGACCTGGCCACCGCTCTCGGAGTAGAAGGGGGTGGTGTCCAGCACCACCACGCCATCCTGACCGGCTTTTAGCTCGGTAACCGGCGTGCCATCTGCGTAAAGCGCTACGATTTTGCTAGCTTGGGTCAGGTGGTCGTAGCCCACAAAGGTGTTGCTCGCGCCGGAGTATTCCAGCGCCTTGTCCATCTTGAACTTGCCGGCCGCACGGCCCTTGGCCTTTTGCTGCTCCATGGCGGCCTTGAAGCCAGCCTCGTCCACATCCACACCGTTTTCGCGGCACACGTCGGCCGAGAGGTCCAGCGGGAAGCCATAGGTGTCGTGCAGCTTGAAGGCCACTTCGCCGGGCAGTACCTTCGCGCCGCCAGCCAAGGCTTCGTCCAGGATCTGCATGCCGGTGGCAAGCGTTTCGAAGAAGCGCTCTTCTTCTACGCGCAGCACTTCGGTGATGCGGGCTTCCTGCGATGCCATGTGCGGATAGGCGGCGCCCATCACCTGCACCAGGTCTTTCACCAACTTGTGGAAGAAGGGAGTCTTCTGACCCAGCTTGTAGCCGTGGCGGATGGCGCGGCGCACGATGCGGCGCTGCACATAGCCGCGGCCTTCGTTGCTCGGGATCACACCATCGCTCACCAAGAAGGCGGTGGCGCGAATGTGGTCTGCAATCACGCGCAGGCTCTTGTTGCCCAGGTCGGCGCAGCCGGTCTCGCGCGATGCGGCCTTGATCAGCGTGTCGAACAGGTCGATCTCGTAGTTGCTGTGCACATGCTGCAGGATGGCGGCCAGGCGCTCCAGGCCCATGCCAGTGTCCACACAAGGCGCGGGCAGCTTGGTGACCGAGCTGTCGGCCGCCATGTCGAACTGCATGAACACGTTGTTCCAGATTTCGATGAAGCGGTCGCCGTCTTCCTCGGGGCTGCCGGGGGGGCCGCCGGGGATGTGGGCACCGTGGTCGTAAAAGATTTCCGAGCAGGGGCCACAGGGGCCGGTGTCGGCCATCATCCAGAAGTTGTCGCTCTTGTAGCGGCCACCCTTGTTGTCGCCGATGCGGATGATGCGCCCCTCCTGCTTCACGCGCTCGGGCGTCCAGCCGGACTTGACAAAGATATCTTCCCAGATGGCGTACGCCTCGTCGTCTTCCTGGTAGACCGTGGCGTACAGCTTCTCGGCGGGCAACTTGTATACCTGGGTCAACAGCTCCCACGCCCAGTTCAGGCTTTCCTTCTTGAAGTAGTCGCCAAAGCTCCAGTTGCCCAGCATCTCGAAGAAGGTGTGGTGGCGCGCGGTGTAGCCCACGTTCTCCAGATCGTTGTGCTTGCCGCCGGCACGCAGGCAGGCTTGCACGGAAGCGGCGCGCACGTACGAGCGCTTGTCGGTGCCCAGGAACACATCCTTGAACTGCACCATGCCCGAGTTGGTGAACATCAGCGTGGGGTCGTTGCCCGGCACCAGCGGGCTGGACGCCACCACGGTATGGCCCTTGGAGGCAAAGAAGTCGAGGAAGGTTTTGCGAATGTCGGCAACACTCATTACGGGCTGGGTCATGTCTGGTTTTCTTCGCGCAAGGGGTGACAAGAGGTCGTAGGAACCTTCTATTATCGCCGCCCCGCGCCGGGCGCCAGCCGGTATGCGCAGGGCGAAGCAAGCAAGGGTAAATACCGAGGGGAGTTTTACTGAGATCTAACTAACATGTCAGTCATGACACAGGCTGCAGCCAGCATTTCCGACGAATCCACCAGCCAACGTGCGCGGGCCTACCAAGGCTTTACGCAGCAAATCTTCACGGGTGGCATCCGCGCCGGGCAATTTGTGTCCCAGCGCGAGCTCATGGCCCTGCTGGACATGCCGCTGGGCGCTGTGCGGGAGATGATTCCGCGCCTGGAAGCGGCTGGACTGGTCAAGACCGTGCCCCAGCGCGGCCTGCAGATTGCCCATGTGGACCTGAAACTGATCCGCAACGCCTTCCAGGTGCGCTCCATGATCGAGCGCGAGGCGGTGCTGAACTTTGTGCGCAGCGCCAGCGAGGCCGAGCTGGCCGCCATCGAAGCCAGCCACCGCGACATCCTGCGCCGCGCCGAAGCGCCCGACGCGCTGAACGACACCGCCCTGCTCGACGACGCGCAGGCCGTGGACTGGGGCCTGCACGACCGCATGGTTGATGCCCTGGGCAACGACATCATTTCCGACCAGTACCGCGTGAACAGCCTGCGTGTGCGCCTGATCAAGCTGGAACACAGCGTGATCACGCCGGGCCGCCTGATCCCGGCCATGCAGGAACACCTGCGCTTCATCGAAGCCCTGCGCCAGCGTGACGCGGCCCTGGCCATGGAGCTACTGGAAGACCACATCAGCAGCGCGCGCAGCCGCGTGATGAATGCGCCCCTGGAGCAGGTGCGCAGCGAATGGACCACCCCCGACACCTCAAGGAGAAACGTTTGAACCCCGATATCCACGGCCTCTGGCCTGCCCTGCTTCTACCGGTTGGCGCCGATAGCGCACTGGACACCCCGCGCGCCATTGCCCACGCCAAGCGCATGCTGGACGCAGGCTGCGACGGCGTCACCCTGTTTGGCACCACCGGCGAAGGCCCCGCCTTCACGCTGACCGAACGCAAGGGCCTGCTTGAATCCTTCCTGGGCGCCGGCATCCGCGCGGACCAGATCATCGTCACCACCACCGCGCTGGCACTGGGAGAAGCCATTGAACTGGGCCAGCATGCCAGCCGCTTGGGCGTGCACCGCCAGATGCTGATGCCGCCCTTCTTCTTCAACCAGCCGCGCGAAGCCGGCGTCATCGAAGCCGTCTCGCAAGTCGTGCGCGGCATTGGCGACGATGGATTGAAGCTTCTGCTCTACCACTTCCCCTTCATGAGCACCTTCGGTTTTTCACACACGGCCATCGCCGAGTTGGTGCGCCGCCATCCGGGCCAGGTCGTGGGCGTGAAAGACAGCAGCGGTGATCGCGAGCACTCACTGGGACTGGCACACGCCTTCCCGAAGCTGGCCATCCTGGTCGGCGCCGAACCCGATGTGGCTCCGGTGATGTGCGAAGGCGGCTCGGGCTCCATCAATGGCCTGGCCAATATTGCGCCGCGCCTCATGAAGCGCGTCATGAGCGCCCCCGACAAGGTGGCGCCCAGCGATGCCCAACTGATCCTGGATCTGCTCAAGTTGCTCTCCATCCGGCCCGGCATGCCTTTCGTGGGCGTGTACAAAGCCATGCTGGCCGAGCAAACCGGCGATGATGCATGGCTGGCCATGCGCGCGCCACTGAGCCCCCTGGACAGCGCCGAGCTGGAAGCCGTGCGTAGCGGGTATCGTGCCATCGGCGCCGCTTTGAGCCACGTGTAAGCCGAAGTCAACATTGCCATAACTAAAGGAGACAAGACCATGACTGCATCCCACCTGAACCGCCGCACTCTGCTGGGTGCCGCCGCCGCGCTGGGCGCCAGCACACTGCCAGCTCTGCCCGCCATGGCCCAGGGCAAGACTGTGCTGCGCATTTCCACCCCCGCCGTGCCGGACGACTGGCACGCCAAGATGTGGACCGTGTTCAAGGAACAACTGGAGAAAACGGCCCCCGGTGAGTTCGATGTCCAGATCAACCTGAACGCCACCCTGTTCAAGCAAGGCACCGAGCCCGCTGCCATGGCACGCGGCAACCTGGAGCTGTCCAGCATCTCGGCCTTCGACATTGCCAAGCTGGTGCCCGAGTTCTCCATCTTCACGGCCGGCTACGTGGTGCGCGACCCCGACCAGCAACAGAAGATCTTCAACGGCCCCATTGGCACCGAGCTGTTCAAGCTGGTGTCCGAAAAAATGGACGTTACCCCGCTGTCCACTGTCTACCTGGGCACACGCCAGGTGAACCTGCGCGAAGCCAAGCCCGTCAAGACCCCAGCCGACCTGAAGGGCGTGAAGCTGCGCATGCCCGGCTCCAAGGAATGGCTGTTCCTGGGCGACGCCCTGGGTGCCACGGCCACGCCGCTGGCCTTTGGCGAGGTGTACATGGGCCTGAAGACCGGCACCATCGATGGCCAGGACAACCCCCTGCCCTCCGTGCGCGCGGCCAAGTTCTATGAAGTGACCAAGCAACTGGTGCTGACCAGCCATCTGGTGGACGGCATCTTTATCGCCATCTCCAACAAGAGCTTCAACGCGCTGACTCCCGCGCAGAAGCAAAAGGTAACCGCCGCAGCCCAGGCCGCTGCCGCCTACAACAACGAAAACCGCGTCAAGGAAGAAGCGCAGCTCGTGGAATTCTTCAAGAAGGAAGGCCTGCAGGTCAGCACACCGGACGTGAACGCCTTCCGCACCACGGTGCAAACGGCCTACCAGAACTCGGAGTACGCCAAGGTATGGCCCAAAGGCCTGCTGGACCGCATCAACGCCACAAAGTAAGACGCCACCACCATGCTGCGTCGACTGCAACAGGCCGCCAACCTTCTGGGCGGCGGCCTTTTTCTCGTCCTGTTCATCGTCTTCATCATTCAGATCGTGGCGCGCTTTGTGTTCAACAAACCGCTGCCCTGGACCGATGAAGCGGCGGTCATTCTGTATGTCTGGGTGATTCTGTGGGCCGCTGCTGCGGTGGTTCCCGAGCGCGAACACGTGGTGTTCGACCTGCTATGGAACAGCGTGAACACCCCGACCCGTCTGGTGCTGCGCATCGTGGGCAATCTGCTCGTCGGTGGCCTGGCACTGGTCGCCATCCCGGCTAGTTGGGACTATGTGCACTTCATGGCGCGCGAAGGTTCGCCCGTGCTGGGCATTCCCTTCAGCTGGATTTTCTTGCCCTTTGTGCTGATGCTGATCGGTCTCGTGATCCGCTGCGCCTGGGCCATCTGGAACGCCGTGCGTGGCATCGGCCTGGAAGCGGAGTTGCGACTATGAATTGGGGTATCTGGAGTATGGTGGCGGTGCTTGTGGGTGGCATGTTGCTGCGCATGCCCATCGGTTTTTCGATGATCGCCTCGGGCATTGCCTACCTCCTAGTCAAGGGCCAGGACATCGGCCTGGTCGCCGAACAGATCGGCAACGGCCTCTACAACAGCTATGTGCTGCTGGCCGTGCCGCTGTTTGTGTTCGCCGCCAACATCATGAATGCAGGCACCGTCAGCGAACGCATTTTTGACTTCTGCCGCATTCTGGTCGGCCGCATGCGCGGCGGGCTGGCGCAGGTGGACATTCTGGTCAGCGTGATTTTCTCCGGCATGAGCGGCAGCGCCATTGCCGATGCGGCCGGCCCCGGTCTGGTCACGATTCGCCAGATGCTCAAGAAGCCCGAATACACCCGCGGCTTTGCCGGCGCCGTAGTGGTGGCCAGTGCCACGCTGGGCCCCATCATTCCGCCCAGCATCCCCATGGTCATCTACGCCCTGGTGTCAGGCGCTTCGGTCGGCGCGCTGTTTCTGGGTGGTGTGGTGCCGGGCTTTCTGATGGCAGCTCTGATGATGGGCACGGTCCACGTCATCGCCGTCAAGCGCAATATGCCCAAAGACGACCCGGTGCCGCGCTCCGAGTGGGCCGGGCTGATCTTCCGCGGCGCACTGCCCCTGTCCATGCCCATCGTGCTGCTGGGGGGCATCTACTCCGGCGCCTTCACGCCGACTGAAGCCGCCGCCGTGGCTGCATTGCACGCATTGATCCTCGCGGCAGTCGTGTTCCGCGCGCTGACCTGGCGCAGCTTCTGGGGCGTGGTGCTGGAATCCACGCGCGGCAGCGCCGTGATCACCCTGATTCTGGCCGGCTCCTTCATGCTCAACTACGCCTTCACCGCGGAAGGCGTACCGCAAAGCATGGCGCAATGGGTGGAAAGCATGCACCTCACGAAGATCCAGTTCCTGCTGCTGGTGAACGTCATGTTCCTGGTGCTGGGCTGCTTCCTCGACGTATCGGTGCTGCTGCTGGTCTTCGTGCCCATGCTCTTGCCTGCTGCCAAGCTGCTGGGTGTGGACCTGGTGCACTTCGGCGTGCTGGTCGTGCTCAACATGATGATTGGCCTGATTCACCCGCCCTTTGGCATGCTGCTGTTCGTGACCAAGGCGCTCACCGGCATCCCGATCGGCGAGATGATGAAAGAGGGTTGGCCCTTCCTCGTCATGCTGCTGTGCTTGCTGCTGGCCATGACCTTCTTCCCCCAGATCGTGCTGTGGCTACCACAGACCATGGGCTATGTGACCGGATAAACCACCATGCAACTGACAAGCGACAACACCCTCCCCGCCGACGGTACAGCCGGTGCCCTGCTGGGCCGCGTCTGGCGACCCGATGTGCAAGGCCCCAGCGTGGTGGCCCTGCGCGCCGGCCAGGTGGTGGATATCAGCGCGCAGTACCCCACGGCGCGCGATATCTGCGAAGCACCCAACCCGGCCACCGCATTGCGCGAAGCCCAAGGCGAGGTGCTCTGCACGCTGGAGGAGCTCCTGGCCAACAGCAGCGCCGCCACGCGCCAGGCCGACCGCCCCTGGCTGCTCGCGCCCTGCGACCTGCAAGCCGTGAAAGCGGCGGGCGTCACCTTTGCCACCTCCATGCTGGAGCGCGTGATCGAGGAGAAAGCGCGCGGCAATCCGGCCGCAGCCGCGGCCATACGCAAAGAGATCCAGGCCCTGATTGGCGATGATCTCTCCCAACTCAAGCCCGGCTCCGAACAGGCCTTGGCACTCAAGCAGGTGCTGATTGCCCAGGGTGCCTGGAGTCAATACCTGGAAGTGGGCATTGGCCCGGACGCCGAGATATTCACCAAGGCTCCGGTGCTGGCAGCGGTGGGCAGCGGATCGGATGCCGGTCTGCACCCGGCCTCCAGCTGGAACAACCCCGAGCCTGAGGTGGTGCTGGCAGTGAACTCACGCGGTGAGATCGTGGGTGCGGCGCTGGGCAACGATGTGAACCTGCGCGATGTGGAAGGCCGCTCGGCCCTGCTGCTGGGCAAGGCCAAGGACAACAATGCCTCGGCATCGATTGGCCCGTTCATTCGCCTGTTTGACGCCAGCTTCACCCTGGACGACGTGCGCCAAGCCACACTCACGCTGCGTGTGGAAGGCACAGACGGTTTCGTGATGGACGGGTTCTCCAGCATGGCGCGCATCAGCCGCGACCCGGCTGACCTGGCCGCGCAGATGATCGGCCCACACCACCAATACCCCGATGGAGCCATGCTGTTCCTGGGCACCCTGTTTGCCCCGGTGCAGGACCGCGACACGGTGGGTGGCGGCTTCACCCACAAGCTGGGCGATGTGGTGACCATCACCACGCCCAAGCTGGGCACTTTGCGCAACCGCATGCAGCGTTGCGACCAGTGCCCGCCATGGACGTTTGGCGCGTCGCACCTGATGCGCAACCTCGCAGGACGCGGGCTGCTCTGAACGGCTAGTCCTGCGCCACGCGCTGGCCCATTTCGATACGCTGCTCCAGGAAGCGCCACAGGCGTTCATCCGAGCAAAAGGCCACATTGAAACGGAGCCAGCCCGTGGTGCGGGGCTCCACCAGAAACAGTTGGCCCGGGCCCAACATGATGCCTTCACCGGTTCCAGCCTGCGAGAGCTCTGCGCTATCCGGCAAGTCAGGATGGCGCGCCCAGAGGTACATCCCCGCCTCGGGCTCGTGAAAGAGCTCGAAGCCCAAGCTGTCCAACCGTCGCCCCACCTGGCGCTGGGCTTCTCCCAAGCGGTCACGCAGAGACTTCAGATGCTTGCGCCAGCGGCCATCGGTAATGACGCCAAAGGTCACCCGTTCGGCAATCTCGGATGAGGTCAGGCCGGCCACCATCTTGAGCTGCACAAACTCCGCCAGCAGATCCGCGCGAGCCAGGATGTATCCCACCCGCAAATTGGGCGAGATGGTCTTGGAATAGCTGCCAACATAGACCACGCGCCGCAACTGGTCCAGGCTGGCCAGCGTGGAACGTGTGGCCACGTCCATGTCGGCATAGATATCGTTCTCCACCAGCACAAAGTCATGCTGGTCCGCCAGTTGCAACAGGCGGTGCAGCTGCGCTGTGGACGCCACCGAGCAGGTGGGGCTCTGCAAGCGCGGCTGCGTGAAAAAGGCCTTGGGCCGGTGCTGCTGCAACAGGGCTTCCAGCGCAGGGAGGTCGTAGCCAGTGGGGGTGCGCGGCACGCCAACGAGCTGCACGCCCAGGAAGCGCAACATGTAGAGCAGGTTGGGGTAGCCCGGGTCATCCACCAGCACGGTGTCGCCGGGTTTGAGCAGGCAGCGGGCCACCAGGTCCAGCGCCTGGCTGGAGCCATGGGTCATGAGCACCTGGCTGGCTTCCACCGAGATATGGCGCTCACTCAGGGATTCCGCAATGATCATGCGCAGGGCCATATGTCCGTAAGGCAGACCATAGCCATCCAGCTCCGGACCTTCGGTCGAGAGCTGGCGCATGCTGCGGCGCACCGCGTCGCCAAACAGCCAGTCGTGTGGCAGCCAGCCGCAGCCGGGCTTGAGTGGCAGGTTTCGGTTCTCGAAAATTTGCTTGAGGTACCAACGCGCATCAAAACGGGGCACTTCCGGAGGCAGCGGGTTGCCGCCACCGGCCACCGCAGCGGCGTCGTCCCGCCGTTTGACAAAGAACCCCGCATGCGCACGGGACACCAGCCAGCCTTGCGCTACCAGCCGGTCATAGGCCTCGACGACTGTGAAGATGCTGACATTGTGCGTCGCAGCAAATGCGCGTATGGAGGGCAGTTTGCTGCCAGGCTTGAGCACCTGTCCGGCTATCAGGCCACGCAGTCCGTCCACGATCTGGCTGACCAAGGGGGTTGAAATGTCCGGACTTAGAGTGAGCATCGGGAGAAAACGGCGAACTGAAGGGCGGGTGGAGTATGCGCCACGCGCACCAAACTAGGGAAAGCCTGTACAGGATTCTAGACCTGCACAGTGTTCTGGAATTTGGCGCTGTGTGTACATGGACGGGCTGTAAACAGATTCCTATAGTTCTGCCATCCGTTTTCAACCACTTCCACTAACGCCATGCAAACAGACCGCAAGCTTCTCAACTCCGCCCTCCTCGCCCGCCGCCAGACTGCCGTGGCCCGCGGCGTGGGCCAGGCCCACGAGATCTTCATCAAGAACGCACGCAATGCCGAGTTCTGGGATGTGGAAGGCCGCCGCTTCATCGACTTTGCCGGCGGCATTGCCGTACTCAACACCGGTCACCTGCACCCCGAAGTGATCGAAGCCGTAAAAGCCCAGCTCGACCTGTACACCCACACCTGCTTCCAGGTCGTGGCCTACGAACCCTATGTGGAAGTCTGCGAGCGCCTGAACCAGCTGGCACCCGGCAACTTTGCCAAAAAGAGCCTGTTGCTGACCACCGGCGCCGAGGCTGTTGAAAACGCCATCAAGATCGCCCGCGCTTATACCAAGCGCCCCGGCGTGATCGCCTTCACCGGCGGCTACCACGGCCGTACCAACCTGACGCTGGGCCTGACCGGCAAGGTAGCCCCCTACAAGATCGGCTTTGGCCCCTTCCCCGGCGAAGTGTTCCACGCCCTGTTCCCCAACGCACTGCACGGCGTGAGCGTGGCCGATGCGCTGCACTCGGTGGAACTGATTTTCAAGAACGATGTGGAGCCCGAGCGCGTGGCAGCCTTCATCGTGGAGCCTGTGCAGGGCGAAGGTGGTTTCTATGTTGCCCCGCCCGAATTCATTGCCGGCCTCAAGGACCTGGCCGACCGCTACGACATCCTGCTGATTGCCGATGAAGTGCAAACTGGCGCTGGCCGCACCGGCACCTGGTTTGCTTGCGAACAGTGGCCCGTTGCGCCTGACCTGATCACCACCGCCAAGTCGCTGGCCGGCGGCTTCCCGCTCTCCGGCGTGGTGGGCCGTGCGGACGTGATTGACGCCCCTGCGGCGGGTGGTCTGGGCGGCACCTACGCCGGCAGCCCGGTAGCCTGCGCAGCCGCACTGGCCGTCATCAAGGCATTTGAGGCCGAGAAATTGCTGACCCGCAGCCAGGACATGGGTGCACTGCTGGTACGCAATCTGAAAGACCTGGCCACCAAGGTACCCGCCATTGGCGATGTGCGCGGCCTGGGTGCCATGGTGGCGATTGAACTGTTTGAAGACGGTGACACCGACCGACCCGACGCCGCCTTGACCAAGAAGGTGGTGGCCGAAGCCGCCCGCCGTGGCCTCATCCTCCTGTCTTGCGGCACCTACGGCAACGTGGTCCGCATTCTGGTGCCGCTCACCGCCTCCGACGCCCTGCTGGAAGAAGGCCTGGCCATCCTCGCCGAGAGCTTCGCTGCCGTCGCCTGATCGCCCCAACGACCACCACCATGCAACACACCTCTTCCTCAGAACCGCTAGTGCGATTTGCCGGAGTACAGAAAACGTACGACGGCGAACAGCTGGTGGTGCGCTCGCTGGACCTCGACATCCAGCGCGGCGAGTTCCTGAGCCTGCTGGGCCCTTCGGGCTCGGGCAAGACCACCACGCTGATGATGCTGGCCGGCTTTGAGTCGCCCACGGCGGGTGACATCTTGCTCGACGGCAAACAGATCACCCGCACCCCGCCGCACAAACGCAACTTCGGCATGGTGTTCCAGAACTACGCGCTGTTTCCGCACATGACCGTGGCGCAGAACGTGGCCTACCCGCTGACCGTGCGCAAGGTACCCCAGTCCGAGCAGGAAACGCGGGTCAAGAAGGCACTGGACATGGTGCGCCTGAGCGGCATGGGCGATCGCATGCCGACCCGCCTTTCCGGCGGACAGCAGCAGCGCGTGGCACTGGCCCGTGCTCTTGTGTTTGAACCGCAGCTGGTGCTCATGGACGAGCCCCTGGGCGCCCTGGACAAGCAGTTGCGCGAACACATGCAACTGGAGCTGAAGGAGCTGCACCGCCAGCTCGGCGTCACCTTTGTCTATGTGACGCATGACCAGGGCGAAGCCCTGACCATGAGCGACCGCGTGGCTGTGTTTAACGAAGGTGTGATCCAGCAACTGGCCGATGCGCAAAGCCTGTACGAGGCACCCATCAACCGCTTTGTCGCCGGCTTTGTGGGCGACAGCACGGTGCTGCGCGGTACGTTGAACCATGCCGGCGAGGTCGAGCTGGAAGGTCTGCCGCAACGCTTGTCCGGCGTGAACGTCAACCAGAGCACCAGCGGCACCAAGGTGGAGGTGTGCGTACGCCCCGAGCGCATTGCGCTGCATGTGCAAGCCCCCGCCAGCGACAACTGCCTGCCAGCGAGGGTCAGCGGCATCGTCTACTACGGCGACCATGTGCGCCTGCAATGCGAGCTAGGCAGTGGCCAAGCCGCGGCCACCGTCAAGCTGGCCCTCACACACCCCTGCGCCATCACGCCGCCGCCCATGGGCAGCGTGGTGCACCTGGAGTTTCCCGCTGCGTTTGCGCGCATCTACGCGCTCTGAATTTTTCCCCCGTCCCCTGTCCTTCACTTCACTACCCAAAGGAACTGTTCCCATGAAAAAAAGCCTGATCGCTCTGGCATCGCTGAGCGCCTGCCTGGCATTCACTGCCCACGCGGAAGACGCCATCACCGTCGTCAACTTCGGCGGTGCCAATGCCAACGCCCAGAAGGCGGCCTACTACGAGCCCGTTGCCAAGGAAGGCATCAAGGTCACCGCCGTGGAATACAACGGTGAGCAGGCCAAGGTCAAGGCCATGGTGGAAACCAAGAACGTGACCTGGGACCTGGTGGAAGTGGAATCCCCCGACGTGGCCCGCGGCTGCGACGAAGGCCTGTTCGAGAAGCTGGACTACAGCAAGATCGCCCCCAAGGCCGACCTGCTGCCCTCCGCCGTGAGCGAATGCGGTGTCGGTATTTTTGTGTGGTCCACCGTGATGGCCTACAACGGCGACAAGCTCAAGAAGGCCCCCACCAGCTGGGCTGACTTCTTTGACACCGCAAAGATCCCTGGCAAGCGCGGCATGCGCAAGGGTGCGCGCTACAACCTCGAATTTGCACTGCTGGCCGATGGCGTGAAGCCCGCCGACGTCTACAAGGTGCTGGGCACCAAGGAAGGTGCCGAGCGTGCCTTCAAGAAGCTGATGGCCCTCAAGCCCAGCATCCAGTGGTGGGAAGCCGGCGCCCAGGCGCCCCAGTTCCTGGTGGCGGGTGACGTGGTGCTGTCCACCGTGTACAACGGCCGCATCGACGCTGCCAACCGCGAAGGTCGCAACCTGCAGATCTTCTGGCCCGGCGGCATCTATGACCTGGACTACTGGGTCATCCCCAAGGGCACGGCCAAGAAGGACGCTGCGTACAAGTTCCTGAACTTCGCCATGAAGCCCGAGAACCAAGCTGTTTACGCCCAGAACATTGCCTACGGACCGACCAACAAGAAGGCCCTGGCCAAGCTGGACAAGAAGATCTTGAGCGACTTGCCTACATCTGAGAAGAACGCCAAGGAAGCCCTGCAGTTCAACACCACCTTCTGGGCGGACCAGGGCGAAGCCCTGGAGAAGCGCTTCGCTGCCTGGGCAACCCAGTAATCCGCAGAAGACCGTCAGGAGCCTGAATCCATGTCCATGCAAGCCAGTGCCATCCAGCCCCCGGGCAATCTCCGTGCGGCACTCTCGCGCGCGGAGTCCCGCCGCAAATGGCGGGCCTTCAGCCTGACACTACCCTTGCTGGTGTTTCTGCTCCTGACGTTGCTGATCCCTATTGGCGCGCTGCTCATGCGCGCGGTCGAGAACCCCGAAGTCGCCAAGGCACTGCCCAACACGGTGGAAGCCCTGGCCGACTGGGACCACAGCTCTGCCCCCAAGCCCGCGGCCTACTCGGCGCTGGTGAAAGATTTATCGCACCTGCCAGACACCGCCGATGCCGGCGCGCTTGCCCGCCGCCTGAACACCGAAGCCCCCGGTGCGCGCTCTCTCATCATGGGTGCCTACAAGGCTTTGCCGTTGGAAGGCGATGCAGAATCCCTGCGCCAGCAGCTGCTGGACAAAGACCCGCGCTGGGCCGAACCCGGCTTCTGGCAGGCGATTGCCAAGAACGGCTCCCGCTGGACGCCGGACTACCTGCTCGCCTCTGTCGACCTCAAGCGCGACGCAGCAGGCCACATCGAACGTATGCCCGAAGAGCTGCGCGCCTACAGCGGCATCCTGCTGCGCACCTTCCACATCGGCTTTGTCGTCACCCTGCTGTGCCTGCTGCTGGCCTACCCGCTGGCCTACTGGCTGTCCACCCTGCCCGAGCGCAAGGCCAATGTACTAATGATTCTGGTGCTGGTGCCGTTCTGGACATCCATCCTCGTGCGCGTGGCGGCGTGGATTGTGCTGCTGCAGTCTGAAGGACTGGTCAACGGCGCCCTGCTCAGCGTGGGCATCATCAGCGAGCCGCTGGCCCTGCTGTTCAACCGCACCGGCGTGGTCATTTCCATGGTGCATATCCTGCTGCCTTTCATGATCCTGCCGCTCTACAGCGTGATGAAAAGCGTGCCGCCCACCTATGTGCGCGCCGCCGTCTCGCTGGGCAGTGCGCCGCTGGCCGCCTTTGTGCGGGTCTATGTGCCGCAGACCTTCCCCGGCGTGGGCGCTGGCGCCCTGCTGGTGTTCATCCTGGCCATCGGCTACTACATCACGCCGGCCCTGCTGGGCGGCGCGGATGACCAGATGCTGAGCTACTACATCGCCCGCTATACCAACGTCGAAGTCAACTGGGGCATGGCCTGCGCCCTGGGTGCCCTGCTGCTGGTGACCACCCTGGTGCTCTACGGCGTGTACCGCCGCATTGGCAAGACCGACCTGGCCCTGGCCTGAGGAATGCGCCCATGTTCAAACTGCCCGAATTCCCCCTGTACTTCACGCTGGCTGACAAGGCCGGCTGGTGGCTGCTGCGTATCGTCTGCGTGCTGGTGCTGGGCTACCTGCTCGCGCCCATCCTGGCCATCATCCCGCTGTCCTTCTCCAGCAGCTCCTTCCTGACCTACCCCATCCCCGGCTGGTCGACCAAGTGGTACAGCCACCTGTTTACCGCACCCGAGTGGTCCAGCGCCGTGCGCAACAGCTTCATCGTCGCGCCAGCAGCTACGCTGGTGGCCACCGTGCTCGGCACACTGGCGGCCGTGGGGCTCTCACGCACCGAGTTCCGCTTCAAGGGCCTGCTGATGGCGATCCTCATTGCGCCCATGGTGGTCCCCATCATCGTGGTGGGCGTGGCGACCTATCTGTACTTCGCGCCACTGGGCCTGACGGACAGCTACGTGGGGCTGATCGCGGTACACGCCGCGCTGGGTGCCCCCTTTGTGCTCACCACCGTGCTGGCGACGCTGGCCAACTTCAACCACAACCTGGTGCGTGCCTCGCTGAGCCTGGGCGAAACGCCGTTCAACACCTTCATGCGCGTCACCCTGCCGGTGATTGCGCCGGGCGTCATCTCGGGCGCGCTGTTCGCGTTTGCCACCTCGTTTGACGAAGTGGTGGTTACGCTCTTTCTGGCGGGCGCGGAGCAGACCACCCTGCCGCGCCAGATGTTCACCGGCATCCGCGAAAACATCTCGCCCACCATCGCCGCCGTGGCCACCCTGCTGATCCTCTTCACCACCAGCATGCTGCTGGTACTGGAATGGCTGCGTGGCCGCAAGGGATGACACATTGCAGGCCTAATATCGTCTGAACCGATCTGCGCAAGCCGGGCAAAGACCCGATAAAGACCCGATTTCGCTACATATTCCATAGCTGCTCGCGCAAATTCCACGAGGGCTAGAGGCCAATTTCATTGAATTTTCAGGAGCCACGATGTCCAACTCTCCCCTCTCCCTGCTCAAAGACCCCAGCCTGCTCAAGACCGACGCACTGCTCAACGGCGCCTGGCTGCCCGGCGCCAGTCGCTTCGACGTGCTGGACCCCGCCACCGGTGAAAAACTGGCTGACGTGGCCAACCTGGGCCCGGCCGACGCCGAAGCCGCCATCGCGGCGGCCAACGCCGCCTGGCCCGCCTGGAAGGGCAAGACCGCCAAGGAGCGCAGCATCTTGCTGCGCAAGTGGTTCGACCTGCTCATGGCCAACCAGGACGACCTGGCCCGCATCATGACGGCCGAGCAAGGCAAGCCATTTGCCGAGGCCAAGGGCGAAATTGCCTATGGTGCGAGCTTTGTGGAATGGTTTGCCGAAGAGGCCAAGCGCGTTAACGGCGAAACCCTGCCCCAGTTCGACAACAACCGCCGCCTCATGGTCATCAAGCAGCCCATCGGCGTGTGCGCGGCCATCACGCCGTGGAACTTCCCGCTGGCCATGATCACCCGCAAGGTAGCACCCGCGCTGGCCGCCGGCTGCACCGTGCTCATCAAGCCCGCCGAACTCACCCCACTGACGGCGCTGGCTGCGGCCGAACTGGCCATCCGCGCCGGCATTCCGGCCGGCGTGCTCAACATGATCACCGCCGACAGCGACAACTCCATCGCTGTGGGCAAGGTCATCTGCGCCAGCGACGTGGTGCGCCACCTGAGCTTCACCGGCTCCACCGAAGTCGGCCGCATCCTGATGGCGCAAAGTGCGCCCACCATCAAGAAGCTGTCACTGGAGCTGGGCGGCAACGCACCCTTCATCGTGTTTGACGACGCCGATGTGGATTCCGCCGTCGAAGGCGCCATCGCCAGCAAGTACCGCAACGCGGGCCAGACCTGTGTGTGCGCCAACCGCTTCTATGTGCAGGCCGGCGTGTACGACCAGTTCGTCGCCAAGTTTGCTGCCCGGGTCAAGACCATGAAGGTGGGCAATGGCTTTGAAGACGGCGTGCTGCAAGGTCCGCTGATCGAAGATGCAGCCGTGGAGAAGGTCAAACGCCATGTGGCCGACGCCGTGGCCAAGGGTGGCAAGGTGGAAACCGGCGGCCACGCGCTGCAGGGCCAGTTCTTTGAGCCTACCGTGGTGTCCGGCGCGACGGCTGACATGCTGTGCGCCCGCGAAGAAACCTTCGGCCCATTTGCGCCAGTGTTCAAGTTCAACACCGAGCAAGAAGCCATTGACGCCGCCAACGCCACCGAATTCGGCCTGGCCAGCTACTTCTACAGCCGCGACATCGGCCGCATCTACCGCGTGGGCGAAGCGCTGGAGTACGGCATGGTGGGCGTGAACGTGGGCATTCTGGCCACCGAACACGTGCCCTTTGGTGGCGTCAAACAATCCGGCCTGGGCCGCGAAGGCTCGCATTTCGGCATGGACGACTATGTGGAGGTGAAATACCTCTGCCTGGGCGACATCCTCAAATAAGCCCCACCTCCCCCACCCAAGCCCGCTCCGGCGGGCTTTTTTTCGCCTAATCAATTGCCGAAGCAAAAACAGCCCATGCAATATTAGCCTTGACAATATTTGCTTAGGCAATTAATATTTATTCCATGTCAAAACCATCCACTCCGTTTTACAGCCCGCACAACTACCGGCCGGAAGCCAGCATTGGCTACCTGATGCGCAACATCCTCAACCATGTTGCCCAAGCGGTGGACCGCGAACTCGCGCACACCGAGCTGACCAATGCGCAGTGGATTCCGCTCTTCAAGCTGTATTCCAAGAAAGCTTCCACCGTGGCCGAACTGGCCCGCGCCTGCGAGATCGACAACGGCGCCACCACCCGTCTGCTGGATCGCATGGAGGCCAAGGGCCTGTGCCAGCGCGTGCGCTCCGAGCAGGACCGCCGCGTCGTGAACATCGAGCTCACCCCCGCTGGCAACACGGCTGCGGCAGACATCCCGCGCATCCTCAGCGATGTACAGAACGCCCACCTCGAAGGCTTTAGCCCCGAGGAATTCGACGCGCTCAAGGGCTATCTGCAACGCATTCTGGACAACGCCCAACGCATCAAGGCCACTGCGCAATCGCAAGCGGCCTCCCCTTCTTCCGACAACGAAGCGAACAATGTCTAACACCACCTCTCCCACATCCCAAGCGCTGCGCTGGAGCCGCTTTGCCCTGAGCGCCGTGGCCATCGCCTCCCTGACCGCCTGCGCCAATTTCTCCGGCATCTTCTCCAGTGCAAAACCCGTCGCCACCCAGCAAGCCGGCCTGTCCACCCAAGCAATTCCGGCCGACAGTGTCGCCCTGGACAGCCAATGGTGGAAAGCCTATGGCGATGAACAACTGAACCAGTTGGTGGACAAGGCCCTGGCCAATAACCCCAGCCTGCGCGTGGCCCAGGCCCGCGTCCAGCGCGTGATGGCGTCCATCGACAACGCAGACGCTGCGGGCGCCCCCCAGATGAGCGCCAGCCTGGATGCCAACCGCCAGCTCTACACCCGCAATGGCCTGGTGCCCGCACCCATCGCCGGCAGCGAGCGCGACATCGCCACCCTGCAGGCCTCGGGTAGTTGGGAGCTGGACCTGTTTGGCAAGAACCGCGCAGCGTTGGACGCCGCCATTGGCCAGGGCCGTGCCGCGCAGGCCGATGCCCAGGCCGCCCGCATGCTGCTGGCCAGCAATGTGGCGCGCAACTACTTCCAGTGGATGCGCGTTCAGGGCCAGTTGGAGGTGGCGCAACGCACGCTGGCACAACGCCAGCAAACGCGACAGCTGGTGAAAGACCGCCTGCAAGCCGGCCTGGACACCCAGCTCGAACTGCACGCCAGCGAGAGCGCCCTGCCCGACGCCCGCTTCCAGATCGAAGCCCTCAAGGAACAGGAAGCGCTGCTCATCAACGCACTGGCCGCACTGACCGGACAACAAAATACGAATCTGACCCTCGTCAGCCGTGCGCCAGCAGCTATTAATTCAGTAGCAAACGCGCAAACCAAGGTTGATGCCGTCCCGCTGGACCTGCTGGGCCGCCGTGCCGACGTGGTGGCTGCCCGCTGGCGCGTGGAAGCCTCCACCCGCGATGTGGACAACGCCAAGACCCTGTTCTACCCGAACATCAACCTGACCGCGTTTGCCGGCTTCTCCAGCATCGGCTTTGACAAACTGGTGCAGAGCAGCAGCGCGCAATGGGGCGTGGGCCCCGCCATCCGTCTGCCCCTGTTTGAAGGCGGCCGCCTGCGCGCCAACCTCAAGGGTAAAACGGCTGACCTGGACGCCGCCATCGAAACCTACAACGCGGCCGTGGTCGATGCGGTACGCGACGTGGCCGACCAGCTCGCATCCACCAAAGCCATCGCGCGCCAGCAGCTGGAGCAAAAGGCCGCGCTGCAGTCAGCCGAGTCCGCCTACGCCATCGCCGTACAGCGCTATGAAGCCGGCCTAGGCAACTACCTGAACGTGCTCAATGCCGAAACCACCGTGCTCACACAGCGCAAGCTGGGCGTGGACCTCGCGGCCCGCAGCGTGGACACCCAGATCCAGCTCATCCGCGCGCTGGGCGGCGGCTTTACCGACGCCGACACCAGCACCCATACCGCACAGGCCGGCAACACCGCCGCCCGCTAAGCCCCACAGATACCGACCGAACCTGATTGAAAGACACCACCATGAGCACAACCAACACTCCCGTCGCTACCCCTGCCGGCAACCCCGCTCGCAAGAAGGCCCTGACCGCTCTCTCCATCGTCGTCCTGCTGGGCCTGGCCTATGGCGGCTTTGAGTACTACGGCTCCCGCCACTCCGAAGAAACCGACAACGCCTACGTACAAGGCAACGTGATCCAGATCACGCCCCAGGTCGGCGGCACCGTCACCGCCATCATGGCCGACGACACGGACTTCGTGAAAGCTGGCCAGGCCCTGGTGAAGCTGGACCCGGCCGACGCCAAGGTCGCACTTGACCAGGCCGAAGCCAACCTGGCCCAAGCCGTGCGCCAGGTGCGCACTCTGTACGCCAACAACGGCACCCTGTCAGCCCAGGTGACCCTGCGTGAATCCGACATTGCCAAGGCCCAGACCGAGATCGCCCGCGCCACCGACGACCTGAACCGCCGCCAGGCCCTGGCAGGCAACGGTGCCGTGTCCAAGGAAGAGCTCAACCACGCCAAGTCGCAGCTGACGGCTGCCCAAAACGCCCTGGCCGCCGCCCAGGCCGGTGTGGCCGCCGCACGCGAGCAGCTCTCCAGCAACCAGACACTGACCGAGGGCACCAACGTCGAAGGCCACCCCAGTGTGGTGGCCGCCTCGGCCAAAGTGCGCGAGGCCTACCTGGCCCTGCACCGCGCCGAGCTGCCCGCGCCGGTGGATGGCTATGTGGCCAAGCGCACCGTACAACTGGGCCAGCGCGTGGCCGCTGGTGCGCCGCTGATGTCCATCATCCCCCTCAGCCAAGTCTGGGTGGACGCCAACTTCAAGGAAGTGCAGCTGCGCAACATCCGCATTGGCCAACCCGTGAAGCTGACCGCTGACCTGTACGGCAAGAAGATGGAATACAAGGGCACCGTGGCCGGCCTCGGCGCAGGTACCGGCGCGGCCTTCTCCCTGCTGCCCGCGCAAAACGCCACTGGCAACTGGATCAAGGTCGTGCAACGTGTGCCGGTGCGTGTGGCGCTGGACGCCGAGCAACTGGCCCAGAACCCGCTGCGCGTGGGCCTGTCCATGGAGGCCACGGTGGACGTGACCGACCAGAGCGGCAAGTCGCTGGCGGATGCGCCCCGCTCGGCCTCCGTCACGCAGACCGACGTGTACACCGTGCTGGACCAGCAGGCCAACGATGAGGTGCGCAAGGTCATTGCCACCAACCTGGGCCGCACTGTCAAAGCCAGCGCCCACGCCGCAGCCAAGGCCAACACCGGCGCCTAAGCACCATGAGTTCACCCGCCGCTTACACACCACCGCCGCCCCTGCAAGGGTCGGCGCGCCTGTGGGGCACGATTGCCTTGTCCGCCGCCACGTTCATGAATGTGCTGGACTCGTCGATTGCCAACGTGTCCCTGCCCGCCATCGCCGGCGACCTCGGTGTCAGCTCCAACCAGGGAACCTGGGTCATCACCAGCTTTGGTGTGGCCAACGCCATCGCCCTGCCCCTGACCGGCTGGCTGTCACAGCGCTTCGGCCAAGTCCGCCTGTTCGTCACCAGCGTGCTGCTCTTTGTGCTCTCCAGCTGGCTGTGCGGCATTGCACCCAACATGCCTTTCCTGATCGGTGCACGCGCACTGCAGGGCTTTGTGGCCGGGCCCATGATGCCGCTCGCCCAGACGCTGCTGCTCTCGAGCTACCCGCCGGCCTTGGCCGGGCTGGCCATGGCACTATGGGCCATGACCACCTTGGTCGCGCCCGTCATGGGCCCGTTGCTGGGGGGCTGGATCACCGACAACGCCCACTGGGGATGGATCTTCTTCATCAACGTGCCCATCGGCTTCATTGCAGGCTTCATCACCTGGACCATCTTCCACAAGCGCGAGACGCCGACCCGCAAGCTGCCGATTGACACCGTGGGCCTGGCCCTGCTGGTGATTGCGGTAACAGCCATCCAGATGATGTTGGACCGCGGCAAGGAGCTTGACTGGTTCCACTCCAACGAAATCATTGCCCTGACCGTGCTCTCGGTGGTGGCCTTCGCCTTCCTGATTGCGTGGGAACTGACCGATGAGCACCCGGTGGTGGATCTCAAGCTGTTCAAGGTGCGCAACTTCCTGACTGGCACGGTGGCCATGTCGATTGCCTATGGTCTGTTCATGGGCAACATCGTGCTGCTGCCCTTGTGGCTGCAAAGCTTCATGGGCTACACCGCCACTCAGGCGGGCATGCTGATGGCACCGGTGGGCATTTTCGCCATCATCCTGTCCCCGGTGATCGGCAAGAACATCGCCAAGTTCGACACCCGCAGACTGGCAACCATCGCTTTTCTGGTGTTTGCCCTGGTGTTGTGGATGCGCTCGCACTTCAGCACGCTGTCGGACTTCAACACCATGATGATTCCCACGCTGATCCAGGGCATTGCGCTGGCGCTGTTCTTCATCCCGCTGACCAGCATCATCCTGGGGGGCTTGCCGCCCGAGAAAATTGCCTCGGCGTCGGGTTTGAGCAGCTTTACCCGCGTGCTGTTCGGCTCCTTCGGCACCTCGATCTCGGTGACCCTGTGGCAAGACCGCACCACCCTGCACCATGCGCAGCTCACCGAGATGATCAACCGGGGCAGCGTGGCGTCCAACAGCGCGCTGAGCGGCTTGAATGCCGCCGGCATGAGCACCGAGCAAGCCCTCAGCCAGATCAACCGCATGATCGACCAGCAGGCCGCCACGTTGGCTGCCAACGATGTGTTTTACGCCTCGGCCCTGATCTTCGTGGCGCTGATTCCGCTGGTGTGGCTGTCACGTCCCCAACGTGCCGGAGCAGGTGGCGGCGGCGCGGCCAGTGCGGCAGCCGGCGCCCACTGACACGAGACACGCAAAAGAAAACGGGGCCCAAGGGCCCCGTTTTTCATGGTGCGCAGTGCTCAGCCCAGTTCAGGTGTCACCGGTGCCGTGGCCCGGTTGGCGCGGCTGGCACCGTTGTTGACCGACCAGGGAATGCTGGTGGGCTTGTCCAGCGGAGCCACCTTGGCCAGCAGAGCTTGCCAGAAGAAGCCACTCTGGATGGCAATCACCGCAAACAGCATGTAGCTCTGCGAGCTGGACGCCAGCCACAGGTTGTAGGTAGGCATAAAGACAAAGGGCGAAACCAAGAGCGGCAGCACGATGCGCAGCACCTGCATGGACTCGATGCCCTTGCCCATGTTGAACAGGTCCCAGTAGTAGTTGGTGAACATGCCCAGCACCATCCAGCACACCAAGTGCCATGCATACACGATAGCGTGGTTGCGCACCAGCAAAGTGATCCAGGGCTGCGAGCCCTCGTCTGCATTGACGATCAGAACCATGAAGGTTCCCGTGGTGAGGAACACCACGAAGTAGATGAACATCAGGAATTTGAGCGCTCTGGACATGTTTTCCCCGGGGTTTGAAATTTGGCGAAAGTATCTTACCCCGGGTCAACGCTGCTTCAGAGCAGGGGAACCCCTGTTTTCTCCTGCAACTCCTCGCGGCTGACGCCCGGCGCCAGCTCCACCACCTTCAGGCCCTCGGGCGTCACGTCCATGACAGCCAGGTCGGTGATGATGCGGTCCACCACGCCCACGCCGGTCAGCGGCAGGGTGCATTGGGGCAGGATCTTCAGGTCGGTGGTGCCGTCCTTCTTGCGGGCCACATGCTCCATAAGCACGATAACGCGCTTGACGCCAGCCACCAAGTCCATGGCGCCGCCCATGCCCTTGACCATCTTGCCGGGGATCATCCAGTTGGCCAGGTCGCCCTTGGCGCTGACCTGCATGGCGCCCAGGATGGACAGGTTGATCTTGCCGCCGCGGATCATGGCAAAACTGTCGTGGCTGCCGAAGATGCTGCTGCCCTTGATGGTGGTCACGGTCTGTTTGCCGGCGTTGATCAGGTCGGCGTCCACCTCGTCTTCCGTGGGGAACGGGCCAATGCCCAGCATGCCGTTCTCACTCTGCAGCCAGACTTCCTTGTCGGCGGGGACATGGTTGGCCACCAGCGTGGGGATGCCGATGCCCAAGTTCACATAGAAACCGTCTTCCAGCTCCTGCGCCGCACGGGCGGCCATTTGGTCTTGACTCCAGCTCATGATCAGACTCCTGCTTTCTCGGTGATGGTGCGTTTCTCGATGCGTTTCTCGGGCGCGGCGTTGAGCACGACGCGGTGCACGTAAATGCCCGGCAGGTGCACCTGGTCAGGCGCAATCGCGCCGGTTTCCACAATCTCTTCCACCTCCACCACGCAAATCTTGCCGGCCATGGCCGCGGCGGGGTTGAAGTTGCGCGCCGTAAATCGGAACTGCAGATTGCCGGACTTGTCAGCACGGTGCGCCTTCACCAGCGCCACATCGGGCACCAAGGCACGTTCCATCACATAGGTCTCGCCGTCAAACTCGCGCAGCTCCTTGCCTTCGGCCACGATGGTGCCCACACCGGTCTTGGTGAAGAAGGCCGGAATGCCCGCGCCGCCGGCGCGCAGCTTTTCTGCCAGCGTGCCTTGGGGCGTGAATTCCAGTTCCAGCTCGCCCGCCAGGTACTGGCGCTCGAACTCCTTGTTCTCGCCCACGTAGGAAGAAATCATCTTCTTGATCTGGCGCGTCTCCAGCAGCTTGCCCAAGCCAAAGCCGTCCACGCCAGCGTTGTTGGAAATCACGGTCAGGTTCTTCGCGCCGCTGTCCTTGAGCGCCTCGATCAGCGCCTCGGGAATGCCGCACAGGCCGAAACCGCCCACAGCGAGCAACTGGCCATCGGCCACGATGCCTTCAAGCGCCTTCGCGGCGCTGGGGTAAATCTTGTTCACAGCAAGGTCTCCATAAAAAGAAGCAACGACCGTACGATACTACGTAGTGCCATACGTAGTTCTTCGTAAAGCCCAACCCTATGGACATTGACTACCGCCTCGCCTTCGACCTCGCCCCCGTCGGGCTGGCGCTCTCGCGCAACCGCACCATGGTGGATTGCAACCAGCGCCTGTGCGACATGTTCGGCGCCAGCCGGGCCCAGTTGGTAGGACAGTCCTTTCAGATTCTGTATCCGAGTGCCGACGAGTACGAACGCATTGGCGCGCGCATCAGCCCCATCATGAACCGCAACGGCAGTTATGCCGACGACCGCATCATGAAGCGTCTGGACGGCCGATTCAAGGGGGAAACCTTCTGGTGCCATGTGACCGGGCGGGCACTGAACCGCGACGCACCGCACGAAGCCGGCATCTGGAGCTTTGAAGACCTGAGTGCACGCCGCCCTGTGAAGGCCGAGCTGACTCCGCGCGAACGCGAGGTCGCCGCCCACCTGATGCAGGGCCTGACCTCCAAGCACATTGGCAAAACCCTGGAGATCAGCCACCGCACCGTGGAGATCTATCGCGCCCGCCTGATGCGCAAGTACAAGGCCTCCACCACCGCCGACCTGGTGCACAAGCTCATGTCGGGCAACTAAAGCAGCCTCACAGGTGCAGGCTGCGCACCAGCAAGCCGGCGGCAATGCTCCACATCATGCCGGCTACCAGCAGATCCAGCAGACGCCAGGCCAGGGGCTTGGCAAACAGCGGCGTCAGGACTCGGGCGCCGAAACCCAGACCCAGAAACCACAGCGTGCTGCCCACGCCGGCGCCCAGCAGAAACGCGCCTTGTGTACCCAGTGGCTGCTGTGCGCCCACGGCGCCCACCAGCACCACCGTGTCCAGATACACATGGGGGTTGAGCAGGCTGATGGACAGCGTTTGCGCCACCATACGCCCCACGGGCACCGGCGCCCCTGCGCCAGTAGCCTGCAAGGTGCCGGGCCGCACCGCCCGGCGCAGGGCCAATGCCCCGTAAACAGCCAGCACTGCAGCACCCAACAACCCCAGCGCATCCAGCACGCGCGGGTACTGCCCCAGTGAGGCCGCCAGGCCACTCACGCCCACCGTCATCAGCGCAATGTCCAGCAGCGCGCAGACCGCCACCACGGCCGCCACATGCTCCCGCCGCAGGCCCTGGCGCAGCACATGCGTGTTCTGCGCGCCAATGGCCACGATGAGGGACAGGCTCAGCGTGAAGCCGGTAACAAAGACAGAAGGGCTGAAGGTGTAAGTCATGGCGGCAGTATCCGGCAACTGGTGGTACAGATCTACTGAATTCTGCTAATGTAGAAACAGCAATACTTACTTTTTAACTTCATGCTCGATACCGCTTTGCTCGCCACCGTGGCCGCCGTCGTACGCGAAGGCAGCTTCGAGCGCGCCGCGCGCGTGCTGCACATCACGCCTTCCGCCGTCTCCCAGCGCATCCGACAGGCCGAAGACCGCGTGGGCACCGTACTCGTCGTACGCGGCCAGCCCTGCACGCCGACCGAAGCCGGTGCGCGCCTCTGCCGCCATGCCGAGACCGTGGCCCTGCTGGAAAGCGAGCTGCACCACGACATGCCGGCCTTGCGCAGCGAAGGTGTGCCGGCCGCCACCATCCGCATTGCCATCAACGCCGACAGCATGGCAACCTGGTTTGTGCAGGCCATGCAGGCCTTTTGTGCGCAAGGCAACACGCTGCTGGACGTGGTGCTGGACGACCAGGACCGCACCAGCGAATGGTTGCGCCGCGGCCAGGTTCTGGCGGCCGTGTCCTCCCTGGCCAAGCCCGTACAGGGCTGCCGCAGCCGCAAACTGGGGGCCCTGCGCTACTGCGCCACCGCATCACCGGAATTCATGCAGCGCTGGTTTGCACAAGGCGTCAGCGCCGAGAGCCTGGCCCGGGCACCCAGTCTGGTGTTTGACCGCAACGACCGCCTGCAGGAACGCTGGGTACGCCGCGTAACACGCAAAGACTTGACCCTGCCAGCGCACCGCCTGCCCTCTTCCCAAGCGTTTGTAGATGCCACGCTGGCCGGCCTTGGCTGGGGCATGAACCCCACCGCTCTGGTGCAGGGCCACCTGGCTGCGGGTCGTCTGGTGGAGTTGTTGCCGGACCGGGCACTGGATACCCCGCTGTACTGGCAAGTGGCTCAACTCCCTTTGCCGGAATTGGCGCGGTTGAGTGAATGTGTGCAGAAGGCAGCTGGAGCAGGGCTGGGGAGGTAATTTTTAATACCCAGATAAAAAGTCACCCCGGCTGCGCCCCCTCATACCCCTCAATCACAATCACATCCGCCGTAGCCGCCCCTAGCCGACACTCCCTCGCCGCCTGGTACTCCGGCGAATTCCAGCAGTCCAACGCTGACTGGTAGCTGGGAAACTCGATCAGCACATTGCGCCCACGCGCGCTGCCTTCGACGGCCTCGAAACGCCCCGACCGCACCAGAAAGCGCGCGCCGTACTTGGCAAACGCGACAGCATTGGCAGTGATATAGGTTTGGTACTGCTCGGGGTTGCTCACGTCGACCCGGGCGATCCAGTAGCCTTTGCTCATTCCAGTCCCTTTCCTTCAGATGATTCAGATGAGATTGCGCATGGCGCGCGCGGTTTCCTGCAACACCGGCAGCACGCGAGCCACCGCGTCGTCGGTAGATTCATTGCCCATGGGCATGGTCACATTCAGCGCCCCTACGAGCACGCTGTGCCGGTCCATCAGCGGCACTGCCACGCCGCGGTGGTTCAGCTCCAGTTGCTGCTCCGAGATGGCCCAGCCCTGCTGGCGGATACGCGCCAGCTCCACCCTCAAGCGGTCTTTGCTGGCAATTGTGTGGGAGGTGTAAGCGCGTAATTCGCGGGTGGTAAGCCAGCGCTCCAGCCACTCGGGCTCGCGCATGGACAGCAGTAACATGCCGGCCGCCGTCACCTGCGCGGGCACCCGTGCGCCCAGCACGTAGCCGGTGTTCATGGTGCGGTTGGTGCCGTTGCGCGCGATATAGACGATGTCGTCGCCGTCCATCACACAGACGTAGGCAATCTCTTGCGTGCCCGCCGTCACCCGCTGCAAAAACGGCTGCACGATGCGCGGCAGCCGTGCCGACTCCAGGTAAGACTGGCCCAGACGCAACACACGCGGCGTGAGCCAAAACAGCTTGCCATCGGTGGCCACATAGCCCAAGTACTGCAGGGTCAACAGGTAACGGCGCGCAGCGGTGCGCGTCATGCCGCAGCGCTCGCCCGCCTGGCTGGCGGTCATGCGGGGGTGGGCGTCATCAAAGGTCTCAATGATGGTCAGACCTTTTTCCAGGCCAGCAATCCAGTCTTTCTTGTCCAGCCCCGGCGTTTCGGGTTCGGTCAGGGCAAAGGGGGCGATGGCGGTGGGCGACATGGGCAAATTCTGGCGGCAAGGAATGGCGAAAGGCCTAGTGATAACCCGTATTACGATCGATCATCGAACAACAACGTTCGATGATCGATCTTTTTGACAAGATTATCCTTTTGGAACAGACAGTGCATGGCTAAAGTTCGTTCCGAAATCGCCAACTTGATCGACAAACGAACAATTCCATGCATTCCGCTGCCGTTCCCACCCTTTCAGGCACCACCGACGTCTACCTGATCGTCGGGTACCCGGTAGCCCAGGTACAGGCGCCAGCCCTGTTCAACGCCGTGTTCGCCCGCGCAGGCCTGAACGCCGTGATGGTGCCGGTGGAAATTGCCCCGCTACACCTGCTGGAGTTTGTGAAGTCTGCCTTCCTGGCCCCCAATGTGCGGGGCCTGTGCGCCACCATTCCCCACAAAAATGCGCTGGCCGACGCGATGCACACCTGCAGCCCGAGCGCCCGTATGGCCGGGGCCGTCAATGCCGTGCGCCGCCGTGCCGATGGACACCTCGAAGGCGAACTGTTTGACGGCCAGGGCTTGCGCGCGGCGCTGGACTACTTTGGCATGGACTACAGTGGCAAACGCGCACTGGTGCTGGGTGCCGGAGGGGCAGCCGCCGCCATTGCCAGCGAGCTGGCCAGCGCGGCGCCCTATGCAGCCGCCCAGGTCAGCCTTTATGACCCCGCACCCGGCAAGGCCCAGGCTTTGGCCAAGCGCCTGGCCGCCCACACGCCTGTTCCGGTCGAGGCCGCCAACACCAATGACCCGGCTGGGTTTGACCTGGTGATCAATGCCAGCCCGCTGGGCCTGCAGCCGGACGACGCCCAGCCCTGCGATGTACAACGCATGGAACCCCACGCGGCGGTGATGGACATTGTGATGAAGCACCAGCCCAGCCGCTGGGTGCGTGCGGCGCGGGCCCGTGGCCTGCAGGCCCAGCCCGGATTTGAGATGCTGATACAGCAAACCGCACCCTACCTCGACTTTTTTGGCTTGCACCCTGCGGCCGAACTGGTGCGCAGCGATGCCAGCTTTCTGCGCGAGCAGATATACCCCAACGCACTGCGCAGCGAGATCCGCGGGCATGAGCCTCACCAGCTGATTCCCGCACTGCTCTGACTGAGCCCTACCAATCCATCACCCTGGCTTTCCATTTTTTCAACCGAGGAGACAATGACATGCAAAAACGAAACACTCTCAAATTGATAGCTGCTTGCGCAATTTTGATGGGGGCTAGCACCTCATTTGCACAAGAAACCATCAAGATCGCCAACATTGTGGAACTGTCCGGCGGCGGCGCCACAGCCGGTACCAACTTCAAGAATGGCGTGGAACTGGCCGTGAAGGAAATCAATGCCTCCGGCGGCATCCTGGGCAAGAAGATCCAGACCATCACCTCCGATACCCAGTCCAACCCCGGCGTGGCCAAGGGCCTGACACAAAAGGCCGTGGACGACGACGTGTTTGCCATCTTCGGCCCCGTGTTCTCCGGCTCCATCATGGTGTCCATGGCCGAGAGCCGCAAAGCCGAGATCCCCAACTTCACCGGGGGCGAAGCCGCCAGCATCACCATGCAGGGCAACCCCTACGTCTTCCGCACCAGCTTCACCCAAGCCACAGCCATGCCCAAGGTGGCCCGCTATATCAGCGACGGCGCCAAGCTCAAGACCATTGCCATCATTTATGTGAACAACGACTTCGGCAAGGGCGGCCTGGACATGATCAAGAAGGCGCTGGACAAGTCGCCCACCAAGGTCGTGGCTGAAATCTCCACCGACTCCGGCCAGGTGGACTTCTCCGCCGCCGTGCTCAAGGCCAAGCAAAGCAACGCCGACGGCGTGTTCGTCTACTCCAACGAAGAAGAATCTGCCCGCGCCCTGCGCGAGCTGCGCAAGCAGGGCTGGAACAAGCCCATCATTGGTGAAACCACGCTGACCGGCCAGAAGGTCATCGAACTCGCTGGCGAGGCAGCCAACGGCGCCGTCGCCCACGTGGGTCTGACCGTGGATGCCCCGCTGCCCGCCATCCGTGCCTTCCGCGCCAAGTTCGAGCGCGAGTACAAATATGTGTCCGACCACAACGGCATGAAGGGCTACTCCGGCATCTACACGCTCAAGGCCGCCATCGAAAAAGTGGGCAAGCTGGACCGCAAGGCCGTGGCCAACGCGCTGCACAGCCTTGTAGTCACCACCGACAAGGAACCCGGCATCCTGATGAACGTGGCCTTTGACCAGAACGGCGACCTAGACCGCGAAAGCTTCCTGGTGGAAGTCAAGAACGGCCAGCAAGTGGTGGTGGCCACCCTGCCCCCGCTCAACCCCATCGTGGCCGCCAACAAGCCCGCAGCCCCTGCGGCCAAGCCTGCGGCACCCGCCAAGAAGTAAGCCCGCCGGGCCCGGGGCGGCACACCGCCGCCGGGCCCGCGCTATCCACGTTACCCCACGGGATCTTCCATGACCGATTTCCTCCAACTCTTCTTCAGTGGCATGGCCACGGGCGCCATCTACGCCCTGGCCGCCCTGGGTTTCACCCTGCTGTGGCAGGCCAGCGGCACCATCAACTTCGCCCAGGGCGAGTTCGTCATGCTGCCGGCTTTCATGATGCTGGGCTTCCTCAGCATCGGTGCGCCCCTGGCCGTGAGCTTTGTGCTCACTGCCGTACTGGCCACCTTCCTGCTGGGTTGGGTCTTCAAGCGTGGTCTGGTCGATCCCCTCTTCAAGTTCGGCATGATGCCCATCGTGGTAGCCACCATCGGCCTGTCCATCGCCATGCGCAACGGCCTGCGTGCCGGCTACAGCGCCGAAGCCCACCCCTTCCCCAGCCTGTTTGCCGACAAGCTGTTTCAGGTTGCCGGCGTGACCATTACCTTGGCCGACGTGGGCACCTTCGCCCTGGCACTGGTACTGGTGTTTGCCACCCAGGCTTTCATGACCAAGACCGTCACCGGCCGCGCCATGCAGGCCGTGGCGCAAAACACCGAGAGCGCCAGCGTGCTGGGCATCAACGTGCCGCGCATGATTTTTTACGCCTTTGCCATCAACGCCATCCTGGCCGTGGCAGCGGCCCTGCTGGTCACCCCCACCTACCTGGCCAAGTTCGACATGGGCGAATCGCTGGGCAACAAGGCCTTCTTCGCGGCCATCATCGGCGGCTTCAACAACTCGCGCGGCGCTCTCTTGGGCGGGCTCATCGTGGGCGTGTGCGAAAACCTGGCCGCGGCCTACATCTCCCCGGCCTACAAGGATGCCGTGGCCCTGGTCATCTTCATGGTCGTGATCCTGTTCAAGCCGCAAGGGCTGCTGGGCAAGAAAGTCGAACGCAAGGTCTGACATGAAAAAACTCACTCTTATTTTGATAGCTGCTTGCGCACTGTTGATGCTGGTTGCGCCGCCTTTCCTCAAGAACTACGGGATCTACCTGCTGTCTTACTGGCTGGTCTTCGTGATCGCCACCATGGGCCTGAACCTGACCGTGGGCTACGCCGGGCAAAAGTCCCTGGGCCATGCGGCCTTCTTCGGCATCGGCGCCTACACCGTAGCCATCTTCATGAAAGCCGGCTTCAGCTTCTGGCTGGGCCTGCCCGCTGCGGCGCTGATCTGCTTCTTCGTCGGCATTGCGCTGGGCTTCCCGGCGCTGCGCGTGCAGACCATCTACCTGGCCTTTGCCACCCTGGGCTTCAACACCGCAGTCTGGCTGGTCATGCGCAACGAAGAGTGGCTCACCGGGGGCACCTTCGGCATCAACAACATCGCCCGTCCCAGCCTGTTCGGCATCTCGCTGGAAGGCAACCTGGCTTACTACTACTTTGTGCTGGCTACTGCGCTGTTGCTGGGCGCCCTGCAATGGGGTCTGCTGCGCAGCCCCTGGGGCAAGGCCTTCACCGCGCTGCGTGACAACCCGATCCGCGCCGAGAGCCTGGGTATCAACACCCGCAGTTACACCCTGCTGAGCTTCGCCATCGGCGCCGCCTACGCCGGCATTGCCGGTGCGCTGTTCGCCTCGCTGGTGCAGTTCATCGAACCCGCGCCCTTCACCGTGGGTGCGTCCATCATGATGTACTTGATGGTGGTGGTGGGTGGCCCGGGCTACTTCCTGGGTCCGCTGCTGGGCTCGGCCGTGGGCGTGATCCTGCCCGAGTGGCTGCGCTTCGCGCAGGCCTGGTACCTCTTCGTCTTCGGTGCTGCCGTGGTGCTGCTGATGATCTGGCTGCCCGATGGTCTGCTGAGCATCCCCGACCGCATCAAGGCCAAGCGCCAGGCCCGCGAAGCCAGCACCGCACGCGCCGCTGCCGCACAACAACAGGGAGCCAAATGATGAGCCAACCCGCTGCACAACAACCCGTTCTTAAAGTTACCAACATCAAGAAGGCCTACGGTGCCATCCAGGCCGTGGGCGGTGTGTCCTTCGAAGTCCTGCCCGGAGAAATCTTTGGCGTGATCGGACCCAACGGCTCGGGCAAGACCACCCTGTTCAACAGCATGCTGGGCCAGATCACCCCGGACGAAGGCAAGATCGAACTCAATGGCCGCGACGTGACACAGGCCGGCCCGCTGGAACTCAACCGCCTGGGCGTGGGCCGCACCTTCCAGACCCTGCAGGTCTTCGGCAAGATGAGCGTGCGCGACAACCTGCTGGTGGCTGCCCAGGAGCACAAGGGCACCATGCTCAGCCGCATGTTCGCCCCCGGCGACTCGGGCCTGGGCGCCAAGGCCGACGCGCTGATCGACCAGTTCCGCATCCGCCATGTGGCCGACAAGAACGCCGGCGAACTGTCCTACGGCCAGCAAAAGCTGGTGGACATTGCCATGGCCTTCATGAGCGAGCCCGACCTCGTGCTGCTGGACGAACCCTGCGCCGGCGTGAACCCCAGCCTGGTGGGCGGCATCAGCACTCTGCTGAAGGAACTCAACCAGAACCCCAAGTTCGGCAAGAAGAGCTCCTTCGTCGTCATCGAACACAACATGGACTTCGTGATGGACCTGTGCCACCGCATCATGGTCATGGTCGAAGGCCAGGTCATGGCCATCGGTACGCCTGCCGAAATCCGCGCCAACAAGCAAGTCCTCGACGCCTACCTGGGAAGCTAAGCCATGAGCAACAACATCGCCATTGAATTCAAGGACGTGGTGGCCGGGTACAAGGATTTCATGATCCTGAACAACCTGTCCTTCCAGGCCAAGCGCGGCACCATCACCCTGCTGCTGGGCCCCAACGGCGCGGGCAAGTCCACCGTGCTCAAGACCCTGTTCGGTCTGCTCAAGCCGCGCCAGGGCGACATCCTGCTCGACGGCGTGAGCGTGGCCGGCGCCAGCCAAAAAGCACTGCTGGCACAAGGCATTGCCTTCGTGCCCCAGGGCCGCAACCTGTTTGGCCAGCTTAGCGTGTGGGAGAACCTGGAGCTGGGCGGCATCACCCTGGGCATGAAGACCACGCACGAACGCATTCCCGAGGTGCTGGAGTTTTTCCCCCGCGTGAAAGAGCGCCTGCATTCCGCGGCGTCCGCCCTCTCCGGCGGCGAGCAGAAGCAGCTGGAGATTGGCCGCGCCCTGCTGCTGCGTCCCAAGGTCATCCTGATTGACGAACCCTCCATCGGCCTCTCACCCATGGTGGTAGCCGATGTGTTCAAGCTCTTGCGCAAGCTGGCCGACCAAGGGACCACGGTGCTCATGGTGGAACAGAACGTGAAAAGCGCGCTGAAGATTTCGGACGAAGCCATCGCGCTCGAATCAGGCCGCATGGTGCTGCAAAAGCCGGCCGCCGAGCTGCTGGCTGATCCGCACATCGAGCGCCTGTTCCTGGGCGGAGCCCACACCAGCGCTGCCCCCGCCACCGTGTGACTGCGCCCCCGGCAAGCCAACCGCCCAGAGAGGACCAACCATGCGTTTGAACACCATCCACCGCCGCCTGATGCTGGCGTTTACCGTGGTGCTGGCATTGATGATTCTGATCCTGGGTCAGGGCCTGCTAGGGCAGCAGCACACCGAGAAGATGGTCGACCACCTCGGCAATTCGCTCGCCAGAACGGAGCGTGATGCCTTGCAGTGGAAAGAAATCCTGAGCAGCCAGGGCATCAACACCAGCCTGCTCATCGCCACCGGAGACCCCGAAAAGCAAAAGCCGCTGCGCAGCAACATCCAGACCCAGTTGCAGACCATCGACGGCCTGGTCAAGACCTACACGTCCAAATCCAGCGATGGGCCTGCTGAAGCGGCCTTGCTGCAGCAGCTCAACAGCTCCTATGCGGCCTACAAGACGGCCCTGGCGGCCGTGCTGGCCGCCGTGGATAGCGGCTCCAGCGATTTCTCGCGCACCGAGTTCAACGACACCTATGTGCCCAAGTTGCTGGGCCACCAGAAAGACCTGAGTGCCTGGGCCGCACACCAGCAGGCCTCCATGGATGCAGGCGTCCAAGCCGTCAAGGATGAACAGGACCGGGCAAGGGTGCTGATGGTCGGCGTGGGCCTGCTGGCCTGCACCGTGGGTGTCGTCCTGTCGTGGACCATCTCGCGCAGCATCAGCGGCGCGGCCACGGAAGCCGTACGCCTGGCCCATGCGATTGCCCAGGGCCAACTCGACGTCGCCAGCCGCAACGTCACCAGCTTCGGAGAAATGCAGCAACTGCTCGATGCGCTCAAGGGCATGCAGGACAACCTGGTGCGCGTGGTGTCGGCGGTTCGCTTGGGATCTGAAGGGGTGGCCACAGCGAGTGCAGAAATCGCCAAGGGCAATAGCGACCTGTCCGCCCGCACTGAACAACAAGCCAGCTCGCTGCAGCAGACCACCGGCGCCATGCATGAACTCAGCAACAGCGTGCATGGCAATGCCAGCCATGTGCAACAGGCCAATGCATTGGCCAGCGACGCCTCCGGCACCGCCAGAAAGAGCGGCCAGGTGGTGACGGATCTGGTGCAGACCATGCAACAGATCGATCAGGCCTCCAAGAAGATCGCCGACATCATCCAGGTCATCGACGGCATCGCCTTCCAGACCAACATCCTGGCGCTGAACGCGGCCGTGGAAGCTGCCCGTGCCGGCGAACAGGGCCGCGGCTTTGCCGTGGTGGCTGCCGAAGTGCGCTCGCTGGCAGGCCACAGCGCAGAAGCCGCCAAGCAGATCAAGGGACTGATCGGCACCAGCGTGCAGCGCGTCAACCAGGGCAACCATCTGGTGGAACAGGTGCAGCACTCCATGTCCGACATGGTCCAATCCATCGAACGCGTGACCGAAGTCATGACCCTGATCAGCCAGGCCGGGCAGGAGCAATCCCACGGCGTCTCCCGGCTGGGGGACGCCATTGCCACCATCGACCAGGTCACCCAACAAAACGCCGCACTGGTTGAGCAGATGGCTGCCGCCGCAGCCGGCCTCAACAACATGGCAGAACAGCAGGTGGAGGCGGTTGCCGTCTTTGACCTGGGCACACGCGGCACCACCCAGCCGCTGGCGCTCGCGCGCACCTGATACGCCGCCCCCTCATTAACACCCCATACATCGCCCCCAAATACCAACTGGAGCCAGCACAATGTCCGACTACCGCACCAATCCCTCCCGCCCCAGCGGCGCAGACCGCGAGCACATTGACGAAGGCCCCAACCCGCTGGGACTGGAGGGCATCGAGTTCATCGAGTACGCCACCTCCAAGCCGCAGGCGCTGGGCCAGGTGCTCGAAGCCATGGGCTTTCGCCCGATCGCGCGCCACCGCTCGCGCGAGGTGCTGCTGTACCGCCAGGGCGATGTGAACATCATCGTCAACGCCCATGGCCGTGGCGCCGCGCTGACCGAGAAGCCCGAGATTGCCGCCATCGCCCTGCGTGTGCAGGACGCCTCGGCCGCCTACCGCCGCGCGCTGGAGCGCGGCGCCTGGGCCGTACCGGTGCAGGTGGAGGTGATGGAGCTCCACATTCCGGCCATCCACGGCGTGGGCAACAGCCGCATCTACTTTGTCGACCGCTACCGCGAGTTCTCCATCTACGACGTGGACTTCACGCCCGTTCCCGCAGTGGACAAGTTCCCCCCGGCCATCACCGGCTTGCACTTCTTTGGCGTTGTGCAGTACATCGGCAATGACCGCGTGGACGATTGGACCGAGTTCTACGGCGCGCTGTTCGGCTTCACCGCGCTGGAGCCGGAAACCCGCTTTGGCATCCTGCCCAAGGGCCGCATCCTGCAAAGCCCCTGCAAGACCTTTTACCTGCAACTCATCGAACCCGAGCCCGGTGTGCTGGACGTGGAAGACGACGAATGCTTCCAGCGCGTGGGCCTGGGCACACCCGATGTGCAGGCCACCGTGGCCGCGCTGCGGCAGCGTGGTGTGGAGTTTGTCCCCAGCAAGGACCCGGCGCAGGACAGCAAGGGTGCGCTGACCCGCCCCACCATGGGCAACGCCATGTTCGAGCTGGTCCACCACGTGCGGAGCTGAACGCCATGAGCCAATTCGACGGCAAGTTTGACGATTTCGGCATGGACACCATCACGCTGGCCGGGCCGCTCAAGGCCAAGCTGGCGGCGATGAAGGACGCCGGCTTCACACAGGTGATGTTGCTGGCCCGCGACCTGGTGGGCCACCCCGACGGCTGGCAGGCCGCAGTACAGGAAGTCAAGGACAGCGGCCTGCGCGTCACCGGCTTCCAGGTGCTGCGCGACTTCGAGGGCCTGTCGGGCCACCTGCACGAGTACAAGGTCGATATCGCCAAGAGCATGATGGAGATGTGCGCCGCGCTGGACTGCCGCGTCATGCTGGCCTGCTCCAGCACTTCCACCCACGCCACCGGTGATACCGCCACGCTGGTGAAGGACCTGCGCAAGCTGGCCATGCTGGCCATCCCCATGAACATCAAGATCGCCTTCGAGGCGCTGTCCTGGGGCCGCACCATCAACGAGTTCCCGCAAGCCTGGGACCTCATCATGGAAGCCGACATGCCCAACCTGGGCCTGGGCTTCGACTCCTTCCACATGTTCGCCACCAAGACGCCGCTGGACGACCTGGAAATCCTGGACCCCAGCAAGATCTTCCTGGTGCAGTTGGCCGACTTCATGTGGAACGAGATCAAGACCGTGGAGGAGCGCATCAGCACGGCGCGCACCTTCCGCGTCTTCCCGGGTGAAGGCGTGCACAGCGAGGCCTTGGCCCAGCTGGTGCTCAAGCTGCACCAGCTTGGCTACCGCGGCGACTACAGCTTTGAAGTCTTCAATGACGACTACCAGCAGATGCCGCTGGCCACCGTGGCCGAACGCGCACGCCGCGCCGCCCTGTGGCTGGGCGAGGACGTGTTGCGCCGCTCCGTGCCCCTGCCCAACCAGCTTCGCCTCAAGCAAACCCGACGCTGAATGCCATGAGCAGTGTGTTCGACGATTTTTTGCACCCGCCCGAGGTGCTGCAGTCCTTCGGGGCCCAGCGCTTTGTGGCGGCCATGCTGCGCGTGGAAGCTGCGCTGGCCCAGGCCCAGGCTCAGTGCGGCGTAATTCCGGTGGCGGCGGCCCAGTCCATCGTGGGCACCTGCAAGGTCGACCTGTTTGATGCGCCCAAGATCGTGCGCGACAGCGGTCGTGCTGGCAGCCTGGCGATCCCGCTGGTCAAAAGCCTGCGCGAAACGGTGGGCCTGTTCAACCCCGAAGCGGCCTCCTATGTGCACTTTGCCTGCACCAAGCAGGACCTGGTGGACACCGCCACTGTGCTGATCACCCACGATGTGCTGGAACGACTGCGCAGCGATGTGCAACAGTGCACGCGGCGGCTCGAGGCCCCGGAGATGGCGCACGCCGCCGCCCCGCTGCTGCGCGCCCTGCAGCGGCTGGAGCACAGCGCTAACGACGCGCTGTGCGTACAACTCAGCGGAACGCTGGCTCAAACACCGGAGCATGGCGCCGAGGTGGTGCGCCTGGTGGCGCAGCAGTTGGGCCTGGCCGTACCGGCTGCCCCCTGGCATACCCAGCGCGACGCTTGGGTGGCCCTGGGCTGTGACCTGGGCCTGCTGATCGGCAGCCTGGGCACGCTGGCCAAGGGCATGGCGCGCGACGCTACGGCCGACGAGGTGCCCGCAGGATGCCTGGTGGCCCTGGCCATGGCCAAGCGCGCACCGCAGCGCGTGGCCGGTCTGCTGGCCTCCATGCCCGACGCTTACGAGCGCGGCCTGGGTGTCTGGCAGGCCGAACAGACCGACTGGGCGCAGCTGCTCATGTCAGCACATGCCAGCGCCAATGGGGTGTGGCAGGCCTTGCAGAGGGATGGGCGAGGCTAGGTGGGGGATCCTGTCTCAGGACCTTTACAGCGGTCCCTTTGGTGGGGTGATGCTAGGGAAATGGACGGCGCCTTGGGACCAGAAGCGGATGCCGACGAGCAACCGCTTTGTGGATGTGGATCCGTGCCAGAGCTTTCTCGACTCATAGCCCAAGCTCTGACAGCCCGGCATGGTCATCGGGGCGACGACCAAGCGGCCAGTGGAACTTGCGCTCCGATTCTTGGATAGGCATATCGTTGATGCAAGCGTAGCGACGCTGCATGAGCCCGCTGGCCTCAAACACCCAGTTCTCGTTTCCGTACGACCGGAACCAGTTCCCGGCGTCGTCGTGCCACTCATAGGCATACCGAACGGCGATGCGGTTGCCGTCGTAGACCCAAAGTTCTTTGATGAGCCGGTAGTCAAGCTCCTTCTTCCACTTCCTCTCAAGGAATGCTTGGGCTTCGGCCCGGTTGTTTGCGAACTCGGCGCGATTGCGCCACTTCGTGTCGAGGGTGTAAGCCAGAGCAACCTTGGCCGCGTTGCGCGTGTTCCAGCCGTCTTCGGCAAGTCGGACTTTTTGGATGGCGGTTTCTCGTGTGAACGGGGGTAGGGGTGGGCGTGTTTCCATGGTGCGACCTCTGCAAGTTATGTAGAACGATCTGTCTACATGATGAATGCTAGCAGAGGTGGAACGACCTGTCTACAATGGTCGAATGCAATCTTCTACGCAAACTTTGGTTTCATTGCCTCCTCGGGAGCGCATCTTGGAAGCGGCCCACAAACTCTTCTACAGTGAGGGGATCAGGGCAACGGGTGTTGACAGAATCATTGAGCAGTCGGCCGTGAGTAAGGTGACTTTCTACCGGCAGTACGCAAGTAAAGACGATCTGATTCGGGCGTACCTCGACTACCGGCACGAGAACTGGATTTCCTGGTTCAGGAGTAGCCTTACGAATACGGCCAGTACCAGTTCGAATGCGACGGAAGCACTCGTTACAACACTCAGGAGTTGGTTTGTCCAGCCCGACTTTAGGGGCTGTGCGTTTTTGAATGCCGCCGCTGAGCTGGGCTCATCCGACCCCGAGATATTGAAAGTTGTCTGTCGGCACAAGCAAGATATGTCATCTGTTGTAGATGAGTTCTTCAGTGGAGGCGCTTTGTCTGTGGGGCGCAAGCTGTCACTCGTGATAGACGGCGCAATCGTCCACGTACAGATGGGCAGGCCTGTTGATGAAGTGTTGGAAGACTTCAAAGTCTCAGTTGAGGCCATTGTGGTCTGACAGGGGGCAGCCAAAGAGACCACCGCTGCGGGCCAGGATCGGGCACTCACGAGTGACCGCAATCGGGCGCTAGGCTTCAGATTTAGCCAATTCCCACCTTACTGTCTGATAGCCATCTCACGGGATCTGACACGGACCTTCTCGGGACGTCTATGCGTAGGTATCAACCAAGTTACCTAACGAGATATTTTTTCTATCGGCCTTGTCGCGATTTTCCTGGTCCAGCTTTGCTGCGCTCTGCGCTTTCTGCATCGCAGCATTTTGTTGTTCTTGCTGGCGGGCACGTTGAATGGCCGCGATTTGAGCTTGAACCGTTTGGATCTGTGATTGCAGGAGTTTGACACGCTCCTTCTTCGCTTTCGGCTCCATGTCAGATGTGGCTACGCCTTTGAGCTCTTCCACCAATTCGTGCAGCTGCTTCTGCAACTTTGCGATTGCGCTGGCATCTCCGCCGGCGGCTGAACGGCTGCCTGCGCTGGGAGAAGTTCCAGACAATTGCATTAGTGATTTATCGGTGGATGAGGGCTAAAACTTGAGTGAAGACATTGGGTCAGCCATGTCCGCTTTCGCCGCGAAGTCGAGACATCTATAAACTGACTGCTGTCCTAGCTATTGTTACCCGGCCAGCGCCATAGCGGACGTTGGTATCTAAGCTCTAGGGGCAGCTTCGCAGCAAGTTTTTTTGTCAGAGTGAGCTGCCGCCATGGGCTGTTTGCTGCTGTACAACCAACCTTGAAAGCTCACATGGGGAAAGGCACTTCACGGTTAGCAGTTACAGGGTGAACCAATATTGGCCCACCAAGTGAGCCGGCTACTAGCTGCCATTTGCCTCGCTCATATCCTTCAATCGCATCCTGGGAAACATTCAATTTTTCGTTTGGGAATGCCTTGTTGACTATGCGACTGAACATGTGGACATCACGATTCAACCGCTTCTTCCAGAGTCGAAGTCCCGACTCCCATACTTTGAGTTGATTACCGGTTGCCGGAGTAAAGGTCCCAAAAACGCTTTCAGTGAGGTAGCCATCGATTACGTTGGAGCCATTTAGGCCAATACCCAAACTTCCTGGAAAATCGTTGCCAGTTCTGGGCTGACCTTCAAAAGGGCAAGTATTCAGCCAAAAATTTGTGACTTCTGAATCCTTGTTGCCCAAAACCTCAAGTAAATCACTTATGGCTACAACTTTGAATTCACGACCTCGAAATGACAGCATTGCAAATTGAGCCCCTTTTCTCTCGAATATCTCAATCAAATCGATCAAGTCTCTTTTCGTTACGATGCCCTGAAAACTAACGCGCTTCATTAGTCATATCCTTGAATCGGTATGTGTCCTAAAAGGTGGGGCCTCTAGACCCAATGCTAACGCGTTCATTAGGCCGTAGTCATCACGCGATATTGCTACATCGCAGTTGCCATTTGGTGGTGTTTATACAAAGCAAGGCTATGACCTGCCCCCATCCAGCTGTGCCAAACCGAAAGTCAGCAATCGCGGCAAACGTGAAGTCTACGACTGCCCGCTGACCTGCACAAAGGTGGGTTTCCAGAAAGCCGACGTTCGCGACCGACGGCTTCCGCCGCATAGGCAACCTCGACAAGCCCGCCTAATTTGTAATAGATCGGATGTCCGCTTTTGGGCAGATATTCCAGGTACTCAGAAGTCCGCTTTGCGTTGACTACCGTAAAGTTGCTAATTGCCAGTCCTGATTGCGCATCAACTTGCGCGATGCACGCTTCAAGCAACGGCCTCGTTTTTTGTCCAACGGTGCGAAGTTCGTCAAGGCCTTCAAAGCTTGACATTAGTGCGCAGCAACGCTGTTCTCAACTCGCGGCTAGCTGGTTTTGAAACATCCACGCCCTGCACCGCCAGGTCGAACTGCGAGCCCGGTCTGATGCTGGTTGGGAGTATTTTCTTTACGGGATTCGTATTGGGGTACTTGCCATCAGCAGGACACATGCGGACAGAAAACCCGAATTCGTCAAGCACACCCTTGGCGTACAACTCCGCCAATTGCGGAAACGACACGAATGTTGAACGTTTTACTTCCCTACTCCCTGGCTCGCGGATGACACGAACAATCTCGAATTTGCCGAGAGAATCTCGTTGCGTATTCGTAAAGGGATGCAGCAACAACGTCACACGCAAGCCGCCCTTTGGTAGCGCCAGCGTGTGCTCAACAGCGATATCAGTTAACAACATGTTGTTTTCCTTGCAGACCAATGGGAAGCCGATGCCCCCGAGAAGCGAGGACGGACTTTAACTGAACGACTGCAAATGGATATTCCCAGCTGCAAAGCAATGAACCGCTTTCGGTCGGCTGCTGAGCACGCTTAACCCATACCACGGCAGCAGACCGCCGGTACTTTATTGCACGCAAACAGCGGCGCTAGGGAAAGTCCTAATCCGTCTCTGCAGGGTGCGTACAAATCTGCGAACACAGCGTATAGGCGCCCCGGGCTGCTGCGGCCTAACCTTCGATCCACTGTGTCTGAGGATAGAAGCGCCATGCAGAAGAGACGTTGTTGGAAGTTGCGGCCGCTCGCCGCATTGGGCCTGTGCGCCTGGGCCCTTGGGGCCCAGGCGGTGGACATCACCGTGGCCACGGTGAACAACCGCCAGATGATCGAAATGCAAAAGCTCAGCGTGCATTTCGAGAAGGCCAACCCCGACATCCACGTCAAGTGGACCACCATGGAAGAAGCCGACCTGCGCCAGCGCGTGAGCGCGGACGTGACCAACAAAGGTGGCCAGTTTGACGTGGTCACCATCGGCATGTACGAGACGCCCATCTGGGCCGCCAAAGGCTGGCTGCGCGAGATCACCCCCACCGACGCCTACAACGTGAAGGACCTGATTCCCACGGTGCGCGATGGCCTCTCGTACAACAAGCGCCTGTACGCCGCGCCCTTCTATGGCGAAGGCTCCATGACCATGTACCGCAGCGACTTGTTCGAGAAAGCGGGCCTCAGCATTAACAACCGGCCCACCTGGGAACAGATCCGCGACGCGGCGGCCAAGATCCACAATCCGGCCGCCGGCATCTACGGCATCTGCCTGCGCGGGCGCGCCGGCTGGGGCGACAACATGGCCCTGCTCAGCACCATGGTCAACACCTTTGGCGGCCAGTGGTTCGACATGGCCTGGCGCCCGCAGATCCAGAGCAAACCCTGGAAGGACGCGATCAGCTTCTACATCCAGCTGCTCACCAAATACGGCCCGCCCAACGCAGTAGCCAACAGCTTCAACGAAAACCTGGACCTGTTTGCCCAAGGCAAGTGCGGCATCTGGGTGGACGCCACCAGCGCCGGCGGTGCGCTGATTGACCCCAAGTTCAGCAAGGTGGCGGCCGTGACCGGTTTCTCGCTGGCGCCCACCGCCGTCACCAACAAAGGCGCGGGTTGGCTCTGGTCCTGGGCGTTGGCCATACCGGCCAGCAGCAAAAATGCCGATGCGGCCCAGCGTTTTGTGCAGTGGGCCACGTCCGAGCCCTACCTGCGCCTGGTGGCCGACACCAATGGCTGGACGGCCATGCCCTCGGGCACCCGCCTGTCCACCTACCAACGCCCCGAGTTCACCAAGACTGCGCGCTTTGCCATGACCGAGGCGATTGCCATGGTCACCGCCAACCCGCGCGATGCCACCGAGGGCAAGGCCCCGTATGTAGGTGTGCAGTTTGTCGCCATCCCTGAGTTCCAGGACATCGGCGAACTCACCGGCGCAGAAATCCGCGATGCCTTGGCTGGCAAGCAGACCGTAGACCAAGCCCTGCAGAAAGCGCAGGCCCGGACCGAACAAGTAATGCGTGTGGCGGGGTACATCAAATGAAGAAAGTGACATGGACCGTGGGCCGCCAGCTGGGTGCAGCGTTTGGCGTGATCGTGGTGCTGGTGCTGCTGCTGGCCCTGACGGCCTGGAGCCGCATTGCCGCCATGAACCGCGACTTTGACGCGCTGGTGGACCAGACCCTGCCGGCCCTCACAGCGCTCAGCGATGTGAACGACCGCCTGCAGGTGGTGCGCACGGCCGAGCTCAGCCACCTGGCTGCGCTGACCATGCCCGCCAAGGACCGCGAGGAGGCCGCCGTCAAGGCCACCGTCAAAGCGCTAGACGAGGCTCTGCTGCGCTACACGGCCGCAGCTGCCAGCCTGTCGGACGAGAAAAGCAACGCCACACTGGCGGCCGCCCTTGCGCAATTCCACGCGGCGCGCAGCACCTTTCTGCAGATGTCCAACTCGGCGGCCGGCGCCGAATCCGAGCGCGCGGTAGAGGCCAGCGACTATTTCACCGGCCCCAGCCAGCAGGCCTACAAAGGGGCATATGACGCGGTGCAAACCCAGTGGAAGATGCACCTGGCCCAGGCGGATGCTGCCAAGGCCGCGGGCCGGGTCTCAGCCGTCAAGGCCAACACCATGCTGCTGGCGGTGACGGTGGTGTGCGCCGTGCTGTCGGTGCTGCTGGCGCTGTTCATCACCCGCGCGTTGTTACGCCAGCTGGGTGGCCAGCCGGCTTATGTGGCACAACTGGCCCGCACCATTGCCGATGCCAACCTCGCCTCGCCCGTAGCGGTGCGCCCGGGCGATAACGACAGCGTGGTGGCCGCCATGGCCCGCATGCAGGAATCGCTCACCCGCATCGTGCACGCCGTGCGACAGGGGGCCGACAGCGTGGCCATTGCCAGCGCCGAAATCGCCCAGGGCAACCACGACCTGAGCAGCCGCACCGAACACCAGGCCAGCGCGCTGGAGGAAACCGCCTCCAGCATGGAAGACCTGAACGCCAAGGTGCGCCAGAACGCCCTGAGCGCCGGCCACGCCAACCAGTTGGCGCTGAATGCTTCTAGCGTGGCGGTGCAAGGCGGAGACGTGGTGGGCCAGGTGGTGCAGACCATGAAGGGCATCAACGACGCCTCGCGCAAGATTGGCGACATCATCAGCGTGATCGACGGCATTGCCTTCCAGACCAACATCCTCGCGCTGAACGCGGCGGTGGAAGCGGCGCGCGCAGGCGAACAGGGGCGCGGTTTTGCCGTGGTGGCCAGTGAGGTGCGCAGCCTGGCCGGGCGCAGTGCCGAAGCGGCAAAGGAGATCAAGCAGCTCATCGGCACCAGCGTGCAACGGGTTGAACAGGGCTCCGCCCTGGTGGACCAGGCCGGCCACACCATGACCGAGGTGGTCGCCGCCATTCGCAAGGTGACCGACATCGTGGGCGAGATCAGCGCGGCCAGTTCCGACCAAAGCGCCGGCGTGTCGCAAATTGGCGAGGCCGTGAACGAGATGGACCAGGTGACGCAGCAGAACGCGGCCCTAGTGGAAGAGATGGCCGCGGCCGCCAGCAGCCTGCAGTCGCAGGCCCGTGCGCTGGTGCGCGTGGTGGCCGTGTTCCAGACCACGGAAGCGACCGAAGATGTGGGTAGCACCCCGAAATCGCTATCAAAACAGGAGCTGCTCGCGCTTAATCCATAAGGGCCAGAGGCCTGATTTGCTTCATGTCTGCGGCACCGGGCAGCGCCGCACACGCCTGCACCACAAACTCGCGCAACAGGCGCAGGCCCGGCGTGAGCTGGCGCCGGTCGGGCAGCACCATGTACAGCGGCACTGGCTCGGTCTGCCAGTCAGTGCACAGCTGCACCAGCCGGCCCGCCGCCAGATCGTGCGACACGTCGATCCAGGCCTTGTAGGCCACGCCGCGCCCCGCCAGCGCCCAGCGGCGCACCACGTCGCCGTCATTGGTGACATGGCCGCCCTGCACGCGCACGGCCAGGGCCTGGCCATCGCGCGCAAAGGTCCAGCGGTCATTCACATCCCCGCCCAGCATGAAGCACAGGCAGTCGTGCGTGGCCAGCTCCTGCGGTGTGGCTGGGGTGCCGCGCGTGCGCAGGTACTCGGGGGAGGCTACCAACACGCGCCGGTTGTCGGGCACCACCGGGAGCGCCACGAGACTGGAGTCGCGCGGTTCGCCATGGCGAAAGGCCGCGTCCACCGGTTCGCTGTACATATTGGCCATGCGGTCGGACAAGGTGAGGCGAAAGCGCACCTGCGGGTGCTGGTCCTGAAAGGCCTCCAGCCAGGGCAGCAGCACGTTGCGCCCCATGTCGGACGACGCTGCCAGCCGCAACACGCCCTGCACCTGGTGGCGACCCGTGCCCAGCGCGTGCATGCCCTCCCCCAGGGTCGCCAGCGCCAGCCGGGCGTGCTCCAGAAACAGCGTGCCTTCTGGCGTGAGGCGCAAGCTGCGCGTGGAACGCACCAGCAGCGGCGCATGCAGCTCGGCCTCCAACCGTTTGAGCGCCGCACTGGCTGCTGCCGGCGTGATGTCCAACGCCCGCGCGGTGGCCGAGAGGCTGCCCGTGTCCACGGTGCGCACAAAGATGTCCAAGTCTTGCAGGGCTTTCATTCTCAAATTTTATTTGAAGGTGAATTCAATACACCGCCTATTTTTCTTTCTGGAGATAGGAAAGAAGATCAAGGCTTCTTATCACTGCGCAAGGAAGCACCCCATGAAAGCGATTGGCTACACCCAGCCCCATGCCCTCTCTACCCCGTCTACTCCCGGCCAAGGCCTGCAAGACATCACCCTGCCCGACCCCGTGGCCCAAGGCCATGACCTGCTGGTGGAAGTGCAGGCGATCTCCGTCAACCCGGTAGACACCAAGGTGCGCGCCAGCGCCGCCCCAGCCCCGGGCCAGGACTTCAAGGTGCTGGGCTTTGACGCCAGCGGCATCGTGCGCGCCGTGGGGCCGGAGGTCACGCTATTCAAACCCGGCGACCGCGTGTACTACGCCGGCGCCATCCAGCGCCCCGGCACCAATAGCGCACTGCACCTGGTTGACGAGCGCATCGTGGGCCACATGCCCGCCAGCCTGGACTTCGCCCAGGCCGCCGCCCTACCCCTCACCAGCATCACCGCCTGGGAGCTGCTGTTTGACCGCTTGGGCGTGCAGCCCGGCAAGAAGCCCGGCGGCAAGACCCTGCTGGTGATTGGCGCGGCCGGCGGCGTGGGTTCCATCCTCGTGCAACTGGCGCGCCGCCTCACGGCGCTCACCGTCATCGGCACGGCTTCCCGCCCCGAAACCCAGGCCTGGGTGAAGGAACTGGGCGCCCACCATGTGATTGACCACACCCGGCCCATGACGGAGCAGTTGGCCGCCCTCGGCATCCCGCAGGTCGACATCGTGCTGAGCCTCACCCACACCGGCCAGCACCTGCCGCAGATTCTGGAAGTGCTGGCCCCCCAGGGGCAGTTCGGCCTGATTGACGACCTGCCGGTGCTGGACGTGATGCCCTTCAAGCGCAAGGCGATCTCGGTGCACTGGGAGATGATGTTTACCCGCCCCCTGTTTGCCACGCCCGACATGGTGGCCCAACACCAGCTGCTCAATGAAGTGGCCCAACTGGTGGACGCCGGCCTGCTGCGCACCACGCTGGCCGAACACTACGGCCCCATCACCGCCGCCAACCTGCAGCGTGCCCACGCCTACATCGAGTCCGGCGCTGCGCGGGGCAAGGTGGTGCTGGAGGGCTGGGGCTGACGCCTCGATGAGCACACGGCAGCACGGTCAGGAGAGCTTGTCTGGGTTTGCGGACATCAGCTCGCAGGAATTCACGATGGTAGTAGCGAATTCAGCAAGCCTTACATTCCTGGCTCTGGCGGCAGCGCGTAATTGGTCGAAAGCGGCCACACGACTCAGCCGATAGTGCGCCATCGTGATCCCCACCGCAACATTGATGCTGCGCTCGTTGTCCAGGGCCTGCTGCAGACTCTTTTCTTTGGTACGCACAGCTTGTAACTCTTGACTTCTCGCAAGCGCGGAGCTGACTACAAGCTGCAATTGCGCCTGTTCGATCGGCTTTGAACAGAAAGCAAAAGCGCCTAAAGCGAGCGCCTCATTTACCGTGGAATCATCGCCGTAGGCACTAAGCACGATAAAAGGAATGTGATCCCAATCTTGCAGGCGATGTGCCAAATAAAGTCCACCTTGACCGGGCAGGCGAATATCAAGAATGGCCAGATCCGCGCGCAGACCTCCTACCAGAAGCTCTTCAGCTTCTTCCGCTGATCTGGCACAAGTAACCAAGTACCCAGCATGTTCCAACGAATCAGTCAGCATCAGGCTGACCAATCTATCGTCCTCCACCACAAGCAACTTCGGGGGGTTTTCTGACTTTTTTTGAGCAATCATGACTTCTCCCCGATAAGGAGCACTGGCTGTGTCAGTTCCAGCTCAACGCGCATTAAGCCAGATACCAAAGAAGAGCATAGCCGGGCTCCGGGGTTAGGCAGGAGTTGATGAATGAGCTTGTAGCCCATCCCAGACTCCGCTTGCCTAGGTGTGTCTGAAGCCGGAAAATTTGTAATGCTTAACATCACACCTTGATCGTTACCCGTGGACGATAAATGAACTCGCACATCGCTGCGATCAGAGGGCGAGTGCTTGACTGCATTGACAAGAAGCTCATTGACGATCAAAGCAATAGGGACACCCTCTTCTTCCGCAACCCAATACCCGGTCATAGGGGTCGCCCCAGCGGTGAAATGAATGGGCACCCCCCAAACCACCCCCACTTGCTCAGCAATGGAACACACCATTTGTTCAACGGAAATCTGCTCCGACCCGTACCCACTTTTCAGCCCGTAGGCAGTGGCAACGCTCTTGAGCTGACCAATCGCGTGATTCAGTATGGGGGAGACTTGGGGCTCATTGTTCGCGAAACGCTGCAGTAAACCGGAAACACCTTGGAGACTATTCTTGACGCGATGGTGAACTTCGCGAACCAACGCAGCGCGTTGTGCAGCCTCCTGCCGTCGACGCTCAGCTTCCAAAGCGTATCGTTCAGACAAATCAATATAAGTAGAAACGTAGCTCGAAATCACGCCCTTCGGATCGGTGACAGCTGTGACTGTCAGCGAAACAGGAATGTCGTACCCATCGGCGTGCCGGCACCACAACTCACCGGCCCAGCTCCCGGATGCAAGCAGCCGAGATAACAGATCTTCATAAAACCCGTCAGGGTATCTACTCGATCGCAATGCGGTGGCTCTATGCCCGATCACAGCCTCCTTGGTGTATCCCGTAATGCGGGTAAACGACTTGTTGACCCTCAAAACATTCCGATCTGCGTCTGCAACGAGTATCCCTTCTTGGACTTCAAAGGCTGTCGCCGCAATTCTTAAATCCGCATGCGCCTTGTCCAACTCACGCTGCTGCTCTTTCAGCATAGTGATATCGGACACAAGCACCAAAAAACCACACACCTCGCCTTCCACAACATGGGGGATGTATTGCGCCCAGGTGTGGCCAATTTCGCCATTCGCCTTTACCAAGGTCCGCTCGAAATGCTGATCTTCTCCGGCAAGTGCTGCACGAATGTAAGGTTCATTCTTGGCGAACAACTCAGCCCCCAGCAAGTCCTGTATGCGGATGTCCCGCATCTGCTCTTTGGTGCGCCCAAACCAAGCCAAATAAGCAGCATTCGCATACTGGCAACGCAGCTCGCGGGACCAGTAGCCGACCATCCCAGGAAGGCTGTCAGCAATCAAAGTTACCAGCCCAATTTCCTCGACCATAGACCCATCCCTACATTTGCTTCTAGTAGCTATCGCAATGCTTGCAAACTGAAAACATATAGAGACTGTGACCTAGCACTTTCCCTAATGCAACTAAATACAAGCACTAGACTTATTTTGGTAGCATTACCGACTAGTGCTGGCGGCCCTTGCCCATGGTCCCGGCTCATCAAGGCCCTGCCCCCGCCTTAACAACTGATTGTTGCCATCTCGACTGAACAGACACACGCCATGAAGCTGCGCTAAATATGGCATGCAATGTCTTCAGGCATTGCATGACTTAGTGTATTTCGTGACAAGGGCTTGCCTGAGTGTTGACTGTCCAACTGGGGCTCAATCAGTCCTTAAGAGCGTTGGAGGTCGTTGATGAAACAAATGTCTGTGCGGGCCAAATTGACTTGGTCCTTTGGTGGTCTCGCTTTGATAGTCCTGCTGATAGCCGGTGGCGCACTCAAATCCTTAGGAGACGCGAATTCACGTTTCGAGTCCTATGTCAACGGCATCAATGCGCGCTCCAATACCGCTCATTTAGTGCGGGAAGCCATAGATCTCCGCGCGATCGCTGCACGGAATCTGGTCTTGGTGACATCTCCAGCCGACTTGCAAGTCGAAAAAGGTGTGGTCACCAAGGCCCATGCCGATGTTGAAAGGCACTTGAGCAACCTTAAGAAACTTGCGGAGTCCCCTGACGCGTCAGACGAAGGACGCAAAATGATCGCAGAGATTGCGAGCATTGAATCTGCGTATGCTCCGGTGGCGCTATCCATCGTGGAAATGGCCCTCAATGGCAAACACGAAGACGCCATTGCAAAAATGAACAGCGAATGCCGCCCGTTGTTGGCGAAGCTGGTCACGGTGTCAGAAAAGTATTCGACCTACACCACAGAGCGCGCTGCAAAAATGGTTGAAGCTGCGCAGTCTGACTACTCCAGTCAACGCACCTTTCTGCTTCTGGGATGCTGCATCTCGATGGCCGCAGCTGTAGCCGCAGGCGTTTTGATTACACGAAGCATTACTGGCGCCCTGGGAGCGGAGCCGGATGAATTGTGTGACATTGTCGGGAAGGTGGCAGACGGCAACCTGACAAGCAAAATCAAAGCTCATTCGAACAACGCCAATAGCGTTATGGCGGCGATAGACCGGATGCAGACTGCACTCATTGGCGTAGTCGGCAACGTACGCCAAGGCGCGGAAGGCGTGTCTACCGCAAGTGCAGAAATCGCATCTGGCAACAATGACCTGAGTGCACGCACAGAACAACAAGCAAGTGCCCTGGAGGAGACCGCCGCCTCCATGGAGGAACTTGGCTCAACCGTGAAACAAAATGCAGAGAACGCCCGTCAAGCCAACCAGTTGGCCCTGAGTGCTTCTGAGGTCGCTGTGCGGGGCGGTGAAGTGGTTGGGCAAGTCGTTGAAACCATGAAAGGAATTAACGAGAGTTCCCAGAAAATTGCAGACATCATTAGCGTGATTGATGGCATTGCGTTCCAAACTAATATCCTCGCCTTGAATGCGGCAGTAGAGGCCGCCAGGGCAGGTGAACAAGGCCGCGGCTTTGCGGTAGTGGCGTCAGAGGTACGCAGTCTCGCTGGGCGCTCCGCTGAAGCCGCCAAAGAGATCAAGGGTTTGATTAATGCCAGTGTTGAGCGAGTCGAGCACGGTACAACATTGGTTGACCAAGCCGGAACCACCATGAGCGAGGTGGTCAGCTCTATCAGGCGTGTCACGGACATCATGGGTGAAATAAGCGCTGCCAGCAGCGAACAAGCAGCAGGTGTTGCACAAATTGGCGAAGCAGTCCAACAGATGGACCAAGCCACCCAGCAGAACGCGGCCTTAGTCGAAGAAATGGCAGCAGCTGCCACCAGCCTAAAAAGTCAAGCCGGTGATTTGGTAGGCACCGTCCGCGTATTCAAATTGGATGCATCCTTAAAGGGACAAAACAACACACTGCCCCCGACATTCGGGCAGGCGAGTTTGCAATCAAAGACGAGCAAGTCCGGAAAAAGGAACACGTCCGCACCACCCAAGTTTTTGCCAAACCTGCAAAAATCTTCTCCATCCGACAAAGGACAAAAAGTAGAAAAACCCTCGGGACCGGATGACGATTGGGAAACCTTTTGAATAGCAGCTTAGTCATGGGCAAGCAATTCAAAAAGCAATTGCAGCAGGAAAGCCTGCTGCGCACAGCTACAGCCTTGTGTGCAGCGCGAGACAACTTATTGCTTTGTGCTGAAATGCTGCGTGAGCATTTATTCAATGCCGACATCGTTGGTAGACAGCGCGCCATACAACTTGCAGACGAGGCAGTCAGCAAAGCAAAAGACGATGCGCCTCCCAAGGTGAAAAAGCCGACATAAGACAGCACTCCGCGGCAGCTCACGCGTTCAGTCCTATGCGCCAGCCAAAACGTAACCCGACTGAGAGGTAGTAAAAACCTACCGTTAGACAGCGCTCATCAGTGCCATCACCCGGTTGCGGCCCTGCACCTTGGCCTCGTACAAGGCCTTGTCGGCACGCACAAAGACATCCTGCATGTCCGTATCGTCCGGTGCCCAGCAGCTCAGGCCCACACTGACCGTCGCCTCGTCCACCACCGTGAACAGGGTGCTGGCCACAGCGGAACGTACTTTTTCCGCCACCACCTGGCCCTGGGTGGCATCGGCGGCATCGGGCAAAAGCACCACGAATTCCTCGCCACCGTAGCGGGCCACAAAGTCAGTGGTGCGCACGCACTCCAGCAGCACGTCGGCGAGTTGCTGCAAGACCGCGTCGCCCACGGCATGGCCATGGGCATCGTTGATGCGCTTGAAGTGGTCCATGTCCACCACCAGCAGGCCAAAGGGCTTGCCCGAACGTTGTGCGGCCAGGTAATGGGTGCGCAAGGTGTCGTCAAAGCAGCGGCGGTTGAACAGACCGGTCAGGGCATCGTGCGTAGCCAGACGTTCCAGCTCCCCGTTGGCGCTGGCCAGCGCTTCCGTGCGCTGGGCCACCTGCTCCTCCAGCGAAGCGTTCAGCGCCGCCAGTTCCTGCTCGCGCGCCTGTAGCGACGCGGTCATGGACTGCACAGAGCGGCTGAGCAGCGTGAGTTCGCGAGAGTGTCCGTCTTCTGGATAGCGTGGTTCGCCCGTGCGGCGCTCCACCGCCTGGACAGCAGCCACCAGTTGCTCCAGCGGGCGGCTGAAGCGGATGGACAAGCGGTAGGCCAGGAAGGTGAACAACAGTGCAACACCCAAGCCGATCATCAGCAGGCGCTTGCGCATGTCCGCCACAGGCTCCAGCGCAACGCTGAGCGGCTGGCGCATCACCACGCGCCAGCCCAGGTCGCTGCGTGTGGAGGGCGACACCTTGACCACGCTGGTGACGTACTCGCCATCGGTCCACCGCAAGTTCTGGTAGTGCGCGTCGGCCTTGGGATTGGCGGGCAACTTGAGCTGCCCTGCATGTTTGTAGGGGTAGAGAATGACATCATTGCGGTCCGCAATCAGCACCTCCACCTGCCGCTGTACCGTGTGCTGCGTGACCACCGACTCCACAGTCTCGGTCACCCAGCTCCACAGCGCGTGGGACGCCAGCACGCCTCGCAATTGTCCTTGGACGTCATAGACCGGGGCGGCAAAATCGATAAAGCGCAGCGGCTGCTCCGGCGAGGTCTGTGGCAGAAGCTTGGCCAGCAATACCGCCTCGTGCACATCGCCGGTAAAGACAGCTTCGCGCCCAGCCTTGAACCAGGGGCGCTTGTCCACCATCTGCCCAACCAGCATGCCGCCGGTGGCCTGTTGCACCTGGCCGGCCGCGTCGGTCACCCCAATCCAGGCGTATTCACCGTGCGCAGCCTGGCGTGCCTCCAGCGCCTTGCGTATGGCGGGACTGGACAGGTCGCCGTCGGTCAATAGCGGCGCCTTGCTCAGCATGTCCACTTCCAGCTCACGCTCGCGCAGGTTGGTGGCCAGCAGGTCGGTGGCCGATTTGGTGCTGGCGTAGAGAAATTCCCCACCGGAAGCCACCAGCCCCTCGGTAGCGATCTGCCCTATGTACAGGCCGCTTCCCAGCACGGCGGCCAGCGACAGTCCCACTAGCCAAAGGGTGAGCTGCCCGCGAAAACTGTTCAGCACATTCCAACGCATACCGTCTCCTGACGTCGCTGCTTTTTCTGATCGCCCTGGAGGCAGTCTAAGCCCGAAAGCCTCGCGGGGGAACCGGTCAAACCTGCCCGCCCACCACCTCGTTCGCGGTGCGAAACGCCTCCACCGCAGTGGGGACGCCGCAGTACACCGCAGCGTGCAGCAGCACTTCCTGGACTTCGGCCGGGGTGGCGCCATTGTTCAGCGCACCGCGCACATGACCCTTGAGCTCGTTCTGCTTGCCAAGCGCCGTGAGCATGGCCACGGTGATGAGGCTGCGGGTCTTCAGGTCCAGCCCCGAGCGCTGCCAAACATCGCCCCAGGCGGCACGGGTGATGTGTTCCTGGATGGGGGCGGTAAAGGGGGTGGCATTGGCAAAGGCGGCCTCCACAAAGGTCTCGCCCATGACCTGGGTGCGCATGGCCAGCCCCTTGTCAAAGGCTTCGGGATGCGGGGAAGAGATATCTTGGGGTTTCAGGCTCATGGGCGGCTCCATCAGGGCATTGCATCAATGCCCGTGATAGTAGCCGCCGCATCAGCCGCCGTGCCACTGCGCCAGGTTGGCCAGGGTCACGACGAGGCCGCTGCTCCAGATGGAGAGGCCCAGGGTTTTCTGGATGCTTGCCATGGTGGGTGCTCCGGTTGCGCGAGGGGGTTCGCAGTAGGATGAATGGTAGGAATGCACACCTTGTATGTACATTCAATTAAAAGCATGGCAGCAATAGCTTTTGCAAAACAACAGGAGACACCATGGCCAGCCGCTACCCCCTGCCCGACCTGAACACCCTGCCCGAGGACATCCGCGCCAAGATACTGGAGGTGCAGGAGAAGACGGGCTTTGTGCCCAATGTGTTCCTGGCCTTCGCGCGCCGCCCGGCCGAGTGGCGCGCCTTCTTCGCCTACCACGACGCGCTGATGCTGCGCGAAGGCAGCAGCCTGACCAAGGGCGAGCGCGAAATGATCATCACCGCCACCAGCGCGGCCAACCAGTGCCTGTACTGCGTGGTGGCCCATGGCGCCATCCTGCGCATCTACGAGAAGAAGCCGCTGGTGGCCGACCAGGTGGCGGTGAACTACCGCAAGGCCGACATCACGCCGCGCCAGCGCGCCATGCTGGACTTCGCCATGCAAGTCTGCCTGGAAAGCCACACCGTGGAAGACGCCAACTTTGCCGCCCTGCACGCCCATGGCTTTGACGACGAGGACATCTGGGACATTGCCGGCATCACCGCCTTCTTCGGCCTGTCCAACCGCATGGCCAATGTGACCAGCATGATGCCCAACCCCGAGTTTTATTTGCTGGGCCGCGTTCCCAAGGCCAAATAGGCACCCAGCCCCGTCAATAGTGCGCGAGCAGCTAGCAAATCCATAGCAACCGAGTCGATGCCAGGGCCGGCGCACGTCCGCCGCAGCCGTCGTCGTCCCTACAATCCCGCCATGGCCATCCCCCAAACCTTCATCCAGGAGCTGCTCGCGCGCACCGACGTGGTGGAGATCGTGGGCCGCTATGTGCAGCTCAAGAAGGGCGGCGCCAATTTCATGGGGCTGTGCCCCTTCCACGGCGAAAAATCCCCCTCCTTCTCGGTCAGCCCCACCAAACAGTTCTACCACTGCTTCGGCTGCGGCAAAAACGGCAACGCCATCAGCTTTTTGATGGACCACGCCGGCATGACCTTCATCGAGGCGGTGCAGGACCTGGCCGGCCAGTACGGCATGGTCATCCCCGAGGAAGAAGGCAGCGCGCAGGACCGGGCCCGCGCGCAGGCCCAGCGCCAGAAGCAGAACACCCTGACCAGCGTGCTGGAGAAGGCCGGCGAGGCCTACAAGCGCGGCCTCAAGGAATCGCCGCGTGCCATCGACTACCTGAAAGGCCGCGGCCTTTCGGGCGAGATCGCCAAACACTTCGGCCTGGGTTACGCCCCCGAGGGCTGGCGCAGCCTGGCCAGCATCTTCCCGCAGTACGACGACCCGCTGCTGGTGGAAAGCGGGCTGGTCATCCTGCACGAGGCCGAAAACGGTGGCGAGGAAAAGCGCTACGACCGCTTCCGCGACCGGATCATGTTTCCCATCCGCAACGTCAAGGGCGAGTGCATCGGCTTTGGCGGGCGCGTGCTGGGTGACGAAAAGCCCAAATACCTCAACTCGCCCGAAACCCCGGTTTTCAGCAAGGGCCGCGAGCTCTACGGGCTGTTCGAGGCCCGCAGCGCGCTGCGCGAGCATGGCTATGTGCTGGTCACCGAAGGATATATGGACGTGGTGGCGCTGGCGCAGCTGGGTTTTCCCAACGCCGTGGCCACACTGGGCACGGCCTGTACCAACGAGCACGTCCAGAAGCTGTTCCGCTTCACCGACAGCGTGGTCTTCAGCTTCGACGGCGACGCCGCCGGCCGGCGCGCCGCGCGCAAGGCACTGGACGGCGCCCTGCCCTTTGCCACCGATGTGCGCAGCATCAAGTTCCTCTTCCTGCCACCCGAGCACGACCCCGACAGCTTCATCCGCGCCTACGGCCAGCAGGCTTTTGCCGACTACGTCTCCAAGGCCACGCCGCTGAGCCGCTTCCTCATCGAGGCGGCGCAGGAAGGCTGCGACCTGGCTACGGCCGAAGGCCGCGCCCACATGTCCAGCAACGCCAAGCCGCTCTGGACCCAGATGCCCGAAGGCGCGCTCAAGCTGCAACTGCTGGCCGAGTTGGCCCAAGCCGTGCAATTGCCGGCCACCGAGCTGGGTGCGCTCTGGAGCCAGGGCGCCGCCAAGCCCGCCGCAGAACCGCCACGCCGCAAGGCCCCTACCCCGCCGCCGCAGTACGATGATGCGCCCCACGACCTAGACCACTACAGCTACGAGGAGCCTGCCGAACCCTGGGTACCGCAGGAAGAGTGGAAGAAAAAGACCGAGTGGAAGAGCGACTGGAAAAAGGACGGCTGGACCAAGCGCGACAAGTGGGAAGGCAAAGGCGGCGGGCGCTTTGGGAAGCAGGAGCAACGCCCCAGCGGCCCGCGTGCCAAGCTCGACAGCCGGGCCGACCACGCCGCCCGCCTGCTGCTCAACCACAGCGAGCTGTGGGAGATTCTGACCAGCGAAGACCATGGCTTGCTGTGCGAGCTGCCGTCCCCGCACGGCGAACTGTTTGTCTGGCTGGAAGGCCAGTTGCATGAACACGGCCCGGTGTCGCGCGGCACGCTGCGCGACGCCATCGTGGGTCATGCCGCCGAAGACCTGGCCCTGCGCCTCATGGCCGGCCCCGCCGTCAGCAGCGAGCCCTTGGCCGAGTCCGCCCCCGAACTGCGCGACCTGCTCAACCGCATGCTGATCGACCGCATCAAGGAATTGCAGACCGAGGCCATCGCGGCCGCCAGCCACGATGCTGGCGCCATGCAGCGCTACCGCGAGCTGGAGCTGCGCCGCAAGCAGCTGCTCCAGGCCGTGCAGCCCAACGCCGCCTGAGCCAGGCGCCGCCTAGCGCGCAGCCTTGAGCAGGTACTTCTGGCGCAGCTGGGTGTAGCGCCCGTCGTTCCTGATCTTTTGCAGCGCCGCATTGAGCTTGCGTGCCACTTCTCCGTCCACCGAGAGGTTCAGGCCGTACCAGTAGTTGAGGCTGTCATCCAGCACCAGCACTGGCACCAAGTCGGCGGGATCTAGGCCCGCACTCTTGGCTTTGAAAGCCGCCGCCCAGTCCAGCGACACCTTTTGCAGGGAAAGCCCGGGCTAGTGCCCCCGCCGCCAGCAGGGCGACAGCCAGCACAATGCCTTTGAAAAAATCCATTTGCAAACTATAATGTTGGATTGTTTCGGCAAGAGCGACAGCAGCACCTCCGGCACAGGCCCCCGTAGACACCACGTCACACCGGCCACCTTCCCCGCAAGGACTGCACTCCAAATGTTCGCCCTCCCATCTTGCCACTGGGGCCATGCGCCCCGCCTTGCCACCTACTTCGCCTCTTGCGAACTGTAGCTGGTGCCCTGATCTGTTGTTTGCCTGTTTTTTTGTTGACCTGAGGTTTTTGCATGCCCGCTTCAAAATCTGCCAAGCCTGCCCAGTCCGCCAGCAAGTCCGCCACGAAGACCGATAAGAAAGCCTCCTCCGTGCCCGCATCCAAGTCCAAAGCCGCCCTCCTCGCCGAAGCCGACGAACTGCTCAAGAAGAAGAAACCCGGCCGCCCGCCCAAGGCAGCGGCTGCGGAAGCGAGCGCACCGGCCAAGACGACGACCGGTGCCAAGCGCGGCCGCAAACCCAAGGCAGCGGCAACGGAGTCCAGCGGCGATGATATGGACATGTCGGACATCGAAGCCGACCTGGCCGGAGAACCCGAAACCGCAGCGGCGCCTGGCGAAAAGGTCAAGCCCCTTCGCATGAAGATCAGCAAGGCGAAGGAACGCGCCTTGATGAAGGAATTCGGTCTGGACGAAACCGTCCTCTCCGAAGAAGACATGGCCAAGCGCCGTGCCCGCCTCAAGGCCCTGATCACGCTGGGCAAGACCCGCGGTTACCTGACCCACGGCGAAATCTCCGACCACTTGCCCGACAAGCTGGTCGATGCGGAAACGCTGGAAGTGGTGATCTCCATGTTGAACGACATGGGCGTGGCCGTTTACGAGCAGACCCCTGACGCAGAAACCCTGCTGCTGAACAACAACGTCTCCACCGCCGCGACGGTGGAAGAAGCAGAAGAAGAAGCCGAAGCTGCGCTCTCCACCGTGGACAGCGAATTCGGCCGTACCACCGACCCGGTGCGCATGTACATGCGTGAAATGGGCACCGTGGAGCTGCTGACGCGCGAAGGTGAAATCGAGATCGCCAAGCGCATCGAAGGCGGCCTGATGGACATGATGGAGGCGATCTCCGCCTCCCCCGCCACCATCGCCGAGATCCTGCGCCTGGGCGAGGAAATCCGCGAAGGCAAGGTAGTCATCACCACCATCGTGGACGGTTTCTCCAACCCCAACGAGGCCGACGACTATGTGGCCGAAGAAGACTTCGACGAATTTGACGAAGCCGATGATGACGACGGCAAGGGCGGCTCCAAGGCCCTGACCAAAAAGCTCGAAGAACTCAAGAAGCAGGCGCTGGAACGCTTCGACAAAATGCGCGAGCTCTTCGAGAAGGTGCACAAGGTCTACGACAAGGAAGGCTACGGCACTCCCGCCTACATCAAGGCCCAAAAGGCCCTGAGCGACGAGCTCATGACTATCCGCTTCACCGCCAAGGCCATCGAGAAGCTGTGCGACATGGTGCGCGGCCAGGTGGACGACGTGCGCAAGAAGGAACGTGAGCTGCGCCGCATCATCGTGGACAAGTGCGGCTACCCGCAGGAACAGTTCATCGCCGACTTTGGCGGCCGCGACAAAAACGGCAACAAGATCGCCTCCAACCTGCTCAACCTCAAGTGGATCGAGAAGCAGGCTGCCTCCGGCAAACCCTGGGCTGCCGTGATGGGCCGCAACATTCCGCCGGTACAGGACTTACAACAAAAGCTGATGGACCTGCAAGCCCAGGTCGTGGTGCCTCTGGATCACCTCAAGGACATCAACAAGCGCATGAACGAAGGCGAGTACGCCTCCCGCGCGGCCAAGAAGGAAATGATCGAGGCCAACCTGCGCCTGGTGATCTCCATTGCCAAGAAGTACACCAACCGCGGTCTGCAGTTCCTGGACCTTATCCAGGAAGGCAACATCGGTTTGATGAAGGCGGTGGACAAATTCGAATACCGTCGCGGCTACAAGTTCTCGACCTACGCCACCTGGTGGATCCGTCAGGCCATCACCCGCTCTATCGCGGACCAGGCCCGTACGATCCGCATTCCGGTGCACATGATCGAAACCATCAACAAGATGAACCGCATCAGCCGCCAGCACCTGCAGGAATTCGGCTTTGAGCCCGATGCGTCCGTGCTGGCCGCGAAGATGGAAATCCCCGAAGACAAGATCCGCAAGATCATGAAGATCGCCAAGGAGCCCATCTCCATGGAAACGCCGATCGGGGACGATGACGACAGCCACCTGGGCGACTTCATCGAAGACAGCGCCAACACCGCGCCCATGGAAGCTGCGATGCAGGCCGGCCTGCGCGATGTGGTCAAGGACATCCTGGACAGCCTCACGCCGCGCGAAGCCAAGGTGCTGCGCATGCGCTTCGGTATCGAGATGACGTCGGACCACACGCTGGAAGAAGTGGGCAAACAGTTCGATGTGACCCGCGAGCGCATTCGCCAGATCGAAGCCAAGGCGCTGCGCAAGCTCAAGCACCCCAGCCGCTCCGACAAGCTGCGCAGCTTCACCGACACACTGTAAGCCTCCGGCTTTCAAGCCATTTAGCGCCCCAGCCCACATGGAATGTGCGCGGGGCGCTATTTTTTTTGATAGTACATTCTCCGCACCACTTGCATGGCCCACGAACAACCGTACCGACTCGCCGGTGTGATGGGATGGCCCGTCGCCCATTCCCGCTCCCCCATCCTGCACAACCACTGGATCGCTGAACACGGTCTGCGCGGCGCCTATGTGCTGCTGCCCGTGGAGCCCGAAAAGATTGAACAGGCCCTGCGCGCCCTGCCGGTGCTGGGCTTTGCCGGTTGCAACCTGACCATCCCCCACAAGGTAGCCGCCATGTCCATCGTGGACCACTTGGAACCACTGGCACAGCGCATAGGTGCGGCCAACACCATCGTGGTCGGTACAGATGGCGCGTTAACAGGCCGCAACACCGACGCCTACGGCTTTATCCAAAGCCTGCGTGACGCGCAAGCGCACTGGCGCGCCGACGCCGGGCCGGCCTGCGTGATGGGTGCCGGCGGCGCGGCGCGTGCCGTGATTGCGGGCTTGCTGGACGAGGGCGCGGCCGAAATTCGCCTCAGTAATCGCAGCGAAGGCAAGGCGGTGGATATGGCACAGGAATTCGGCCCGCTGGTACAGGCGGTGCCATGGGCGGAGCGCCACGAAGCACTGGCTGGTGCCGCACTGCTGGTCAACACCACCAACCAAGGCATGCACGGCCAAGCCGCGCTGGACCTGCGCCTGGACGCGCTGCCCCGTACCGCGCTGGTGTCAGATATTGTCTATGTGCCGCTGGAGACACCCTTGCTGGTGGAGGCCAAGGCGCGTGGCAACGCCACGGTGAACGGACTGGGCATGCTGCTGAACCAGGCCCGACCGGCGTTTGAAGCCTGGTTCGGCCCCCTGCCAACCATCAGCCCGGTGCTGATGGACAAAGTACTGGCAACTTTTTAGGCAGCGGCCCTAGCGCGACTGCTTGATGGCGCGCTCGCCCACAAAACCGAAGGCGAACTGCAGCACCTCTTCGAGCGAGAGTTCGATGGCGTGGCGTTCCTGCTCGGTCAGGTAGAACATCATGTCCACGTCATGGCGCACATAGCGTGCCGGCAGGCGGTTCAGCGCCACGCAGGCCACGTCCGCCAGCATGTCGTTCGTGAAGTCGGGGTGGGCCTGGGCCCGGCGCACCACTTCCTCGAATACCAAGCGTTCGTAATAGTTGTGAACCTGCTCAAAATTGAAAATCATGGGAGTCTCCGCAAGGTGCCTGCCCGCTGGGCGTTCAAAGAACGTTAGCACCTCGCCCGCACACTGGCAAGAGCGGGACAGCCCCCATGGCGCAGCCCGGGTTGGAAGCTTTTTCGGGGCTTTATCCCGAAAAGCGTACCTGACCAGCTATGAAACTTGTAGCAGCTGAAAATCTGCGCTATAGTTTCCGCTCAATTCAGCGGTTGTGGCCTCCGGGCGCAATCTGTCAGGGCCAAGACAAAGGGTAAGGTAATGAGTGCAAAAGAAACAGCCGCAGTCGGACAACTGTTGGGCTTGCTGGAGTCCCGATATGCAATCCGGGTGCTGTGGGCCCTGCGCGACGGACATGCTCAAACCTTCCGTCTGCTGCAGGACAGCGTGGGCGGTATCACCCCCAATACCCTGAATACCCGTATCAAGGAGCTGCGCGAAGCCGGCCTCCTGACCCACGGCAATGACGGGTATGTGGTTACCGCAGCTGGCGCCGACCTCCTCAAGCGCCTGGGCGACCTGCAAGCCTTTGCCGTGAAATGGTCCACCAGCCTGGCCAAGAAGGCCAAGTAAGCAAGCACCGGCGCGCGCCGGTTGCTCACCCAGCAAGACAGGCTCAGCCTGTCTTTTTTTCGTCTGCGGCATAATTTAGGGTTTTCTGCGTCCCGGCGCACGCCCACGTTGCGCGAGCAGCTACTCTTTTTATAGCAAACAAGGAACTCCCCATGCAAACCACCGCCACCGGCCTGCAATTCGAAGACACCGTGGAAGGCACCGGCGCCGTCGCGACCAAGGGCCAGAGCGTGAAGGTGCACTACACCGGCTGGCTCTACAACGACGGCACCCAGGGCGCCAAGTTCGACTCCAGTAAGGACCGCAACGACCCCTTCGTGTTCCACCTGGGCGCCGGCATGGTGATCCGCGGTTGGGACGAAGGCGTGGCCGGCATGAAAGTGGGCGGCAGCCGCACCCTCATCATTCCCGCCACCCTGGGCTACGGTGCCCGCGGCGCTGGCGGCGTGATTCCTCCCAATGCCACCCTCAAATTCGATGTGGAATTGCTGGGCGTATCGGGCTAAAACCCCTTGAAACTGCGCTCCCAGTCGCCAACTGGGGCGCAAACCCGCCTAACTTCGATCCAAACGCATGTCTGACAACTCTTCCACCCCTACCCCCACACCTGCGGCAGCCGACTACCAAAGCACCGAGGAAATGGTTGCGGCTCAAGCCGCCAACGAGGCCGATGCCCTGAGTCAGGCTCAGGCGGAATTGGCCACACTGCAGGCCAAGAGCGCCGATCTGGCCGACCAGTACCTGCGCGCCAAGGCTGATGCGGAAAACGCCCGCCGCCGCGCAGAAGACGAAATCGCCAAGGCCCGCAAGTTCGCTGTGGAGTCGTTTGCCGAAAGCCTGCTGCCCGTGGCAGACAGCCTGGAAGCCGGCCTGACCATCAAGGACGCCAGCCCCGAACAGATTCGCGAAGGCGCCGAAGCTACCTTGCGCCAGTTGCTGGCGGCCTTGGAACGCAACAAGGTGATTGCGATTGCACCGGCGGCGGGAACCAAGTTCGACCCGCACCAGCACCAAGCCATCAGCATGGTGCCCGCCGAGCAGGAAGCCAATACCGTGGTGAGCGTACTGCAAAAGGGCTATTCCATTGCCGACCGCGTACTGCGCCCGGCCTTGGTGACCGTGGCAGCCCCCAAATAAGGCCGACCGACCTGAAAAATACCACTTTGAACGTTGTGGGCTCTTGAAACAAGCCAGTTAACCCACACGTTATCCACATCTGAATCTTTAAGTTAGTAGGAGTAAATCATGGGAAGAATCATCGGCATTGACTTGGGTACCACCAACAGCTGCGTCGCCATCATGGAAGGCAACACTGCCAAAGTGATCGAAAACGCAGAAGGTGCGCGTACCACGCCCTCCATCATTGCGTACCAGGAAGATGGCGAAGTGCTGGTCGGCGCGTCCGCCAAGCGCCAGGCCGTGACCAACCCCAAAAATACGCTGTACGCAGTAAAGCGCCTGATCGGCCGCAAGTTCACCGAAAAGGAAGTGCAGAAGGACATCGACCTGATGCCCTACACCATTGCCGCTGCCGACAACGGTGACGCATGGGTGGAGGTGCGCGGCAACAAGCTGGCCCCCCAGCAGGTCAGTGCCGATGTGCTGCGCAAAATGAAGAAGACCGCCGAGGATTACCTGGGCGAGCCCGTCACCGAGGCCGTCATTACCGTGCCTGCGTACTTCAACGACGCACAACGCCAGGCTACCAAGGACGCTGGCCGCATCGCCGGTCTGGACGTCAAGCGCATCATCAACGAACCCACCGCAGCCGCGCTGGCCTTCGGTCTGGACAAGAACGAAAAGGGCGACCGCAAGATCGCCGTGTACGACTTGGGCGGTGGCACGTTTGACGTGTCCATCATCGAAATCGCCGACGTCGATGGCGAGAAGCAGTTCGAAGTGCTGTCCACCAACGGCGACACCTTCCTGGGCGGTGAAGACTTCGACCAACGCGTGATCGACTTCATCATCTCCGAGTTCAAAAAAGAGCAAGGCGTGGACCTGTCCAAGGACGTGCTGGCCCTGCAACGCCTGAAGGAAGCCGCTGAAAAGGCCAAGATCGAACTCTCCAGCAGCTCGCAGACCGACATCAACCTGCCCTACATCACTGCGGATGCATCGGGTCCCAAGCACCTGAACATCAAGCTGACCCGCGCCAAGCTGGAATCCCTGGTGGAAGAGCTGATCGAGCGCACTATTGCCCCCATCCGCACCGCCCTGAAGGATGCTGGTGTCTCCGCCTCTGAAGTGCACGACGTGATTCTGGTCGGCGGCATGACCCGCATGCCCAAGGTGCAAGAGAAGGTCAAGGAACTGTTCGGCAAGGAACCCCGCAAGGATGTGAACCCCGACGAAGCTGTGGCCGTGGGCGCCGCCATTCAAGGCCAGGTGCTGTCCGGTGACCGCAAGGACGTGCTGCTGCTGGACGTCACCCCCCTGTCCCTGGGTATTGAAACCCTGGGCGGCGTGATGACCAAGATGATCACCAAGAACACGACCATCCCGACCAAGTTTGCGCAGACCTTCTCGACTGCGGAAGACAACCAGCCCGCCGTGACCATCAAGGTGTTCCAAGGCGAACGCGAAATTGCATCTGCCAACAAGATGCTGGGCGAGTTCAACCTCGAAGGCATTCCGCCCGCAGCCCGCGGCACACCTCAAATCGAAGTGTCCTTCGACATCGACGCCAACGGCATCTTGCACGTGGGTGCCAAGGACAAGGGCACCGGCAAGGAAAACAAGATCACCATCAAGGCCAACTCCGGTTTGTCCGAAGCAGAAATCCAGCAGATGGTGAAAGATGCCGAGTTGAATGCTGCCGACGACAAGAAGAAGCTGGAACTGGTGCAGGCCAAGAATGAAGCTGATGCCAATGTGCACAGCGTCAAGAAGAGCCTGACCGAGTACGGCGACAAGCTGGAAGCCGGCGAGAAGGAAAAAATCGAAGCGGCCATCAAGGAACTGGAAGATGCGCTGAAGAGCGACGACAAGGACACCATCAAGTCCAAGAGCGACGCGCTGATGGCCGCCAGCCAGAAGTTGGGCGAGAAGATGTATGCCGACATGCAGGCCAAACAGGCAGCCGAAGGCGGTGCCGAAGCGGCATCTGATCAAGGAGCGCAGGCATCTTCTTCCAAACCGGTGGACGACGACAACGTAGTCGACGCGGAAGTCAAGGAAGTCAAAAAAGGCTGATTGCGCTGACATGCGCAGCTGAAAGACGCCGCGTTGAACGCCAGCTGGGGTTCAACGCGGCTTTTCTGTTGTAAACGGGCACAGAGACACACATGGCCAAACGCGACTATTACGAAGTTCTGGGCGTCAGCAAGGGCGCTTCAGAAGACGAGATCAAAAAGGCCTATCGCAAACTGGCGATGAAGCATCACCCTGACCGCAACCAAGGTGATGCGGCCAAAGCCGCTGAAGAGAAGTTCAAGGAGGCCAAAGAGGCCTACGAGATGCTGTCGGATGCGCAAAAACGCGCGGCCTATGACCAGTATGGTCATGCGGGCGTGGACCCCAACCGGGGCGGCGGCGGTGGTGAAGGCTATGGCGGTTTTGCCGAGGCCTTTGGCGACATCTTTGGCGACATGTTTGGCCAACAGCGCGGTGGCGCCCGCGGGGGCCGCCAGGTCTATCGCGGCAGCGACCTGAGCTATGCGATGGAAGTGACGCTGGAAGAAGCCGCACGCGGCAAGGATGCACAAATCCGCATCCCGAGCTGGGACAGCTGCGACACCTGCAAGGGCAGTGGCGCCAAGCCCGGCACCCAGGTCAAGACCTGCGGCACCTGCAATGGCGCGGGTTCGGTGCAGATGCGCCAGGGCTTCTTCAGCGTGCAACAGACCTGCCCCACCTGCCGTGGCGCAGGCAAGGTCATCCCCGAACCCTGCACCGTCTGCAGCGGCCAGGGCAAGATCAAACGCCAGAAGACGCTGGAAGTGAAAATCCCCTCCGGTATCGATGGCGGCATGCGCATCCGCAGTGCCGGCAACGGCGAACCCGGCACCAATGGCGGCCCTCCCGGCGACCTCTACATCGAGATCCGCCTCAAGAAGCACGACATTTTCGAGCGCGATGGCGACGACCTCCACTGCTCCGTGCCCATCAGCTTCGTGACTGCTGCGCTCGGCGGTGAGATTGATGTCCCCACGCTGGCGGGTAAGGCCGCGATCGATATTCCCGAAGGCACGCAGACCGGCAAGCAGTTCCGCCTGCGCGGCAAGGGCATCAAGGGCGTGCGCTCCAGCTACCCCGGCGACCTGTACTGCCACATCGCGGTGGAAACCCCGGTCAAGCTCACCGAGCACCAGCGCAAGCTGCTGAAGGAACTCGACGAGTCCTTCAAGAAGGGCGGCAGCAAGCATTCGCCGTCGGGTGACAGCTGGACCGACCGCCTCAAGAGCTTCTTCAGCTGATCCAGGTCAACCCTGCGGCCTCTCGTCACGAGAGTCCGCAGGGCACAATCCGACGCATGTCCACCGTCCGCTACCTGACCGCTGCGTTCTACAAGTTTGTGGATCTGCCCGACTACGCCGAACGCAAGCCGGCGCTGCTGGCATTCTGCGAGGCGCACCGGGTCAAGGGTCTGATCCTGTTGGCGCGCGAGGGCATCAATAGCACCATTGCGGGCGCGCCCGACGACGTGCACGCCGTGCTCGCCTACCTGCGTGCGGATCCCAAGTTGGCCGATCTGCAGCACAAGGAATCCTTTGCCGACAAGGCGCCCTTCTACCGCATGAAGGTGCGACTCAAGAAGGAGATCGTCACCATGCAGGTGCCTGGCCTGGACCCGACCCGCGACGTGGGCACCTATGTGAAGCCCGAGGACTGGAACGCGCTGATCTCCGCTCCCGACGTGGTCGTGGTCGACACGCGCAACGACTACGAGGTGGAACTGGGAACCTTCACCGGAGCCATCAACCCGCACATCCAGAGCTTTGCCGAACTGCCGCAGTGGGTGCAACAGGCCCAGGCGCTGCAAGCCCGGGACGGGCAGAAGCCCCGCGTGGCCATGTTCTGCACTGGTGGTATTCGCTGTGAAAAATCCACCGCCTACCTGCGTTCCCAGGGCTTTGACGAGGTCTACCACCTGGAGGGCGGCATCCTCAAATATTTGGAAACTGTAGACCCCGCGCGCAGCCTCTGGCAGGGTGAATGCTTTGTGTTTGACGAGCGCGTCTCCGTGGGCCACGGCCTCACGCCGGGCCCACACGGCCTGTGCCGCGCCTGCCGCCACCCACTGGAAGAAGGTGCCAAAGACTCTCCTCTTTTCGAGCCCGGTGTGAGCTGCCCGCGCTGCCACGCCCAAACCAGCGAGACGCAAAAAAACAGCGCGCGCGAACGCCAGCGCCAGTGGGAGCTAGCCAAAGCGCGCCAGCAGGTGCACATAGGCGCGGTACTGCCCGGCGCCTGAGCGCATGCCCATCCTCTACTCGTTCCGCCGCTGCCCCTATGCCATGCGCGCCCGCCTGGCGCTGGCCGTGAGCCAGCAGGTCTGCGAACTGCGCGAAGTGGTGCTGGCACGCAAGCCGGCCGAGCTGCTACAGGCATCGCCCAAGGGTACGGTGCCGGTGCTGCTACTCGACGACGGCAGGCTGCTGGAACAAAGCCTGGACATCATGCACTGGGCCTTGCAGCAACACGACCCGCTGGGCTGGCTACCCCGCACCGGGGCCGCGCAGGCCCGCACACAGGACGCCATTGCACACAATGACGGCCCCTTCAAGCGACAACTGGACCGCTACAAATACCCTGCGCGTCATGGTCTGGAGAGCGGCATGGCCGAGCGCGATGCCGCCGCCGAATGGCTTACCTCGCTCGACAGCGAGCTGCGAGACCACCCCTACCTCGCCGGATCCCATTTCGGCCTGTTTGACGCCGCACTGGCCCCCTTCATCCGCCAATTTGCCCATACCGATCCGGTCTGGTTTGCAGCCCAGCCCTGGCCCGCGCTGCAAGCCTGGCTCACAGCATTTGAAGAATCAGCGCTGTTTCTGGCCTGCATGGACAAGCATACCCCCTGGGTTTCTGGCCAGTCCGGGGTGGTCTTTCCTACAGTCCAAACGGACTATTTACAACTGGTTACCAGAAACACCAACCCGGCCGCGTAAATCTGCGGGTTTGGGCGCCTGCCGCCCTAGGGCGGAGGCGATCGCCATGCGATCATTCCGCATCAGAAATTCAGTCGATGGACGGATGGTCCGCCCGCTCTTGGCGTGGCGCGGCGAGTCCGCGGTACATGAGCGCCTTTCAGTCCTTTTCAGTCAGCACCAGCACCCCGGAGTCCCGCGCACAGGCCGTGCGGCTGGTACGCGCCATGATGGGCAAGACGCTGGGCTATTTTGAAGACCGCGAAGACGCCCAGCTCAAACAGATACGCGCCCACCTGCTGGATCTGGCCGATAGCAAGCTGCCCTTGCTCCAGTCCCAAAACCTGCGCAATGCGGCCGTGCTGCTGGACCGTCAGTCCGAAAAATTCAAACGCGGCTACCGTGAGGCCTTGCAGCAATGCCTGCAGGAAGAGGTGCTGGCGATCTGGCCCGAGATGGAGAAACTGGGGAACAAGCCCGCAGCCCCAGCCGGCGACCACGCGCTGGACGGCATGACGCTGAGCCTCATCGATGTGGACGAGGTGCACCGCATCCTGCTGCTGGACCGTGTAGCCCAACAATTCAACACGCGCTACGAGGCCGTGCTCACGCCGCTGACACAAAAGCTGGGCGTGCTGTTTGGCAACGAATCCCCCAGCCTCTCCTCCAACCCCTTCCGCCCCAGCATTTTGTTGGGTGCCTTTTTGCGCGCCTGGGACAAGGGCGAGTTCGATCCCCAGGCCACGGAACACCTGGTGCAGGCCCTGGAACCGGGCCACACCATGGACCTGACGCAGCTCTACACCGAGCTGGGTGCCACGCTGACCCAGGCTGGTATCCAGGCCCAGACGGTGCACCGCATCCGCAAATCGGTGTCCTCGGCCTACGCGCCGCTCACCGGCGCCGCACCGCTGGGCGAGGCCGGCAACAGCGCCCCCACTCCCCTGAGTTCCGGCCAGGCACCGCTGACACGCGGTGCACCGCTGGCAGCCGTGCCGTCCGCCGGCACAGGGCCAGGGCCGGCGCCTGAACACCAGCGCAGCGCCTGGAGCGCGCTGGCACCTGCTGGCCAGCAAATCGTGACCCAGGTGCGCTCCTTTCTGCAGCGCCTGGGCGTAGGCGCCGCGCCGCATCAGGCAGATGGCGGCGATGTAGCCCGCCTCTACGAGGGTGATACCGAAGGGCCCGACGGACCGCAAACCCTGACCCAACCCTATGGCGGCGGTTCCGGCCAATGGGTCGCCGCCGACCCGGCCCTGCTGGACTACCTGGGCCAGATGCAGGCCAACGCCGGCCCCCATGCCTCGCGCTGGCAACACCTGCAAGCGCAGGACAGCCCGCATGGCCACCACAACGTGCTGCGCCAGATCCGCGAGCAGGAAGAGATCCGCCAGGCGCCCGAGCTGGACCGGGGCACCGTGGACGCACTGGCCGAGGTGTTCGACTATGTGTTTGCCGACCAGGCTATCCCCATGCAAATGAAGGTGGTGATAGGCCGGCTGCAGATTCCTGTGTTGCGCGCGGCCATGATGGACCGTGACTTTTTCCTGAGCAGCGAGCACCCCGCGCGCAAACTGGTGGATACGCTGGCCTCCTCCTCCGTCGCCTGGACGCCCGAGAAAGGTGAGGAAGACCCACTCTATGTGCGCATTGAGCACACCGTGCAGCGCGTTCTCCACGAGTTCGAGGATGACCTCACGCTGTTCAGCCTGCTGCTGGCCGAGTTCACCGAATTCCTGTTCGAGAGCGAACAGCAGGCGCAGCAGCAGATCGAGCCGGTGGCCGACGTGCAGCGCGACGAGGAAGCCCTCAACGCCGCCCTCGCCCATGCCGACGAAATCATCCACGCCCGCATCAGCGCCCTGCCCGAAAAGCTGCCGCTGGTGCCTTTCCTCAAGCCCTTTCTGACCGAGCAGTGGCGCCAGGTGATCGCTGCCGCCTGGCTCACGGAAGACACCGAGCCCGGCCGCTGGAATGCCACGCTGGACACCATGGACCGCCTGATCTGGAGCACCCAGCCCAAGACCAGCTCCGAGGAACGCAAGGAGTTGGTCGGCGTGCTGCCCGAGCTGGTGCGTGTGCTCAATGTGGAGCTGGACGCAATCGACTGGCATGGCGATGCGCGCGCCACCTTCACGCGCCGCCTCATCGGCACGCACATGCTGGCCATCCGCATGAAGGCGCCACCTCCTGTGGACACACAAGCAGCCGCGCTGGAAGAAAGCGCGGGTCAGGCTGCCATGGAGGCACTGGACCAACGCCGTGCCGAGCAGCTCACCGTGCAAAACCCGTCGGAGATGGACGATTTCGACGCCAGCGCCCAGGTGCTCACGCGCGGTGTCTGGTTCGAGGTCGAAGGAATTACCACCGCGGCCCACCGTTGCCGCCTGAGCTGGGTCAGCCCCATGCGCACGCGCTTTCTCTTCACCAACCGCGAAGGCTTTGACGCCTTTGTGCGCAACGAGCGTGAAGTAGCGGCCATGCTGCGTAGCGGCGAGCTGCGCATGTTGGAACAGGCGCCGATTGTGGAACGTGCGCTGAACCGCCTGCTGGCCGAGAACGAGCCGGAACTCCGCCTCCAGGCCTGAGTTCGCTCAGGCGCCGGCCAGCCTCACACTATCAAAAAAATAGCGCCTCGCGCAGATTGCACAGGCGCTACAGGCTGAAAAGCCGGGTATCAGGCGTAATTCCGGGCCAGCAGTTCAGCCTTGGCCTGCGCATATTCACGCTTGAGCTGGGCCACGTACTCGCCGGCGGGCTGGATCTTGTCGACCGCGCCGATGCCCTGGCCGCAGCCCCAGATGTCCTTCCAGGCTTTGGCGGCAGCACTGCCGCCGAAGTTCATCTTGCTGGGGTCGCTTTCGGGCAGATTGGCCGGATCCAGACCGGCCGCGCGGATGCTGGGCGCCAGGTAGTTGCCGTGCACGCCGGTAAACAGGTTGCTGTAGATGATCTCGTCGGAGTCGTGGTCCACGATGGCCTGCTTGTACTCCTGGGCTGCGCGCGCCTCTTCGGTGGCAATGAAGGCTGAGCCAATGTAGGCAAAGTCAGCCCCCATGGCCTGCGCCGCGAGCACGGCTGCCCCGCTGGCAATGGAGCCCGACAGCGCCAGCGGGCCGTCAAACCACTGGCGGATCTCCTGTACCAGCGCAAACGGACTCTTCACGCCCGCGTGGCCGCCCGCACCGGCGGCCACGGCGATGAGGCCGTCGGCGCCCTTCTCTATGGCCTTGCGCGCATGCTTGTTGTTGATCACGTCGTGCAGCACCACGCCCCCATAACTGTGGGCCGCGGCATTGATTTCCTCGCGCGCGCCCAGGCTGGTGATGATGATGGGCACCTTGTACTTCACGCACAGCGCCATGTCGTGCTCCAGCCGGTCATTGCTCTTGTGCACGATCTGGTTGATCGCAAACGGCGCGGCGGGCTTTTCCGGGTGGGCAGCGTTGTGAGCGGCCAGGGCCTCGGTGATTTCCTTCAGCCACTCTTCGAGCAGCTCGGCCGGGCGCGCGTTGAGTGCCGGCATGGAGCCCACCACGCCCGCAATGCACTGCGCAATCACCAGCTTGGGGTTGCTGATGATGAACAGGGGCGAGCCGATCACGGGGAAGGGCAAACGATCCAGGGGCGCAGGCAGCTTGGACATGGGTCTCCTCGGGTCTAAGGATATATGGGAAATACGATGCCAGCCCCCGTGCTTATTGCGCGAGCAGCTAGCAATTCAGTAGCAAACCGGAACTACTCAGAAAGCGTCCAGCGGCAAGGCCGTGACGCTGTCGGCGCCTTCGACAATGCTGTCACGCAGGCCGCCGGCCTTGCTGAGCAGGTGATCGGCGTAGAAACGCGCGGTGGTGATCTTGGCTTGCATGAAGGGCACATCAGTACCGGCCGCGACCTGCTTCTCCGCGACCAACAGCGCACGCGCGAGCTGCCAGCCGGCCATGAGGTTGCCACCCAACATGAGGTAGGGCACGCTGCCGGCAAACACGGCGTTCGGGCTGGCCTTGGTATTGCCGGCCACGAAGTCCACCACGTCAATGAACGCGAGGCGTGCAGCCTTCAGGCGCCGGGCCACGGCCACGGCGTGGGCCGAGCCGCTGGCGGCCAGTTCAGCTTCCGTGGTTTCGATCTGCGCCGCAATCGCCTTGGCGGTCTGGCCGCCGTCGCGTGCGGTCTTGCGGCCGACCAGGTCATTGGCCTGGATGGCGGTGGTGCCTTCGTAGATAGTCAGGATCTTGGCGTCGCGGTAGTACTGGGCCGCACCGGTTTCTTCGATAAAGCCCATGCCGCCATGCACCTGCACGCCCAGGCTGGTGACTTCCAAACTCATCTCGGTGCTGTAGCCCTTGACCAGGGGCACCATGAATTCGTAGAAGGCCTGGTTCTGCTTGCGCGTCTCAGCGTCGGGGTGGTGGTGGGCCGCGTCGTAAGCACTGGCCGCCACGCTGGCCAGGGCGCGGCAACCCTCGGTGTAGGCGCGCATGGTCATGAGCATGCGGCGCACATCAGGGTGGTGGATGATGGCTGCGCTGCCCGGGGTGGAACCGTCGACGGGGCGGCTTTGCACGCGCTCGCGCGAGAAGGTCACTGCTTTCTGGTAGGCACGCTCGGCAATTGCAATGCCCTGCACACCCACGCCATAGCGCGCGGCGTTCATCATGATGAACATGTACTCCAGGCCGCGGTTTTCCTGGCCCACCAGATAGCCGATGGCGCCGCCATGGTCACCGTACTGCAGCACGGCCGTGGGGCTGGCCTTGATGCCCATCTTGTGTTCGATGGAGACGCAGTGCACATCGTTGCGCGCGCCCAGCGAACCGTCCTTGTTGACCATGAACTTGGGCACGACAAAGAGGCTGATGCCCTTGACGCCATCGGGCGCGCCGGCCACTCGGGCCAGCACCAGATGAACGATGTTCTCGGCCATGTCGTGCTCACCCCAGGTGATGAAGATCTTGGTGCCGAACACCTTGTAGCTGCCGTCGGGCTGGGGCTCGGCGCGGGAGCGCACCAGCGCCAGGTCCGAACCGGCCTGGGGTTCGGTCAGGTTCATGGTGCCGGTCCACTTGCCGCTCACCAGGTTTTCCAGGTAGGTAGCTTTGAGCTCGTCAGAGCCGGCTGTCAGCAGTGCTTCAATCGCACCATCGCTCAACAGGGGGCACAGCGCAAAGCTCATGTTGGCGCTGTTCACCATTTCGCCGCAGGCGGCACCAATCGTCTTGGGCAGGCCTTGGCCGCCAAAGTCGGTGGGGTGCTGCAGGCCTTGCCAGCCACCTTCGGTGAACTGCGCAAAGGCTTCCTTGAAGCCCGGGGTTGCCGTGACCACGCCATCCTTGAGGCTGGAGGGGTTCTTGTCGCCTTCCCAGTTCAGCGGGGCCAACACGCCCTCGGTGAACTTGGCCGCCTCTTCCAGCACGGCCTGGGCCGTGTCCAGACCCGCGTCTTCAAAGCCGGGGATTTGGGCGATCTGTTCGATATTGGCCAAGTGCTCGATGTTGAACAGCATGTCCTTGACGGGGGCGACGTAGCTCATGAAAGTCTCCAAAAATTCTTGTTACAAGCGGGTTACGTGGGTATTTAGGCCAAAAAAAAGGGCATCGCACGCGATGCCCTTTTTCCGTCTGGCATCAGAGCGCAGCCACCAGTTCGGGCACCGCCACGAACAAATCTGCTTCCAATCCAAAGTCCGCCACCGAGAAGATAGGCGCCTCAGGATCCTTGTTGATCGCCACGATCACCTTGGAGTCCTTCATGCCGGCCAAGTGCTGGATGGCTCCGCTGATACCGCAGGCCACATACAGCTGGGGCGCCACGATCTTGCCGGTCTGGCCCACTTGCAGATCGTTGGCCGCGTAGCCCGCGTCCACCGCCGCACGGCTGGCACCGATGGCCGCACCCAGCTTGTCGGCCAGAGGGGTCATCACCTCATTGAATTTCTCGCTCGAACCCAGGGCACGGCCGCCAGACACGATGATCTTGGCAGCGGTGAGTTCGGGGCGGTCGTTCTTGGCGATCTCGGCACCCACGAAGGCGACTGCAGCATTGCCGGCAGCGGCTGTGGTAGTTTCCACGGCAGCAGAACCGCCCGTAGCAGCGGCAGGGTCAAAGCCGGTGGTGCGCACGGTCAGCACCTTGACGGCGTCCGTCGCTTGCACGGTGGCGATGGCGTTGCCGGCGTAGATGGGGCGCTCGAAGGTGTCGGCGCTCACCACCTTGGTGATGTCAGAGACTTGGCCGACGTCGAGCTTGGCAGCCACTCGGGGGGCAATGTTCTTGCCGGATGCGGTGGCGGGGAAGACGATGTGGCTGTAGTTGCCAGCAATGGCGAGCACCTGGGCAGTCACGTTCTCGGCCAGGCCGTGGGCCAGGTCGGCGCTGTCGGCATGGATGACTTTGGAGACACCGGCGATCTGGGCGGCAGCCGCAGCAGCGGCAGCGGCGTTGCTGCCTGCCACCAGGATGTGGACGTCGCCACCGGCCTGGGCCGCAGCGGTCACGGTGTTCAGGGTGGCGCCCTTGATGGAGGCGTTGTCGTGTTCGGCGATTACGAGTGCGGTCATGGTCAGATTACCTTTGCGACGTTCTTCAGTTTGTCCACCAGGGTGGCGACATCGGGCACCTTGATGCCGGCGCTGCGCTTGGCAGGCTCGGCCACCGACAGGGTCTTGATGCGGGGGGCCACGTTCACGCCGAGGTCTTCAGGCTTGAAGGTGTCGAGCTGCTTTTTCTTGGCCTTCATGATGTTGGGCAAGGTGACATAGCGGGGCTCGTTCAGGCGCAGGTCGGTGGTGATGATGGCCGGCAGGGTGACGGCCAGGGTTTCCAGGCCGCCGTCCACTTCACGGGTGACATTCGCTTTTCCATCCACCACTTCGACCTTGGAAGCGAAGGTGGCTTGGGGCAGGTCGGCCAGGGCCGCCAGCATCTGACCGGTCTGGTTGCAGTCGTCGTCAATGGCTTGTTTGCCCAGGATGACGAGGCCGGGTTGTTCTTTGTCGACCAGGGCCTTGAGGAGCTTGGCCACGGCCAGGGGTTGGAGTTCTTCGGTGGTTTCGACCAGGATGCCGCGGTCGGCGCCAATGGCCATGGCGGTGCGCAGGGTTTCCTGGCATTGGGTGACGCCGCAGGAGACGGCGATCACTTCGGTGACCACGCCTTTTTCCTTCAGACGCACGGCTTCTTCCACCGCAATTTCGTCAAAGGGGTTCATGCTCATCTTGACGTTGGCGATGTCTACACCGGTGTTGTCCGACTTCACACGGACCTTCACGTTGTAGTCCACCACGCGTTTGACGGGTACCAGGACTTTCATTGCTGCCACTCCAGATGGTTAAAAATTGGTCTCTTCAGTTGACGTGCACGTCAATCAGTGGATTCTATGCCGGGCGGCGCTTGCCACCCTATGGGACATCTCTGCCGTCATCATAATCACAAAATAGAACGATCGTGCTTTTTTATGATTATAGCGGCGCCCATGCCCACTTTGCGCGCTTTGGCGACTTAACTTAGAGGCAGCTCATCAAAAAGCCGCTGCTCAACGCTCCTGGCGCATGTGCACCACGCGCTGCGGGTAGGGAATATCGATGCCATGGCTGCGCAGGGCCTGCAGAATGGACAGATTGATGTCCGAGCGTAAATTGCCCTGCCCGTTCTCCAGATCGTTGATCCAGTAGCTCAGGCTGAACTCCAGGCCATCGGCTCCAAAGTTGGCCAGGCTCACGGTGGGGGCCGGTTGTTGCAGCACACGCGCCTGGCTCTTGGCGGCCGTGAGCAACAGATTCATCACCAGGTTCACATCGCTGTCGTAGCCGACCGCAATGTTGATGGCCTGGTTCACCCGTGTGTCGGCCAGCGACAGATTTTCGACGCGCTGCGTGATCAGCATTTCGTTGGGCACGATGGATTCGCGCCCGGTTTGCGAACGTACCACGGTGTAGCGCGCGTTGATCTGGGTGATGGTGCCCTCAAAGTTGTCCAGTCGCACCACATCGCCAATGCGCATGCTGCGCTCAGCCAGGATGACGAAGCCCGACACATAGTTGGCCGCCAGCTTCTGCAAGCCGAAACCGATACCCACCCCGACCGCACCGCCCAGCACAGAAAGCGCCGTCAGGTCGATGCCCACGGCCGACAGCGCCAGCATCAGGCCTACAAACATGAGCAGTGCGCGCGTGGCATTGCTCACGGCCTTGCGCAGCGACAGCTCACCGCCCGTGGCCGAACGCAGCAGGCGGGACTCGATGCCCGCCGACACCCACAGCGTGAGAATGAGCACGCCGCCTGCGGTGATCAATCCCTCCAACAAGGTACGCACCGACAGCGTGGTGCCGCCCACCTTCCAGGTAATCAGGTCGAGCTCATTGAGAATGACCGGCAGCAGGCCGCTGACCCACAGCACCATGGCCAACCAGGCCACCCAGGAGATGGTCTGCTCCAGCGGCTTGACCCAGGGTGCATCGGTAAAGCTGGCTTGCAGCACCTTCACCCCGACCCGGATGACCACCAGCGACATCAGCACCGGAATCGCCACCCGCAGCACCGCCACCTGCACATAGTTGCCCAGCAACTCCAGCGACAGATAACCCAGGCACAACAAGGCCAGCGGAAACAGCACCCCGTCGATCACGCGCTGGCCAAACCAGATGGAACGGGCGTCCTGTTGGCCCAAGGCACGGCGCAAGGCCGCCACCAGCCCCCAGGCCAGTGCCACGCTGAGTGCCAGCGCCAGAAGTTCCAGCAAGACGGTGGGCTGGGTGAAGGTCTCCAGCCAGCCCTGGAAGTCGTCAATCGGTTTAGGAGCAGGAAGATGTTTCAAAGCATTCATTGCAAATCTGCCAATACGCGCACATGCGCTTCCACACTGCGGGCCAGTGCGTCCAGGTGGTAGCCGCCTTCCAGGCAGGAGACGATACGTCCCTGCGCGTGGCGCCTGGCCACCGCCATGAGCTGCTCCGTGATCCAAGCGTAGTCGCTTTCCACCAGACCCATTTGACCCAGGTCGTCATCGCGGTGGGCATCGAAGCCCGCGCTGATAAAAATCATCTCGGGCCGGTAGGCCTCCAGCCGCGGCAGCCATTCCTGCGTGATGAGTTCGCGCACTGCTGCCCCCTTGGTGTAGGCCGGCACCGGCACGTTGACCAGATTACTGGCCTGCGAACGCGCTCCGCCCGGCGGGTAGAAGGGGTGCTGGTAAAAGCTCACCATGAGGATGCGCTGGTCGCCGGCCACGATGTTTTCGGTGCCATTGCCGTGGTGCACATCAAAGTCCACGATGGCCACGCGCTTGAGTCCGTGGCGCTCCAGCGCGTGGCGCGCGGCCACAGCCACATTGTTGAAAAAGCAAAAGCCCATGGCCTTGTCCTTGCAGGCATGGTGGCCGGGCGGCCGCGTGGCACAAAAGGCATTGGCCATCTCGCCCGCCATCACCGCGTCGGTTGCTGCGACCGCGGCACCAGCCGCACGCAACGCGGCATCCCACGTATGCAGATTGAGGCTGGTGTCGGGGTCCACCTGGGCATGGGCCGGACCACCGGCCTGCATGTCGTCGCGCAGTCGATCCGTCAGGCCGCGGATGGACGCCACATACATGCGGCCATGGGCCAATTCCAGATCAGAAATAGGGGCTTGTGGTGCCTCGCGCTGGTCCAGCGCATCGGCCACGCCGGTGATCAGCAGGCGATCGTCAATGGCGTCCAGCCGTTGCGGGCATTCGGGATGGCCCTCGCCCATCTCATGCTTGCGGCAATCGCGGTGCGAAAAGTAGCCGGTCTTGCTCACGGGTGCGCTCGTCATTCAGGATTTTCAGGTAACGTCGTGCCATGGATGCACAACACAAACTCAAATCATTGCTGGCCCAGCTTAACACGGTGATTGTGGGCAAGCCGGCACAGATCCAGGACTGCGTGGCCTGCCTGCTGGCCGGTGGCCACCTGCTCATCGACGATGTGCCTGGCGTTGGCAAGACCACGCTGGCCCATGCGCTGGCACGCAGCTTCGGCCTGCAGTTTTCGCGTGTGCAGTTCACTTCCGACCTCATGCCCAGCGATCTCTCGGGCGTCTCCATCTACGAGCGCGGCAAGGAAGCCTTTGTGTTCCATCCCGGTCCCCTGTTTGCGCAGGTGCTGCTAGCGGATGAAATCAACCGCGCCAGCCCCAAGACACAAAGTGCTCTGCTCGAAGCGATGGAAGAAAAGCAGGTCACCGTGGAAGGCGAAACCCGCCCCCTGCCCCAGCCCTTCTTTGTCATCGCCACGCAAAACCCGCTGGACCAGCTCGGCACCTACGCCCTGCCCGAGTCACAGTTGGACCGTTTCCTCATGCGCATTTCGCTGGGCTACCCGGACCGCGCCTCCGAGCGCGCCCTGCTGGCGGGTGAAGACCGACGCGGCATGGTGGATGCCCTGCCCAGCCTGCTGGCCGAAGGCGAGCTGGCGCAGCTACAAGCCACCGTGCTGGCCGTGCATGCGGCAGGGCCGCTGCTGGACTATGTACAGGACCTGATTGCCGCGACCCGCTCGGGCCAGTGGTTCTTGCAGGGCCTGTCGCCCCGCGCCGGCATTGCCGTGGTCCGAGCCGCCAAGGCCCAAGCCTTGCTCAGTGGGCGCAACTATGTGGCGCCCGACGATGTGCAGGCCGTGTTGCCGCAGACCATCGCTCACCGCCTCATCCCCGTGGGGGATGCCGGCCGCGGTGCCGTCGAACAAGTGCGGGCCATGTTGCAAGCCGTTCCCCTGCCCTGATGGCCCGGTTCTGGAATCCTCTTGCGCTGGTGCGCGCGCGGTTTCGCCAATGGTGGCAGTCGCGTCTGCCGCGCAAGGACAGCACCACGCTCACCCAGCGCAACGTCTACATCCTACCCACGCGTCCGGGCCTCATGCTGGCGCTCACGCTACTGGTGCTGCTGGTAGCCAGCATCAACTACCAGCTCAACCTGGGCTATGTGCTGACCTTCCTGCTGGCCGGCTGCGCAGTCATTGGCATGCATGTGTGCCACGGCACGCTGCGCGGAATCACTATGCATTTGATAGCGCCTGACGCACAGTTCGTGGGGGCCAGCGTTCAAATTGGCATACAACTGCAAAGCAGCAGCCCGAGGGTTCGCTATGGCATCGGCCTGGCGGTGCTGGATTCGGACCACTGGAGCTGGACCGATATCCCCGCCCAAGGCAGTGCCAAAGTGCAGGTGGCGTTCACGCCTGCCCACCGTGGTCTGCATGCCCTGCCCGCGCTGACGGCAGAAACGCGCTTCCCACTGGGCACCTTCCGCGTCTGGACCATCTGGCGCCCGGCGGCCCAGGTGCTGGTCTACCCTGCCCCTGAAGCCCATCCGCCCCCGCTGCCCCCCGGCGAACCGCGTGCCGGAGGCGCCGCCAACAGCCACAAGCAGACCACTGGTGAATTCGACGGCGTGCGCGCCTACCGGAGAGGCGATCCGCTCAAGCTCGTGGTCTGGAAAAAGGCTGCCAAGGCCGACGAACTGGTGAGCCGCGATGCCCAGCAGGCCCAGCGCTTCGAACTCTGGCTGGACTTGGCCCACGCGGGCCAGGGCTTGGGCACCTCGCGCGAGCACGCGCTCTCACGCCTGTGCGCTTGGGTGCTGCTGGCCGAGAAACAGGGCCTGCGCTACGGCCTGCGCCTGGGCCCCCAAGAAATTGCCCCTGACAGCGGCGCAGCCCATCAGAAAAACTGCCTGCAGGCGCTGGCCCTGGCCTGAAAACGCACACCTCCATGCTGCAACGCCTGTCCCACCTCCCGCGCGAAGCCCGCGACACCCTGTTCCTGCTGCTGGTGATTGCCTGGGTCATCCTGCCGCAGGCCGAACGCCTGCCACTGTGGTGCAGTGCCATGGCCGCACTGGTACTGCTGTGGCGTGGCCGACTGGCCATGCAGGGCGCCCCGCTGCCCTCGCGCTGGTGGCGTCTGGGCCTGCTGGCCGTAGCTACTGCCGCCACCTGGTGGAGCTACAAGACCCTGCTGGGGCGTGATGCCGGCGTCACCCTCATCGTGGTGCTGCTCACCCTCAAGACGCTGGAGATGCGCGCGCGGCGCGACGCCTTTGTGGTGTTCTTCCTGGGCTTCTTCACCATGCTCAGCAACTTCTTCTTCTCGCAAAGCCTGCTCACGGCCGCGGCCATGCTGGTGGCGCTGCTGGGCCTGCTCACGGCCCTGGTCAACGCCCACATGCCCGTGGGCCGCCCACCGCTGCTGCAAGCAGCCAAGACGGCGGGCTGGATGGCGCTGCTGGGTGCGCCCATCATGGCCGTGCTGTTCATGCTGTTCCCGCGCATCGCGCCGCTCTGGGGCCTGCCCGGTGACGCGATGAGCGGACGCAGCGGCCTGTCGGGCCAGATGCAGGTGGGCAGCATTGCCAGCCTGGCGCTGGACGACAGCATCGCAATGCGCATCCGTTTTGACGGCCCACCACCGGCGCAGCGGGACCTTTATTTCCGCGGCCCCGTTTTCTCCACCTTTGACGGGCGCGAGTGGCGTGCGCTGCGCTCGGATTTCCCGTCCCGCTTCCAGCTCAAAGCCGATTTGCAGGTGCAAGGCACACCCGTCAGCTACCAGGTCACCCTGGCCGCCAACAACCGTCCCTGGCTGCTGCTGCTGGACGCCACCACGGACAAACCCGAGATCGTGGGCTACACCCCCAGCATGGGGCCAGACCTTCAATGGACCACCGACCAGCCCATGGCCGACCTGGTGCGTTACCGCGCCACCAGCTACCCGCAGTTCCGCCACGGCCCCACGCGTCTGGAGGTGGGCCTGCAGGACTATGTGGCCCTGCCCAGCGGCTTCAACCCGCGCACCCTGCAGCTGGCCGCCGACATGCGCCGCAGCCCCGAACTGGCCAATGCGCGCACACCCGAACTCGTGGAAGCCGTCATGCAGCGCCTGCGCACCGGGGGCTACGAGTACACGCTGGAGCCCGGTGTCTACGGCACCCACACGGCGGACGAATTCTGGTTCGACCGCAAGGCCGGCTTCTGCGAGCACATCGCATCCAGCTTTGTGCTGCTGATGCGCGCGCTGGATGTGCCGGCCCGCGTGGTCACCGGCTACCAGGGCGGACAGGTCAACACCGTGGACGGTTTCTGGACCGTGCGCCAGAGCGATGCCCATGCCTGGGCCGAAGTCTGGATCGCGGGCCAGGGCTGGGTGCGTGTGGACCCCACCTCGGCCGTGGCGCCCGGCCGGACAGGCTCTTTCACCCGCCTGCAGGCGCCACAGAACGTCTTCACACAGGCTCTCAATACGGTGAGCCCCGGCTTTGCGCTCAATCTGCGCGAAATCTGGGAAGCCGCCAACAACCGCTGGAACCAGTGGGTGCTGAACTACAGCCAGGCGCGCCAGCTGGACCTGCTGCGCAAGCTCGGTTTTGAGGCGCCCAGCTGGGAAGACCTGGGCTACGTGCTGGCCGCCCTGGTCGTCATCGCCAGCAGCCTGGGCGCGCTATGGACACTGTGGGAGCGCTACCACCAGGACCCCTGGCTGCGCATGCTGCACCTCGCGCAGGCCCGGCTGCGCCACGCTGGCTGGAGCGTGGGCGCGCAGGAGCCTCCCCGCCAGTTGGCCAACCGACTGCAGGCAGTGGCCAGCGAACAACCGCAAACCGCCGCCATTGCCACCTGGCTGCTGCGCCTGGAAGCCTGGCGCTACGCTCCCCAAACCCCGGGAAGCCTGGCCGCATTGCGGCGAGAATGCAGGCAATTGGCTTGGCCATCCCGCCTACCCTGAGTACTGGATTCCGTGAAGTTCCTCATTCGCCTTACTGCTACTATTTTCATAGCTGCTTGCGCAATTTCTGCGGGGGCTAGCACACCAAAACACCACAAATCTGCGACGCGCGCCAAAGCGGCTGCGCCCCAGGCCGACAAAGCGGCCGGCCCCCTGTATGCCACCCGACCGGATGTCATGCGCATAGCCGACGATCTGGCCCAGCGCCGGAATCTGGACCCGGCTTGGGTGCGCCACGCCATCAGCCAGGCGCGCTTGATTCCGGCCATTCAGCGCGCCAGCACCCCGCCGGCGGTGGGCACACCCAAGAACTGGGCCGAATACCGCCGCCGCTTCGTCAACCCCATCCGTATCAAGGCGGGCATGCAGTTCTGGCAGGACAACCGTGACACCCTGGAGCGTGCTGAGCGCGAAACTGGCGTACCCGCCCAAATCATTGTGGGCATCGTGGGTGTCGAGACCATCTACGGCCAGCAGACTGGCAACTACCGCGTCATCGACGCGCTCAGCACCCTGGCCTTCGACTTCCCCACCGCCCACCCGCGCGCCGCGGACCGGGCGCGCTTCTTCCTGTCCGAGCTGGAGGCCTACCTCAGCCTCACCGCCCGCACCAATACAGACCCGCTGGCCCTCAAGGGGAGCTACGCCGGCGCCATGGGCCTGCCGCAGTTCATGCCATCGAGCTGGAGCAAGTACGCGGTGGACTTTGATGGCGACAGCCGGGTGGATTTGTTCCACAGCGCGGCCGACGTCATTGGCTCCGTGGCCAACTACTTTGTCGCCTTCAAGTGGCAACGCGGCCTGCCCACGCATTACCCCGTGCAGTTTGACCTGGCCCGGCTGGACCGCACCACCCTGCTGGCGCCCGACATCGTGCCCACCTTCACCCCGCAGGTGATGCAAGACAAGGGCGTGTTGCTGGATGGCGCTGCCGCAGCCCACCCCGGCAAGCTGGCGCTGGTGGAACTGCAGAACGGCGCCGACGCACCGCTCTACATCGCCGGCACCGACAACTTCTACGCCATCACCCGCTACAACTGGAGCAGCTATTACGCCCTGGCCGTGATCGAACTGGGCCGCGAGGTGGCTGCTGCCTTGCCAGACGGCCCTGGCATGCCAAAATAAACCATGCCCACACCCGCACCCCTTGCCCTGGACAAGACGGACGAACACTCGACCACCGCGCTGTACCGCGCAGCGATTGGTGAGGTCAACAGCGCCTACTACCTGCCGCTGTTCGAGCGCTTCGAGGCGGCTGACCGCGCCGGCCTGAGCTGGAACGGCCCCGCCGCGCTCTACACCCTGAACTGGCTGGCCTTCCGCCAGCTCTGGCATGCGGCCCTGCTCTATGCCGGAACGGTGGTGGCCCTGGCGCTGGGCATCTTCGGCATCGGCCGGCTGGTGTTTGGCCTGTCGGAAACCACGCAATGGGCGCTGCTGGGCGGGCTGGTGCTGCTGTCGGTGTTGCTGCCGGGCCTGGGCGGCAATGCCCTGCTGCACCGCGCGACCCGCAAGCGCATGGAAGCTGCGCTGCAAGCCACGCAGACCGTGCCCGAGGCCTGCGCGATGCTCAGCCGCAAGGCGCCCACGCGCAAGGGCCTGATCATCCAGATGGTGTGCAACGCGCTGGCGATTGGCCTGCTGGCCTATGGCTGGCTACAGTTCGAAGGCTGGAGCGCCGCACCGGCCGCCGCGCTGCAAGCCACGTCTGACGCACGCAATGTGGCCGTGGGCCGCACAGTTGATGGCTCCACCCCGGCCGCACCTGCTGCGTCCGCCGCATCCGCACCTGCATCGGCAAGCTCCTCGCCGCTGCCTGCCGCTTCTGCGCTAGCTGCGGTATCCGCCACGTCGGCGCCCGTCGCCACCGTGGCGGCTTCTGCCCCGGTGCGCGCGGCCTCGGCGCCCGCTGCAACCGCATCCAGCCCTGCCGCCCATGCCGCAAGCGCAGCGGCACCACCTGCTACAAAACCCGCAGCATCTGCACCTGTGGCCGCTCGCCCGGCGCCGGCTGCCTCCCGTGTTGCACCGGCCCCTGCTGCTGCCCCCAAGAGCACCCCGACAGCTGCGCCCGCGCGCGCGGCAAGCTCGGCGCCCGCCAAAATCATCCTGCTGTCCAAACCCGTGGTGGTCGAATCTGCCACCGGGGCGCCGCCCGCCACGCCCACACCCGTGCCTGCGGCAACCACCGACGACAAGGCCGGCCGCTACCAGGTGAATGTGGGCATGTTTTCGCAGGAGAACAATGCGCGCAACGCGCTGGCCCAGCTCAGCGATGCGGACCTGCCCACCAGCCGCCAGACGGTGCGCACGGCGCAAGGCCAGCGCATCCGTGTGCGCGTGGGCCCGTTTGACACCTTGGCCGAAGCCGAACGCGCGGCCGACAAGGTGCGCAGCTTGGGACTGGACGCCCAAGTCGCCCCTCAGTAAGGTTTAGAAACCGGCAGGCCCCTCAAACTGGGGGTGCAAGGCGTCCAGCCAGTGGTCGATCTCGGCGTCGCCCACATGCAAATGGGCCAAGCAGCCGGCTCCATGCCGGTCCCACTCTGCATGCACGGCTTGACCTTCATGCAAGGCCACCAGGTGCTCAGCCAACAAAGACATGGCCACCAACATGCGCACATCGGTCGGGATGTTGTCGTCCTTGAGGACCGTGAAATCGTGATGCAGGCGCACCGCAATCGCAACGATGGGCGGCAGCCGCCAGGTCTTGGCCACAATGGCGCCCACCACGGCATGGTCCGTGCGGTGGGCTGCATTTTCCACCTCAGTAAACGGGTGCTCTCCATGCAAGGCCGCATTCAGCGTGGCCTCATAGCCTGGCAAGGCTTGCAACATGATCGGCAGGCCCACGTGGCAAAACAGGCCGCATGTGTGCGCGATGTCGGCATTCATGCCGTACATCTGCCGCGCGATGTAGCCCATGGCGTAGGCGCGGCGGGTGGAGGTTTCCCAGAAGTGCTCCAAGAAGGGGGATTTGGCAGGAATCACCTCACGCAGCAAGAAGCCCGTCAGGATGGACACTGTCTGCGCAATGCCCAACATGGCCACCGCATCGGCCACGGTGGAAGCCGTGCGCGAACGCGCGTAGATCGGGCTGTTGGCCACCCGAATCAGGGCGGCCGCCATGGCTACATCGCGCGAGGCGATCTTGGCGATGGTGGCGGGCTCAGGATCTTCCCGGTTGAACTCGACTCGCAGGTCCGTCAGCAGAGCCGGACAAGGCTGAATGACGATGTCCCGCAAGGGCCCCGCGGACCGGGCGGATTCAATTTCACGGTCAATGTCAGCAACACGCATGCTCGCTCCTCATTGCAGACATTATGCGGACCCGCTGGCGCGGTGGGCCAGCGTTTACCCGCATTTTTCAAGCGCTGGCCTCAGACCGGAACCAGATACTCCCGGCTGATGTGGGCGCCCAAATCGTTCACCCGGTCCAGGAACTGCGTGAGGTAGGCATGCAGGCCCGTGGCCAGGATTTCATCGATGCGGCCGTACTGCAGTTCGGCGCGCAGCTTGCCTGCGCGGCGCAGGGTTTCGCTGTAGGGGTCGCTGGCCACCAGGCTCAGGTTGTTCACCACTTCGTTCAGGCTGGCATGCAGCGAGCGCGGCATGTCGGGCTTGAGGATGAGCAACTCGGCCACGCGCTCAGGCTTGATCACATCGCGGTAGACCTTGCGGTAGTTCTCGAAGCCCGAGACGCTGCGCAAAATGGCGCTCCAGTGGTAGAAGTCGTACTCTTGGTCCTTCTCGCTCGCTGTGCCGAAAAAGTCGCTCTGCACAGCGTGAAACTTCACGTCCACCAGGCGCGCCGTGTTGTCGGCGCGCTCCAGGAAGGTGCCCATGCGCATGAAGTACAGCGCCTCGTCCATGAACATGGTGCCCACGGTCACACCGCGAGAGAGGTGCGAGCGGAACTTGACCCACTCGAAGAACTGCGCCGGGTCTTTCTCGAACTCGCCGGTCTTGATCATGCGCTTGACTTCAAGCCAGGTGGTGTTTTGCGTTTCCCAGACCTCGGTGGTCAGCGTGCCGCGCACGGCGCGCGCGTTCTCGCGCGCAGCGCTCAGGCAAGACATGATGGAGGACGGGTTGCTCTCGTCCTTGACCATGAAGTCCATGACCTCGCGCGCCTGGATCTCACCATGGCGCTGCTTGTAGCTGTAGAGCAGCTCGCTGATGGACAGCAGGCCTTGCCAGCCCAACTGGGCCACGGCCTCGGACTGGGGCAGCAGCGAGGTCTGGTAGTTCACGTCCAGCATGCGGGCAGTGTTCTCGGCCCGCTCGGTGTAGCGGGACATCCAGAAAAGATGGTCAGCGGTTCTAGACAGCATGAAAGTTCCTCCGCTCTACGTTTATTGCTTTTGGGTTTGCGAAGCGGTGCCTGTGGCAGGCGCATCGGCTTCGAGAATCCAGGTGTCCTTGGTGCCCCCGCCCTGCGAGGAGTTCACCACCAGGGAACCATCCTTCAGCGCCACGCGCGTCAGGCCGCCGGGCACCATCTGCACGGTCTTGCCCGACAGCACATAGGGCCGCAGGTCGATATGGCGCGGGGCAATGCCGCTCTCCACAAACGTGGGGCAGCTGGAAAGACTCAGCGTGGGCTGGGCGATGTAGCCGCTGGGGTTGGCCTCCACGGCCTTGCGGAAGTCCTCGATCTCGGCCTTGGTGGCCGCAGGCCCCACCAGCATGCCGTAGCCGCCGGCGCCGTGCACCTCTTTCACCACCAGGTCCTTCAGGTTGGCCAGCGTGTAGGCCAGGTCGTCCTTGTTGCGGCACATGTAGGTGGGCACGTTGTTCAGGATGGGTTTCTCGCCCAGGTAGAACTCGATCATCTTGGGCACATAGGGGTAGATGGATTTGTCGTCGGCAATGCCGGTACCCACGGCGTTGCAGATGGTCACATTGCCCGCCTTGTAGGCGCCCAGGAGGCCGGCGCAGCCCAGCGTGGAATTGGGGCGGAACACCAGCGGATCGAGGAAGTCGTCATCCACGCGGCGATAAATCACATCAACGCGCTTGGGGCCGCGCGTGGTGCGCATGTAGACGAAGTTGTCCTTCACGAACAAGTCCTGGCCCTCGACCAGTTCCACACCCATTTGCTGGGCCAGGAAGGCGTGTTCGAAATAGGCGCTGTTGTACATGCCGGGCGTGAGCACCACCACCGTGGGCTCGGCCGTGGTGGCCGGGCTACTGGCCTGGAGCGTCTCCAGCAACAGGTCGGGGTAGTGGGCGATGGGGGCTACGCGGTGCGCGCTGAACAGGTCTGGGAACAGGCGCATCATCATCTTGCGGTCTTCGAGCATGTAGCTCACGCCGCTGGGTACGCGCAAGTTGTCTTCGAGCACGTAGTACTCGCCATTGCCCTTGGCGTCAGGCGCACGCACGATGTCGATACCGCTGATTTGCGAATAGATGTTGTTGGGAACATCCACACCCATCATCTCGGGACGGAACTGGGCGTTGCCCTCGATCTGCTCGCGCGGCACGATGCCGGCCTTCAGGATTTCCTGGTCGTGGTAGATGTCGTGGATGAAGCGGTTGAGCGCCGTGACGCGCTGCGTCAGGCCCTTTTCCATGCTGGACCATTCGTGTGCGGGAATGATGCGCGGGATCAGGTCAAAAGGAATGAGGCGCTCAGTGCCGGAACCGTCCTCGTCCTTCTCGCCGTAGACGGCAAAGGTGATGCCCACACGGCGGAAGATCATCTCCGCTTCTTCACGGCGTTTGGCCATCATGTCGCCGGGTTGGCGTGCCAGCCATTCGTCGTAAATCTTGTAGTGGTCTCTTATCTGCTTGCCCTGAGTAAAAAACTCGTAGGGGAGCTGGGTGTACATCTCATCGAATTTCCGCATAAAAAGACCTCTCCTATGACAGCTTCCATGCAAGCTTAGTGCCACGGCAAGCACCAGTCCTGCATGCACCACTATGGCACATCATGATGCCAGTATCGGCGCCCATCCTCCCTTTGGCACGCCACATTTTGGGGCTGCTCCGAGCGCCAGAGCATGGCACCACAACGGGGCGACGTCACCAATTGGGTGCCTGCCTGCGCATAGCGCTCAGCCACCGGCGCGGCTGGATGGCCAAAGCGATTGCGGTAGCCCGCCTGTACCAGCGCCCACTGGGGCTGCACGGCCTGCAGGAATTCCGGTGTGCTGGAGGTCTTGCTGCCATGGTGCGGCACCAGCAGCACGTCGGCCAGCAAATGGTCCGTGCCCTGCCAGGCCGCCACCAGGCGTGCCTCCTGCGCGGCCTCGATGTCGCCCACGAGCAGCGCGGCGTGTGCGCCATCGCTGATGCGCAGTACGCATGACAGCGCATTGGGCTTGGGCAAGGGCTGCTGCGCATAGTCCGCCGCCTGCGGGTGCAACACCTCGAAGTCCACTCCATCCCACACCCAGCGCTGGCCCGCCTCGCAACGCCGGGCGGTGCGCAGCTGCTGTAGCGGGTGTTCGGCCTCGATGGAGCTGAGCAGGGCCGCCTGCGGCTGCATGGCCAGCACGGCCGCCGCGCCACCCACATGGTCGGTATCGCGGTGGCTCAGCACCACAGTGTCCAGCCGCACATCCAGCGCCTTGAGCAGGGGCACCAGCACGCGGTGGCCCGCGTCGCTCTCCAGGCTGTAGCGGGGCCCGGTGTCAAACAGCAGCGCATGGCCCGCCGTGCGCACCAGCACCGCATTGCCCTGCCCCACATCGGCAGCGAGAAGGGAAAACGTACCCGGCGCGGGCGCGGCGGGGTGCCAGAACAGCAGCGGCAGCAACAAGGGCAATCCCAGCGCGCGCAGATGCCATGGCACCGGCACGGCCATCAGCATTCCGCCCGCTACGCCCAACAAGCCCCAGCCCAGCGACGGCAAAGGCAGGTTGAAGGTGGCTCCGGGCCAGGTCGCCATGGCGGACAAACACCACCACAAGGCCTCACTGGCTTGCGCTGCCAACGCCCACAGGGGCGACACCACCACGCCCAGCAAGGCCAGCGGCGTGAGCACCAATGTCACCCAGGGAATGGCCAGCAGATTGGCCAGCAAGCCCACCACGGACAGTTGCCCGAACAGCAACAACGTCAGTGGCGCAAGCGCCAAGGTGATGATCCACTGCTCCCGCAGCATGGAGAAAAATCGCCCCATACCCCCCGTGGATTCTGCGCGAGCAGCTCCTGAATCTGTAGCAAACAGCACCCCCACCGCCACAAAGCTGAGCCAGAAGCCCGGCTGCAACAGGGCCCAGGGGTCCAGCGCCACCACGGCGGCGCAAGCCAGCATCCACACCAACGGCCAGGGCCAGCGCGCGCCAGCCAGACGCAGCAGGCTCACGGTTGCCAGCATGAGGCAGGTGCGCTGCGCTGGCACACCCCAACCCGCCAGCACCGCATAGGCCGTGGCCAGCAACAGGCCACCCAGCAGCGCGGCAGAGGGCGCTGGCAACAACAGGCACAGTCGGCGCGAGCGCCGCCACAACCAGCCCGTGAACCAACCAGCGCCCCAGGCAAACATGGTGATGTGGAGGCCTGAAATCGAGATCAGGTGACTGACGCCCGTGGCGCGGTAGACATCCCAGTCACTGCGCTCCACCGCCGCTTGGTCACCCACTACCAGCGCGGCCAACAGGCCGGCGGCGCGCCGCTCTGGCAGGGCCGCCAGAATGCGATCGCGCAACTGCTGACGCGCCCAGGCCACCGGCGCCTGCCAGGTCTGGCCCAGCTGGCGCGGCTCGGGGTCGCGCGGGCCGGCGCGCACATAGGCACGGGCCTGCACGCCCTGCTCCCACAGATAAAGCTCGTAGTCAAAGCCATGCGGGTTGATGCTGCCATGCGGTGCCTTAGGCCGCAGGGTGAACTGCCAGCGCTCGCCCGCCTGCAGCGGGGCCGGCACGCGCTGCAAACCCGTCTGCTCGCCACCCAGCGCGTAGCCCTGGGCATACCAGCCCACAGCCCAGCGCCCGGGCACCACCGCCGGCTGCCCGTCCAGCAGGGCATGTTCCACGCGCAGGGTAAAGCGCAGGCCGGCGTCCGTGGGCTGCGGCAAGCCCTCCACCACACCGGTGACCCGCAGGTCGTGCCCCTCCAGCGCCGGGGCCAGCGTGTGGCAGGCAAAGACAACCGCGCGCAAACCGGTGCTGCCCAAGCCCAGCGCCATGCCAGCACACCACACCAGCACACAGGCCAGCCCCAGAGGCAGCAGACCATCGCGGCTTGGCAGCCAACGTGCTATCTTTTCAGGAGCTGCTTGCACATACAGGACGGGGGCCAGCAGCACAAATAATCCATAGACCCACACCGGCCACAAAGCCGCCTGCTGCAACTGCAGCGCCGCCCCCAGCACAAAGCCCAGCAGCGCCGCAAACACCGTGCGGGGCCATGCGCTGGTGCGGTTGGCGGCAAAGAACATGCGGCCATGCTAACCGCGCCGCCAAAGGGCTGGGCTGCATGGCGCGGGACTTGCTTGGAACCCCTCGTCATCCACCATTGTTAGGATGGGGTCGGTGCGGCAGACAGCGCACCGGCTTTCCAGTGTGTACCCTACCGAGACCGGCCCATGTCCATTCACGCAGCGCTGAACCACGTTACCCACTACACCTACGACCGTTTGGTCAATCTGGGCCCCCAAGTTATCCGTCTGCGCCCTGCGCCCCACTGCCGCAGCAAAGTTCTGTCCTACTCCCTCAAGGTCGAACCCGGCAACCACTTCATCAACTGGCAGCAGGACCCCTTCGCCAACTACCAGGCCCGCCTGGTCTTCCCCGAGAAGACCACCCAGTTCAAGGTCACCGTGGACCTGGTGGTCGAAATGGCGGTCTACAACCCCTTCGACTTCTTCCTGGAGCCGAGCGCCGAAGAGTTCCCCTTCCAGTACGAGTCCGCCCTCAAGCAGGAACTGGCGCCCTACCTCGTGGCCGACGCCATGGAGCCGCTGTTCAAGGGCTTTCTGGACAAGATCGACCTGAAAAAGCGCCGCACCATCGACTTTCTGGTGGACATCAACCAGCTGGTGCACAAGGCCGTCAGCTACACCATCCGCATGGAACCCGGCGTGCAAACGCCCGAAGAAACCCTGGCGCTGGCCAGCGGTTCCTGCCGCGATTCGGCCTGGCTGCTGGTGCAGTTGCTGCGCCGCTGCGGCCTGGCTGCGCGCTTTGTCTCGGGCTACCTGATCCAGCTCGCGCCCGACGTGAAATCGCTGGACGGCCCCAGCGGCACTGAGGTCGATTTCACCGACCTGCACGCCTGGTGCGAGGTCTACCTGCCCGGCGCTGGCTGGATCGGCCTGGACGCCACCAGCGGCCTGCTGGCCGGCGAAGGCCACATCCCCCTGGCCTGCACACCGCAGCCCAGCGGCGCCGCCCCCATCGAAGGCGGTGTGGACAAGAGCGAGGTGGAGTTCAGCCACCACATGCAGGTCACCCGCATTTACGAATCTCCCCGCGTCACCAAGCCCTATACCCCCGAGCAATGGGGCTCCGTCATGGCGCTGGGCGAAGCCGTGGATGCCGAGCTGCTGGCCGGCGATGTACGCCTCACCATGGGCGGCGAACCCACTTTTGTTGCAGTGAACGACCGCGACGCGCCCGAGTGGAACACTGATGCCTTGGGCCCGACCAAACGCGGCTTTGCCACCGAGCTGACGCACAAGCTGCGCGACGAATACGGCCAGGGTGGCTTTCTGCACTTTGGCCAAGGCAAGTGGTACCCCGGTGAGCAGCTGCCACGCTGGGCGCTCAACATCTACTGGCGCGCCGACAAGCAGAAAGTCTGGAACAACACCGCCCTCTTTACCGACGAACGCGAGCCCACCCACTATGTGGCCGAGGATGCGGGCTACTTCATCCGCACCCTGGCCGGCAAGCTGGGCCTGACTGACAAATACGTGCAGGCCGGCTATGAGGACACCTGGTACTACCTCTGGCGCGAGCGCCGTCTGCCGGTGAACGTGGACCCCTTCAACGCCAAGCTCGACGACGAGATGGAACGTGCCCGCCTGCGCCGCGTGTTCGAGCAGAAGCTGGATTCGGTGGTTGGCTATGTGCTGCCGCTCAAAGCCGGCGCCAGCAACAACCCCGGCCTGAGCGGCCCCGAGTGGACCACCGGGCCCTGGTTCTTCCGCGACGAGCGCATGTACCTCATGCCCGGCGACTCGCCCATGGGCCTGCGCCTGCCGCTGGATTCGCTGCCCTGGGTCAGCCAGGGCGACTACCCCTACCTGATCGAACGCGACCCCACCGAAGACCGCGGCCCCCTGCCCCCGCACAGCCGCTTTGCCGCGCGCTACGCCCCCGGCAGCAATGCGCAAGGTGGCAGCGTCACCGACAGCGGCCTGCCCTACCTTGCCGGCAACCTGAGCACCCCCGAAGCCCGCCGCAGCCTGCAGGCGCCCGGCGTGAGCGGCGAGGCCGGCGACAAGGCCCTGCAGGCACGCCAGCCCGAACCCGCGCGCTACGCCCAGGCCCCCGACCGCTTCGAGAGCGCGCACTGGATCACCCGCACCGCGCTGTGCGTGGAAGTGCGCGACCCGCGCCGTGCCAGCGGCCCCAAGGCCGAAGCCGTGGGAAGCAAATCGGGCGTGATGTACATCTTCATGCCGCCGCTGGAGCGGCTGGAAGACTACCTGGACCTGCTCGCCGCCATCGAGGCCACCGCCACCGAACTGAAGATGCAGATCGTGCTGGAAGGCTACCCGCCCCCGCGCGATCCGCGCCTCAAGCTGCTGCAGGTCACCCCCGACCCCGGCGTCATCGAAGTCAACATCCACCCGGTCACCAACTGGAAGGAACTGGTCTACAACACCGAGTTTTTGTACAACGCGGCGTTTGAGTCGCGCCTGTCAGCCGAGAAGTTCATGACCGATGGCCGCCACACCGGCACGGGCGGTGGCAACCACTTTGTGATGGGCGGCGCCACGCCGGCCGACAGCCCTTTCCTGCGCAAGCCTGAGTTGCTGGCCAGCCTGCTGCTCTACTGGCATAACCACCCGTCCTTGAGCTACCTGTTCAGCGGCATGTTTGTGGGCCCCACCAGCCAGGCCCCGCGCGTGGACGAGGCGCGCAACGACCAGCTCTACGAGCTGGAAATTGCCATCGAGCAGATCTACAAAAACCGCGAACTCTACGGCCAGAGCATGCCGCCGTGGCTGGTGGACCGCACGCTGCGCAACATCCTCATCGACGTGACCGGCAACACGCACCGCAGCGAGTTCTCCATTGACAAGATGTACTCGCCGGACTCCAGCACGGGCCGCCTGGGCCTGCTGGAGCTGCGTGCGTTTGAAATGCCGCCGCACCCGCACATGAGCAGCGTGCAGCAGCTCCTGCTGCGCGCGCTGGTGGCCCGCTTCTGGAAAACACCGTACAAGGCGCCCGTCACCCGTTGGGGCACCGAGCTACACGACCGTTACATGCTGCCCACCTTCATCAAGATGGACTTTGACGACGTGATGGCCGACATGAACGCGACGGGCTATGCGTTCGATACCAGCTGGTTTGCCCCGCATTACGAGTTCCGCTTCCCGCTGCTGGGTGCGGTCAAGGCGGCGGGTGTGGAAATGACGCTGCGCAATGCACTGGAGCCCTGGCATGTGATGGGTGAAGAAAGCACGGCCGGTGGCACCGCCCGCTATGTGGATTCCAGCCTGGAACGCATCGAGGTGCGCGTGACGGGCCTGAACGAAAGCCGCTACGTGGTGACCTGCAACGGCGAAGCCCTACCCCTGCAAAGCACCGGTACCGTGGGCGAGTTTGTGGCCGGCGTGCGCTACAAGGCCTGGAACCCGCCTTCCAGCCTGCACCCCACCATCGGCGTGCACGCACCACTGACCTTCGACATTGTGGACACCTGGATGAAGCGTTCGCTGGGCGGCTGCCAGTACTTTGTGGCCCACCCCGGCGGGCGCAATTACGACACCTTCCCGGTCAACAGCTACGAGGCCGAAAGCCGCCGCCTGGCGCGCTTTGCGGCCATGGGCCATACACCCGGCTTGCAGGTGGTGCCACCGGCGACCATCCATGTCGCCGGCAGCAAGGAGTTTCCGTTTACCAAGGATTTGCGGCGAGGCTGATTTTGAAAGAAATCAGGCTCTAGCCCCCGTGAAATATGCGCAAACAGCTACTGAATATGTAGCACTTCCCTTTTCACAGGGTCGCTTCGGAGCTGGAGGAACGGCCCCCGCCTCATACTGTCACACGCCCAGAAAGCGGCGGAAAGCCATTCCCCCAGCTCTGCGGGTGAGGTGGTTGGTAGCCCACAAACGTCGGGCTACTTTAGGTCACGGCCGCTTTGCGGCGATACCGGACATGCGGCGCCATGGTCCAGTTTGATACGATTCCGATGACTCTTCCATTCAATATTCGTTGAGCCTCTATGAAAACACTCGCTCACTGCAGAGAGTTGCCAGGATTGCCGGGAGAGGGGGAGCGTCCGCGCCAGTACAGCGCGACGGGTCAAGGGATGCACCGTGAAGGCTATGTTGTTGAGTTCACACCAAATCACGGTCAGCCGTGGGTGGGAAACTTCCAGCCCGGAGGCACGAGTCTCACAGACCTTGTCGAGTTCCCGCAGAGCGATTCCGTTCTGGTGGTCGCCAAGGGCCAGGGTTACTTAGTCGATATTCAATCCGGAATCCTTCTGGCACAGTACGAAAGCGATATTGACTTTCTATTGACGAGCCCGGCGCCTGATCTGGTAATTGCGGGTACCGTTACGGATTTTTCGGCATTCCGAGGTGCTGCGAAGGTGTGGTGCACACGGCGAATTTCCTGGGATGGTTTTCGCAATCTGGCGGTGCTTGGGAACGAGTTGACGGGGGAGGCATGGTGTTTTGATGACTCGTGGCATGCGTTTTCTGTGGATCTCACAAATGGCAAAGTCACGGGTGGTTCGTACTATGAGTTCGAAGCTTAGAAGGTCAGCGCACACGGACACTCGGCACCAGTTTGCCGGGTGCCAGTGACCTACAACATTAACGACCGCTTCGGAGCGATACGAAAGTCGGCTTTCAGTCTGGAGGCGTCGTGGTGTCGGGTCGATAGACTTCGGAACCGATTAAATATTCGTTGACGACAACATGGCGTTCAAGCATCACTCCTACTTCGAGAAGGTAAAAGATACTCAGAGAGTTCTTTACCCGCATGTCTGTTTCCATTGCAGGAAATCCTTCAAGAAGCCTACGAGTGACCATCCCAGGCGCTGTCCGCAGTGTGCAGGAGCAATGGTATTACTTAGCCGCAAATTCTCAGCGCCCGCTGCTACTGACATAGCTCAATGGAAAAAGGTGGAGTTCTTGGTAGAGCATGGCTTCATTTTTCAGACCGTCTATGAAACGCCGGGCGGCGGAAAGTCCATGCGCTATCCTGCTTCGCTGGAAGAAGCAAGGGGATTCGTTGTTGCTTATGCAGCACAGGCAGTTCGTCCTGCTGCTTAACATCTCACAGAACACAGATCTAGTCCGCGCAGGGTGCGTTCAATACGTCGTGCTATGGCCCTGTCATATGCAAGTTAACGGCTGCTTTGGAGCGCACCGAAAGTCTGCAACCAGTCTTTACCAGTAAAACCATCAATGAAATTAAATCGCGGAGAACCCGACCACCCTCACTGGAAGACGCCTTTCACTCCCCAACAGAAAGCTACGGCGTCCTTGGGTCTTGGCTGTTGCTTCCTACTTCTTGCAATGGTGGATTGGATGGACCCAGCGAAGCCACCTTTTACTGGCCGTTGGGGTTGGCTGAAGTCCGCAGCATACGAGGCCTTCGGCTTGCACGGTGCCGTTGTCCTTTACTGCGTGATTGGGGCCGCTTTTCTTATTGCTGGTTGCGTGAAGTGGCTTCAGTGCCGTACGCCACGCATTCGTTAACGTCAGCTTTCAGTCTGCAGACGTCTGAGCTTTGCCGCGAAAGCGGGCATCCAGGCGCCAGAGTCTATTGGGCTATAGTCGTGAGCACTATGTCCTCTTGGCCATTCGTTAGGTTCTATGAGAATTGACTGCCTTGCTGGTCACATTGAGCTAATCAACGAGCCAGCCTACACCTTTGGCTCAACAGACAATGCGCGCTCGTACGGTTATTCCAAGAACCTGGACGACGAATACCGTTCAACATCAGTTCACGGTGTCCTCCTCAACGGAGAACCTCTTGCCGTTCTTGGCGATAGCGGTGGCTGCAGTGGGGTACACGAACATTCCGCAGTTGTTCTTGACGATCTGCTCTTCTTTGCCGTCGGTCGCCATGTGGTCTGCCTTCGCCCCGCACCGTTCGAATACAGGTGGTCGTTACAAACTGATGCCGCTACTTGTTTCGGCGTTCACTATGACGAGGCGCATCAAGCGTTGGTCTCGCACGGAGAACTAGAAATCGCACGTTTCAACAAAGACGGCTTACTTCTTTGGTCGGCATCTGGTGCAGACATCTTTACCGAAGTTTTTGCGCTCGGGCCGCAGTTCATTGAGGCTCGCGATTTCGAAAACAAAAATTACCGATTCAATTACGCTGATGGCCATGTCATCGTCTAATCAGGTGACGGCGCCTCCGTCACCTCTCCCTTAACGACTGCTTCCAAGCTCAGCAAATGTCTGCAGTCAGTCTGTAGGAGCCCTATTCAAATGTTCATCGAACTGATTGAAGGAAAGGTATTTCGTAGTGCTGATGGCGCAGAGTTCGGTGTCATTCGGAGACTCGACGGCCCTGCGCCCATACAGATTACGGAGCAATCATTTGAGGCATTTGCTGAAGATGAATGTGGCAATTTTTTCGTGCAAAGGCATGACTCTATAGCCTTCTGGGACCATGAAACCAATGCATTCGAACCATTGGCTAATTCTCAGGTTGAGTTCATGTCGAAACTCGTATCGCCGAGGCCTGCGTTGGATCTTCCAGACAACGTTCTCTCCGCGTGGATTGACCCTGAGTTTTTGAAAGAGCAAAACAACAGGTGAGTATCTCGGTTCAGTGGCTGCTGTAGAGAAAACCGAATGTCTGCAACCGGTCTGTTGACGCCTAGCGTATGTGCCGGAAGCTTGAAACACCCTTGAAATCTTGAACCGGTTGCAATTGGTGATAACTGCCCCAGCGGCGTCGCTACCTTAGGGAGTCAGTATTTGGGCGACGGCAGACATCACCCAAGCACTGACTTATGCCTTGCACGCAACTTGCATACGCTGTGACCTTCTTTAAGGAACTTCATGGCTTCAATCAATTTCATCGGCGGCGAAAAAGGCGGGGTCGGCAAATCCGTCGTCGCCCGTGTGCTGGCCCAGTACTTCATCGACCAGGGCCGGGCCTTCACCGGCTTTGACACCGACCGCTCCCACACCTCCTTCACCCGCTTCTATGCCGACTACGCCGCCCCGGTCGTGGTGGACAGCTACGAGGGCCTGGACCTGATTGCGGGCGTATTCGAAGAGGAGCCCGTCATTGGCGTGCCACCCAACGTCATCGTGGACCTGGCAGCACAAACGGCGGCTCCCCTGGCGCGCTGGGTCAAGGACTCGGACCTGGTCTCGCTCATGGCCAGCCTGGGCGTCACGGTGAATTTCTGGCATGTGGCCGACGCCGGCAAGGACTCGGTGGACCTGCTGGACCGGCTGGTCGCCACCTATGGCGCCGGGCCCAACTACATCGTGGTGAAGAACCTGGGCCGGGGCAGCGACTTCTCCCAGCTGGACGACTCTGCGGCCCTCAAAAAGGCGGCTGCACTGGGCGGCCAGGTGGTCAGCCTGCCGGCTCTGCATGAAGCCAGCATGCGCAAGATCGACCGGCAAAACGCCAGCTTCTGGGCAGCCATCCACCGCAAGGAGGGGAAGGATGCGCTGGGCATGCTGGAGCGCCAGCGCGTGAAAACCTGGCTCAAGACCAGCTACGCCGTGCTGGAAACGCTGCCGTTGGGCTGAGCGTGGGTTAGCATCGGCCCTGTCATTGCCAACAAACACCGCCATGTCACTCCAGCCCTTTCACCTTGCCATTCCCGTGGACAACCTGGCGCTGGCGCGCCAGTTCTATGGCGAGGTGTTTGGCTGCGAAGAGGGCCGCAGCAGTGCGCAGTGGGTGGACTTCAATTTTTTTGGCCACCAGTTGGTAATTCACCTGGCGCCCAAGAACGAATCCCAGATCCACGCCCATACCAATGAGGTGGACAGCCACCATGTACCCGTGCCGCACTTTGGCGTGGTGCTGGCGTGGGATACCTGGCACGCACTGGCCGAGCGGCTCAAGAGCCGCCACACCGCCTTTGTGTTGGAGCCCGGCATCCGCTTTCAGGGCCAGGTGGGCGAGCAGGCCACCATGTTCCTGCTGGACCCCTGCGGCAATGCCCTGGAGTTCAAGGCCTTCAAGGACATCGGCCAGCTTTTCGCCAAATAACCCGATACCAGCCGGAGGGCCCCATGCACACCCTGGTCAGCGAATTCAGCCGCGAAGTTTTTGGCGCAGGACTCACCGTCTTCAGCGTGGGCGACGCGGGCGACTCGGCCTACGTCATCGAATCGGGCTGTGTGGAAGTGCTGGTGGGCCCGGTCAACGCCCAGCAGCGCGTTGCCGTGCTCGCCCAGGGCGCCATGTTTGGTGAAGTGGCCCTGCTGGACCGCCAGGCCCGCACCGCCACGGTACGCACCCTGATTCCCACTACCCTGGTGCGCATCGACCGCACCCATGTGGAAGAACTGTTGCTGCGCGCCGACCCGGTCATCCAGTACCTGCTGCGCCTGCTGCTGGAACGCTTTCGCAACAAGCCCCAGGGCGATGCGCTGGCCGCCCAGGTGCCTGCCCAGGTACCAACCGATGCGCCCCCCAGCACCGACCTGCACGCTGCCGCCGTGCGCACCCTGTCGCTGGCGCATGATCTCTCGGACGCCATCGACCACGACCAGCTCGACCTGTACTACCAGCCCATCGTGCGCCTGGACGGGGAGACGCTGGCCGGCTTCGAGGCCCTAGTGCGCTGGCGCCACCCGGCGCTGGGCGTGGTGCGACCCGACGAATTCATTCCCCTGGCCGAAAAAACCGGGCTGGTACACCGCATCGGCCAATGGGTACTCAAGCGTGCCAGTGCCGACTGGCCCCAGCTGCGCCAACGCTGCCTGGCCGCATCCAGCGCCACGCCGTTTGTCAGCGTCAACCTCTCGGCGCCCGAGCTCTGCCACCCCGGCATCGTGGACAGCATCCGCCAATGCATCCAGAACAGCGGCATGCCGCCAGCCGAGCTGCGCATCGAACTGACCGAGACGGTCATCATCAGCAGCGTGGAACAGGTCTCCAAAGCCATCGCCCAACTGCGCGACATGGGCGTGGGCATTGCGCTGGACGACTTCGGCACCGGATACGCCGGACTGGACTACCTGCAGACCCTGCCGTTCACCTCCATCAAGATCGACCGCGCCTTTGTGGCGCAGATGCACGAGTCCGAACGCAGCTTCCAGATCATCAAGTCGGCGCTGGAGCTTTCGCGCCTGTTGGGCATTGCCACCGTGGCCGAAGGCATTGAAGACGCCCGCACCGGCGCCCTGCTGGCAGACATGGGATGCGACTACGGGCAGGGCTACCACTACGCCAAGCCGCTGGCGCTGGCCGAGCTGCTGGCCCGGCCCTGAACGGCCTCAGGGCGCTGGCGCCGAAGCGCGCAACGGCGGCTTGCGCATGCCGGTGTTGAGCGCGCGCAGCGCGGCCTCTCCCGCAGGGCTGCGCTGGAAGCAGACGTAGAGATTCTTCACCTCCAGCACCTTGGCATTGGCCTGCAGGCGCGAAGCCACCTGGGCCACCGCCGCATCGGTGCGCACCAGATGCTGGTAGACGTGGCTGTCGATCACCACCAGGTCCACCCGCCCAGCGGCCAGCTTGAGCACATTGCTGCGGTCGTCCGGCACCTCTTCCGCGTCCAGCGTCTTGTTGGCAATGCGGCTGTCCAGCTCTTCGGTGTTGACAAAGCCCCGCACCACGCCGATGCGCAGCCCGCGCAGGTCGTCGTAGCTGGACCAGCGCACCACCTTGTCGCTGCGTTCCAGAAACATCATGGTGCTGCGCCCCACAGGTTCGGAAAACAGGTAGCGCCGGGCGCGCTCACGCGAGTAGTAGGCGGGGAAGAAGGCGATGTAGTCGGGGTCAGAATCCACCAGATGCACCGCGCGCGACCAGGGGAAGAAGCGGATGTCGACCGAATGCCCCATGGCACCCAGGGCGTCGCGGATGGTGGCCGAGACAAAGCCCTGGCCAGGCAAATCGGCACTGGTATAGGGCGCCCATTCCAGCGTGGCCATGCGGTAGTCGGCCGCCTGGGCTGCGGGCGCCACGCAGCCCCACAGGCAGCACGCCAGTCCCAGCCATCCCGCTATGCGCCACCGAGGGGCCATGCTTTTTTCTCCAATGCGTCCAACGTTCTTCGCAGGGGACCATGGTAGCGGTCTTTGGACAACTTTGTGCAGTTGGGGGGCGGCACAGGCCTTGCGTGCCCCGTCTGCATTGCCAGGCCCCCTGCACTGGCATACTCTGCGCCAGTGAACGCCCCAACCGATCCCCGCCTCGCGGACTCTCTCTCCAGCGCTGCAGACCTGCTGCAGCGGGCACGTGCGTGCACCACCGCAGCCGGCCATTTCGATGAACTGCGTGGCTGCACCGATGGCAAGCCCGCTCCCACCCCCAACGGCGACACCGCCGGCGCTACACAATCGATAGCTGCTTGCGCAGATTTCACGGGAGCCTGGAGCCAATTTCTTGAGCAACTGGAAGAGCACTCCAGTGCCGCCATGGACGCCCGCGCAGCCAGCCTGCAGCGCCAGATCCGCGACAACGGCGTCACCTACAACGTCTACGCCGACGCCGAGGGCCCCCAGCGCCCCTGGTCACTGGACCTGTTCCCCCTGATCGTGGACGCTGCCAGCTGGCAGCAGATCGAAGCCGGCGTGCAGCAGCGCATGCGCCTGCTCGAAGCCGTCATGGCCGATGTCTATGGCCCCCAGTCCTTCCTGGCCCAGGGCCTGCTGCCCCCCGCTTTGGTGCATGGCCACCCCGGTTACCTGCGGCCGTTGGCTGGTGTGCCCCCGGTGGGTGGGCGCCATCTGCATGTGGCCGCCTTTGACCTGGCCCGCGGCCCGGACGGCAACTGGTGGGTGGTCGGCCAGCGCTCCCAGGCGCCCAGCGGCCTGGGCTACCTGCTGGAAAACCGGCTGGCCGTCTCGCGGCAGTTTCCCCAGGCCTTCCAAGCCCTCAAAGTGCAGCGCCTGGCGGGCACCTACCGCGCGCTGGTCGACAGCCTGAAGGCGCACAGCCCGGCCGGGGCTGATGCCCACATCGCCCTGCTGACCCCGGGCCCCTACAACGAGACCTATTTCGAACACGCCTACCTGGCCCGCTACCTGGGCCTGAGTCTGGTCGAAGGCAGCGACCTCATCGTGCGCGACGAGCGCCTGTTCCTCAAGACCCTGCGCGGCCTGGTGCCGGTGCATGGCCTGCTCAAGCGTGTGGACGACCAGTACCTGGACCCGCTGGAGCTGCGCCCCGACTCCACCCTGGGCGTGCCCGGCCTGCTGCAGGCCATACGCGCCGGCCATGTGCTGGTAGCCAATGCGCCCGGTTCGGCCTTTCTGGAATCGCCAGCGCTGCTGGGCTTCCTGCCGGCGCTGGCGCGCCATGCGCTGGGCGAAGAACTCAGCCTGCCGGCCCTGCCCACCTGGTGGTGCGGCGAGCGCAGTGCCATGGAAGACGCACTCTCGCGCCTGCGCGAGCACACCATCAAGCCCACCTACCCAGGCTCCAGCCTGCACACCAGCTTCGAGTCGGTGCTGGGCCACACCCTGGGCCAGACGGCGCTGGACGCCTGGGCCGGGCGCATCATGCGCCAAAGCGAAGACCACACGGTGCAGGCCTATATGCCGCTTTCGCAAATGCCTACCTGGAACAGTGGCGAACCGGGGCGTAGCGGCAGCATGGTTGCCCGCTCGGTGCTGCTGCGGGTGTTTGCCATCTCCGACGGACAGGACGCCCAAGGCCAGCCGCGCTGGCGGGTACTGCCCGGTGGACTGGCCCGCGTGGCCAGCAGCACCAATGCCGACATCGCCAGCATGCAGCGCGGCGGCAGCAGCGCCGACGTCTGGGCGCTGACTGAGGGCGAGGTGGACACCACCACCCTGCTGCCCAGCGCGCTCACCCCCACTGTGCTCTCGCAGCGCAAGCGCCTGGTCACCAGCCGCGCGGCCGAAAACCTCTACTGGCTGGGCCGCTACACCGAGCGCGCCGAGAACACCCAGCGCCTGGCGCGACTCACGCTGGAATGCCTGGGCGGCGAGAACCAAACCTCGGTACCGCTGCTGCAATGGCTCTCGCAACTGGCCGTGGCCAACACGCTGGTGCTGCCGGGCACGCCCTCGGCCGTGCAGGCGCGCCGCGTGTTCGAGCGCACCCTGATCGCCAGCCTTGCAGCGCCCGAAGGGGCCACCAGCGTGGGCTTCAATGTGCGCGCGCTCAAGCTGGCTGCCGCTGCCGTGCGCGAGCGCCTTTCGCAGGAACACTGGCACACCATCGTGCGCACCGAGGAAGAGCTGTTCGACCATTGCCGCCGCCTCAGCGCCCAGGGCGACTACGCCCCAGCCCAGGCCCTGCGCGTGCTGGGCGAACTCAGCGACCAGCTCGCTGCCATCACCGGTGCGCAGACCGACCGCATGACGCGCGACGATGGCTGGCGCCTGCTGAGCATTGGCCGCCACATCGAGCGCCTGCACTTCCTGGCCAATGCGCTGGCACGCGGCTTCGAGACCGGCTCGGTGGACACCGACGGCGGCTTCGAAGCCCTGCTCACGCTGTTTGACAGCACTATCACCTTCCACGCCGAGTACCAGCAAAGCCGCGACATTGCCGCGCTGACCGACCTGCTGGTGCTGGACCGCGACAACCCGCGCTCCCTGGCATGGGTGGCGCACACCTTGCGCGGACGCCTGGCCAAGCTGGCGCTGAGCCCGGCCGGTGAGCTGAGCGAACTCGCCATGCGCGTGCCCAACCCCGACACCTGGGACCTGGCCCACCTGTGCAACACGCCCGCTGGCGAGCCGCCAGCGCCAGAGCTGCGCGCGCTGCTGGACGAATTGAGCCACTGCGCCTTCACGGTGTCGGAAGAGATCAGCAGCACCTATTTCACCCACTCGGGCCAAACCAAGCACAGTCTGGGCACCTGAGGGAGCGACACATGCTGCTGCAAGTCACCCACACCACGCGTTACGACTACCAGCCGGCGGTCGAGACCGCGCAGCACATGGCCTACCTGCATCCGCTGCAGCATGCCGGCCAGAACGTGATGAGCCATGCGCTGCACATCAACCCCATGCCCGCGCAGCAGCGCAGCACGCTGGATGTGTACGGCAACACGCGCTGCTTCTTTTCGCTGGAGGTGCCACACACGGTGCTGGAGGTGCAGGCGCTCAGCCTGGTGTCCACCAACGCCGTGGCCCAGCCCAGCAGCGAACAACCCTGGGAACAGTTGCGCGACCGCATGCGCTATCAGGCACAGGCCGCGTACGAGCCAGCCTCCGAATTCGTCTTCGCCTCGCCGTTTGTGCCGCGCCGTCAGGAATTCGCCCGCTACGCGCGGCTGAGCTTTTCGCCCGGCGTCAATGTGCTGGCCGTGGCGGTGAACCTGATGGAGCGCATCCACGCCGACTTCACCTACGAAAGCCAGAGCACGCAGATCAACACCCCGGCCCTGCAGGCGCTGGAGCAGCGCAAGGGTGTGTGCCAGGACTTCGCCCACATCATGCTGGCCTGCTTGCGCAGCATGGGCCTGCCGGCGCGCTACGTCAGCGGCTACCTGCTGACCCAGCCCGCGCCCGGCGAAGTCAAGCTCATCGGCAGCGACGCCTCGCACGCCTGGGCCAGCGTCTATGTGGCCGACCTGCCCGAGGGCCAGCGATGGGTGGACCTGGACCCGACCAACAACCGCTGGGGCTGGTTCGCACCCGGCGTGGACTATGTGACCGTAGCCACCGGCCGCGATTTTGGCGATGTGTCGCCGCTGCGCGGCGTCATCCACGGCGGCGCCAGCCATACGCTGACCGTGGGCGTGACTGTGGCCCAAATCCCCAGTGACAATAGCGGTTCTGCGCTGACCGCCGAGATGCGGCAGCCGCCAACCCTGGGACAAAGCCAGTCCCAGGGAAGCGGCCAGACCTAAGGGCAAAGCGCTATCAATTAAATAGCTGCTTGCGCACATTCCATGTGGGCTGGCAGCACTTTTAACCCAGAAGGACTTTCCATGAGCATTTACGACAAACTCGCCGCCCTGAACATCACCCTGCCGCCTGTAGCTGTGCCCGCCGCCGCTTATGTGCCCTTTGTGCAAACCGGCAACCTGGTCTTCCTGAGCGGCCACATCGCCAAGAAGGACGGCAAGCCCTGGGTGGGCCAGTTGGGCAAGAACACCAGCACCGAAGAAGGCAAAGCCGCCGCGCGCGCCATTGCCATCGACCTGATGGGCACCCTGCACGCCGCCGTGGGCGACCTCAACCGCGTCAAGCGCATCGTCAAGGTCATGTCCCTGGTCAACTCCACCGGCGAGTTCACCGAACAGCACCTGGTCACCAACGGCTGCAGCGAGCTGCTGGGCGAAGTCTTCGGCCCCGCTGCAGGTGCGCATGCGCGCAGCGCCTTTGGCGTGGCGCAAATCCCCATGGGTGCCTGCGTGGAGATCGAGCTGATCGCCGAAGTCGCCTGATCGGCCATTCGCCGCCGCCCCAAGCGCTGCACCTGCAGCGCTTTTTTATTTCTGCCGCCGTATCCGCGGCAACAATGCAGGCCATGGATTCGATTTACCTCATCGTCGCACTCGGTGCTGTCGTCGCCGGCTTTGTGCAGGGACTCTCCGGGTTTGCCTTCGGGCTGGTGTCCATGTCTTTCTGGGCCTGGAGCCTGGAACCACGCCTGGCGGCGGTACTGGCCGTGTTTGGCGGGCTGACGGGGCAGATCATCGCCGCCGTGTCGGTGCGCCGCGGCTTTGACAAGGTGCGGCTCGCGCCCTTTGTGCTGGGGGGTCTGGTGGGCGTGCCCATCGGGGTGTGGCTGCTTCCGCATCTGGACATGGCCTGGTTCAAGACCATCCTGGGCCTGCTGCTGGCGGCCTGGTGCCCCACCATGCTGATGGCACACAGCCTGCCACGCCTGTCCCACGTGGGCCGTTGGGCCGACGCCGTGGCCGGCCTGAGTGGCGGGGTCATGGGCGGTCTGGGCGGCTTTACCGGGGCGCTGCCCACGCTGTGGTGCACGCTGCGCGGCATGGACAAGGACGTCCAGCGCTCCATCATCCAGAACTTCAACCTGTCCATGCTGGTGGTGACCATGGCCAGCTACCTGGCCACTGGTCTGGTCACGCGTGACATGCTGCCGCTGTTTGCGGTGGTGGCACCCGCCATGCTGGTGCCCACGCTGCTGGGCACCCGTGTCTACATCGGCATCAGCGAGGCGCGCTTCCGCCAGATCGTGCTGGGCCTGCTGACCCTGTCAGGTCTGGCCCTGCTTGGCTCCGGCCTGCCGGGGCTGCTGAAGCGGCTCGGCTAGGTCGTCAGCAACGGCAGATCGCGCCCGCTGCCATGTCCGCCGCCGTGGCCCAACTGCGGCGCGACCTTGAAGACGGACACCGCCTGGGCCAGTTGGGTCGCCTGGTCGCGCAGGCTCTCGGCGGCCGCAGCACTCTCCTCCACCAGCGCCGCGTTCTGCTGCGTCATCTGGTCCAGATTGCCCACGGCCTGGTTCACCTCGGCAATGCCCGCGCTCTGCTCGCTGGAGGCGGCGGTGATCTCGCCAATCACATCCACCACGCGGCGCACGCTCTGCACGATCTCCTGCATGGTGGCGCCAGCATCCGTCACCAGCTTGGTGCCGGATTCGACCTTTTCCACCGAGGTACCGATCAAGCCCTTGATCTCCTTGGCCGCCTCGGCCGACCGGCCCGCCAGTGAACGGACCTCGGAGGCCACCACGGCAAAGCCACGGCCCTGCTCGCCTGCACGGGCGGCTTCCACCGCGGCATTCAGCGCCAGGATGTTGGTCTGGAAGGCGATGCCGTCGATCACGCTGATGATGTCGTTGATCTTCTTGCTGCTTGCGTCGATCTCCTGCATGGTGCTCACCACCTGCGATACCACCTGACCACCGCGCTGGGCCACGGTGGAGGCATTGGCCGCCAGCGTGGCGGCCTGGTGCGCGTTGTCCGAGCTCAGGCGCACGGCGTGGGTCAGGCTGTCCATGCTGGAGGCGGTGGATGCCAGGTTGCTGGAGGTCTGTTCGGTGCGCTGGGCCAGGTCGTTGTTGCCGGTCGCAATCTCGGTACTGGCGGTGGCGATACTGTCGGTACTGTGGCGCACCTGGGCCACCATTTGCCCCAGCGAGCGGTTCATGGTGGCCAGGGAGCGCATCAGGTCACCAAACTCGTCGGCCCGGCTTTCATCCACATTTCCGCTGAGATCGCCCTCGGCAATGCGCGCGGCCAGGGTGTTGGCTTGCAACAAGGGCTGCTGGATAGATCGGATCAGGAACCCGGCGCCGACCAGAATGCCGCCAATCAGCAGCACCAGGCCACCGGCCGAGGTCATGATCAGGCGGCGGCCCTCGGCCTCGAAGTTCTCCCGCAGCTCGTCGTTGGCCGCATCCTGCATGGCCACGAATTCCTGATGGGCCTTCTGCAGCGCCAGCACGGCCGGGCGGTACTGTGTTTCCACAAAAGCCGGCATTTCGGCCGGCTTGGTCACCTTGAGCAGCGCCGTCTGGCTGGTCAGGTCTTGCAAGGTCTTGCGCGCCGCAGTGATCTTGGCCAACTGGGCCTTTTCAGCATCGGACGGGTCTGCGGCCTCAATGGCCTTTTGCAGTTCCTCGATCTTGGCATTGCTCTGGGCAATTTCGTCCTTGAAGGCATTGGCCACGCCGTTGTCGACGGCCACCACGACTGCATAGGCCCGCGTGGAATTCACGTCGACCAGCGCAGCCCATTGGTTTGCCATCTTGATCTGGCCCACCATGGCTGCGTTGATGGTGCCGTAGGCCTCACGCGACTTGCGCGACTGCAATGCGGTGAATGCGATGATGATGGCCAACAGCAGCACCATCAGGCCCATGGCGGCCCATAGCTTGGTGGCCAAGCGTAGTCGGTCTAAGCGCATTCCAATCTCCTTTAATTATTTTGTAATTTAACCATGCCAAAAGCGGTATGGCGGAGCGGAAATGCCCGGATTTACCCTGCCAAACGGGTACAAGCGGGTTACAGCGCCACGGCCCGTTTGGCCGGGGAAAACCGGGGTCAGAGCCGCCAGAGCCCCTGGTCGGCCACCGCCGCCAGGGCCTTGGCATCCACCAGTTCCGGAGCCACATCGGCCAGCGGGCGCAGCACAAAGGCGCGCTCCTGCATGCGCGGGTGCGGCACAGTGAGTGCAGCGCTCTGGATGCGGGCGCTGCCATAGAGCAGCAGGTCAAGGTCCAGCGTGCGCGGGGCATTGCGGTAGGGGCGCTCGCGCCCGGCGTCTTGCTCCACCTGCTGCAAGGCCTGCAGCAATGCGGGGGCAGTCAGGGTGGTGGAGAGCTGGGCCACGGCGTTGACGTAGTCCGGCCCGCCGGAGTCAATCGGGGCACTGCCGTAGAGTGGAGACTGGGCCGTCAGCGTGCACTGCGGCAGGGCCGCTAGCGCAGCCAGTGCCCCCCGCAACGCGGCAACCGGATCCCCCAGATTGGCTCCCAGGCCAATATAGGCCAGCACCGGTGCGCGCATGGCAGTATGGCTGGAAGCGCTTATTCGCCCTGGGGCGCAGCGCCCTCACCACCCCGGCCGCCCGAGCGGCGACGGCGGCGGCGCTTGCGCGGCGCGCTGTCACCAGAAGAACCAGACTCACTCTCGAACTCTTCGCGTGGTGCGGCGTCTTCGGCTGGCGCGGCGGTCTTGGCGGGGGCACGGGGCGGGCGCGGGGCCTGCTTGCGCTGTTGCTGCTGCTCGGCGCGCACCTGGTCCACCATGTCCTGGCGGGTGTCGTCGCTGGCCAGGCTGAATTCCTGCCACCAGTCGGCCAGGGTTTCGTCAATCTCGCCGGCGTCGGCGCGCAGGCGCATGAAGTCAAAGCCAGCGCGGAAACGCGGCTGCTCTACCATGCCAAAGGGCGTGCTGCCCACGCGCTTGTCAAAGCGCGGCTGCATGAGCCAGATCTCGCGCATGTCGCCGGCCAGCTTGCCGCGGCCGGATACATCGCCAATGCGGGCGTTGAACACGTCCTCGATCGCGTCCTGCAGCGCCGGGTGGCTGTGCTGGCCGCTGCGTGTGCGCTGGGACCAGCCGTCGCGCACATCGGCCCAGAGCACGCAGGCCAACAGGAAACTGGGCGCCACGGGCTTGCCTTCGCCCACGCGGCGGTCGGTATCGCGCAGCGCGGCAGCGACGATGCCTTGCTCGGCGCGCTCCACCACCACGTCCAGCAGCGGATAGATACCACGCGCCAGGCCCAGGGCCTTGAGCTGGGCGATGGAGGCCAGCGCGTGGCCGGTCTGCAGCAGCTTGAGCATTTCGTCGAACAAGCGGCTTTGCGGTACGTCGTTGAGCAACTTCTGGCTCTTGACCAGAGGACCGGCGGTCTTGGGTTCCAGCTTGAAGTCCAGCGGGCTGAGCTTGGCGGCGAAGCGCACCGCGCGGATGATACGCACCGGGTCTTCACGGTAGCGCGTGGCGGCGTCGCCAATCATGCGCAGGGTGCGGCTCTTCACGTCCTTGAGGCCGTTGTGGTAGTCCACCACGATCTGGGTCTCGGGGTCGTAGTACATCGCGTTGATGGTGAAGTCGCGGCGCACCGCGTCTTCTTCCTGCGGGCCCCAGACGTTGTCACGCAGCACGCGGCCGCTGCTGTCCACGGCATGCTGCATGCCGGCGAGCTCGCTCTTGCTGGTGCGCTCGTTGCCAGCCACCTGCTCGGCGGCGGCATTGTCCAGGTAGGCGCGGAAGGTGGAAACTTCGATCACCTCATGCTCGCGTCCGCGTCCGTAGACCACGTGCACGATGCGAAAGCGCCGGCCGATGATGAAGGCGCGGCGGAACAGACCCTTGACCTGCTCGGGCGTGGCGTTGGTGGCCACGTCAAAGTCCTTGGGGCGCAGGCCAACCAGCAGGTCGCGCACCGCGCCGCCCACAACATACGCCTCATAGCCCGCTTGTTTCAGGGTGCGCACCACGTTAATGGCGCGGTCGTCCACCAGCGAGGGATCGATGCCGTGCACGGACGAGGGAATCTCCACCCGTTTGCCGAACTTGGGCTTATTGCCGGCAGCCGTTGGGGCCTTGCCCAGCAATTTGTCGATGATTTTCTTGATCAAAAGAGACTTCCACGCGGCCAGCGCCGCAACTCAGGAAAAGAGCTCAAGTATGCGCCATCCGCGCTCTTGGGCCAGGGCGCGCAGGCGCGCGTCGGGGTTGGTAGCGACCGCCACATTGGCTTTTTCCATCAGGGGCACGTCGTTGATGGAGTCGGAATAGAAGGTGGTGTGCACGGTATCCCAGGCCAGGCCACGGTCGCTGAGCCACTGGTTCACACGGGTGACCTTGCCTTCGCGGAAGGACGGCACGCCGGCAATCTCGCCGGTGTACCAGCCTGTGCCGCCGGGAGCATCATCCGTCACTAGGTCCACGGCAATCAGGTCTTCCACGCCAAAGGCTGTGGCAATCGGACGGGTCACAAAAGCGTTGGTGGCCGTCACGATGATCACTGTGTCACCCGCAGCCTGGTGATCCTGCACCAGCTTCAGGGCTTGGGGTTGGATAGCCTTTTGGATCACAGCCCGCATGAAATCTTCGTGAGCAGCTATCGATTTTGCAGCACCCTGCTTCACCACAGCCGCTGTGGCAAAGCGGCAGTAGGCATGGATATCCAGGGTTCCGGCCTTGTAGTGCTCGTAGAACGCGTGGTTTTGCTGCTGGAAGCTGGCCGCATCCGTCCACCCGAGCGCGGTCGTGAATTCGCCCCAGGCGAAATCCGAATCCAGCGGGATCAGGGTGTGGTCCAGGTCAAACAGGGCAAGTTTCTTCAGGGTCATTGGTTCTCCAGCATGGACTTGATCATGGGAATGGTGATGGCGCGCTGGGTCTGCAGGGCATAGCCGTCCATCAGTTCGAGCAGCTCCATGAGGCTGCCCAGGTCGCGGCTGAAGCGCTTGAGCATGAAGTCCATCACCTCATCGCTCAGGAACACACCGCGCGCATCGGCCGCCTGGCGTAGCACCGAGCGGCGCTCGGGCTCGCTGAGCACCTGCAGGCCAAAGATATGGCCCCAGCCCAGGCGGGTGCGCAGGTCATCGCGCAGCTTGAGTTCCACGGGCGCGGCCTCGCCCGCCGCCAGCACGGGGCGCTGGTGGGTCTGGGCGTTCACAAACCAGTTGAATGCCATGTGCTGCTGCTCGGCCGTGTACAGGTGCACATCATCCATCAGCACCGCAGCCCAGCTTTCGTCAAACTCAGCCGGTTCCAGCACGCCGGCATCCAGCCAGCCCACGCGGGCGCCCTGCTCGCGCAGGCCTTCGCGCGCAGCCTTGAGCAAATGGCTTTTGCCGCTACCCTCGGGGCCCCAAAAATAGGTAGGCACTGGCGAGCGGCTCTGCGCGCTGCTCTTGGCGCCTATCCAGAGTTCCAGGTGTCTGAGCGCGGCCTCGTTGGGGCCCGCGAAAAAGTTCGCCACTGTCGGCCCTGTAGACAGGCCGATGTCCAGGGCAATCTGTTGCATTGCCAAAGTGTTATCCCAAATAGAGGCGGCTGGCCAGGTAACCAGCACGGACGCGACGCACCGCGACCAATAGCACGGCACTGGCTGGCAGGGCGATCAGGACGCCCACAAAACCAAACAGCTGCCCGAAAGCCAGCAAGGCAAAAATCACCGCCAGCGGATGCAGGCCAATGCGCTCGCCCACCAAGCGCGGCGTGAGGTACAGGCTTTCCACCAACTGCCCTAGGCCATAGACCACGGCCACCATGACCAACGGGTAAACCACACCACCGCTGGAAAACTCCAGCAGACCGGCAAACGTGGCCAGTACCAGCCCCACGCCAAATCCCAGGTAGGGCACAAAAATTGCCAAGCCTGTAAAGATGCCAATGGGCAAGGCCAGGTCCAGCCCGAACAAGGCCAGGCCCACGCTGTAGCCCACGGCCAAAATCAGCATCACCAGCAGCTGGCCGCGCAGGTACTGGCCCAGCACTTCGTCCGCCTCGGACAGGAAACTGTTGACCCCGGCGCGCATGCGCAGCGGCACCAGCTCGCGCACATGGCCCACCAAACGGTCCCAGTCCATCAACAGGTAGAACAAGGCCACGGGAATCAGGATGGCGTTGCCGATGATGGCAAAGGCCACGCTGCCACCCAGCTTGACCGAGGCCAACACCGAGCCCAGCGCATCTTCGACGTTGGCATTGAGGTACTTCATGACAAAGCCCTTGATGCTGGCCACGTCCAGCGACACGCGGATGCCCCATTGCGCCAGCCAGGGTTTGACGGTGGTGTTCAGGCTGTCCAGCATCGCGGGGAACTGCTCCCGCATGAGCGGCAGCTCCTTCGCAAAGATGGGAACGATGAGCAGCAGCACGCTGAACAGTGCCACCACAAACAGCAGCTCCACCACGACCACGGCCACCAGGCGTGGCAAGCGGCCCCGCCCCAGGTCGTCGAGCCAGTCCACCAGCGGGGTCAGCGCATAGGCCAACACCGCCGCCACCACAAAAGGCGCCAGCACCGGGGCCAGTAGCCACAGCGCCAGTACCAGCAGACCCGCAATCAGGGCCCAGGCGGCAAAACTTTTTTGGGTGGTGGTGAATTGCATGCGGTGGGGTGAAACCTTATGGGAAGTTTTAGCGAGGGTGCAACCTGATTCAGGGGGCTGGCGCAGTCGCAGCTAAAATCTGGGGCAAATTCTATCGGGGTCTGCCTCTGTTCTGCCCCAAAAGCCACATCCCGCCACCGCCCATGACCCAATCTGCCTCCCCCACTCCCCTTTCCTACAAAGACGCCGGTGTTGACATCGTTGCCGGCGACGCGCTGGTCGAACGCATCAAACCCCTGGCGAAAAAGACCATGCGCGAGGGCGTGCTGGCTGGCATTGGCGGCTTTGGCGCCCTGTTTGAAGTGCCCAAGCGCTACAAGGAACCGGTGCTGGTGAGCGGCACCGACGGCGTGGGCACCAAGCTCAAGCTGGCCTTTGAGTGGAATATGCACGACACCGTGGGCATCGACCTGGTGGCCATGAGTGTCAACGACGTGCTGGTGCAGGGCGCCGAACCCCTGTTCTTCCTGGATTACTTTGCCTGCGGCAAGCTGGACGTGGACACGGCTGCTGCCGTAGTTGGCGGCATTGCCAAGGGCTGCGAGCTGTCTGGCTGCGCCCTGATTGGCGGCGAAACCGCTGAAATGCCCGGCATGTACCCCGCCGGCGAATACGACCTGGCCGGCTTCGCCGTCGGTGCGGTCGAAAAGTCTAAGATCCTGACCGGCGCGGACGTGAAGCCCGGCGACGTGGTGCTGGGCCTGGCCTCCGCCGGCGTGCACTCCAACGGCTTCAGCCTGGTGCGCAAGTGCATTGAGCGGGCTGAAAGCGCTGGCACCGTGCCCGCCACGCTGGACGGCAAGCCCTTCAAACAAGCCATCATGGAGCCCACCCGCCTGTACGTGAAGAACGTGCTGGCTGCGCTGGCCGCCCACCCCATCAAGGCCCTGGCCCACATCACCGGTGGCGGTTTGTTGGAAAACATCCCCCGCGTGCTGCCTGAAGGCACGGCCGCCCACCTGAAGAAGGGCAGTTGGCCCCAGACCGAGTTGTTTGCCTGGCTGCAGGCAACGGCTGGCATCGACGACATCGAGATGAACCGCACCTTCAACAACGGCATTGGCATGGTGGTGGTGGTGGATGCCGCTGACGCAGAAGCCACGGCCGCCACGCTGCGCGCCAGCGGTGAAACCGTGCACACCATTGGCGTGATTGCCGTCCAAGGCAGCGGCGCCCAGGTCGTCGTCGCCTGATCCCGGGCGGGAGCCTGATGCGCTCCCGCCACACCCTGCTAGTAAATTTATAGCTGCTCGCGCAGAGCTGCTATGGACTTTTGCCGGTTTTTGGCCCAAACTTTGTCCCTCACTGGGCCATCGTTGGAGCAACATGCCGGTCATCGCAGTCGTGAATCGCAAGGGGGGCAGCGGTAAAAGCACCCTCGCCACCCATCTGGCCGCCTGGCTGGCCCGGCAAGGCGTGGCGGTCATGTTGGGCGATGTGGACCGCCAGCAAAGCACCAAGGCCTGGCTCAAACGCCGCTCTCCCGCCCTCCCCACCATCGCCCCCTGGGCCCTGGACCAGAAGAACGTTCTCAAAGTACCGCATGGCGTGACCCATGTGGTGCTGGACACCCCCGGCGGCATGCAGGGCTTCGAGCTGGCCCGCATCATCATGTCGGCCGACGCGGTGCTGGTGCCCGTCTGCAACTCACTGTTCGACCGGGAATCGGCCGCCGCCTGCCTGGCCGAGCTGGCCAGCCTTCCGCGTGTGGCCTCCGGCCGCTGCCAGCTGGGTGTGGTCGGCATGCGGCTGGACGCGCGCACCAAAGGTGCGGATACCCTGCAGCAATGGGCGCAGGACCTGAAACTCAATTTCCTCGGCGTGCTGCGCGAAACCCAAGGCTATGTGCGCGGGCTGGAAACCGGCATCACCCTGTTTGATGCAGCCAACAGTGCCCAACAGGCCGATCTGGCCCAATGGGAACCCATCCTGCAGTGGCTGCGCCCCATCGCCCGTTTGCAAGCCGCGGCGGTGGCAGCCCCCGCACCGGCTCCCGTGGTCCCGCCTTCCACGGTTCAGGCTTCCCGCGCCGCCAGCCTCATGCCGGCGCAGGAGTCACTGGTGCATGGCAGACGGCTGTCAGTATTTGCCCAAGGCATCAAGACCGGTGCAGACACGGTGACGGGGGTGGATTTGAACCGCGCCCTGCCTGCTGCGGCTTCCAGTGCCGTGCCACAATTTCTGTTGCGGCACTAGCCTGCGTCAGGGCTGGCGCAACTGGCGCCGCAGCACGCTGACCTGCTCGGCCACGGCGTCCACATCGACCACGTTTTCGGCGTGCACCAAGTAGCACTCCAGGTCAGACAATGCGGCCACCTGGTTGCCCAGCGAGGCATGGACCAGACCCCGGTCACGGTATTCGGACCAAGACTCCGGCAATAGCACGACCAGGCGCTCCTGCACCGCCAGCAGCCGGGGCCAGTCTTCCTGGGAGCGGTAGATTTCCTTGAGGTTGCGCAGCATCCGCGCCAGGATCTCGCGCGGCGTGGCGGACTGCAGGTACAGGCCCAGTGGCGCCTCAAAGGCGTCGACCAGCCCGCTACGTTTGCGGTAGGGCTCCAGCATCTCCGAGAGCTCCTCACGGCTCAGCGAGCGACCGGTCAGCGGCTCGATCACCGCCTGGCCCACAGGCAGCATGACCTTGATGAGGAAGTGCCCCGGAAAACTCACCCCATGCACATCCAGGCCCAGGCCCTGGGCCAGCTCCATCCAGACCATGGCCAGCGAGATCGGGATACCGCGGCGCGTGCGCAGCAGCACACTGGGAAAGCTGTTGTCGGGGTCGTAATAATTGTTATGGTTGCCGCCGAACCCCAGGTCATCGTAGAAAAAGCGGTTCAGCACGCGCAGCCGCTGGATGGCCGGCGCGTCGGCTGCCAGGCGGCGCTTGACGCGCGCAAGCAGTTGGTCCATCTCGCCCAGCACGGTCTGCACATCAGTCTCGGGGTACTCGTCCTGGGCCAGACAGACGGCCGCCTCGAAGAGCACAAACTCGCTGTCGCTGTGCACCAGCGCGCCGAAGTAATCCAGCGGCGTGGGAATGGCAAAGGGCAGAACCATGGCTATCTCCCTCTAGGGCTTCACGTCAAGGCACGACACTAACGGCGCAGGAACTGGCGCAGATTCAGGCCGGCCGCCCAGGCCGCGCCCAGGTAGACCAGCGCCGCGCCACTCAGCAGCAGGGCCAGCCAGCCTATGCGCAGCCAGTGCTGGCTGCGCAGCGCCACCCAGTCCACCAGGCCCGCAGCCCAGAGCAGGTATATCACCAACAAGGCACTGGCGGCCAGCACCTGCAATGTAAAGCGCCCCCAGCCCGGCTTGGGCCGGTAACTGCCGCGGCGCAGCAGGCCAATCAGCAACCACAGCGCATTGAGCATGGCCCCCAGGCCGATGGAGAGCGACAGGCCCGCGTGTTTGAACAGCGGCACCAGGGCCAGGTTGAGCAGCTGCGTCACGATGAGCACCACGATGGCGATGCGCACCGGCGTCTTGATGTCCTGGCTGGCGTAGTAGCCCGGCGCCAGCACCTTGATCGCCACAATGCCGACCAGCCCCGCGCCCCAGCCCATCAGGGCCAGCGCGGTCTGCTGCACGTCCGTGGCCGAGAAGGCGCCGTAGTGATAAAGCACCGCCACCAGAGGCTTGGCAAAGGTCAGCAGGCCGATGGCGCAGGGGACGGAGAGCAGCACCACGATGCGCAGGCCCCAGTCCAGCAGGCCCGAGTACTGCTCGGTATCGGCCGTTGCGCGCGCCCCGGCCAGTTGGGGCATAAGCACCACGCCCAGCGCCACACCCAGCATGGCGGTGGGGAATTCCATCAGCCGGTCGGCATAGGTCAGCCAGCTCACGCTGCCGGTGGGCAGGTGCGAGGCGATCTGGGTGTTGATCAGCAGCGAGATCTGGGCCACGCTCACGCCCAGCAGGGCCGGCAGCATGAGTTTGCCAATGCGCCGTGTCTCCGGGTCGGCCCAGGCCTCGCGCAGGGCCGCACCGGCCAGACGCACGCGCGGCAGCATGCCCAGACGCAGCAGCGCCGGAATCTGCACCGCCAGTTGCAGCACACCGCCCAACATGACGCCGCCGGCCAGCGCATAGATCGGCGGCACGCCGCGCGCCGCCAACCAGGGCACGCCCAGCCAGGCCGCCGCAATCATGCTGACATTGAGCAGCACCGGTGTGGCCGCCGGTACTGCAAAGTGCTTCCAGGTATTGAGAATGCCCGAGGCCAGCGCCACCAGCGACATGAAACCGATGTAGGGGAACATGAAGCGCGTCATCTGCACCGCTGCGTCATAGCCCTCGGGGTTTTGCTGCAGGCCGCTGGCCATGGCCCAGACCATGAGCGGCGCGAGCAGCACGCCAAACACACAGGTCAGCAACAGCGCCAGAACCAGCAGGCTGGCCACATGGTCGACCAGCCGCTTGGTGGCGGCCTCGCCGTGCTGGGCCTTGCTGCCGGCCAGCACCGGCACAAAGGCCTGGCTGAAGGCCCCCTCGGCCAGCAGCCGGCGGAACAGGTTGGGAATGCGAAATGCCACGTTGAAGGCATCGGTCATCGCGCTGGCGCCAAAGGCGGCTGCCACCAGCAGTTCACGGACCAGGCCGGTGATGCGCGAGGCCAGTGTCCACAAAGACACGGTAGATACGGATTTGATCAAGCTCACCGTCCGAAGTGTAGCCCTTGGCCCAGGCTGACCAGAGGCCCGGACGGCCGATTTGAGCGTCCGGCCGCTTACTGGTACAATCGCGGGCTTTGCTGGCAACATCCTCCAACACAAGGAATTCAAATCATGGCATCTGGTAAACCCAAGAAAAAGAACCCGCGCCTTGCGTCGGGCCGTAAGCGCGTCCGTCAGGACGTCAAGATCAACGCTGCGAACACCTCCTTGCGTTCCAAGTACCGCACTGCGGTGAAGAACGTGGAAAAGGCAGTGCTGGCTGGTGACAAGACCAAGGCCGGTGAACTGTTCGCCAAGATGCAAGCCGTGGTTGACGCCGTGGCTGACAAGGGCATCTTCCACAAGAACAAGGCCGCTCGCGACAAGAGCCGCCTGGCCTCCAAGGTGAAGACCTTGGCTCTCGCCGCCTAATCACTTAGGCAATCGCACGCATCCTGCCCGTCAGGATGCGCCGTTTGTAGTGGGTGCGCTGCCAGCAAGAAAGCAAACCTAAAAGCAAAAAAGCCGTTCAGATGAACGGCTTTTTTGTTTCCGGCTCCCGCGTGGGGTGCGACAGACAGAAAGTTATTCGGATTTGCGCGCCGGAGGCTCGGGCCGGGTCTCACTGACCTGCAGCTCGTTGTCACGTGCGAAGTTCAGGCAGAAGTCCCAGGCCATGACGTCATAGTCGCGCAGGTCGCGGTGCACGATCACGCATTTAGTCGAGCCGATCGAGGTGGGCACACACCAAGGCGAGTAGCCCAGATGGCTGCCGGGCTGGGGACCGCCGGGACGGAACTGGCTCATGACACCCGCCAAGCGCTCGGCCCAGTCGCTGGGGCGAAACGTCTTGCCTTGCAAGGTCAGTCCCAGGATGAAGAGCTCTTTGGAAGGTGTGGATGCCATCGGGGTGAAGAAGTAAGCGGGGGCGCCGCATATACGCTGGTGGCGTGCTGCGCCGCACAAGAATTCTACCCGCTCTGCCGCCACTCCCACGGCAAAGCTGCTATGCCGACAGGCGCATCGCGGGCATCACAGTGATGCCCATTTGTCACCAAACCACCACGGGCCATGCGCCTAAAATCAGGCTTCAACGGCCCACCCCACGTTGGGCCGCCTTTGTTTGTAGCCAACCCGGAGTTATTGCATGACCGCCGCCACGCCAGCCACCACGCCGTCCTCACCCCATGTGATGAACACCTATGGCCGATTGCCCGTCGCCCTCAGCCACGGCCAGGGCTGCCGCGTGTGGGACGTCAATGGCAAGGAGTACCTGGACGCGCTGGGCGGCATCGCCGTCAACACCGTGGGCCACAACCACCCCAAGCTGGTCGCCGCCCTGCAGGATCAGGTGACCAAGCTCATCCACACCTCCAACTACTACCACATCCCCCTGCAGGAAGAACTCGCCAGCCTGCTGGTGGAGCGCTCGGGCATGACCAATGTCTTCTTCTGCTCCACCGGTCTGGAGGCCAATGAAGCCGCCCTCAAGCTGGCGCGCAAGTTCGGCCACGACAAAGGCATTGAACGCCCCGAGGTGGTGGTCTACGAGAAGGCCTTCCACGGCCGCTCCATCGCCACCCTGAGCGCCACCGGCAACCCCAAGGTCCAGGCAGGCTTTGGCCCGCTGGTCGAGGGCTTTATCCGCGTGCCCGTCAACAACATCGAGGCGCTGAAGAAGGCCACCGAGGGCAACCCCAATGTGGTGGCTGTGTTCTTCGAGGCCATTCAGGGCGAAGGCGGCGTCAACCCCATGCACATGGACTACCTGCGTGAGGTGCGCGCACTGTGCAACGAGCTTGACTGGCTGATGATGATTGACGAGGTGCAGTGCGGCATGGGCCGCACCGGCAAATGGTTTGCGCACCAGTGGGCCGGTATCCAGCCCGACGTGATGCCCCTGGCCAAGGGCCTGGGCTCGGGCGTGCCCGTGGGTGCGGTGGTGGTGGGCCCCAAGGCCGCCAGCATCTTCCAGCCCGGCAACCATGGCTCCACCTTTGGCGGCAACCCGCTGGCCATGCGCGCCGGTGTGGAAACCATTCGCATCATGGAGGCCGAGGGCCTGCTGGCCAATGCCGCAGAGGTGGGCAAGCATCTGCGCGCCGGCCTGGAGAAGGCGCTGGCGGCCGAGCTGGCCAATGGCGGCGTCAAGGAAATCCGCGGCCAGGGCCTGATGCTGGGCATTGACCTGGCCAAGCCCTGCGGTGCACTGGTGCAGCGCGCGCTGGATGCGGGCCTGCTCATCAGTGTCACCGCGGACAGCGTGGTGCGCCTCGTGCCATCGCTGACCCTGAGCCGCGCCGAGGCCGACCAGATCGTCGCCATCCTCTGCCCCCTGATCTCCGCCATCCTCAAGGAAGCCGCATGAGCCTGCCGCACAACGCCGTTCCCAGCACCCTGCCCCAGGGCGCACCGCCGCTGCGGCACTACCTGCAGTTCGACGACTTCAGCGCCGACGAGTACGCCTACCTGCTGGAGCGCACCGCGTTCATCAAGGCCAAGTTCAAGCGCTTCGAGCGCCACCACACGCTGGTGGACCGCACGCTGGCCATGATCTTCGAGAAGGCCTCCACCCGCACGCGTGTGAGCTTCGAGGCCGGTATGTACCAGCTGGGCGGCAGCGTGGTGCACCTCACCACGGGTGATAGCCAGCTTGGCCGTGCCGAGCCCATTGAGGACAGCGCCAAGGTCATCAGCCGCATGACCGACATCGTGATGATCCGCACCTACGAGCAAACCAAGTTGCAAGCCTTTGCGGCCAACTCGCGCGTGCCCGTCATCAACGGCCTGACCAACGAGTTTCACCCCTGCCAGATCCTGGCCGACATCTTCACCTACATCGAACACCGCGGCCCCATCCAGGGCAAAACCGTGACCTGGGTGGGCGATGGCAACAACATGGCCAACACCTGGCTGCAGGCTGCGGCCAAGCTGGGCTTCCACCTGCGCGTGTCCACGCCCAGCGGCTATGAAGTCAATGAAAAATTGGCTGCTAGCCCTCATGGAATGGGCGCGGGTAGCTACAAAACCTATAGCGACCCACTGGAAGCCTGCCGTGGTGCCGACCTCATCACCACCGACGTCTGGACCAGCATGGGCTATGAGGCCGAGAACGAAGTGCGCCGCAAGGCCTTCGCTGCCTGGTGCGTGGACCGCAAGATGATGGCGGCTGCGGCCCCCGACGCCCTCTTCATGCACTGCCTGCCCGCCCACCGCGGCGAAGAGGTGGAAGCCGAAGTGATCGACGGCCCGCAAAGCGTGGTCTGGGACGAAGCGGAGAACCGCATGCACGTGCAAAAGGCACTCATGGAGTACCTGTTGCTGGGGCGCCTGGCCTGAAAGCCCTGGGCGCCCACAGGCGCCTCAACGCATCAAGTCTTCGATCGCGTCCACCACCATGCGCGTGCCAATGGCGATGAGCAAAATGTCATTGGCCACGCGCACGTACTTGTAGCCCGCTGGCGGCACGCCAATGCGCACCGACACCTCGCGCGGCAGCGGGTAGAACACGACATCCCCCGGCAGCGGCTGGCCCCGGGACCACTTCTTGGCCTGCCCGGGCGGCATGCAGCCATTGTTCTTCTTGGCCAAACCGGGCGGGCAATGGCCCTTGGCCTGCTGGCCGCCGTAGTAATCATGCGCCGCGCGGCGCTGCTCGTCGCCAAAGTAGCCGCCTATGCGCACCTCGACCGTGGGCCCCTGCACCTGGGCTGCCTCGCCGTGACCCTTGCCTTTGCCGGCCCATTCGGGCTTGTTGGCCTGGGCGGTTCCGCACAACACGGCGCAGGCCAGCCCCAGTGCCACTGCACGTGCGGGCAGGGAGAAAGACGCGTTGCGATGTTCCATAACGACTCCTTGTGGTTCTACAGAGGCCACATTGTGAGCCTGGAAACTGTGACGATTCAATCCAGCGGAACGGGTAGATCGGCCATCTGCCCCTTGAATTCTTGTAACGAGAAGTGCGACTGCACCTGACGCACGCCAGGCAGGCGGTGCAGCTTGCGTTGCAACAGCTCGGAGTAGTGGTCCAGATCACGCGCCACCACGCCCACCAGAAAGTCCGCCTGTCCCGAGATCGCGTGGAACTGCACGACCTCGGGAATCTCGGATACCGCCTCCACAAAGGCCTGCGAGGAGGTCTCGTTCTGGTGGTCTATGCCGATGAGCACAAAGGCCAGCACGCTATAGCCTAGCGCGCGCCGGTCCAGCGCCGCGTGGTAGCCCTTGATGGTGCCGTTGTCCTCGAGCTGCTTGACGCGCCGCCACGTGGGCGACTGCGAGAGATTAGCCATCTGCGCAAGTTCGCCCGAGGTAAGGCGCGCGTTGTCCTGCAAGGCCCGCAACAGCAGGCGGTCGGCTTTATCGCTAAGTTGTTGCATTAATTTTCCAAATTTCTGCATATGAAGACTAATTTAGTCTAATTTTTTGATTCACTCAAATAGATATCGAACTTTCAAAGTGAGCAACACATAATTCGAAAAACACCCTACCTCACTCCCCATGGCCACACCCTCCCTCACCCTAGCCGACTGCCGCGCACGCGACGCCGCCCACCCCCTGCACCCTCTGCGCGATCTGTTTGACATCCCCGCCGGCGTCATCTACCTGGACGGCAACTCCCTGGGTGTGATGCCCAAAACCGCCGCTGCACGCGCGGCCGAAGTGGTCACCCAGGAATGGGGCCAGGGCCTGATCCGCTCCTGGAACACGGCCGGCTGGTTCAGCCTGCCGCAGCGCCTGGGCAACCGCATTGCTCCGCTGATTGGCGCCGACGCCGACGAAGTGGTGGCCACCGACACCACCTCCATCAACCTCTTCAAGGTGCTGTCCGCCGCGCTCTCCATCGCCGCGCAGGATGCGCCGCAGCGCAAGCTCATCGTCAGCGAGCGCAGCAACTTCCCCACCGACCTCTATATCGCCGAAGGCCTGTGCAAGGAGCGCGGCTACACGCTCAAGCTGGTGGAGCCGGAAGAGATTGCGGCTTCGCTCACGGCCGATGTGGCCGTGCTCATGCTCACCCATGTGAACTACCGCACCGGTGCCATGCACAACATGACGGCGGTGACCGCCGCTGCGCACGCAGCGGGCGCACTGGTGGTGTGGGACCTGGCGCACAGCGCGGGTGCCGTGCCTGTGACGCTCAAAGCCTCGAACGCCGACTTCTCCATTGGCTGCGGCTACAAGTACCTCAATGGCGGCCCCGGCGCGCCGGCCTTTGTGTGGGTGAACCCCAGGCATGCCGACCGTTTCTGGCAGCCGCTCTCCGGCTGGTGGGGCCACGCAGCACCGTTTGCCTTCACGCCCGACTACCAGCCCGCGCCCGGTATCACGCGCTACCTCTGTGGCACCCAGCCCATCGTCAGCATGTCGCTGCTGGGCTGCGGCTTGGAAGGCTTTGAGGCCGCAGAGAAGCTGGGTGGCATGGCCGCACTGCGCGCCAAGTCGCTGGAACTCACCGACCTGTATATCCAGCTCGTCGAAGAGCGCTGCGCAGGCCACGGCCTGGGCCTGGCCACGCCACGTGACCATGCGCAGCGCGGCTCGCAGGTCTGCCTTACGCGTGATGAAGGTGCATTTGCCATCGTACAGGCCCTCATCGCACGCGGCGTCATCGGCGACTACCGCGCTGGCGATGGTGGCATCCACAAAGACATCCTGCGCTTTGGCTTCACGCCGCTCTACATCGGCTTTGAAGACGTCTGGAACGCCGTGGAGCATCTGCGCCAGGTGCTGGAGACCGAAGAGTGGAAGCGCCCCGAGTTCAACCAAAAGCATGCGGTGACCTGAGATGAGCACACCTTCCAACGGCTGCCCCATGCATGGGGCCACACCCCAGCCCTCGCCCTCTGCCGGTGAATCCATCGTCGCCGAAGAAAAGGCCCAGCTCGACTTCAGCCAAAGCATGAGCTACGGCGACTACCTGCAGATCGACACCATTCTGGCCGCGCAGAAGCCACTCTCGCCCACGCACGACGAGCTGCTCTTCATCATCCAGCACCAGACCAGCGAACTCTGGATGAAGCTCATGCTGCACGAGCTGACTGCGGCTATCGCCCACATCGCCAAGGACGACCTGCCGCCCGCCTTCAAGATGCTGGCGCGCGTGAGCAAGATCATGGAACAACTGGTCCACGCCTGGGATGTGCTGGCCACCATGACACCGCCCGAGTACACCGCCATGCGCCCCTACCTGGGCGCCAGCAGCGGATTCCAGAGCTTTCAGTACCGCTGCATTGAGTTCTCGCTGGGCAACAAGAACGTCGCCATGCTCAAGCCCCACGCCCATGCGCCCGAGCGCCTGGCGCTGGTGCAGGCCGCGTACGCAGCGCCCTCGCTGTACGACGAAGCCCTGAAACTCATGGCCCGCCGCGGCATTGCCGTGCCCGCCAGCCACTTGCAACGCGACTGGACCCAGCCCTACGCGGCCGATGCTGGCGTGGAGGCCGCGTGGCTGCAGGTCTACCGCGCACCGCGCGAACACTGGGACCTGTACCAACTGGCCGAAGAGCTGACCGACCTGGAAGACGCCTTCCGCCTCTGGCGCTTCCGCCATGTCACCACCGTGGAGCGCGTCATCGGCTTCAAGCGCGGCACCGGCGGCACCGGCGGCGTGAGCTACCTGCGCAAGATGCTGGACGTGGTGCTGTTCCCCGAAATCTGGTCGCTGCGCACAGCGCTGTAAGCGATTACAAGGAAAAACGGCCTCTAGCCCTTGTCGATATTGCGCCAGCAGCTACTCATTTGATGAGCGGTTGAGTTGTATCGGGCGGGCCAGCGCAGATCACGCCGCCAAAATATCGGTCACCGGCAAGCGGTTCGAGGCCTTCATTTCCCGCAGGGACAGGTTGGAGCGGATGCTCGATACAAAGGGCAGCTTGCGCAGCACCTCTTCCACAAAACGGCTGTAGTCATCCAGATCCCGCGCCACCACCTGCAGCAAAAAATCGGCTTCACCCGTGGTGTTGTGGCAGGCCAGCACGTTCGGGCTGGCCTGGATGATGCGTTCAAACGCGGCGGTGGCTTCGGTGGTGTGCTGGGTGAATGACAGCTGGACAAACGCCATCACCCCCAGGCCCAGTTTGCGGCGGTTCAGCATCACCTGGTAACCCTCAATCACGCCCTGTTCTTCCAGCCGTTTCACGCGCCGCCAGCATGGCGTTTCACTCAGCGAGAGATGTTCGGCCAACTTTGCGTTGGACAGCCGCCCATCCTGCTGCAGGCAATCCAGGATAGCGGCATCCGTTTTGTCAAAGTCACTCATTGGAGGGGATTCTTTCTATTTCTTGCATTTAGCGAAATGTTCACCACCAAACAAGCCCCAACCATAGCAAACAAGGAAAAGTAATTCCAGCCGGATGAGACCATAATTTTTCATCTATTTCGTTCCCGCCAATCCCCCTTCTGGAGTTCCCATGCAAGCCGTTGTCTACGAAGCCTTCTCCGCCCCACCCCGTCTGCAAACCGTGCCGGACCCGACGCCAGAGACGCATGGCGTAGTGGTCAAGGTGCAGGCCACCGGCGTGTGCCGCAGCGACTGGCACGGTTGGGTGGGGCATGACACCGACATCGTGCTACCCCACGTGCCCGGCCATGAACTGGCGGGCACGGTGGAAGCCGTGGGCAAAGACGTGACCCGCTGGAAGGTGGGCGACCGCGTTACCGTGCCTTTTGTGGGTGGCTGCGGCGCCTGTCCGGAATGCCACTCGGGCAACCAGCAGGTCTGCGAAAAGCAGTTCCAACCCGGCTTCACGCACTGGGGTTCGTTCGCGCAGTACGTCTCCATCCACAAGGCCGACCTGAACCTGGTGGCCCTACCCGAGACGCTGGACTTTGCCACCGCCGCCAGCCTGGGCTGCCGCTTTGTGACTTCCTTCCGCGCAGTGGTCGATCAGGGCAAAACCTCGGCGGGCCAATGGGTGGCCGTGCACGGCTGCGGTGGTGTGGGCCTCTCGGCCATCATGATTGCCCACGCGGTGGGCGCCAACGTGGTGGCCATCGACATCTCGGAAGACAAGCTGGCCATGGCGCGTGCCATGGGTGCGGTGGCCACGGTCAACGCCACCCAGGTGGCTAACGTGGTCGAGGCGGTGATGGAGATCACAAAAGGCGGCGCGCATGTGTCGCTGGACGCGCTGGGCCACCCCACAACATGCTTTAACTCCATCAGCAACCTGCGCCGTCGCGGCAAACACATTCAGGTGGGGTTGATGCTCGCCGAGAACAGCACGCCTGCCATCCCCATGGCCAAGGTCATCGCCCACGAGCTGGAGATTTTGGGCAGTCACGGCATGCAGGCCCACCGCTACGGCGCCATGCTCGACATGGTGCGCACCGGCAAACTGGCCCCTGAAAAGCTGGTGGGCAAAAAGATTAACCTTCAACAGTCCATAACCGCGCTGATGAACATGGACAAGTTCGAGGTGGCCGGCGTGACCGTGATCACCGAGTTCTGAGGCCCCTCCCAGTAAGGCCTAAGGCCCTCTCACAAGAGGGCATGCAACGGCCTTCAAGCAAGGTCAATCAATGGAAATAGTGCATCGTCCATCACCGCGCCATCGGGCAAGCGGTCTGCCAGCCCGGTGAAGGGCGGCGAGGTGCGCCAGCTGCGTACGGCGTGGCGGGCGTCGTCGCCCAGGTAGCGGGCAGAGAACACGCGACGCCGCGTGCCCGGCCCCACGCCACTGCTGGCGTGCAGGGTAAGCATATGGAATGCCACCGCATCACCGGGTTGCAGGGCCCAACCGAGTTGCTCAAACTGCTCGGGATGCGCGTCGATCTGGGGTAGTTCGGCCAAGGCGCCCTCAGGGAACCACTTGGCTTGCTGATCCCGGAAGGTGCGCGGCATGTACCAGGTGCCGGCATGGGAGCCAGCCACAAAGCGCAGCGTGCTCTCCAAGGGCACCGGGTCCACAGGAATCCATAAGCTCACGTTCTGCCGGCCCGCCACGTTGTAATAGGGCTGGTCCTGGTGCCAGGGCGTGGGCTGGCGCGTGCCCGGCTCTTTCACCAGCAAGTGGTCGTGGTAGACGCGCACCGTATCGCTCTGCATCAGCTGCGCCGCCACGCGGGGCAAGGCGCTGTGTTGCATCAGGTGCGCGTAGTCGGGGTTGTGCTGCCAGGTGCAGAAGTCTTCGACAAACTTGCCCGGGTCATCGGCACGGCTGGCAACTTGCGCCAGCGGGCTCAGGTGGGCCAGGTTGTATTCGATGCCACGCGCCAGCTGGGCCACTTCGGCAGGGCTGAGCACGCCGCGCAGCACCACGGCGCCTTGGCGCGCGTAGTCACTCACGGTGGAATCTGGCAGGGTGTAGTGAGAGGTGTGCATGCCCTGCATTTCACCTCAAAACCAGCGCCGCGCGCTCAAGGTTGTTGCAAGATGAAGCGGGCTTCGCGCCGGCGCAGGCGCCAGCCATCGGGGGTGTGGGCCAGCGTGTCTACAAACTCCCCCACCTGGGTCAGGGCGTCGGCCACGCGGCCCTTCGGGGCATGCGGCGTGCTGTGTCGCCCAGTCCACAGCAGCACCTTGCTGCGTGCCGTGGCCAGGCCCGCGCTCAGGTCAACCGCCACCTGCTGATTGCAGATGAGGTGCTGGGTCATGCGGTCCGGGTCGCGCGCGGCGTAGGCAGCGGAAATCGCCGCCCTGCCCTGCAGCACGCTGCCGTCGGGCCGCACCAGAACACCTTGGTCCTCAAACAGTGCGGCAAAGCCTTCGGCATCGCCACCGTCCACCGCATCGGCACCGCGCAGCACCAGGGCGCGACAAGCCGCCTCGGCCAGGTAGTGGGCCAGCTCGCTCATACAGGCTGCGCCTCGCGCTGCAACCAGCGGCTCAAGCTGGCAGCCACGGCTTGCGGCCGCTCCATGGGCGCCATATGGCCGGCTTCCTCAATCACGTCGAGCACGGCATGCGACGCCAACTGCTGCATCGCCGCATGCTGCTCAGGGGGCGACCAGCTGTCCTGCGCGCCGCATTGCAGCAGCGTGGGCAAGGCAAGACTGCGCAGCACCCCGCTCGCATCGGGCCGCTCCAGCAGCGCTTCGATCTGCGCTGCGAATACATCGGCGCTCTTGCGCGCAAACATGGCAACAATCGATTCGATGAGTGCCGCATCTTGCAGACGCTGCGGGTGCACCATGCCTTGTACCCACACCTGGGCCATGGCACGCACGCCCTGGCTGCGCGCCACCTCCAGCAATGCATGACGCTTGGCTGCTTCCTGCACACCGGCCTCGCCCATCGCGCGCGGCAGGTGGCCAGTGTCCAGCAGGGCCAGATGACTCACGCGCTGCGGCGCCAAACGCAATACCTCGAACGCCACGCGCCCGCCCATGGAGTGGCCCGCCAGCGCAAAGCGTTCGGCCGGCGCCTGCGCTAACACTACCAGCGCCATGGCCTCCAAGCTGCGCGCCGCGCCATAGTCGGCCACCCATGGTTGCGTACCGGCGGGCAAGTGCGGGTACAGCGGCGCCCAGACGGTGGCGTCGCACATCAGGCCGGGTAACAGAACAAGCGTGGGAACCGTCATGTTTACTTGGCCGCCTTGGCCGGGTCTTTCACGGCGGTGAAGGTTTGCACTTCGGTGTTCCAGAGCTGGCCGCCAGTCTTCTCCACCTTGCGCACATAGATGTTGTGCACCACGTCGCGCGTCTGCGGGTCGATCTGCACCGGGCCGCGCGGGCTCTCGAAGCTCTGACCCTTCATGGCGGCCAGCAGCGCATCGCCCGTACCGCCCTGCGTGGCCTTGGCGGCCTCGTAAATGACACGCATGCCGTCATAGGCGCCCACGGCCATGAAGTTGGGGCGCAGACCGTTGTTGGCCTTGCCAAACGCTTCCACAAAGCGCTTGTTGAGCGCGGAATTGTGCGAGGCCGAGTAATGGTGCGCGGTCACCACGCCTAGCGCTACATCGCCCATGCCGTCCAGGATGTCGTCGTCGGTCACACTGCCCTCGGCAATCACGCGGATGCCCGCCTTGTCCATGCCGCGTTCGGCAAACTGCTTCATCAGCGCCGTGCCCACGCCTGCTGGCACGAAGGTAAACAGCGCATCGGGCCTGGCGTCGCGCACCTTTTGCAGGAAGGGTGCAAAGTCCGGGCTGCGCAGCGGCACGCGCAGCGACTCCACCACCACTCCACCCTGCGCCACAAAGCGCTGGTTGAACCAAGTCTCGGAGTCCACGCCAGGCGCATAGTCGGTCACCAGCGTTACCACCTTGCGGATGTCGTTCTTGATCGCCCAGTCGGCCAAGATGGTCACCACCTGCGGCACCGTGAAGCTGGTGCGCACGATGTAGGGCGAGGCCTCGGTGATGCTGGAAGTGGCCGCAGCCATGACCACCAGCGGTGTTTTGGACTGGGTGGCGATCGGGGCCGAGGCCATGGCCAAAGGGGTGAGGCCAAAGCCGGCCAGCACATTCACCTTGTCGTTCACGACCAGCTCCTGCGCCAGGCGCTTGCTCACGTCGGCCACGCCGGTGTCATCCTTCACGATGAGCTGCACCTTCTTGCCACCCACGGTATCGCCGTTTTGCGCGATATAGAGGCGTGCCGCTGCTTCGAGCTGCTTGCCGGTGGAGGCAAAGGGGCCGGTCAGGGGGAGCAGCAGCCCGATCTTGAAGCTGTCCTGGGCCCAGGCCGGAGCAGCCAAGGTACTGGCTAGAGCGGCCGTGAGGGCGAGAAGTAATTGGCGCTTGCGCATGGGTTGTCTCCTGGTTTTATCTATAGAGACAGTGTGCAATGCAGGCCACCCAACGTCCAATGCAAAGCCCCGCAAAGCTATGCATTCTGCTTATTGCACTGCTTCCTCGCGCAACCCGCACCCCACCGTATGCAGGGCCTGCAGCAACTCGGTCGCCGCAGGCGTTGGCAGGTAATCGGCACGCTGCATCACACCAATACGCCGGCGCGCGTGTTGCACGTGTAGCGGCAGCTGCGCCAGCAGGCCAGTGGCCAGTTCGCGCGCCACCTGGCGCGGCGACATCAGCGCCAATCGCTCGCTATTGGCGAGCAGCGCCTGCATCATCAGCGCGCTATTGGTCCGTATCGGGTCCACAGGCTGCGGCAGGCCTGCGGCGCACACCATGTGCTGAAACGCCGCCTCGGCCGGCGTGTCGGGCATGGGCATCACCCATTGCGCCGTGTGCAACTGCTCCCAACGCAGGCGCTTTCGCGCGGCCAGCGGATGGCCACCACGCACGACCACGGCCAGTTGGTCCTCAAACAGTAACGCCTGCTGCACATCCGGCCCCGGCGCCTGGCTGCGCAGCGCACCGACGATGCAGTCCACCTCTGCGCGGCGCAACTGCGCCAGCAGCGCGTCAAAGGTGCCGTCGATGATGGTCACGCGTACGCCCGGGTGCTTTGCCAGCACGCGCTCCACCGCGGGTGAGAGCAGCATGGTGGTGGAAAACGGCAGCGTGCCCACCACCAGACGGCCACGCAGTGCCGCGCCCTCGGTAAGCCACTCGTCGGCCGCCTGACGCAGCTCGGCCTGGGCCAGGCGCGCGCCTTGCAGTACGCGCTCGCCCGCCTCGTCCAGCCGCAGGCCCGAGCGCACGCGCACAAACAGCGCCGCACCCGCCATGTGTTCCAGCTGTACCAAAGTCTGGTGCACGGCCGGCTGGCTGCTGCCTAGCAGCTGCGCCGCGCGCGCCTGGCTACCGCCCTGCGCCAGTGCCTGCAACACCTGCAGATGGCGCTCGCCCACGCCCAGCACCAGCGGGCTGCCATGCCAGGGCAACCCGGTGCTGCGCGGCCGGTGTGCGTCGGCCTCGGCCAGAAATTGGAAGGCGCGCGTGGCGCGCAGCGCCAGCTGACGCCCGCGCGGCGTGGCCAGCATGCCGCGCGCGCCGCGCTCAAACAGCGGCGTGCCCAACAAGGCTTCGAGCTGCTGCACCGCGCGCGTGACGGACGACTGCGCCACGTGCAACAGAGTGGCCGCTTGCTGGCTGCTTCCGGTCTGCACTACAGCAGCCAGGCTGCGCAGGCCGCGCAAAGCGGGCAACAGCTCCATGGGCGTAGCCTAGCCGGCGCTACCCTGGGCTAGCACTTCGTGCATGGAGGGCGCGTAATCGGTGCTGATCCACTGCGCCACGACTTCGGTGGTCATGGTGTCGGGATGCCCCGCCTCCTCGCTCACGCGAGCCACTTCTTCAGCGCCCGTGAGCGTGCCCACGAACATCTGCAGCACGGCCTGCAAACCGCCCTGGGCCAGGGCCGCATCTCCCAATGCCTTGAGGGCCTCCCAAGCCTGGGCTTCGGACTGGGCGCTATGGGAAACGTAGGAAGAGGTAGACATGGTGGAAGGCTAAAGGACAGCAATGCAACAAGTCTAAACGGCCGTGTTGCGCACAGAGCCCTGGCGCTTGGCACGAAGAGCGGACCGTAGGTAGTCATAAAACACTTGCGATGGCGCGCTCAGGCTCCCTCCCCGCAAGGTAGTCAGGCCCAGCTGGCGCGACACAGAGGGCTTGCGCAGCGCCACCCCCACCAGGGTGGGGTGTTCCGACGGCAAGGCGAGGCGAGGCACGGCAGCCAAGCCCAGGCCAGCCTCCACCATGCCCAGCAACGTTGCAATGTGCGAGACCTCAAAGCGGTAGGACGGATTGCAACCGGCCTTGGCCAGTGCGTCGTCCAGCAATTGACGGTTGCCGCTGCTGCGAGCCACCGCGATCAAGCGCTCGTCTGCCAGTTCCACCCACGCGATCGAGCGCCTCCGGGCGAATGCATGCGCGCGAGGCATCGCAAGTACAAACTCGTCGTCATGGATGGGTTCAAACTCCACGCCCGGCACCTGGTTTCCCATGAAGCTAATGCCGAAGTCGCATTCGCCCGACAAAACACTGGCCAGCACCTGCCCGGCCGCGTCGTCCATGAGGCGAATCCGTATCTGTGGGAAACGCTCTGAGAAAGACCTCACTACCGAGGGCAGGAAGTGCAGTGCGGCGGATGGCACACACGCCACGGTAACGCGCCCCGTGCGGCTGCCGGCGATATCGGAAATGCCGAGCATGGCCGCCTCCAGATCATCCAGTGCGGCGCGCGCGCGATCCAGAAAGGTTCGTCCCAGCGGCGTCAGGCGCACGTCCCGCGTGGTGCGATTGAACAGCTTGGCGCCCAGGATGCTCTCCAGCCGTTCGATGCGCCGGCTCAACGCCGGAGAGGAAAGATGAATCTCCTCCGCAGCGGCGCGGAAGCTGCCCCGCTCCGCCACAGCGACAAAAGCCTGCAATTGCTGCAAGTCGAAATTAATGCGTGCCATGCAGCAATACTAACAAAAGTTGCAATTCACAGAATTTTCAAATATGTGCAATATCCGCCCACAAACACAAGGAGACAGCTATGCCGAAGACACCACTGCGTGCCACCCTGCTTGCCATCTGCGCACTGACAGGAAGCGCAACATGGGCCCAGAGCTGGCCCGAGAAAGCCATCACTATCGTGGTTCCCACCCAGGCGGGTGGTGCCAATGACGCCATTGCCCGCATCATTGGGCAGGGTCTGAGTGCAAAATTAGGGCAACCCGTCATCATCGACAACAAGGCGGGGGCAGCGGGCGCCATCGCTTCGGAGTACGTGGCACGTGCAGCACCGGATGGCTACACCATCATGTTTGGGTATATCGCCACCCATGGGATCAATCCTGCCCTCCAGAAACTCAAATACGACCCGGTAACCGATTTCGAACCCATTGGCATGGTTGCCGCCTCTCCCACCGTGCTGGTGGTGAACAACAACGTACCCGCCAAAAACGTCAAGGAACTGGTTGCCCTCATCAAGGCCAAGCCCAACACCTTCAACTACGCCAGCGCAGGTAACGGGACAGCGCCACACATTGCCGGTGAAATGTTCAAGATGGCAGCAGGACTGGACGTCCAGGGAGTGCCTTACAAGGGCTCCGCACCAGCAATCGTCGACACCATTGCCGGTAGCACCCAGTTCATGTTTCCCAGCATGTTCACTGCCTTCCCACAGGTCAAGGGAGGCAAATTGCGCGCCATCGGGATTGCTGGTGAAAAGCGCTCGACGGCCATGCCAGACCTTCCCACGCTGGCGGAACAGGGCATTTCCAATGTGAACATGTCACAGTGGTACGCCATGTTTGCGCCCGCAAAGACGCCCAAGGCGATCATCGACCGGCTGAACAAGGAGATCAATGCCGTTCTGAACGACAAGGCCACCGAAAAGAAGATTGAAGACCAGGGCGCCGAAGTCGAAACGGGAACGCCAGAGCAGCTGAAGGCTTTTGTCAAAAAAGAAGCCGTGCACTGGAAGTCCGTGGTCACCGCGGCCAAGATCCAGATTGACTAAGCCGAGGGTTCGTCATGCATCTTCAAGACTGGATCGGTCGAACCGAAACCATCGAGGACGTGGCCACGGCCACTCCGTATGCTGCCCTGGCTGCGACGTTGGACTGGCCCGCCCCTCTCGCCGGGCAACGGCCTGCCAGCGGTACGCCCCTGCCCTATTTGTGGCACTGGCTGTACTTCCTGCCCATGTACGCACAGTCCGAGATTGGTGCGGATGGACACGCCAAGCGCGGTAGCTTCCTCCCCCCTGTCCCCCTGCCACGGCGGATGTGGGCCGGCAGCGACTTCACCTTCCACACACCACTGTTGATCGGTGACAGCTTGCGCCGTACCTCGACCATCGCGGACGTCAAGGAGAAGACCGGACGCACCGGGAAACTCATTTTCGTCAAGGTTCGGCACGAAATTCACCGGAATGCAGAGCAAGCCCCTGCGCTGACCGAACACCACAACATCGTCTACCGGGACATGCCCAACCCCGAGGACGTCACGCCTGCGCCTCTTGTGGCACCCGTGGGTTCCGCCTGGGAGCGACACATTGTTCCCGACGACGTGCTGCTGTTCCGCTATTCGGCACTCACCTTCAACGGACACCGTATCCACTACGACCGCAAGTACGTCACCGAGACTGAGGGCTACCCTGGCCTGGTCGTTCACGGCCCCCTTATTGCGACCCTGTTGATGGATCTGCTGCGCAGCAATCTGCCACACGCGGTGGTCACGCATTTCGAATTCAAGGCAGTACGCCCGACCTTTGACATCCACTCCTTCTCGGTGCACGGCCAGCCGTCGCCCGATGGCAAGACGGTGCACCTGTGGGGCAGGGACCACGAAGGCTTCCTGACCATGGATGCCACCGCCACGATCGCCTGAAACCGTCACATCTCCCTATCGCCATGCAACCACTCCAAGGCATTACCGTTGTCACGCTGGAACATGCCATCGCAGCGCCCTTCGCAACACGCCAGCTCGCTGACCTGGGCGCGCGCGTCATCAAGGTGGAGCGCCCCGGAGTTGGAGACTTCGCCCGTGGATACGACGAACGTGTGCGCGGCCTCGCATCGCACTTCGTGTGGACCAACCGCTCCAAAGAAAGTCTCACTCTGGATGTCAAGCACCCGGAAGCCCAGAAGCTGCTGATGCGCCTGATTCTCGAAGAGGCTGACGTTGTCGTACAGAACCTGGCACCCGGCGCTGCCGCGCGGCTGGGCTTGTCCTACGAAGCGCTCTCCGAAGCCAAGCCAGGCATCATCGTCTGCGACATTTCTGGCTACGGCAGCGACGGCCCCTATCGTGACAAGAAAGCCTATGACCTGCTGATCCAGAGCGAAGCCGGATTCGTTTCGGTCACCGGCACCCCCGACACGCCCTCCAAAGCCGGCCCCTCCATTGCGGACATCGCTGCGGGCATGTATGCCTACACCAACATACTCGCTGCACTCATGCATCGGCAACAGACGGGCCAGGGGCAGCGCATCGATATTTCCATGCTGGAGGCGCTGGGCGAGTGGATGAACTACCCGCTCTACTACGCCTTTGAGGGAGCCGCCCCCCCTGCCCGCACCGGTGCCAGCCACGCCACCATCTACCCCTACGGCCCCTTTGCGGCAGGCGATGGAAAAACTGTCATGTTGGGCCTGCAGAACGAGCGGGAATGGAAAGTGTTCTGCGAGAAAGTGCTGCTTCAACCCGAGCTGGCAAGCGAAGACCGCTTCTCCAGCAACGCCAAACGCAGCGCGCAGCGTACCGAACTGTCCGCGTTGATACTGCAGGCCTTCTCCAGCCAGACGGCGGCACAAGTCGCGCAGCGGCTGGAAGACGCGGGTATCGCCAACGCGCAAGTGAACACCATGGCCGAAGTCTGGGATCACCCGCAACTCAAGGCACGCCAGCGCTGGACAACGGTAGACACCCCCAAAGGCCATGTCCCGGCCCTATTGCCTCCCGGTAGTTGGCACCATGGCGCTGCCCGCATGGACGCTGTGCCTGCGCTGGGACAGCACACGGACGCCATCCTCGGCCACTTCGGCTACACCCCGACACAGATCGAGGCACTGCGCGCAGAAGGCGCAGTCTGAATACGCCATGGGCAGCGGTACCCCTTACACCTACCTCTTCGTTCCCGGCAACCGCCCGGAACGATTTCACAAGGCAGCGTCCAGCGAGGCCGATCGCGTCATCCTGGACCTGGAGGACGCGGTTGCACCAGCCGACAAAGGTGCCGCACGGCAAGCTATCTCCGAATGGCTGCGTGCCGCAGCCCCTGGCCTGCCGGCACATCGCATGCTGATCCGCATCAACGCGGCAAGCAGCGCCGATTTCGCCCTTGATCTGCAACTGCTCCGAGACCTGCCGCCTTGCGGTGCCATGCTTCCCAAGAGTGAAAGTGGCAGCCAGCTCCAGGCCGTGCGCGACTCCATGCAGCCTGAAACCGAACTGCTCGCCCTGGTAGAGACCGCGGCCGGCATTCAGGCCTGCCCCGGCTTGGCATCACACCCCGCCGTCAGTCGCCTTGCCCTGGGCGCGCTGGATCTCATGGTGGATCTGAATGTTCCGGCGGACAGCCCAACCCTGGTCTTCGCCGCTGCCCAATTGGTCCTCGCCTCGCGCGCAGCGGGTTTGCCCGCGCCAGTGGCAGGTGTCACACCGTCTCTCCAAATTGCCGACACCCAAGGCGATATGGCGCAGGCCCTGCGCGCCGGCTTCGGCGCCAAGATGTGCATTCACCCCAACCAGCTGGCAGCCGTCCGCCAGGCCCTTATGCCGAGCGCCGCAGACTTGGAATGGGCCACTCAGGTCGTGCAGGCCTGGGGCGCAGCGCAAACAACGCAGGCGCCCACGGGTGCGCTACAGGTCAACGGAAAGATGGTGGACCGTCCCGTCTACCTTCAAGCGCAAGAGATCCTGGAGCGCCAGCAACGCCATCAGTCCCACACCTAGATCCGGCGCCCAACCCACACATTCACCACAAGGAAGCACCATGCCATCCACCATCATCGACTCCAAGATCTTCGGCGACATCTTCAGCGACGCAGCCATGCGCCAAGTATGGTCTGACGAAAACCGCACCGCCAAATACCTGGACATCGAACGCGCCCTGGCCAAGGTACAGGGCGAGCTGGGGCTCATTCCCCAGGAAGCGGCCGATGAGATCGTCAAAAACTGCGAACTGAGCCAGATCGACTGGGTCAAACTCAAGGCCAAGACCGAACAGATCGGCTACCCCATCATCGCCGTGGTCAACCAGATCAACGCCAACTGCCGCGACAAGCTCGGCGAGTATTGCCATTGGGGTGCCACCACCCAGGACATCACCGACACCGCAGCCGTCCTCCAGATCCGCGAGGCCTTGGCGCTGGTGGAAGCCGACCTCAAGGACATTTCTGATTCACTGGCCGCCTTGGCGAAGGCCCATCGCAACACACCCATCATTGGCCGCAGCAATTTGCAGCAGGCCACCCCCATCACCTTCGGCTACAAGATGGCCAGCATCCTGGCTGGCATCGAACGCCACCGTGAGCGTCTGCAACAGCTCAAACCCCGCGTACTGGTGGGCGAGTTCGGCGGCGCCTCGGGCACGCTGTCCTCGCTGGAAAAAGGCGCCATGGAAACCCAAGCCGGTTTGATGAAGGAGTTGGGTCTGGGTCAGCCCCTCATCTCCTGGCACACCGTGCGTGACAACTTTGCAGAAGTCGGTGCCTTCCTGGGCATCGTCGGCGGTTCGCTGGGCAAGATCGCGATGGACGTGAAGCTGCTCATGCAAACCGAGGTGGCCGAAGTGTTCGAGCCCTTTGCGCCCGGTCGTGGCTCCTCGTCCACCATGCCGCAAAAACGTAACCCCATTTCCTGCCTCTACATCCACGCCAACATTTCCGTCGTGCGCCAGTTGGCAGCCTCCCTCATGGATGCCATGGTGGCGGACCACGAGCGCTCCACCGGCCCCTGGGAGATCGAATGGGTGGCCATGCCCGAAATCTTCTGCCTCATGTCGGGCGCACTCAAGCAGACCAAGTTCATCCTGGCCGGCCTGGAAGTGGATGCCGCGCAAATGCGCCGCAACATCGACATGACCCACGGACTGGTCATGTCCGAAGCCGTGATGATGGGCCTGGGCCCCTACATCGGCCGCGAATACGCGCACGACCTGGTCTACGACATCTGCCGTGAAGCGCTCAAGCAAAAGCGCCACCTCATCGAACTGCTGGCCGAACATCCCGAGATCAACAAGCACGTCACCCGCGCCCAACTGGAAAGCTTCTGCGACCCCATGAACAACCTGGGGCAGGCTGGCGTGATGGTGGACCGGGTGCTCGCCGCCGTGAAGCCCTGAACGCGCCCTGCCATTTCTCGTTATTCCACCTGTGAGCCCGCAGCCATGATCCGAAGCCAGAAGGACTTTTTCTCAGGCCTGATGTTTACCGTCCTGGGCGGAGGATTTGCCATAGGTGCAAGCCAATACAGCCTGGGTAGCGGAGCCAGGATGGGGCCAGGTTATTTCCCTCTCATCCTGGGCGTGCTCCTCGGCATTCTTGGCATCGCCATTGCTGTCAAAAGCACCATGGGGCCCCAGACCGACGGCGACAAGATAGGCCGCTTTGCCTGGAAGCCCCTGGTCTTCATCATCCTGGCCAACCTCATCTTCGGCGTGTGCATAGGCGGCCTGCCCAGCATTGGCTTGAAGCCCCTGGGCCTGATCGTGGGCATCTACCTGCTCACCTACATCGC